>JBHCAK010000001.1:0-246591 GCA_041798205.1 Sediminibacterium sp.
AGTTTGCGGAAGAAGCCATACTGGGGAAATCATTTTTGGTCGAGGGGTTACTTTGTGAGTACTGTAGGATTGGATGAGGAGAAGATCAGACGATATGTGAAATATCAGGAAGGAGAGGATCGTAAAGAGGATGGTACACAATATCTATTGTTTTAATACCCCCGAAGGGGGTTGTATCTTATCAAATGCCCCCACCTTTGGTGGGGGTAATTTATTTGTTTTCTTCTCAACTCTTGTCGAATTTCGAATGACAGAAGAAAACGATGACACCGGAGAGGAAAAACAAATTGATACAGGTACTCAACAGGCGGCAGTTTAATTTGACCGTTGTGATGGAAAACGTGCAGGATCCGCACAATATAGCAGCGGTGATGCGCACCTGTGATGCGGTTGGTATACAGGATATTTATATCCTGAATACAAAGATACCCCGGCATCTGAAGTTCGGTCCCAAAAGCAGCAGCAGCGCTGCCAAATGGCTAACAGTGCATTCATTTGATAATGCAACAGCTTGTTTTGCCGAACTGAGGCATCGGTATAACCGCATTCTTACCACGCATCTGACTACTGATGCAGTGAGTGTATACGACATAGATTTTACGGAAAGTACAGCGCTTGTTTTCGGTAACGAACATTCAGGCGTGAGTGAAGAGATCAGGATGCAGGCAGATGGTAATTTCATCGTTCCCCAGATGGGTATCATACAAAGCCTCAATATTTCTGTTGCCTGTGCTGTAAGCATTTATGAAGCCATGCGGCAAAAAAAACTAGCCGGACATTATGATCAGCCCGCTCTGCCTGCAGAAAGAAGTCATCAATTATTAACCGAATGGGGATTTACCTCACAGGATTTTTAAATACACTATTATGAAAAAATACTTAGCCTTATCATTGCTTTGCTTATTTACTACACTGTCGGAGGCCCAGTCAATCCCCAAAATGAAGATTGCCGAGGTCTTGCACATGATTGATACCAGTTCCAGTCCCCTGGTACTTAATTTCTGGGCCAGCTGGTGTGGCCCTTGCGTGCGGGAGATTCCCTGGTTTGAAAAGCAGGTAGCGGCTTTTAAATCATCAGGTGTAAAACTCGTATTGGTGAGCATGGATTTTCCCGACGATTATCCGAAAACAATAGCAGCTTTTGCGAAAAAAAACAAGTATCATTCCAAAATAGTATGGCTTGATGAAACCAATGCCGACGCGTTTTGTCCGTTGATAAACAAATCCTGGGAAGGGGCCATACCCGTAACCCTTATGGTGAACAATAAGAAGCGTTACCGGCAATTTTTCAACCACCAGCTGTCAGAAGAAAGATTGGTACTTGAACTGAAGAAACTGACGGAATAACCCGATAAGAGCTGAATCAATATTCCGCTTCTTCTTCTTTCAGTTGCGTCATTTTTCGGAAAAGATAAATGGCTATAACCAGTGCAGATAAGCTGCAAAGGGCCAATATGGTACCCAGGGCGCTGCCATAATGAATGCCATCGCTAAGGGCATAGGTGATGAAGAAAAGCAAAGCAATGACAACAAAGTTCCGGAGAAAAAGAGCTTTTTTCATATGCATTCGTTTTTGATATTAGTATGAGATGCCGGCCTGGGGAAAATCCATAAAATTAATGGCTCAATTGTTCAATGCTCAATTATTCTTTCCTCCTGATAGAACACCCCAGCGATTTGCTCGTTTTCACGGATACTTCTTTGCCGGCCGTCATTTCATTGATGGCTTCTCGTGCATGAATACGGGTAACGGCTCCGGCATTGGAGGGATTGTCGTCGATGGCGCCCTTGTATTGAAGTTTTCCATGAATGTCGAACAGATATATTTCCGGGGTTCTTGTGGCACCAAATGCATTGGCTATCCGGGAATCCTGGTCAACAGCGTAATAGCAATCATAACCCTGCTTACGGGCATAAGCCTGCATAGCTGCATAAGAATCATCACCATTACGGGTAGCCTCATTTGAATTGAGCAGGATAACGCCAATCTGGTGTTGTTTAGCATAGGCCGTAATGGCTTTGGTACGCGCCTGGTTTTTGATCACAACAGGACAGGTATTGCAGGAGAACATAACCATCACCCCATTCAATCCCCTGGCGTCTTTGATCGAGACCTCTTTGCCCGAAATATCTTTCATTTTCAAATTAGCCAGCGGAATATCGCTGCCAATGGCCAGTGTCTGAACCGATTGACCGGAACCTGCCGCCAATAACAATAAAACAGGCACCAGCAGAAATAACTTTTTCATACAACCAGTATTAATGTTGAATATTTAAGGCTTTAGACTTGTTGTGCACAATAAATGCTCTGTAATCAGGATCATTGAGCCATTGCGTATCGAGCCATTGAGTAATTAAACAGGCTCGTTTCTTTTCCCGGCTTCTCTTGTAAGATAAGTAATACTTACGTTTAATTCAAAACCGATGAGCAGAATTAACGAATTGATGTAGATCAGGAGCATCAGGATCAGAACGGTTCCAATGGACCCATAAACACGGTTGTAATTGGAGCTGGCAAAAAGACTGACCCAGAACGAAAATCCGATGGTGGTAATCAGCATTAAGGTAGTGGCCAGTAACGAACCAGGGGAGACCAGCCTCCATCTTTTTTTGACAGATGGGGCGAACTTATAGATCAATGCAATAAAGTAGAAAAGCAAGCCCGTAATGATTATCCAGCGTAGCCCGTTCCACCAGGGTAGTTTAGCCCTCCTGCGCATATGGAAGAGGTTTTTCAGCAACCCGGCCAACTGCTCCTGTCCAATCAGCACCAGCGACGAAGCAATGATGAGCAGTACGAGTATACCGGTAAGTCTGATGGCGCGCCAGCGCTGGTGCAGGAAAAACCCTTTCTGTTCCTGTATTGATCTGTCAAATGTGCGAATGATGCCGATGATGGCATTGGAAGCATAAAAGATGAGCAGTATGAAACCAAAAGAAAATACACCCACATGTTTTTCAAGCAAGCCATCGAGTATTTCTTTGATGAAACGATAGGTACCTGAATCAGGAGAAATGTCTTTGAATAGTTTTAATATTTCCGATTCAAAGCTGGCAGAGGCGGGGAAATAAGGTATCAGCGAAAAAAGGAATAACAAAGCTGCAGGCAGGGCCATGATAAGATTGAATGAGATAGCGGCAGCTCTTTCATTTAACCCCACTTTGTTGATCTGCCTAAAAAAAAAGCGTACTACATCGTAACAGGGTAAGCCCTGGAAACCCGGAATGACCAGCGTTTTGCTTTTCCTGATGAGAAATTCAACAGGCGGGAGATTAGCAATAAAACGTTCAAGCTTTGTCAATGTGCTGTATCGTTTTGTTTTTTTGCCATATAGGCATCCAATGCTTTCTGGTATTCTTTTGCGTACTGGTTATGTTCTGCATAAGTACTGCTGAAATGGTGATAACCACTAAAATCACTCTTCGCCACAAAATAAAGATAATCGGTACGCGGTGCATTCAATACAATGTCTATGGTCTTGGGAGAAGGAGTACAAATAGGACCTGGCGGCAGCCCTCTTCTGCGATAAGTATTATAGGGGGAAGGGTTGCTTAGGTATTTCTCGTATATGCGGGTGAGTGCAAAATCTTTCATGGCATATTTGATCGTGGGACAGGCCTGCAGGGGCATATTTTTAGCGAGACGGTTGATGTAAACACCTGCGATCTTGTATTTGTCACTATCAAAATTGGTTTCCTCTTCTACGATGGAAGCCAGGATATAGACTTCCTCTGGTGTGAAAGACAGGTCTTTGGCCTTTTGCAGGCGGTCGTTATGACTCCAGAACGCGCTTTTGGCATCGGCCAGTTTATGAAATATTTTATTGAGTGGGGTATTCCAGTAAAATGAATAAGAGTCGGGCAGGATGGTAGTAAATACCGTATTGGTATCTACACCAAAGGATTGCAGAGAATCATTTGAATTCAGAAAAGCCATTACGGCAGCCGAGTCGGTAATGAAATTTTTGCCAATCAGCCTGGCGAGGTCTTCCTTCACCCTTAATTTGTTAATGACCAGTTTGATGGTTGCCTGCCGGTTGTTTTTCAGCATTCGGACGATGCTAAGCAGGTTTTCGCCTTTTTTAATTTCGTATTTGCCGGGTTTCAGTTTATCCCATATCCCGACTGCGGAGGCAAGCAATGAAAAAGTAGCGGGACTTTTAACCAGTTTTTCCTGTTTTAATGTCTGCAGGACATCATTTTTACCGGTTTTGCCTTCCTGTATCAGCAGGTAGTGGCTTTTGTCGTCAAAGCCGGTACCTGATGTCAGCGTTTGCCAGGAGAAAAAACCTGCTGCACCAATAACCAGCAACAAAAATGGGATAAGGATCTTTTTCATGGGATGTATTGCCTGCTTCGGTGGTTAAATTAATTAAAAAACCCTGTCTGGAGATACAGGCAGGGTCTGAAATATGCAATTTGTTCTGTTTATTTTTTAATGGAATCCGGTTTTGCAGTTACGGTATTGGCCGGAGCAGCATTGGACGGGGCTGCGGGGGCGCTGGAGCTGGTATTTACTTTCTGGATAATGGAAGTATCAACACCGGAAGATGCCCCTCCTTTGAGGAAAAGGGTAGAGGTAAGCGCCAGCAAAGCGATGATGCCGGAGAACAGCCAGGTACCTTTTTCCAATACATCGGTGGTTTGTTTTACTCCCATGAACTGGTTACTGAAACCGCCTACATTACCGGAAAGTCCGCCGCCTTTGGGATTTTGTACCAACACAATGAAACCAAGTACCACGGAAGCTATCACAATCAGAATCAAAAACAGAATGATCATTTTATATACCTTTTAATTGTTGTATCCTGGCCGCAAAATAAGCGGTTTTTTCAGGATTTAAGAAACTTAATTTAATGTAGAGCTGGATGGCTTTTTCTATTTGTCCCTGCTTTTCCAACACTTCAGCCATGCTCTCCGTAACAATTTCGCGCGGCTCATTGGAGGTTTCGGCAATTTTGATCACTGCCTTTTCCTGGTTCGACGCAAGGCCGAGATCTGCATTGGTATCGGCCGGTTTCATTTGTTTGAGCCAGTCGGTGAACTTGCGCATTTGTGTAACCAGCTTATCCTGAGGAATGGCATCCAGGTCTATCTTGATCCCTTGCGAAGCGAAATAATCAATTGTATACAGTTTTTCCTTTGCTGTCTCTATTTCCAGTTGGGCATCAGCTTCCAGCGGTTTTTTAAAACCGGCCAGGTGATCGGAGAGCAGAGAAGATATCTTTGAAACACCCGGAGCTGTTTTGTCAGGCTGCCCTTCGGCCTTTTCACGTCTCAATTGGTAATGAAGCCAGAAAGGATTGGTGAAATAAAGGGCGGTCCTGGTACTCTGAGCATTGGCTTCTGCATGTTGTATATCCTTCAATTTGACTGCCAGTAACAATTGTGCAGGCGCAAAATAAGGGTGGGCATTGGTGATCGCCTCCAACTGCTCAACGGTCACTTCACTGAAGCTTGTTTTACCGGTCAGGTGCAATAATGTTTTTTCCAGGGAAGCGTTCATAACTTTAAAAATACAACTTGATTACCAGTTGGAGAAGATACGGTTGAAGATATCATCGGTAAGGCTCCGGATGATTTCATCCAGCAACCCGCTTTCGGCTTGTTGCAAAGTAAGGCTGGCTGAATAATCGAAGCTCCTGGTTACATCAAATTCTTCGCTGGTATTCTCCAGGGTCTTTCTCAATACCATATGAACGGTAACAGTGAGACGGTTGGTAGTGGGTTGCTGGGCGCTTACCCCTACGGTCTGTGAAGGATCATAATTGGTGATCTGGCCACTGATTACATAATGTGCATCATCGTTATTGGTGCGGGTAAGCCTGGTGCTCCCTACAATCTTTTGCTGCAGTTTATCGGTCAGTTTCTGGCTTACCTGCGGGTTCACATACCTGGCCCTGTTTTCAATGAAACCGATCTTAATGGTTTTTACATTGGTTGGTATGGTGGCATCTTTGAAAGAATACACGCCGCATCCATTCAGCACGAACAGCAGTAACACGAATGCAACCAGTGAAACCGGTTTTTTATTTTTCATTCTATTCATCAATATCATATTCTTTCAGTTTCCGGTAAAGTGTTCTTTCACTGATACCCAGGTCCAGCGAAGCATCCCTTCTTTTCCCTTTGTGTTTTTTCAGCGCCTTAACGATCAGCTCTTTTTCTTTGTCCATGATGTTCAGCGACTCTTCTACTTCTTCGTGCTGGTGAATACTGTCTTCATGCAATAATACGGGTTGTGATCCGTGTGAAGAAGGGTAGAAAGCCGGCGCGGGACTGGCAGACGAGGTAATGGCCGGAGAAGTTATTACGGCTTGCGGTTCGCCGTTGTTGTGGTAATCCTGTATGAGCGAATCCCTGGTATAAGATGCTGCTGTACTGGCCAGAGAAGGGTTCTGCAATATCTCCAGGAACATTTTCTTGAGTTCTGTCACATCTTTTTTCATATCGAAAAAGAGTTTATACAGGATTTCCCTTTCATTGGCAAATTCACCTGTGGGGGCCGGATGTCCGGCCAATACCGGCATACGGTTGAATTTATCCTGGTTGGGCAGGAACCGGCTCAGTTCAACCGCCGAAATAACGGGCGAAGAACTGAGCACGGAGATCTGCTCTGCAATATTCTTCAATTCACGCACATTGCCCTGCCAGGGATGGTTAATTAACAGGGCTTTAGCGTCATCGTCCAGTTGAACCGGGGTTGTCTTGTATTTTTCTGAAAAATCGACCACGAATTTCCTGAACAACAGGGGGATGTCTTCTTTCCTGTCACGCAATGCAGGAACCCGGATAGGAACGGTACTTAAGCGGTAATAAAGGTCTTCCCTGAACCTTCCCTTCTGGGTAAATTCCAGTAATTCCCGGTTGGTAGCTGCAATCACGCGCACATCAGTTTTCTGTACTTTAGAAGATCCCACGCGGATGAATTCGCCTGTTTCCAGTACACGCAACAGCCTGGCCTGTGTGCCTAATGGCATTTCCCCGATTTCATCCAGGAAAATGGTTCCTCCGTTCACTGTTTCGAAATATCCTTTACGGCTGTCCACCGCTCCTGTAAATGCGCCTTTTTCGTGTCCGAATAATTCCGAATCGATGGTTCCTTCCGGAATGGCTCCGCAATTGACTGCTATGAAGGGGCTATGCTTGCGGGCTGACATGGCATGTATAATCTGCGAAAACACTTCCTTTCCCACGCCACTTTCCCCCACAATTAACACGGTGAGATCGGTAGCCGCCACCTGCGCTGCTGTATTCAATGCATGATTGAGAGCGGGGGAGTTACCAATGATGCCGAATCTGTTCTTTATGCTTTGTAAATCCATAGTAATTTTAATTTCTCAATGGCTCAATACTCAATCGTTCAATCAACTCTCCATCATTGAGTCATTGGCACATGATTCCACAATTTCTCCAACCAGTGTAGCTTTGGTACAATCCATTACTTTCACCATTACATAATCTGCCGCTTTGTAAGGATGATTGCCTTTGGGAAATACGATCACTTTGTTCTGGCTGTTCCTGCCATACCATTGCCGGTCACTTTTTTTGCTGTTTCCTTCAATCAGTACTTTGAAAGTTTTGCCAAGGTCACGCTGGTTGCTTTCACCGGAAAGATTGCCCTGTAGTTCCACTATTTCCTGGAGCCTTCTTTTCTTTACAGGTTCAGGTACATCATCTTCATAACGCTTGGCTGCCAGTGTGCCGGGGCGTTCGCTGTAGAAATACATATAGCTCATGTCGAACCTGCTGTATTCCATTACACTCAGCGTATCCCGGTGATCTTCCTCTGTTTCTGTGCAGAAGCCTGCAATTACATCGGAACTGATGCCGCAATCGGGAATGATTTCCCGGATACGGTCTATCTTGGCTTTGTACCATTCACGTGTATAGGTGCGGTTCATCAATTGCAGCATGCGGGTACTGCCGCTTTGCACGGGCAGGTGTATGTAATTGCAGATGTTTTCGTATTTCGCAATGGTGTGGAGTACATCGTCGGTAATGTCTTTCGGGTGTGAAGTGCTGAAACGGACGCGCAGATCGGGACTGATCAAAGCCACTTTCTCCAGCAGGCCGGCAAAAGTAACGGTCTCATCTTTCAGTTCATCCATCCAATAGTAACTATCTACATTCTGACCAAGCAGTGTGATCTCTTTGTATCCTCTATTGAAGAGGTCTTGCGCCTCCGCAACGATGGAATAAGCATCCCGGCTCCTCTCGCGTCCGCGGGTAAAGGGTACCACGCAGAAGCTGCACATGTTGTTACAGCCCCGCATGATCGATACAAAGGCATTAATGCCATTGCTGTCAATACGGATAGGTGCAATATCGGCATAGGTTTCTTCCCGGCTCAATAATACGTTCACCGCTTTCTGACCGGTTTCTGCTTCTGCGATCAGGGTGGGGAGACTGCGATAAGCATCCGGACCCACTACAATATCCACCAGTTTTTCTTCTTCCAGCAATTTGGATTTCAGCCTTTCGGCCATACACCCCAGCATGCCAATGAGCATGCCTTTTTTATTTTCCTTGAGTTTTCTGAATTCTGTCAGGCGCTTGCGGACGGTTTGCTCGGCTTTCTCCCTGATTGAACAGGTATTCAGTAATACCAGATCGGCCTCTTCTGCCTGACGGGTAGCACCAAACCCTTCCTGGTTGAGTATGGATGCCACCACTTCACTGTCGGCAAAATTCATGGCGCAACCATAGCTTTCTATGTAAAAACGTTTCCGGTACTGATTAGAATCGTTTTCAACTGGTTTCATTGCCTCACCCTGGCGGCTTTCATCATGCTCTTTTCCTGCTATAGCCAGCATTTCCATGCTTTCTTGAATTTAGAGGGCAAAACTACGTAAAATCTACCGGTTTATGTCAGTTTGTCAGCATCCCTGTTTGATGAACGGCTCCATTCCTTATTTTTACGCATAAATCAGCATTTATAATAGATGAAGAAAAGCATGTTATTGGCTGTAATAGCCATTGGTATTCAGTTTGGACACGCACAGGATGCATTGAATAAAATGAGGGCTGAAACCTCCAGGAACATCAAAAAGGAGGCAGATACCAGCAAGTGGAACTGGAAAAGAGGTGGCCTGTTAAGTTTTAACATTTCACAGGGTTCTTTGAGCAACTGGTCGGCAGGAGGAGATAATTTTTCCCTGGTAGCCAATGGCTATTTCAATTATTATTTTTTAAACCGGAAAAACCGGCATACCTGGGACAATAACCTGGATGTGAACCTGGGTTATGTGCAAACCACCAGTCTTGGCAGCCGTAAAAACGACGACCGTTTCGATTTTCTCAGCAAATTCGGCTATAAGATAGACAGTGTTGGAAAAGTGTATGTGTCCACCCTGTTTAATTTCCGTTCACAGTTTTTTGATGGGTTCAGTTTTAGTGGTGGTACGCCCTCTCTTTCTTCTTCTTTTTTATCTCCGGCCTATGTAATCCTTTCTGTGGGGTTTGATTATAAGCCGAGCGATAAGTTTTCTTTATTCCTTTCTCCGCTCACTTCGCGTTTAACCATCATTGCACATGATTCACTGGCTAAAATGGGTTTGTACGGGGTTCCGAAAGGCGATCACAGCATCAACCAGATCGGTGCTTTTGCCACCATCAACTACATGACGCCTATTGGTATGGGTATTGGTTACAAAGGAAGGCTGGATCTTTTCTCCGATTATGCCAACAATCCGCAGGATGTTGATTTTTTCATGACCAATCTTTTCTCTTTCCGCATCAATAAATTTTTCTCGGCCACTTATAACCTGGACATGATCTATGACGATAATGTGCGTTTATTTGGGCCGAATAAAAACTCTCCCGGTCTTCAGTTGAAAAGCCTTATTGGCATTGGCTTCCAACGTCCTATTGCAGTAAAGAAAACAACTCGCCTGCCGAAAGTGCTGCCCCCGCCCCCGGCTCCTGAAGTCCCTCCGGCAACAGACAGTACAAAAACTGTGGTAAGGCAGATCAGGCGATTACCTTCAATTGGTGCTTGATCTTGTTGGCTTTGTGGGTAAGGTCCTGGTAGTCCTGGCTGATGATGGTTACATGTCCCATTTTGCGACCGGGCCTGGTTTCTTTTTTGCCATAGAGGTGCACAAAAACATTCTCGGTCTTTAGCACTTCATTGAGATTATCGTACCTGGCTTCACCCGAATAGCCATCTGCCCCCAACAGGTTTACAATGGCTGAAGGAAGGATGGGATCGGTATTGCCAAGCGGATAGCCCAATATGATGCGCCATAGCATATCATACTGACTGCTGTAATTGGCTTCAATGGTATGGTGTCCGCTGTTGTGTACACGGGGAGCAGTTTCGTTGACCAGTACTTCTTCGTTTTTATCAACAAACAATTCAACGGCAAAGAGTCCTGCACTCTTCAGTTCCTTAACAACTCTGAGGGCGATGGCTTCAGCCTTCCACAAGACATTTTCGGAAAGGATAGCCGGACTTAACTGATAATCAAGCAGGTTCAATACCGGGTCGAAGATCATTTCGGCCGGAGGATAAAGGGTGGTCTCGCCCTTATCGCTCATGGCCACGATCACGGCAATTTCTTTGTATACCGGTATCATCTTTTCGAGAATGGAGGGGGCATCAAAACCCAGCTCAATATCTTCGGCTTCTTTCAATACCTGCACACCCTTGCCGTCATAACCACCCTGGCCTATTTTATGAACAGCGGGGAGAAAGGAGAGTTGTTCCCTCAACTCGGCTTTGTTCTGTGTAACAATGAAATCAGCCGAGGGGATGGCATGTTGACGGTAAAATTCTTTTTGTGTGACTTTGTTTTTAATGGTACGTATGGCGGAAGGCCTGGGATAAATCCGCACCCCTTCCGCTTCCAGTTGCTCCAGTGCTTCAACATTTACTGCTTCGATCTCAATGGTAATGGCATCGAGTCCTTTGCCAAAATGGTAGACGGTATCAAAATCGCAAATATCTCCCAAAACAAAATGATGGCATAAATGGGCAGCCGGACAATCTGTTTCATTGTCAAGCACAAATGTTTCAACCACATAATTAGCCGATGCCTGCAATAACATCCGGCCCAATTGACCACCGCCCAGGATACCTACTTTCATAAATCTTATTGGGCAAAGATAGGGGTTAATGGCTCTATGGCTCAATACACAATGATAAAAATTGCTGGTTGCTGTAATGGCTTCTATTTATAACTCTCCATCATTACCCATTACCATTGAGCAATTATTACAGTGCTTTTTTTATTGTCTCAACAATATTAGGATAGCTGTTGGACAGGCAGGCTTCTAGTTCAGCGTCTTTGACCCAACGTATATCTGTGATATCTTCTGTGGTTTGGGGGGTAAGCGGCTGGTCAGCACTTGCAAACATTCGGTACCAATGGGTTTCTTTGATCACCTGTTCATTCAAATGCAGATCGAAATAATGATGGTAGCCTATGTCAATGAGAGATCCGCGTATTACCGTGATCAGGCCTGTTTCTTCTTTTACTTCCCTTAAGGCACAGGTTTCAATGGTTTCTCCTTCATCCAGCTTGCCTTTGGGGAGGTCCCATTTGCTTCGCCTGTAAATCATCAGTAATGCGCCTGTTTCATTAAAAACGAGTCCGCCGCCGGCTATGATTTTTTTAGCTTCCATGCTTCAAAGATGGGCTCAATTTTTCATTTCCTATTCAAAAGAGACTACCAAAATATTGGTAGATGAAGATACCGTTATAATGGTATTTTTTCCGGGGTCGATACGAGCTATTTTCATTGCCGGTATTCTGTTTTTATAAAAAGAGTCTTCTAAAGGGGAGGATAAACCATTCAGTTGCACCCCCGATTATGCCCTCATGTTGTGATATCCAATGCCCATAACGGAGGGTGCGCTGTTGGTTCTTTAATGTTATGGCTGTAGCTGGTCACAATTTGATCAGCCCTTGATTTGATGCGAAGCGAAGCAGGCCTGCCAGGTTTCTTGCTTTGGTTTTCAACATCATATTCTTGCGGTGGGTTTCTACCGTTCTATAACTGATATGCAGTATTTCAGCTATTTTTTCATTGGTATACTCCTTTGCCAATAATTGTATGATCTCTTTTTCCCGTTCAGTGAATGTGATCAATTCTTCTGTTTTTTCTTTTTTCTGTTCCTTGTAGCCATGTATGATGCGATTGCTCACTGCTTCACTGAAAAAGAACTGGCCGTTCACGACCCGGTTAATTCCCTCAACCAGTTCATGGCGGGTGCAACTTTTTAAAAGATAACCAGAAATCCCCATCTGTATCATTTCAGCAATGATCTCTTCTTCGTCGTGCGTGGTAAGAATGATGATCTTAACCTGTGGCATGTGTTGTTGTATCCATCGGGTCAGTTCCATGCCATCGGGCGGAGGCATACTGATATCAAGCAGGCATAGATCTACTTCTTTCTTACTGAGGAGATCAATTGCCTGTTCACCGTTTTCTGCGGTAGCTGTAATTTCAAAATTGGGCTCTGTTTTAAGTAGCGACACCAATCCGTCCAGCAATACCCGGTGATCGTCGGCAATCAGTAATCGGATCTTTTTCGATGCCATTGCTTTCATATATGTAAATCTAAAGGCTGTAACACTGTTCTGCAATACCAATATTCCGGTAGTAGTACAATCATGTATAAGGTATCTCAATTACGATTGTTGTTCCATTGCCAGGCTGGCTATCGACATCAATAGTGCCATTTAAGTTTTTTACCCTGGATTGCATGTTGTTTAACCCGTTGCCGCTTGTAGTTTCACAACCGGGTTCAAAACCTTGTCCGTCGTCTTCTATGGTAATATTGATGTGATGGGCATATCGTATCAGTTGAATTGTTGCATTACGGGCCCGGGCATGTTTTACGATATTGTTGACCGCTTCCAGCACTACCTGGTAAATACTCAATTCGGTTGTTTCATTCAGGCGCCCGGTAAATCCATAAGTGGTATAATTGATATCGATGACCGATCGGTCGGTTATGCGGTTAAAAAGGTTTTGCAATGCCACAACCAGGCCCAATTTTGATAAAGTAGCGGGCATGATATTGTAGGCAATATTTTTCATCTCCTGCATGGCTTCATCCAATAGCACCAATACCTCTTTCATGTTTTCTTTCTCCTGCCCGGGGAGTGTACCTGTTTCTTCAATGGCCGACAGTTTTAGTTTGGTGGCTGATAAGAGAGAGCCCAGGGTGTCGTGTAAATCTTCGGCGATCCGTTTTCTTTCTTTATCGGCAGCCTGAATAGCGGAACGGAGATTTTCCTGCTGCTGTATATTGAGAGCTGCCTGGAACCTGCTCCTTTGCCTGACACTGTACCATTTATACAGAAGCCATGCGATGAGTATACTTGCGCAAGTCATGCCGATGCTAAGGTTCTTCCAGAGTTTTTGCCGGTTCAGTGCAGCTTCCTGTAATCGCTGTTGCGTTTCCATCCGGTACTGGTTCTCTTTTTCAAGGGCTGTCCGTTGGTTGTTTTCGGCAACAATACTGTCCTTCACTTGTGTAAAGCTGAGATGATAGACATAGGCACTGTCGTAATTTCCAAGCGCTGCAAAAGCAATGGCTAATTGCTTATCGGCATCCTGCAGGCATTCCATATAGATCAGTTCTTTTGAAATTTGCAATCCTTTTTTTAACAATGGTATGGCCTGGTGATATTCTTTCAACCGGTTATAAGCTTCACCTCCGTTTATGTAATAACGCGACATATCGTACCGGTTGATCCAGGAAAGGTTCTGTTCAGCCATGCTAATAGCGATAAGACTGTATTGCAAAGCGTGTGGCAAGTCTCCCATCTGTGCATAAACTTCCGCCAGTTTGTTGTTGCCAAACGCCAATTGTTCATTCTTATTGATGTTCAATAAGCTTTTGGGATCATTGGCCACTGACATTGCTTTATGAATCTGCGAGATAGCATCGGCATATTTTTTTCCTGCAATAGACAGATCGGCGAAGTAAAAAAAGCCTTTGGCTTCCAGCAGGTTATCTCCCATGCTGGTGACCAGTTGGAGGTAATCTGTAAAATATTGTTTTGCAGGTTCCAACTTGCCTTGTTTCATCAGGATATAACCAATTACACCTTTGAAATGAGCTTCCCGGTCGCGGTTATGGAGGGCTTCGGCCTGAGCCAGGCCATCTACCGAAATTTCCATTGCGGCAGTATAATTGCCCATCAGGAAAAAATTGTGGTTCATGATTGGCCTGAAATCATGAAGTTCCATATAGTATTGGCGACTGGCAATTACCAGGGTCAAACCCTTTCTGAAATAATGAATGGAAGAGTCGTATTGTTTCTTAAGCAGGAAAGCTTCTCCCAAATGAAGTAATGCCAGGGCTTTTGCAGTAGTTGTATCTTTCCTGACCATAGTATCCTTGTAGCCTGGTTGCCCGGCTGCAAGGCCGTTGGATAAAACGATGGCCAAAACCGTTATTGCGGCTTTGCAGTTCATGCAGGAAAAAGTTTTTTGAAAAGTTACGATTAGTTCTATCCAGTCGTGTATTTTTAGCGTCTTATTTATCATTCATCCTTTTTACTATGTCTTATACAGCGGCTGAAAAACGTTACGATCAAATGGAATATCGCAGGTGCGGCAACAGCGGATTGATGTTGCCCGCCGTATCGCTTGGATTATGGCACAATTTCGGCAACATCGATTCCATGGATAAAGCACGTGATATTTTGCGTACAGCATTTGATCACGGTATTACTCATTTTGATTTGGCTAATAATTACGGTCCGCCCCAGGGATCGGCCGAACAGAATTTCGGCAAACTTTTTAAGGCAGATTTTCTGCCTTACCGTGATGAACTCATCATTTCTACCAAGGCCGGCTGGAAAATGTGGGAAGGGCCTTATGGCGACTGGGGGTCTAAAAAATACCTGGTGGCTAGTCTTGACCAAAGCCTCAAACGAATGGGGTTGGAGTATGTAGATATTTACTACCACCATCGTCCCGATCCCAATACCCCACTCGAAGAAACCATGTCGGCACTGGACCTGATTGTTCGACAGGGTAAGGCGCTATATGTGGGTATTTCCAGCTATCAACCGGCAGAAGCTGCCAAAGCCATTGCTATTTTACGGGAACTAGGCACTCCATGCCTCATCCATCAACCCAAATATTCCATGTTTGAGCGTTGGGTGGAAAACGGTTTGCTGGATGTACTTGGCCGTGAAGGAGTAGGCTGTATACCATTCTCTCCGCTTGCACAAGGCATGCTTACCAATAAGTACCTGAAGGGCATACCAACAGATTCGCGGGCAGCATCGCACAGGGGTAACGGCGCTATGGAAGAAGACCAACTGACACCGGAGAAGCTGAACAAAATACAGCGACTGAATGAGTTTGCAGAGCAACGTGGTCAATCGCTGGCCCAGATGGCACTGGCTTGGGTACTCAAAGATCCGCGCATTACTTCAGTATTGATCGGCGCCAGCAAACCCGAGCAGGTAACCGATTCTCTTCAATGTATCCAGAATTACCATTTCAGTCCTGAGGAACTGGCGCAGATTGAACAAATACTAAAATAAATGGCTCAATGAAGGAAATGTAAGTGCGCAATTCGCATTTATTTTTACTTTCGCAGCATGACGAATGAAAAAGCCGTAGCCGAGAAATTGCTGCAGGTCGGAGCAGTGAAGTTAAGTCCCGATACTCCCTTTACCTGGGCCAGTGGTTGGAAAAGTCCTATTTATTGCGATAACCGTAAGGTTTTGTCGTTCCCTTTTATTCGCGATTTTGTTAAGAGCGAAATGTGTAATGTGGTATTCGAAGGTTTTCCTGAAGCCGAAGCGCTTGCGGGAGTAGCTACTGCAGGTATTCCCTGGGGGGCCATGGCTGCCGATCAGTTGAAACTGCCTTATATGTATGTGCGGCCTAAACCCAAGGAGCATGGCTTGGGCAATCAGATTGAAGGGTCTTATGCAGCCGGACAAAAAGTATTGGTGATTGAAGACCTCATCTCTACAGGGAAAAGCAGCCTCCAGGTGGTAGAAGTGCTTCGCAATGCCGGTGTTGAAGTAATAGGTATGGTTTCCATTTTTACCTATGGCTTTGCAGTGGCTGACCATGCATTTCAAGCCGCCAAAGTGCCTTATCGTTCTCTCACTAATTACAGTAGTCTTATTAGCCTTGCCATTGAAAAAGGGCAGGTGCCAGCTTCTTTGGAATCTTTGTTGCTGGAATGGAGAAATGATCCGGGGAATTGGAACATAAAATGATAAATCAAGAATGGTTCAATGAAAGAGCGGTTGGTTGCGGGTGACTTGAAAATATAGCTTTGGTTATACTATCTTTAATCTGACAACTACCCACTCATATGAGAGCAGTTTCTTTTTTAATTGTGGTTTTTCTGATAGGGAGCCTGTCTGTACGGGCGCAACAACCAAAGGCAGAATGGGTGATCATTAAATCGGCTAACCTGAGGTGCTGGGAGTGCAAGGAACGGCTGGATAAATACCTGTTGCTGGAAAAGAACAATACCGACAATGGTATTTTGCAGTGGAAAACGAATTTATTGCAGGGAGAGATAAGGGTTCAGTTCCTGCCTGACAGAACCACTGCAGGCGCGATCAAAGCCGCATTGAATAATGCGGGTTTTGACGCCGATGGTGAGAAGGCAGAACCTGAAGCGTATAAGAAACTTCCACCGGTTTGCAAAAGGACGGAAGACGGCGGAGGTCCCCAGAAAGGCAAACCCTGCCATATGCCTCCGATCAATTGATAGCACCTCTTTATACTACAGCCAATGGCCATCATTCTTTTTGATAATGCTGTAAGAGATCATTTTTATCCGTTTACACAAACCCGTGCCATTGCCGGATTGCGCATGGGTATTGTTACCATTCGTGAGCGATGGTCTTTGTGGACCCGGGAACCGGTCTATGTACATACTACAAGATACCTGAGACCATTGTATGAAACCCCTGCTGCCGGACCGCATTGGTGGATCGATGCCACTGTATTGCCTTCGGCAGAATTATTGAGAGCGATATCGGAGTTGGAAGAGGGCAGTTGTCTGGCCGATGAATATGGCCTGATTGCGGGGAAAGCACAGCTGGCTTTTGAAGCATTTGATCCTTCGGAGGGATTACGCCATTTCAAAGAAGTGCGCAGGTATTCGTCGTTTACAAGGATACGGCATCCCTGGCACCTGGTTGAGTACAATGATTTTATATTGCGACAGGATTTCTCCCTGCTGGTAGAGGGTCGTCGTTCACAACCCATTCCCGCAACTAACCGTGTCAGTCACCCTGAAGCGATTTTTATTGAAGAAGGGGCATCAATAGAGCATTGCATCATCAATGCAACTACCGGTCCTGTTTATATTGGGAAAGATGCCACTTTGATGGAGGGCTCCGCCATCCGCGGTCCTTTTTCCCTGGGCCATGGTGCTGTGATTAAAATGAACAGCCGCATTTATGGCGCTACCACCATCGGACCCTGGTGTCTTGGTGGGGGAGAAATCAAGAACAGCATACTCATGGGGTACTCCAATAAGGCCCACGACGGTTACCTGGGCGACTCGGCAGTGGGTGAATGGTGCAATTTCGGAGCGGGGGCTACCAACAGTAATGTTAAGAATACAGCAGGTGTGGTACAGGTATGGGATGAACTGAGCGGCACATTCGTGCCTGCTTCACAAAAATGCGGCGTATTCATGGGCGATTATTCACGTGTGGCCATCAATGCCTCCATCAATACGGGTTCTGTGATCGGCGTGAGCTGCAATGTTTTTGGTAATGGACTTTTGCCCAAAAGGATCAAAGATTTCAGTTGGGGTACAGAAGGAGAGGTTTATGAACTCGATAAAGCCCTGGAGGACATTGGCAACTGGAAAAAAATGAAACAACAAATGTTTACCGGCGATGAAGCTTCGGTGTTAGCCTTTATCTTTGCGCATCATTCAAAATAAAGGAGCAAGTAACATGAGAAAGCAAATCGCCGCCGCCAACTGGAAAATGAACCTTACCCTTTCACAGGGAGAGCAACTGCTGAAAGATATTCAATCAAAACCCCATTCATTGGGTACCCATCAACTGGCCATATTTGCTGTTCCATTCCCATACCTTCATATGGCCCAGCACCAATTAGCCGGTAAGCAGCAGGTATTTGTTGCAGCACAGAACTGCTACAGCAAAAAAAGCGGCGCCTATACGGGCGAAGTCTCTGTTGAAATGCTGCAATCAATGGGTATTTCCTATGTAGTATTGGGACATTCAGAGCGCAGGGAATATTTCAATGAAAGCAACCAGTTCCTGGCTGAAAAGATCAATATCTGCCTGGAGTACAATATACATCCGATTTTCTGTTGTGGTGAGCCCTTACAGGTTCGCGAAGCCAACACCCAAAACAGTTTTGTTGCCCAACAACTGGAAGAATCGCTCTATCACCTCAGCGCAGAACAATTGCAGCAGGTGGTGATTGCCTATGAACCCATCTGGGCCATCGGTACCGGCAAAACGGCCACCAGTGAACAGGCGCAGGAAATGCATGCTTTCATCCGCAACCAGCTCGCCGTCAAATATGGAGCAGCCGTAGCGGAAAACATCACCATCCTTTACGGAGGCAGCGTCAAAGCATCCAATGCCCAGGATCTTTTCAGTCAGCCTGATGTAGACGGTGGCCTCGTAGGAGGCGCTTCGCTCAGTGCTGATGAATTTGCGGCTATTATCAATGCACTGAAGAACAATTAGACAACTAAACAATTCGACAATTGTAATATGTTTTCATTGCGAATTGTCGAATTGTTTCATTGCCAAATTGATCAATTATCTTTGCCGTTATGAAGAATATCAGGAATTTTTGCATTATTGCACATATCGATCACGGAAAAAGTACGCTGGCGGACAGGTTGCTGGAACATACCAAAACCATTGGGGAAAGGGATATGATGAACCAGGTGCTGGACGATATGGACCTGGAGCGCGAAAAGGGTATTACTATTAAAAGTCATGCGATACAGATCAATTATGTTTACAAGGGCCAGCAATACATATTGAACCTTATTGATACGCCCGGTCATGTCGACTTTAGCTATGAAGTGAGCCGGGCCCTGGCTGCCTGCGAAGGGGCCCTTTTGCTGGTAGACGCTTCTCAGGGCATCCAGGCGCAGACAATCAGTAATTTATACCTGGCAATTGACAATGACCTTGAGATCATTCCGGTGATCAACAAGATTGATATGGATGGCGCCAAAATACCTGAGGTAACAGACCAGATTGTGGACCTTATCGGATGCAGGCGTGAAGATATTTTGCTGGCCAGTGGTAAATCGGGTATTGGCATTGAAGAGATATTGCAGGCGATTGTGGAAAGAATACCCGCCCCCGAGGGAAGTGTGGATGCTCCCTTGCAGGCGTTGATATTTGATAGTGTGTTCAATAGTTTCCGGGGAATCATCGTTTATTACCGGATTCTCAACGGGGTATTGCGCAAAGGCGATAAGATCCGGTTCGTGTCAACCGGCAGCGACTATTTTGCCGATGAAGTGGGGGTATTGAAACTCAACATGACTCCTAAAAGTGAAGTAATGGCCGGGGATGTGGGGTATATCATTACAGGCATCAAAAATGCCAAAGAAGTAAAAGTGGGTGATACCATTACCCTGGCCAGTAACCCGGGTGAAATGATCCATGGATTTGAAGAAGTGAAGCCGATGGTGTTTGCCGGCATATTCCCGGTGAATACTGATGAGTTCGAAGAGCTGCGTGATTGTATGGACAAGTTACAATTGAACGATGCCTCCCTTACTTTCGAACTGGAAACTTCGCAGGCGCTTGGTTTTGGTTTCCGATGCGGGTTCCTGGGTCTCCTCCATATGGAGATCATCCAGGAAAGGCTGGAACGGGAGTTTAACCAAACGGTGATCACTACGGTTCCCAACGTTAGTTTCCATGCGTATACCACGCGCGGCGAAAAGATCATTGTCAATAACCCTGCTGAAATGCCCGATCCTGTGAAAATAGACAGGATAGAAGAACCCTTTATCAAAGCACAGATCATTACTTTACCGGAATACATCGGCAATATCATGACCCTTTGCCTGGGCAAGCGGGGCATACTCATCAACCAGAGTTACCTCACCCCAACAAGGGTGGAGTTGATCTTTGAAATGCCGCTGACTGAAATTGTGTTCGATTTCTATGATAAGCTGAAAAGTTCTACCCGCGGCTATGCTTCCTTTGATTATACACCGATTGACTGGCGCGAAGCCGATATTGTGAAGATGGACATATTGCTGAACAGCGATAAAGTAGACGCCCTGAGTGCCCTCATCCATCGCAGCCGGGCTCAGGATTTTGGAAGAAAACTTTGTGAAAAATTAAAAGAACTGCTGCCGAGGCAACAGTTCCAGATAGCTATCCAGGCCGCTATCGGCGCCAAGATCATTGCCCGCGAAAACATCAGCGCCATGCGCAAAGACGTAACAGCCAAATGTTATGGAGGCGATATCAGCCGTAAGCGTAAACTGCTGGAAAAGCAGAAAGAAGGTAAAAAGCGCATGCGCCAGATCGGCAACGTGGAAGTACCGCAGGAAGCTTTTCTGGCAGTCCTCAAACTCGACTAACAACTTTTTTTCATTGAGCAATTAAATATCATGGTTGCTTCGGCGGATTAAGTTTAGAACTCGGATCTATTTCTGCAACAACAGGTTTATATACCCATTTGCCAGCCAGCCATTGAAACCCTTCATAATTTCCTATTGGTACCAGGGTATGTTTTTGTGTGGCATCGCCGGTTTCGCTGGTCAGGCGTGAGAATATGATCATGTCCAGCTCAGGGTCATAATTCAGCTTGGCACTGGCGTTCTTTTTGAATTCAAGGCAGAAACGAAAGGCGGGCTGCGGAGGCTTCATCTGGTCGTTGGGATAACTGAAATAACGGCCGCCGAATTGCGGACTGCCATCAGCAGCGAATGTCAGCACTTCAATCCATTTTTTGGTGCTGCGTGCATCATTCTCGTCATACCCGATCAGCGTATAGTATTTTTTGTGGTTGTACTCTTTCTGGACGACGCTGTAATACACTGCGCCGATCCAGTTGCGGTTGTTGCGAACAGAATCAACAGGTGAATCGGTGAATTCAGAAAAATCAAATAACGGATAAATTTTCAATGAGCCATCGCTGGTATGCATCTGTATCACACCTTTCTGCCTGTAATAAGTATAGTCTTTCATGACCTGCCAGGTAAAAATGCGGAAGCTGCTGTCAGGTGCATATAATTTTGAAATGGTGGTCAGCGAGTCAAACGCATAAGCAAATGAATAAGGAACGCGAAGGGCCTGCACCAGTCCGCGTACAAAAAAACTATCTGCCCTGAAACGTTCGGGCATTTCTTCGGATTCTATGATGGCCGATGCATAAGGTTTGATCTCGTTTTCAATGGAACGGATCTTTTGCACAATCAATTCATTCGCTTTTTGTGCGTGTACCATGGATGCAGTAATAAGTAGAATGAGAACCAAACCTGTTCTTTTCATAACGTCGATGGAGATATGAACAAATATCAGGAATCTTATCTAAAGATTTTGTTAGAGGAGGTGGGCAAATTCCAGCAGGGTATTCACCTTCAGATCGATCAGCGGATCCGGATAAGGTACTTCGGGATGGGTAGTAGCCAGGAATACGGTATGCATGGCGGCGTTACGTCCGAAATGCATATCACTTAACCGGTTGCCAATCATAATGCTTTTGTTGAATTCAATTTCCGGAAAATCCTTTTTCGCCTGGAAAGCCATGCCTGGCTGTGGTTTACGGTTGGGGGAGTTATTGTCAAGATCGGGACAATAATAAATACGATCAATACGACCTCCCGCGGTGGTAATGTCTGTAAGCATTCGCCGGTGAATATTGTCAAGATCTGCTGTCGTCATCAATTGTTTGCCAATGCCTTTCTGATTCGTAACGAGTATGATCCTGTGAAAATGTTTTGCCAGCAGGGGCAATGCTTCCAGGCTTTCGGGATAAAATATAAATTCATCCCAGTTGCGGATATAATCCTCATCTTTTTCGTGGTTGATCACTCCGTCACGATCCAGGAACAGGGTCCAGCTATTGTTTACTTCCTCCAGGTGCAGCATGGTTATCGAATAAATTAGCTTCTACCAACTGGCAAACAATATGACCAACCAGGATATGCGATTCCTGTATCCTGGGCGTATCGGAAGAAGGGATATTGATGAGGTAATCGCTCACAGCTTTCATTTTTCCGCCGCTGGCACCTGTGAATCCAATGGTGATCACTTTTTTTTCTCTTGCGGCTTCAAAAGCTTTGATGATATTGCCTGAATTACCCGAGGTACTCAGGCCAATCAATACATCACCTGCCACACACATGCCATCTACCAGCCTGGAATAGATCACCTCATAACTGTAATCATTGGCAACAGCCGTGATATAGGAAGTATTGCAGTGGAGCGCCTCTGAAGGTAACGCTTTACGGTCTTTGTAAAACCTTCCCGAAAATTCGGCAGCCAGGTGCTGTGCATCGGCAGCGCTTCCGCCGTTGCCACAGAATAATACTTTATTACCCTGCCTGAACGCATTGGTAATCACCTCAATCACCTTTTGTATGGTTTCCTGCAATGCAACATCTGCCAGTACCTGGCGCTTCACTTCAATGGATGCCGCGATAAGTGTTTGTATATTGGAATTCATGAAACTATGGTTGTAATAGATGCCACCAGCCTGGCCCAGCTATACTGTTGTTTTTCCTTGCGAAGATGGGGTAAAAAATGATCTTCACCTAATTCATACAAGTCTAAGATACCCGAAGCAATGGCTTTGGCATTGGGTTCTGTTACAAGACCCACTTTGCCATCCGGTACGAGGTCGGGCAGGCTGCCTACATTGGTTACCAGCATGGGTTTCTCAAAATGATAGGCCAGGGGGGTAACGCCGCTTTGTGTAGCATCGCGGTAAGGCTGTATTACAAAATCGGTGGCACTTAAATAATAAGTCACGTCGCGGTTGGGGATGAAACCCGTATGCAATATCAACCGCGGTGCAATCTGCAATCGTTCTATCAGCTTGTCGTACTCTTCCCGGTTCTCATAGAATTCACCTGCAATCATCAGCCTGATACCTGCATGGCGAATACGTTCGTCGGCCATTGCTTCCAGCAACAGATCAAGGCCTTTGTATTTACGAATGAAACCGAAGAACAGGATGATCTTATCAGCTACCGGTAAACCCAGTTTTGTCCGTGCAGTTTCTTTGGAAAGTGCTGCTCCAAAATTATCATACAGAGGATGTGGCACCAGCCGGGATGGTTGACGGGTAAATTGCTGCAGGTCTTGTTGTACCTGTCTGCTCAGGGTAATGAATGCATCAACGGGTTTTACAAAATAACGTGTGAACAGTGTATCGCCCGGCCGGTGTTCATGCGGAATGATATTGTCTGCAATACAGATGATCTTTGTATGCCTGTTTTTTCGCACCCTTCTCAAAATAGTGCCGAAACAGGGGCCCATCAATGGTATCCAGTATCGCACCACAATATAATCGGGAGACAGTTCTTTTAGCTCATTACCGATTTTCCACCAGTTGAAAGGATTGATGGAGTTGATGCAAACATTGATGGGGATACCTTCGGGCGCCGGTTCATTGGAATATTGAGAGCTGCCCGGGAAAAGGAAATTGGGGTATTGCAAAGAAAAAGTATAGATAGTGGTATCGAATCCCTGGTGAATGAATTCGAGCGCCAGTCGTTCATTAAAAGTGGACATGCCTCCGCCGCGCAAAGGCCAGGCCGGTCCTATAATGATCAGCTTCTTCTTCATGCATCAAATATCAGCAGAAACACCCGTTAACCCAATTTCTTTTCAACCAGGTAGGTGTTCCTTTCACTGGAATTGCGGGTTACCAGTTCGGCCACAAAACCGGTAAGGAACAGCTGCATACCAATGATCATGGTGGTGAGTGCAATGTAAAAACTGGGTCTGTTGGTGAGTGCAAAATCGGTCACCACAAACTTGGCAATGATCAGATAGATACTTGCAATAAATCCGATGAGGAAAGAAATCGTTCCGAGCAGACCAAAAAATTGCATGGGTCGTTTGCCAAATTTTCCCAGGAACATAATGGTGCCCAGGTCCAGGAAACCGTTGATGAAACGTTGCCATCCGAATTTGGTAACGCCGTATTTACGCGGCCGGTGTTCCACTATTTTCTCGCCGATCCTGCGGAAGCCCGACCATTTGGCAAGGATGGGAATATAGCGGTGCATTTCACCAAATACTTCAATGCTCTTTATTACTTTACGGTTGTATGATTTAAGACCGCAATTGAAATCGTGTAATTGAATGCCCGAGCTGGACCTGGCCACTGCATTGAATAATTTCGACGGAAGGTTTTTGGTAAACGTGTTATCATAGCGTTTCTTTTTCCAACCGCTCACCATATCATAACCGTCTTCAACAATCATCCTGAGCAATTCGGGGATCTCGTCGGGAGAATCCTGCATATCGGCATCCATGGTGATCACGACATGCCCCTGCGCTGCTTTGAACCCTTCATTCAGGGCAGCGGATTTACCATAGTTACGCTGGAATTTAATGCCTTTGAAATGGCTGTTGCGCTGGTTGATCTCTTCAATCACTTTCCAGCTGTTATCGGTGCTGCCATCGTCTACCAATATCACTTCATAGCTGAGGTGATGGGCGGTGACGACTGACTCGATCCAACTGCACAATTCGGGCAGGGATTCATCTTCATTGAACAGGGGGACTACGATAGATACATCCATATATGCTTACTGCTCAGGTATGGGATTCGGGTTCTTTTTGGCAACAGCTGCGCCAATCAGCGACGCAACGACGCCGAGGATAGCAGTCATCAATAACAGGCCGCCAATGGCAATCGGAACGAAAAACTTCTTCATGATATCCAGTCCCTGTTTGATTTGGTCATCTGTCATATTGCCCTTGGCTTCCATGTTTTTGCGTGCTTCTTCTACGGAAGCATCGATCATTTCGGGATAAATGAATTTAAATGCAATGAAAGTGTATACGGCAGTAATTGCTGCAATGGCTGCAGCTACTTTGAAACCATGAGCAAACACATTGCCGAAGGTAACATTGCCCTGCATTTGCTTGGCATAACTGGTGCAGGCCCATATAATGGCGCCGATCATTACGCAGAATTGGATCCATCCAAGCGCCTTGTTCTGCGCCTGTCCGGCAAAGTAAATGATCAGTCCGATCAGGATCAATACAAGGCTGATGAGCAGACCTTTCTGCCAGGCGGGTGTAATTTTGTTTTCCATATGTGCTGTTTAGGGTTGGTTATTTAAAGATAGTTTTCCTTTATGGATAATTCCGAAAACTTTTCCTTTCAGCGCATGATCCAGGAAGGGCGAGTTAGCCGATTTGCTCATGAGGTTTGTCCTGCTGAGTGTTGAAACAGCTGTTTTGCTGAACAAACTCATTTCTGCTTCAGCCCCTTCGGCAATAGAAGAGCCGGGAAGTCTGAAAATGCTGCGGGCATTCAGGCTGAACAATTGCACAAGTCTTTCATCCGTTAATTCAGGGAGTGTTTCATTGATCACTGCAAAAAGGGTTTGCAAACCCAGCATACCAGGTTTGGCATATTCAAATTCACAGGTCTTGTGATCCCAGTCCTGCGGCAGGTGATGGGAAGCAATGCAATCTATGGTTCCATCCAGTACCGCCCTGCGCAAAGCAATTACATCGGTCTTGCTCCTGAGCGGAGGATTCAATTTGAGGTTGGTATCATAGCGTTGCATGTCTTCATCGGAGAAGAAAAGATGGTAAGGTGTAACGCTGCAGCTTACCTGTAAGCCTTCTTTTTTGGCGGCTTTGATCAGTGCTATACTGTTTTGCGTGGTTATTGCAGTGATGTGCAACCTGGATTGGGTATAGCGAAGCAGTTCCAGGTCTCTTTTGATCATGAGTTCTTCTGCAATGGCTGGTAAGCCGGGGAGACCCAGTTGCGTGGAGATAATGCCCTCGTTCATCAACCCACCCGATCCTATACTTTGGTCAATCGGCACCTGTACAAGTACTCCGTCAAAAGCTTTTACGTATTGCAGTGCTTTCAGGAAAAGTCCGGCTGATTGCACCGGCTCCAACCCATCAGAAAAAGCAATAGCTCCGCTGTTGCGCATATCGTACATTTCAGCCAGTTCTTTGCCTTCTGTTTTTTTGGTGATGGCACCCAGCGGGTGAATATTAATGGGCAGCGTGGCAGACCGTTGTACAATATATTCTACCTGTGCTTTGCTGTCTACCACGGGTTTGGTGGAAGGCAGGGTAAATACCCGGGTGAAACCACCGGCAGCTGCAGCAGCAGCGCCGCTGTCGAGTGTTTCCCTGAATTCATAGCCGGGGTCGCAGAAATCGGCAAAAGGGTCAACCCATCCGGGCGATGCCTGAAGGTTTTGTTCCAGGATGGTTTGATTGACTTTTTCGCTGATCTTATCTGCAATTTTCAGGATATGTGTTCCATCAATTAAAATATCTTTTATTGAACCATGGAAGGGGGAGAGAGGGTCGGTAATTTTAACCTGGCTGATGAGAATCTTCATGAAGCGGTGTAAAATTTTATGCAATATAACCTGAAATTTTCTTTTTGCGCCTACATCCCTATATTTGCAGCCCAATTCACCCGGCAGGGTGCTAAATTCTGCCATAAGTTCGGGAAGTGGCGCAGCCCGGTAGCGCACTTGTATGGGGTGCAAGGGGTCGCAAGTTCGAATCTTGTCTTCCCGACAAAAAAGATCAATCATATTGATTGATCTTTTTTATTTGTCTTTGTAATAGAGAATTTTCAGCAGTGGTTTAATGCCCAGTCCAGTTATCAATCTTTTCTTTTATTCCCCGTTTTTCAGGTTCCGTTTTACAAAGCGTCAATGCCTGTTGCAGACATGTTATGGCTTTTTTAATATCTGTTTCCTTATGCAGTTCTGCCAACAGCATCCAGTAAAAATGATTGTCATTCAGGTTCAATGTTACTGATTCCCGGATGGCCGCCTGGTTTCCATGGACTTTTGAGACAGCAAATAATCGGTTGAGCCTGATTATCGGGGATGGATCAATCGTTAGCAGAACATCGTACAATTTGAGTATGCTTGGCCATTTGTCGGCAACTTCCTTTTTAACGGTATGCCAGTAGGCAATACTGGCTTCAATATAATATTTGGAAACTGTTTCCCATTTTGAAGCCTGCTGCAGGTAGTAGAACCCTTTTTCAATGAGCTCTGTATTCCATTTTGTTTCGTCCTGGTCGTCGTAAAGAATGAGATCTCCATTGGTGGTTTGCCTTGCTTCCAGCCTGGAAGCGTGAAAACACATCAATGACATCAGGGCTTTTACAGCATGTATACTGGTGGCTGAATTGCTTAAAAGCAGGTGAGTGAGGTTTATGGCTTCCACGCAAAGTTCCTTACGTACAATAGCGGCATTACTTTCAGAATAATAGCCCTCGCTGAACAGCAGGTAAATGGTTCGCAGTACTGCGTCCAGCCTGCTGTTCAGCTCGTGGGCGTGAGGCATTGCTATTGTAACGTTTTCTGTGCGCAGTTTGTTTTTTGCGCGTTGCAGCCTTTTATGAATGGTTTCTTTATTGGTAAAAAAAGCATTGGCTATTTCTTCCAGTCCGAAACCGCATAATAACCTCAAAGCCAGGCAGATTTGTGCATCCTGTGGGATAGACGGGTGACAAATGGCGAACAGCATTTGCAACTGGCTGTCCCTGATGTTCTGATCTGAAAGATCAATTTCATCCACGCATGTTTGCTCTTGCGCCAGTTTTATGGCGGGTAATATCTTTTCCTTAAACACCCTGTGGCGGGTCAATTGGTTTTTGGCTTTGTTTTTTGCTACTGCGTATAACCATGCTACCGGGTTCTGCGGCACACCCTTATAAGGCCAGACAGCCATTGCTTCCAAAAAGGTCTCACTGGCAATATCCTCTGCCGTTTCTACATGATCCAATCCAAAGGTCTTTACAAGTACTGCAACCAGCTTACTGTGCTCCGTTTTAAATAAATGCGGGATGAGATCAGTGCTTTCTTTCAAAACATAGGAGATTGACTGAAAAATAGTTTACCGGCTACTTGTTAAGAACCTGGCGCACTTCTACTGTATTGCCTTCTCCTTGTAATACCGGCGCCCCTTTTGCAAATTCTGCTGCTTCAAGGGCATTTGCGGATTTTACAATAATGAAGCCCCCCAATGTTTCTTTGATCTCTCCAAAAGGTCCGTTGGTAACCAGTTTCCTATGGTCTACCACTTTGGCATCGTCGAATAACAGGCCGGTACCACTTACAAATTTGCCCTGGGCGGCAATACCATTTACCCAATCCATTTGTTGTTTCATCCATTGCTGCATTTGCTCTGGAGATACTTTTCCATTTACATTCTCATGTCGGAAAAGAAGCATAAACTCTTTCATTTTTAAGATGTTGATTTGTTACTGAAATACTGTTTACACTTTAATATCAAACGGATATTTGCCAAAGGGACAAACCAGGAATATTTTTTTGGACATCAATGTTTTCCCCCTTTAGGTTTTTTTCCGCCACGCCCGGTCAATCCCAACGTTTGCAAATCCCTGTCAAACAGGTAGAGTCCGCCTTTGTCTTCTCCGGTGAGTTTTAATTTATCAATGATGTTGCGGGCCAGGGTTTCTTCTTCAATTTGTTCCGCTACATACCATTGTAAGAAATTATGCGTGGTGTAGTCTTTTTCTGCAATACAACATTCTACCAATGCATTGATCTCATTGGATACTTTTATTTCGTGCGACAGTACAATATCAAAGACCTCATGGATGTCTTTATAGTCGTTTTGCGGGGCTGCAAACGAAGGAACAATGCCATGTCCGCCCCTGTCATTGATATAATGAAACAGCTTCAGCATATGCATGCGTTCTTCATCGGAATGATGATAAAGAAAAGCAGCTACACCATTGTAGCCTTTAACCTGGCACCATGACGCCATGGCGAGGTAATACATTGAAGAGAAACCCTCCAGATCGATCTGGCGGTTTAAGGCAGTTTCGATTTTTGAGGAAATCATAAAATAAAGATTAGGTGTCTTACAATATACAAAATGATTTTCATTTCAGAAAACAAATGCATCAAATGATGCCAAGCTTGTCGTCGAACCGTTCTTTTTGTCTGAAATAGTACCTTATGTGCATTTCGGGAAACCAGATCCATTCTGAAGCAGTGAAAAAAAGCAGACCGGGAATAAGTCAATTCTTTCCTTGGGTGGGTTTCATGCTGTTATAAGCATTTTAATTGGTATTTTCAACCTGCCGGATAACAACACCGTAATGGGGAAGATTACCTTAAAAACGCTTGCTGCAAAATTGAAGCTTTCCATGTCAACTGTTTCAAAGGCTTTGAACGACAGCCATGAAATAAGCGGGGAAACAAAAAGAAAAGTGCGTCTGATGGCCAATAAGATGCATTTTGTTCCCAACCCCTATGCAAGCAGCCTGCGAAAAAAAATAAGCAAAACCATTGCCATAGTCATACCCGAGGTGTCTGATAGTTTTTTTGCACAAGCCATCAATGGTATAGAATCGGTACTGCAGGACAAAGGGTACCATGTATTGATCTATTTGACACATGAAAAGTTCAGGAAGGAAAAATCCATCATCCAGGAAATACAGAATGGCAGGATCGATGGGGTACTTATGTCTGTTTCGGCAGAAACAACGGGTTATTTGCACCTGAAAGAGCTTTGGGAAAATGAAGTTCCCCTGGTGTTCTTTGACCGCGTATCTGAGACTATTGAAACGGCCCGGATCACTACCAATGATTATGAAAGCGGATACAAGGCAACAAAACATTTGATTGATTGCGGCTGTAAAAGGATATCGTTTCTCACCATTTCCAATAACCTGCTCATTACCAGGCAAAGATTGAAAGGATACAAACAAGCGCTGGCTGATGGTAATATGACTTTCAGGAATGCGGATGTGCTGATTTGTAAAAATGATCCGGATGAAAACAGAGAAAATATCAGAAAGCTCCTCAGTAAACGAAACCGGCCGGATGGTATTGTTTCTTCTGTTGAAAAGCTGGCTCCCGATGTTTACCAGGTATGCCGGGGGTTGGGAATATCAATACCCGGACAGTTGAAGCTCGTGTGTTTCAGCAATGTACAAAGTGCATCATTGTTCAATCCATCATTAACTACCATTACACAACCTGCATTCCAAATGGGGGAAGAAGCTGCCACGGTATTGCTCAGAGCGCTTAAAAAGGGTACGACGTATTTAAAAAATGAAAACAGGGTAATACCCTCTGTGTTGATGGTTCGTGATTCAACAATGCCTGTTGACGCTGCTTTCAGGGGAGAGCCGGTTTGATTTCCAAATGGAACTTCGCGACTGTTTACGAAACCGGTTTCGTAAATAAAGAGTTGCCTATTGTGTGCAATCATGTCAAAAAAACCGAAATTAGGGAAATGACTTGCCATGAATACTACTCAACATGCATTGAAGCCGGGAGAGATCAATCCCCTGAATAGCCTGGATGAATGGGAAGAAGCAGTGCTGGAACGTTATCCTGATCCTGAAAGCATTGCCCGGGAAAAATCGACAGAGCAATTCCGGAATTATGATTCACCTGAAAGGGATACAGTCAGGGAATTCTACCGGTTGAACCATACTTATCAGACCTATGATTTTGTGAAGGAAAAAAGGGCCGACTTCCTCCAATTCAATAAAAAAGAGATGCCGGTATGGGAAGCATTTGATTTTCTCAACCAGCTGGTAGACGATTCTGATCCCGATACTGATCTTGATCAGTTCCAGCACCTGTTGCAGACATCGGAAGCGATTCGCCGGGACGGGCATCCCGACTGGATGGTACTGGTTGGGCTGATGCATGACATGGGCAAAGTGCTCTGCCTTTTCGGCGAGCCGCAGTGGGCTGTGGTAGGAGATACCTTTCCGGTGGGATGCGCTTATTCCGATAAAGTGGTGTATCCTGAATACTTTCGCAATAACCCTGATTTCAGTAACCCCGACTACCAGACACCCACAGGTATTTATCAACAGGGTTGCGGACTGAGGAATGTGCACATGTCCTGGGGCCACGATGAATATGTGTATCAAATGATGAAAGATTATCTTCCGGAGCCGGGACTTTACATGTTACGGTATCATTCTTTCTATGCCTGGCACAGGGAAGGCGCATACGATGAATTGCTCGACGATCATGACCGTGAAATGCTTCGCTGGGTGAAATTGTTCAATCCCTATGACCTGTATTCAAAGTGCCCTGTGCCACCTGATTGGAAGGTATTGAAGCCTTATTATGAGGACCTGGTGACAAAATATTTGCCGCATACATTAAAATTCTGAATTTTAAGCAGATAATCACAACTTTTCAGCGCACATGAATAAACTGCAGTTTGCTGACTACCTGGTCTTTTTTATTTATTTCATTGTTGTTGCCGCCTATGGATATTATATTTATCGTAAAAAGAAAGCAGCCGTAACCAGTTCGAAAGACTTCTTTTTGGCAGAAGGTTCGCTCACCTGGTGGGCCATTGGCGCTTCCCTGATTGCTTCCAATATATCTGCAGAACATTTTATTGGTATGTCGGGCTCCGGGTTTGCACTCGGTCTGGCTATTTCTACCTATGAATGGATGGCGGCTGCCACACTGCTCATTGTGGCAGTGGTATTGATTCCCATTTATCTCCGGAATAAGATCTATACCATGCCGCAATTCCTGGCCAGGCGATACAACGATAAAGTAAGTACCGTGATGGCGGTATTCTGGCTGCTGGTCTATGTATTTGTGAACCTTACTTCCATCATCTACCTGGGAGCCCTTGCCATCACATCTATTTCAACCCTTCCTTTTGAATGGTGTATTGCGGGATTGAGTGTGTTTGCCGTGCTGGTAACATTGGGCGGGATGAAAGTGATTGGCTATACAGATGTAGTGCAGGTGCTGGTATTGATTGTTGGCGGACTGGTCACTACTTACCTTGCTTTATCGCTTCTGTCGGAGAAATTCGGATACGACGGAAATATCTTAAAGGGACTTTGGGTATTACGCAAAGAAGCCCCTTCTCATTTTCACATGATATTTGATAAAAGCAACCCTTATTACAAAGACCTCCCCGGGTTGTCTGTTCTGATAGGGGGTATGTGGATCAACAACCTGAATTACTGGGGATGCAATCAATACATTACGCAACGTGCATTGGGGGCTGACCTCAAAACTGCGCGCAGCGGTATCATATTCGCAGCCTTCCTGAAACTCCTGGTTCCGGTGATAGCAGTATTGCCCGGCATAGTCATGTTTGTATTGCACAAGAATGGCATGTTCCAGCAGGAAATGACGGATGCAACGGGGGCTGTCAAACCAGATCATGCTTATCCTACTTTGATGAATCTCCTGCCACCCGGACTTAAAGGAGTGGCTTTTGCGGCGCTGACAGCTGCAATTGTGGCGTCTCTGGCGGGGAAAGCCAACAGCATTTCCACCATTTTTTCACTCGATATTTACAGGAAATTCTTTCACAAGGATGCGAGTGAAAAACAGTTGGTCAACGCGGGTAAATGGGCCGTGATTGTTTCCATGCTCATTGCCGCCCTAGTTGCGCCCGCTTTACGGTCGCTCGACCAGGCTTACCAGTTCATCCAGGAATATGTGGGCTTTATTTCTCCCGGTGTGCTGGCGATATTTCTTTTGGGCTTTTTCTGGAAGCGCACTACGGCGACTGCAGCGCTTACCGGCGCCTTGCTTACCATTCCCTTATCAACTGTATTGAAGTTTCTTCCTGCTTGGACCCATGGAGCTTTTCCTGATTATCCATTCCTGGACAGGATGTCCATCGCATTTGTACTGATCATAATCGTTATGGTAATGATCAGTTTTGCGCAACCAAAAACTGCAGTTAAGCCTGTTATTGAAATAGACGGCTCCATGTTCCGTATTTCTAAGGGTTTTACAGTGGCGGCTGTGATCATCACAGGCATCCTGGCAGCATTGTATACGGTTTTTTGGTAGAAAATTCTCCGGGCATTCACTGTTGAACGATCCTGCCGTCTTCCATTTGTATGATGCGATTGGTTTTTGCGGCAAAAGCAGGGTCGTGGGTAACGACCAGCAGGGTTTGGCCAAATTCTTTTGCCAGGCGCTCAAAAATAGTAAACACAAGTTCAGTATTTTTTTTATCAAGATTACCGGTTGGTTCATCACCCATGATGATATGCGGATCATTGATCAAAGCGCGGGCAATGGCTACCCGTTGTTTCTCACCGCCCGAGATCTGGTTGGGTTTTTTATATGCCAGCTTTTCTATATCGAGTATCCGCAGACGCTCCATCGCTTTTTGCTCAACCACTTTTTCGGAATACCGGTTCATTTTCAATCCGGGTAGCATCACATTCCGCAATACATCAAATTCATTGATCAGGTAATGGAACTGGAAAACAAAACCGATCTTTTCATTCCTGATCCTTGCCAGTTGTTTTTCTTTTTTACCGGTAATGGTCTCATTGTCAATCAGCAATTGTCCTTCATAATCGGTATCCATGGTGGAAAGCACATACAATAAGGTTGATTTACCGCAACCCGATTTACCCATGATGGATGCAAATTCTCCTTTTTTGACAGAAAAACAAATATCGTTCAGAACACGGAATGCCACTGCATCGTGAAAGCTTTTGCTGATATGCTTTGCTTCAAGGATTGTATTGTTCATTTTATTTTCCACGAATGATAATAACCGGGTCTACTTTACTTGCTTTCCTGGCAGGAAGCAACCCGGCCAGGTAAGTGGTGATCAATGAGAAAAATATACCGATGAAATCAAAAGCCGGATCTGGATTGATGGGAAAAGTTTTAATGGTAGGCAGTGCTCTCGTGTTAAATGGTATATGATGTATGATCGTTGCCAGGATATTTCCGAATACGAGCCCCAACACGCCTCCGAATATCCCAATGCTGAGTGCAATGATCAAAAATATTTTGTTCACATCTCTTCCCGAAAAACCGGTAGCCTTTAAGATAGCAATGGAATCCATTTTTTCATAGATCATCATGTTGAGTATATTATAGATGCCGAATCCGGCAACAATGAGCAAAGTAATGCCCACTGAATAAGAAATGATCGAACGAACATCGCTTCCTGTTTGAAATTGGGAATTGGCAGTTTGGATATCTTCTGCATCTACACGAAATTGACGGGCGTATTCTTTTGTTACCTCAGGAGCTATGCTCATATTTTTGAGGTTTACCTGGATGTCGGTAATATAATTATTGGGCTTACCAAGCAGTTTCTGTGTAGTGGCGATGGAAGTATAACTTTGGGTTTTATCAAAATCGGTGATGCCGGACTGGAAGTATCCTACCACTTTCAAAGCATACCGTTCTCCTGTAGAAGTAGCCACCTGCACCATATCGCCTATATTAACGAGCAGTTTTTCTGCCAATGCTTTACCGAGAATGACACTGTTGGAAACGTTTTTAAGATCGGCTGCAGTACCTGCTACGATATAGTCGGTAAAATGATAGAGTTTGCTCTCCGCATCCACATCAATCCCATTTAATGCACCGGTGATATCAATATTGCCATCATTATAAAAAACCTGGGCGGCTATTCTGGGAGCAACTCCCAATACACGCTCGTCTTTGCCGATCGCATCCATGATCGGACCAATATTGTATATTTCGAGCCTTCCTCCGCTCGATTTTATGGAGTGGATAAAGTTGTGACTACTACTGAACTCTTGAGAGAGGTATATTGGCTGATTAGGATTTGGCTTTATTTCATTGAAGAGGTGCACATGCGGCGTTCTGTTCAGGATCAACCCGTCGAGCATTTTATTCAGACCAGTCATGAAACTAAGTAAGGCAACAAACATGGTAATGCCAAATGTAACGCCAATAGCCGCTACCAGTGTCTGCTTCCACCGTGCGAGTAAAAGTGATTGGGCTATATTGGCTAATAGCTTATAATTCATTGGTTTATTGTGCGGGCCGGTAAATGATATCGGATGCGCTGAGTCCGCTTATGATTTCCGCTTTTTGATAATCTTTTAAACCCGTTACCACTTTTCGTTTTTCATCTTTCCCAACCAACACAGTAGTATCATTCAACAGAAAATTACGGGGAATGACCAACGCATGTTCTTTGGTCTGTATAACGATATTGGCTTCCATTGTCAGGTTGGGGTAGAGTACCGGCGGCTTGGAAACAAAGCCTGCTTCTACTGTAAAAGAGCGCGACCGCTCGTTCATAATGGGATTTATCTTATTGATCACTGCTTCAAACAGATGCCCTTTATAGCTGTCCATAGTCAATAGAACCCGCTGCCCTAATTGCACACGGGCTATATCATACTCGTCTACCTGCAATTCAGCATAAAGGTCGTTCGAGGAACCGATGATGGCCACGGCTACTTGCGGACCGGTTACTTCGCCTCTTTTTTTCAATACGCTGTATACTTTCCCGTTCATTTCGCTTCGGATCGTATAGTCACCTGTCATGCTTTCGCTGATCTGCAGGTTTTTTTTCGATTGAAGCATGGCAAAATCCAATTGTTTTTTCAAATCATTGTACCTGAAAATGGCCGCGTCAAGAGTTGTTTTGGAATTTCGATATGCCAGCTGTCTCTGATCAAGTTCGTTTTGGGTACCTATCTGTTGAGCCCACAGCTCCTGTTGCCTTATCATCAGTAACGAGTCGTTCTTATGCTTGTCACGGGCAAGGTCTATATTAGTACCCAACTCGTTCAGTTTATTGATATTGGACTGGATATCCGAGAATTGGGCACTCAGTTTTGCATTCTCTGTATTCAGTTTTTGGGTTTCGTTTGATAACAATGCGATGGGATCGCCTTTTTTCACCGAATCTCCTTCTGTGACCCATATTTTCTGGATAATGCCGGTGATTTTAGCAAAAGCCTGGTATTGATCGCGGCTTTTTACAATACCCGAAGCATATACCGATTCGGAAATGTTTTCTGTAATGGGGTGTGTGTTTTCCATTGGGGTATTGCAGGCAGAGAGCGCTAATAACAGGCCCATGAAAGATAATTTTTTGATAGCTGGATCCATCATAATAGAGCCGGGCGATTGAATCATTAAAATTAGCAAATATTGTTTCTTAAGGCATACTGATTTTTGTCATGTAATCCCTGGCCGCCAAATGACTTAAAAGCGGGTATTCTTCAATATCTTACAGACCTATTTATAAAAACTAAAATATTTTTTAATGCGTTTATGTTTCCTGATACTCTTATTGAGTTTAGCCATTCTTTCTGCAACATCCGCCCAGTCGCTTATATCGCCGCCACCAGCAACCGCCCCCAAAGTGACTTTTTACACCAGTATTGTACATCCACTGGTAACACAGTATACCAACACTACCGTGTATAATTTTGACGGAGAGTACAATGTTGGTTTTGCAACCGGGGTTAATATCATCAAAAGTGAGCGACTGGCCTACAGTTTTGAAATAACCCCTTTTCTAAGAGCAGCTAATGGAACAGACAGAACAAACAACCTGTTGTTTCATCCCGGAATCATTTTTCGGTACCCCAGGGGCTTTTCATTTGCTACCCGTATGGCTTTTGAAACAGCGGGGCGGTATGGTGCTACTGCTGTATTCAGCAAGGTGGTGGCGAAGACCAACTTAAATAACTTTTTTATTTCAATCCCTGTTCCGGTGCGTTTTGGGAATGACAGACTGCCGTCTATTGGATTGGCTGTACAGTTAGGTATCACTTTTAATTAAATGGATGAGAACATGGCTTCAATTTTTATTTCTTTTTCCGTAAACAGTTTTCCCAATATCTAAAACGGGTCTTGTCAAACCACTTCACTTTTGCAAAAAATTAATGCGAAATGAAGAGAATTACCCGTTGCATGTTATTAGTGTTGGTATTGCCATTACATATCCTGGCAATGGACGACAACAATAGTACGGATATTGGAATAATAAAGGGGAAAATAACCACGAGCGACCACAAACCCGCTATTGCCGTAACGGTGCTTGTGAAAGGTAGTTCCAAAAATGCAGTCACAGATGATGAGGGTAATTTCAGCATCAAATTACCTGCCGGAGTATATGAACTGGAAGTATCATTAATAGGTTATGTCAAACAGACAAAATCTGTAACCGTTGAAAAACAAGCAACGGTCGGCATACAATTTCAGATAGAAGTATCCGATGTACAATTGCAGGAAATTATTGTAACCAGCGGCAGAAATAAGTTTGCTGCCAGGGAAACGGAGCAGGTAGCCCGTATACCATTAAAAAAACTGGAAAATCCCCAGGTTTACCAGGTCATTGGCAGGGCCCTTATGAATGACCAGGTGGTTACAGACCGGACAGATATTTATCGGAATGTTGCCGGCGCCGTGCCCAATTTCGCAGTGGGTGGGTCGCAGGGGATGAGCATAAGGGGATTTGCTAACACCACCGGCATGAGAAATGGCATGATCACCAGTGCCATCGTTCCCCTGAACCCTGCGATCCTGGATAGGGTGGAAGTGATCAAAGGTCCTTCGGGAACACTATTCGGGAGCAACAGGAACATGACCTTGGGAGGGGTATACAATTATATTACCAAACAACCCTATGATCATTTTGGCGGGGAATTCAATTATACGGGTGGAAGTTTTGAATTCAGCCGCGTATTTGCCGATCTCAACACACCGTTGGATAAAGAAAAGAAACAATTGTTGCGATTGGTTGTTGCTGGACAAACAGAATCATCTTTCCAGGACCAGGGTTTTGCCAAAAATTATACGATCGCGCCGGTGTTCTCTTACCGGGTCAATGACAGGTTGAAATTCACTATAGATGCAGACATCACCAGGAGCTCTTTTGCCATGCCAACCCTTGCCATTGCTTCACTGAATAATGTTTCAGCCAGAAGCTTTAAAGAGTTACAGTTGGGATATAACCGTTCATACATTACCAATAATGTGAATGTTGACAATGGCATCAATAATATCCAGGCCCGTGTTGAATATAAGTTGTCGCGCAACTGGGCTTCGCAAACCAATTATTTATATTCAGAAGGCTTCTACAAGCATTTTTACTGGACCATCCTGAACCTGCTTACAGATTCAACTTTATACAGGAGTGTGCGCAACCAGACACCAGAAAAATTCGGAAACATTCAATTACAGCAAAATTTTATTGGCGATTTCAATATAGGATCATTCCGCAACAGGGTTGTTGTGGGACTGGATTACAATTATGGATATAACAGCCTGTATCGGGTAACGGTAAATTATGATACACTGAATATCAATAAACCTTTGAATGATTACAATACCGATAAGATCAATCTTTTATCCTGGCAAAAAGGATTCTATGCCAGTACTACCAAATCATCTAGCTATGCGGTATATGTATCGGATGTATTCAATATTGCCCCCAACCTGTTGGCGATGCTGAGCCTGAGAGCGGATAAATTCACTACCGATGGTAATTACAATGTTGCCACTGGTAAATTCAGCGGTGGTTACCAGCAAACTTCATTTTCACCCAAATTCGGACTGGTTTATCAACCCATTCAAAACAAGCTTGCATTGTTTGCCAATTACCTGAACGGCTTTGTAAACACGGCGCCACTGCTTCAACCCGATAACACCATTCTGAAATTAAATCCGCAATATGGTAACCAATGGGAAGTAGGGGTAAAGGCCGACCTGATCCAGCGAAAATTGAATGCCACTTTCAGTTATTATAATATTGATGTAACCAATTCGACCCGGACAGAAGTGATCAATGGCAGAACCTATGCCATACAGGACGGAACGCAAAGAAGCAGGGGATATGAATTGGAATTGGCGGCAACTCCTGTTGCGGGTTTTAATATCATTGCAGGTTATGCTTACAACGAGAACAAATATACCAAAGCCAGTCCGGCTATCCAGGGCAAAATGATTACTGCCAGTCCACAACAGGTAGGAAATATCTGGGCCAGTTACAGTATTACGCAGGGAAAAATGAAGGGAATGGGTATCGGTGCAGGTGGTAACTATGTAAGCAGCTCCTGGTTCGATGTTACCAATAGTTTTGCTATTCCGTCCTATACTTTGCTGGATGCAACCGTTTTTTACGATCAGCCTGCTTACCGGCTGGCCCTCAAAGGCAACAACCTGCTGAATAAGGAATACTGGAATACAAACGGCACGCCACAGAAACCCATTCATTTCCTGGTAAGTGTAACCATCAGGTTGTGATCACAAAAAACAACCCGAAGATTGATAGTATATAGATGATCAGCACTGTCCAGAAATCGGTTACTAATCCACGTATTTTCCTGGGATTGGCAATGACCATACCCATGACGTATACAGCAACAAGCATGATGGTGCCGCCGAAAGTGTTGCCAAGATGGAATACATCATCGATCGCTCTAGGGAATCTTCACTTTCCTGATTTGGCTGGTATGTGCACTGAAATACCCCAGGGCATTGCCTGATAAATTTCCGGGTGGATTGGCAGGTGTGGTATTGTTACTGTTCAGATCGGCGAGGGCACGCATATAAGTATACACATTCTTGTCAATACACCGCATCTCAACAGTTACTGTATCCCCTGAAGCAATATCAGGCTTATTGTTGTCGGCCTGGTAAATCAGCGGCCGGTATACAACACCTCCATTGTTGATGTAATCATTCCAGGTATAAATGTTCTGGATCAGGTTACCGTTCAAATACTCTACAAACTGGTAATTATTGCCCAGGGTGTCGGGGTCTTTGTACCAGGGACGAACCACTTTAAGTATTTTTCCTCCGAATGCCAGTTGATCGGTCGTGAGTGTATCGAAATTGACCTGCTGGGGCATGGTGGAGGTGGCACTGTATTGGCTGTTCCCGGCAATGATTTGCAAAAAATAGGTTCTGCCTGGTATGCCAATGGCATTGGGATGGATATAGACACCCGGAGCAGTTTCTGTGAGCAGGTAACCGGCGCCGGTATTATCCAGGATTTTTACACTGGCACCAGTAACGGGTGGAAACACATTGTTATCGCTGAACTTAACCGATCGCGTGATGGCTACACTGGCCGGAACCCGGTTATTGATGATCCCTTCAATAACGATTTGGGAGGGGGCGTTGTTTAAATCCATATTGATGACTTTTTTGCAGGAAGCAATAAGGAAAGCCATCAACAATAAACCGTATGAATATTTTTTCAATAGTTGCATGAAGGACAATTAAAATTTAAAATTCCAGGTAATGCCCGGTATGAACTTAAACAGGGCAGTTCGCAATGCCTGTGTTTTTTCAGGATGATCAGGATCGTCCTGGAATGTGATGGTATAGGCATTTTCACGACCATACAGGTTATATATACCAAAAGTCCAGCTGCTCTGGTAACGCCTGGTTTTATTGCGTTTATTTTCAACTGTGGCTGCAATATCAAGCCTGTGGTAAGCAGGCATGCGATAGCCGTTGCGTGCTGTATACAGGAATACAGTCTGGCCATTTACATGGTATTTGCCTGCGGGAAAAGTAACTGCATTCCCGGTATTGTATACCCAGGTGCCTGATAAGGTCCATCGGTCCGACAGTTTATAAATACCCACCACCGAAACGTCATGGATAATATCCTGCCTGGCGGGAAAATACCTGCCATTATTGATTTGATTGAATTGTCGTTCTGTTCGCGACAAAGTATAACCAACCCATCCGCTTAGTTTCCCGTATTTCTTTTTGAGCAGGAGTTCAATTCCGTATGCCCTGCCGGTACCATATAACAACTGGCTTTCCACATTATCATTTGCCCTGAGTAAAGCGCCACTTTTATAATCGATCTGGTGCTGCATCCATTTGTAATAGGTCTCTGCAACAAACTCAAATTGTTCGTTCCCCAAAGTCTGGTAATAACCAATAGCTACCTGATCGGCTAGTTCCGGCTGTACATTGTTGGTACTGGGCAGCCACAGGTCGGTCGGACTGCCGGTTGTGGTATTGCCCAGGAAATGCAGGTTCTGCACGTTACGGGTATAGGATGCTTTGAAGGAATTGTTGCTGCTGAGCTGGTAACTGGCTGAAATACGCGGTTCCGGGTTCCAGTAACTGACCACTGTTTTGCCTGACTGATACCGCAATGTGTCAAGTGTATTGCCGTTGGCATCGTACCTGTAAAAATTACCTGGACCCAGCACAGTTAAATTAGACAGCCTCAAACCATATACAAAGTTAAGTTTGTCACCGGCTTTGATTTCGTGGGAGAGATAAACAGCCGATTCAAGCGATTTTTTGTTTTGAACGGTATTGCCTGTGAATGCAGGGTCATCAGAGGTAACACGTCCCGGTGAAACCGTATGGTAGATCAGGTTGGCTCCGAATTTCAATTTGTTGTTGGTATTCAGGAAGAGATCGAAATCCTGTTTCAGGTTCAGGTCTTCAATCTTGGAAGCGATGGTAAGCAATTGCCGGCCGGATTTTATTTTGATCACATAATTGTAATTGCTGTAGATAAGTGAGGTATTGGAAAACAGGTTGCGGCTGAAGATATGGTTCCAGCGTAAGGTAGCGGTAGTATTGCCCCAATAGCTATTGAAAGTTTCACCAAAACCCAGCACATCGCGACCAAAATAGCCCGACAAATACAGACGATCCTGTTTGCCCAGCATATAGTTGGCTTTGAGGTTGAAGTCGTAGAAATAAAGTTTGTTATTGTTCACGGCGGTATCATGGGAGAATCGCAGGAACTGGTCGGCATAAGTGCGCCGGGCGCTCACAATAAAAGATCCCTTGTCTTTTACAATGGGCCCTTCTGCATTGATACGGGAAGAGATCAGCCCCAGGCCGCCGCTGACATGGTAGTCCTTACTATTTCCGTCTTTCATTTTGATGTCTACAACGGAAGATAAACGCCCGCCATATTGGGCTGGCATACTGCCTTTGTACAGGCTCAGGTCTTTGATGGCATCGGAGTTGAAAGTAGAGAAAAAACCCAGCAGGTGGGAAGCGTTGTATACAGGTGCTTCATCCAGCAAGATCAGGTTCTGGTCAGCGCTCCCGCCACGTACAAAAAAGCCACTGTTCCCTTCTCCGGCAGATTTGATACCGGGCAACAATTGGATACTTTTGAGCACATCTTTTTCACCTAATAACACTGGAAGCAGGTTGATCTCGGAAAGGTTCAGTTTTTCAACACCCATGACCGGTCTGGATACGAGCTCATTTTTTCTTTTGGAAGAAACTACTACTTCATCCAGCAGGTTGCTGGCAGGTATCAATTCTATGTCGTTGCGCAGATCGGCCTGGAGCTCCATCTTTAGGGAAAAAAGCTGGTATCCCTGGAAACTCACGCTCAACGTATATGTTCCCGACTTTGCACTGATAGCATAGAAGCCATAGGCATTGGTGGTGGTGCCGGCATTCAGTTCCTCTATTTTTACGGAAGCCCCGATAAGTACTTCGCCTGTTCGCTGGTCTTTGATGATACCACTGGTAGTATATTTAACCTGGGCCGTGGCAGTATACACAAAAGAAAATAAGATCGGCAGGAGGTAGAACAGTCTTTTGGTTGCAAAAGTCATGGGACTAAATTATTGCGTTCCGTTTATGTCAATGAACAGCTGGTCAAGTTTGAGTATAATTTAACAAACCAGGTACTTAATACCAATATCACCAGCGGTATCTGACCTTTCAGCAGTTTTTTTTATTTTTAATGCAGCGGCAGGAGGACGATTAGCCCACGCTTAAAAGAATGTATGTAGATTATATCGGGGTGTTTCAATAATGATCAATTATGAAAAAAACGATTTTTTTTGCTTGCTATAAGGGGTTGTTACCAGTAGTATTGTTTTGTTGCCTGTACAGCTGTGGTAAAACACAACCGGCCAACACTACCGAGCCACCGGTTGTGCCACCAGGTTCAACAAAACCCGCGGATGTTGTTTATTGGCTGACCAAGGGTGATCAAACGGTGTTATTACAAAAGCAAAACCAGGGTCTGCTGTTCAATAGTGTACTGATCAATGGCAACCCCACCATTGTAGTAGATACTGCAGAACGCTACCAATCGGTAGACGGATTTGGATTCGCGCTTACGGGAGGAAGTGCTTATCTGATCAACAGGTTGCCGGATGCCGGCAGGGCTGCTTTATTGAAAGAGCTGTTTACTACAGACAGTACATTCATTGGCATCAATTATTTACGCATCAGCATCGGCGCCTCTGACCTCAACGCAAATGTGTACACATATGATGATGTATCGGCAGGCGGACAACCCGATACTGCATTGACTAATTTCAGCCTGGGAGCAGATATATACGACCTGGTACCCGTGTTGAAACAGATCGTTGCTTTGAACCCCAACATCAAACTGTTGGGGTCACCGTGGACGGCGCCTGCCTGGATGAAAACAAACAACAGTGCCAAAGGTGGAAGCCTGAAGCCGGAATACTATGGTGTATATGCACAATATTTTGTCAAATACATTCAGGCCATGCAGGCACTTGGGATACGTATAGAGGCCATCACGCCGCAAAACGAGCCGTTGAATCCGTACAACAATCCCAGTATGCTGATGCAGGCTGCTGAACAGGCTGTTTTCATCAAGAACTATCTCGGGCCTGCATTCAAAGCTGCGGGTATCACTACCAAGATCATCGTTTACGACCATAATTGTGATGTGCCCAATTATCCGTTGAGCATATTGGCAGACCCGGATGCGTACAAATATATAGATGGCTCCGCTTTTCACCTCTATGCCGGTGTCATTGGCGCATTGACAGAAGTGCACAATGCATATCCCGATAAAAATGTGTACTTCACGGAACAGTGGGTAGGTGCTCCGGGTAATTTCCCGGCCGATCTGAGCTGGCATATTAAAAACCTGGTGATCGGCGCTACACGCAACTGGAGTAAATCGGTGATTGAATGGAACCTTGCATCCGATCCTAATTACCTGCCGCATACACAAGGTGGCTGCACTACTTGTATGGGTGCATTGACAATCAGCAGTAATATTTCACGTAATGTTTCTTATTATGTTATTGCGCACGCTTCCAAATTTGTTCCTTCCGGGTCGGTGCGGATCGCTTCAAGCAACCTTAATGGACTACCCAATGTTGCGTTTCAGACACCATCGGGAAAAAAAGTGCTGATTGTGTTGAATGAAACGACTGACAGTCAATCCATCAATATACAGTTTAACAATAAAATGGTCACTGCAACCCTGCCTGCCGCTGCAGTGGGAACATTTGTGTGGTAGTCTTCTTTAACGGAATGCCTCTTTTATTCACCAGCCATTTCCATCACAATTTTCCACTCTTCTTCGGTAACCGGCTGTACCGATAAACGACCCAACCGTACCAGGGCCATGTTGGACAATCGCTGGTCAGTCTTGATCTGTGCCAGGCCAACGGGTTTCTTTAATTTTTTGTGCGGTTTAAAATCAACTGCTACCCATGCTTCTTCGGCAGTAGTAGGGTCCTGGTAGGCTTCTTTCACTACTTTGGCAATGCCTACGATCTCGGTACCTTCGTTGCTGTGGTACCAAAAAACCAGGTCGCCCTTTTTCATGGCACGCAAATGGTTACGGGCAGCATAATTGCGCACACCATCCCAAAAGGTTTGTCCGTCTTTTACAAACTGTTCCCAACTGTATTTGAATGGTTCTGATTTGATCAACCAATAGTTCATAGGAAGAAATTTCTGATTTCTGATTTGATCATTGCTGATTTGAAGAAACAATTTCAGCAATTTATTTGAATTTGGACAAGCTTTTTCATTGAGCAATTGGTCATCTGATATTACCATCCACTTGCCAGTACATCTGCCAGGTGTATTACTTTCAAGCCGGCTTGTTTGTGTTTGTTGCAGCCATCGATATGCATAAGGCAGCTCATATCGGTACTGATGAGGTATTCAGCGTCCGTAGCAACGGCATTGGTGATTTTCTGGTCACCCATGGCAATACTGATGGGTTCGAATTTAACGGCAAAAGTACCGCCGAAACCACAGCAGGTTTCCACATCGTTCATTTCAACCAGTTCAAGCCCCTTTACCTTGCTCAGCAGCTTTCTCGGTTCCTGTTTGAGTTTGCATTCGCGCAGGGCGGCGCAACTGTCGTGATAAGTGGCTTTGCCTTGAAAGCTGGCGCCGAGGTCCTCTATCTTTAATACATTTACCAGGAAATCGGACAATTCAAAAGCTCTGTTGCCAATTCTTTTGGCCCGGGAATGTTGAGAAGTATTGTCAAACAAGCGATCATAGTAATTCTTTACAAACCCAATGCAACTGGCGCTGGGCGCTACAATGTAATCTGCGCCATCAAAATCTTTCAGGAATTTGGAACATACTTCTTTGGCTTCGCCCCAGAAACCCGCATTAAAAGCAGGCTGTCCGCAACAGGTCTGGTTATTGTTGTAACGGACTTTGCAACCTGTTTTCTCCAGTACTTTCACCATATTGAAAGCAACCTCTGGGTATAATTGATCAATAAAGCAGGGTACAAAGAGTTGAACGTTCATGCATTTATTTTAGTTTGCGGTTAAGGGCGATCATTTTGAGGGCGGTGATGGCTGCTTCTTCGCCTTTGTGTCCGTGTTTACCGCCAATACGTTCCCTGGCCTGTGCTTCATTGTCAACCGTCAATATCCCAAAGATAACAGGTACATCGAGAGAAAGGTTCAATTCCAATACCCCATCGGTCACCGCTTTGCATACGTAATCAAAATGTGGTGTATCACCCCTGATCACTGCACCAAGTGTGATATAGGCATCAGGTAACACCTCGCTATACGCATAATGATTCTTAACAGCAAAAGGAATTTCAAAAGCGCCTGGCACAATAATCGTTTTACAACCAACACCATGCGCTTTGAGTATTTTTTTTGCACCCGCTTCCAGTTTATTGATGATGGGCGCGTTCCATTCTGTTTTAATAATCACAACAAAGGCATCCTTGATAGAGGGGATGCCTTTGTTCAATGTGGTATTTCCTGGTGTAGCCATTATTTTACACTGAAATCGTTTTTATCAATACTGAGGCGATAAATGTATTTGTCTGCCTGGAAACCCTTATCCGTTCTCGGAAACTTGTCTTTCAGCTGTTTGTACAGGTCCAGCGCTTCTTTGGTCTTGCCACTGGTTTCTGACAGCAGGGCTGCGCGGAACAGGTATTCTGCAGAATTGCTTTCATCAGATTCAAAAGCGGCAGCGGCTTTTTTGTAAGCATCAATGGCTTCGTCTTTCTTGTTCTGCTCTGCATAAGCATCGCCGAGGCAACCGTAAGCCATCAACTGAATCTGCCTGGCATTGGTAGAAAAATCTTTCAGGTATTTCACTGCATTGCTAAAATCGCCCAGTTTCAGGTAACTCACGCCGGCATAATAATGTGCCAGGTTGGCTGCTTTGGTGCCGCCGTAATTATTCATGACATAGAGTACACCTTTGGTCTGGCCATCTCCGTTTAACACGTAGTTCAATGAATCTTTGGCAAAATATTCCTGAGCTTTGAACAATACTTCCGAAGCTTTTTCTTCCTTGGGTTTTACAATGTATTGCTGGTAAATATACCAGCCGCCGCCAATGATTACGATAGCGGCTACGGCTATCAGGACAGGCTTTTGTATGCGTTGCCAGGTGGTTTGAATGCGGGCCAGTGATTCGTGGTGTTCAGAACTCAACTCATGCTTATCACTCATGGAAAATCGGTTTGTAATTACTGATTGGGTTAGTCAACAATGAATTCATAATTTTTATCGATGTACACATCCTGCAATACTTCGCTGTCATCGGGCCAGGGGCTTTCTTCAGCGAATTTAACAGAGGCTTCCACCACTGTATTAATGCGGTTATCGATTGCGTTCAGTTCTTCTGTTGAAGCGAATTTATTGGTAAGGATGGTATTCCTTACTTTATTGATCGGATCCTGTTCTTTGTATTCATCTACTTCTTCTTTGGAACGGTATTTCTGCGGGTCGGAAATAGAATGCCCTTTGTAACGGTAGGTTTTCAGTTCCAACAGGGTAGGACCATCGCCCTGACGCGCCCTTTTTACAGCACGGGCTACAGCTTCGTGCACTGTTTCGGGCGTCATGCCATCAACCATATCAGCAGGCATTTCATAAGCGTCGGCCAGTTTATAGATGTCTATTACGTTGCTGGTACGTTCTACCGAAGTACCCATGGCATAGTTGTTATTCTCGCAAATAAAGATCACAGGCAGTTTCCACAGCATGGCCAGGTTAAAGGTCTCGTGCAGGATTCCCTGGCGTGCCGCACCATCGCCGAAATAGCAAAGCACCACATTGTTGGTACCCTTGTATTTCTCTGCGAAAGCCAGCCCCGCGCCTGTTCCGATCTGGGCCCCCACAATACCGTGACCACCAAAGAAACGGTGTTCAAGACTGAAGAAATGCATGCTGCCTCCTTTACCCTTGGCGCAACCAGTGGCTTTACCGTAAAGCTCAGCCATACAAGCATTGGGCGATACACCCTTGGCCAGGGCCAGGCCATGGTCGCGATAAGCAGTAATGAACGGATCGTCCTGCTGCGTTGCGGTCATGCATCCGGCGGCAATGGCTTCCTGGCCCACATAGGCATGGAAAAATCCGCGGATCTTGCCCGCCATTTTATACATTTCTTCCGCTTTCAGTTCAAACTGGCGGATCAGCTGCATCAGTTCATACCAGTACAGGTAGGTTTCTTTGGAGAATTTAGTAGCCACTATACGAAATTTTGAGGGGCAAATATAAGGAAGTTAGGGGTTCAATGATCTTTAGCTTTCCTGCATAAAGGGATAGCCGTAACTCACCGGCGGATTAAAAGTTTCTTTAATAGTCCTGGCGCTCAGCCAACGATAGAGGTTCAGCATACTGCCTGCCTTGTCGTTGGTACCTGAAGAACGTGCACCGCCAAAGGGTTGCTGGCCTACCACGGCGCCGGTGGGCTTGTCGTTGATGTAAAAATTACCGGCAGCATTGCGCAACCTGCTGGTGGCAAGTTCTACCGCGGCTCTGTCCTGCGAAAGGATGGAACCGGTCAAGGCATAGGGAGAGGTATTGTCTACCAGGTCCAGTGCAGCTTCAAACTCGTCTGCATCATAGGTATAAATGGTCAGCACCGGTCCGAATATCTCTTCACACAAAGAAGCATATTTGGGGTCGGTGGTCTCAATAACGGTTGGCTCAATGAAATAACCATGTTTTTTATCGTATTTGCCACCCACCAGTATTTTCGCTTTCTTGTCTTTTTTGGCATTATCAATATACCTGGCAATATTATTGAAAGCTTTTTCATCGATCACAGCGTTGACGAAATTGCTGAAATCCTCCACTGATCCCATTTTCATGCCCTGGATGGCAGCCACCAGTCTGGTCTTGATCTGTTCGGCAATATTACTGGGCAAATAAGCACGTGAAGCTGCTGAGCATTTTTGGCCCTGGAATTCAAAAGCGCCCCTGGCCAGCGCAGTCACTACCGCATCTACATCGGCGCTCTTGTGCGCAATTACAAAATCCTTACCGCCTGTTTCTCCAACAATGCGCGGATAGGTACGGTATTTGGGAATGTTTTCGCCGATGGTCTTCCACATGGAATTAAAAACACCGGTTGACCCGGTGAAATGTACGCCGGCAAAATCATGGTGATTGAAACATACTTTTCCCAAAGTAGGTCCGTCTACATAAACCAGGTTGATCACGCCATCAGGCAGACCGGCTTCTTTGAGAATGCGCATGAATATTTGCGCGGAATAGATTTGTGTATTGGCCGGTTTCCATACCACCACATTGCCGCACATGGCTGCAGAAGTGGGCAGGTTGCCACCGATGGCAGTGAAGTTGAAGGGTGTGACGGCCAGTACAAAACCTTCCAACGGTCGCCATTCGAGGCGGTTGTGCATACCCGGACCTGATATAGGTTGTTGCTTGTAGATTTCACTTAAAAAATGCACATTGAAACGGAGGAAATCGATCAGTTCACAAGCGCTGTCGATCTCGGCCTGGTAAGCGTTTTTACTCTGGCCCAACATGGTGCAGCCATTCATCTGGTACCGGTATTTGGTAGCGAGCAGGTCGGCTGCTTTTAAAAAGATATGCGCCCTGTTTTCCCAACTCATGGTTGCCCAGTCTTCTCTGGCTTTCAATGCAGCATCAATAGCCTGTTTAACATGCTTCTCTTCTCCCATATGAAAATATCCCAGGGTGTGGGCAATTTCGTGAGGAGGGTGAATGGCGATCTTTTTGCCTGTTTTAACGGCTTTGCCGCCTATATACATGGGAATATCGAGTTCTTTTTTCTTCAGATCAGCAATGGCTTTTTTCAACGCTTTCTTTTCATTACTGCCCGGCGCATACGACAATACGGGTTCATTTGCAGGAAGGGGATAAGAGAAATAACCAAGACTCATGTTAAGGATTTTACAGATTTGAGAACGCAAGTTACGGAGAAAAGTTAGGAGTGAGGGTCAGAACAGTTCAATCTTATGCCTGGCTTCATAGTTGAAGGGGATGGTGGCATAAACCCCTGCCTTACCCACCCTGGTAGTACCTTTTACATTTACCAGCACTTCTTTATTGAAAAGCAGGGTGAATGCATTTTTGAATACAGTCTTCATATCCACCATGATGCGGGAAGGAAGGATGAATTCCGATAAACGATTGATGTGCATTAAAGTATCCAGCTGGTATTTGCCCAGGTAACGGTTGTCTATATAAATATCGCAATCTACTTTTTTCAGGTTAACACCAAAATGATTGGGATTGTAATAGACGAGGTCTACCGTAAGCGCCGTTTGGTCGTAACCGATATTTTCCACTTTGACATTCCTGATATCACGGTAATCAAAGGCCTGGGGTTTTGTGCAGGCACTTAAACAGCCGGCAACAACCATAAAAGCAAACAAGCGTATTTTTTTCAAAACATTTATTTGAAGGCAAACATAGGTTATGTGTTCCAATCCCACAGCACAATATCAAAGCCATTGCCATCGTAAGTCAGGCTGTCCAGCACCTGGAAGCCACTTTTGATATGTGCTTTCAATGACCGGGGGTTGTCCTGCGCTACATCGGTGATACAATAATCGAATTCGCCGGACAGGCACTCTTTGTAATGCTGGTACATTTGCTGTACCAGTCCCAATCCGCGATACCCTTTTGCAACACATAGCTGGCCTACCACTACATAATGGGTATTTTTCAAAAGGATCTGCCGGTAAGTTTTTGTATCGATACAGGTGAACAGGTCGGCCAGCAGATCGTGCGCGAGACCTGTTTCCCTGATTGTTGCCAGTGCATAACCAACCACCCTGTCGCCGTCTTTGGCAATAACAGAGGGGCAACCCTGGTGCATTTGCTCTAAAAAACCAATCGTGTATTCGGCAGTTACAAAACCCTGGCTCAGGGCTTCTTCAGGAACTATATTTTTTCTCAGGTTCTCTTTCTGTAATTGTAATATGCCTTCCAGTTCAGCGTGGTCGGTAACCCGTTTAACGGTAATCATAACTGTTTGCGAATTTGGCATGAAGTTAAGCACATAAAAACACCCATGCGAGAATAGCATGGGTGTTTGATGAATAAGAACAGTTTTTAACGGATCCCTAGAATTTAAAAGTAAGCGATGCATTGAAAATGGTTCCTAACTGACTGAATTGCGAACCATTGTATCCCAGTATCCGATAACGACCGCTGAAGGCCAAAAACCCTTCCAGCAGGCTTTTGTCAGCCGGCTTGCTCAAAGTGGCTTTGGCAGCAGCATAATTGGGATCTGAAGGACTTCCGGTGAGCTGCAATTCCCATTTGGGCAGCACATTGAAAATATTGTTCACGGTAAAGGAGCCGGTTATTTTACTGCTGAAATCATATCCCACATTCAGGTCTGTAACAACAGCAGTTTTGAACACCTGTTTGATGTTGTTCATGATATCACCGCCATTGTCAAGGTCTTGGAACTTAGTCGGACCAAACATGGTATTGTTCAGGTTGAAATGCCATTTGCTAACATTGTAATCAAATCCCAGTACGGTCTTGAATTTGGGCCGGCTTTCTGTTAACAAAGAACGGATCTGCGCGCTGAGGATGGTAGCGCCATCAGCTTTAATGGCAGCCGGGTCATTGGGTGAACCAATGATCTCATTGCTTACCATGACGTTACCAGCCAGGCTGATGCCCAGTTTGCCGCTACCCAGTCCTATGTTCCGGTAGTTGGCTACATAATCGATACCCCTGGTTTTTGTCTTGATACCATTGATGAAAAATTGTATCTGCACAATACCCGCCTGCTGCAGTATTTGTCCGAGTGTGCTGGTGGGATTGCTGGAAGAAATGGCGGAACTATATACAATCCTGTCCTTGATAGTGATATCGTAATAGTCAATGGTAAGGTTGAAATTTCTATTGGGAGTGAAACCAATACCAACAGTATAGTTATCGGATTTTTCTGGTTTCAGTTTGGGAACGCCCAGTAAGAAAGCCTGCTGGCTGTAATTATTGAATAATCCGGATAACTGAATGGTGCCTGCTACGAAAGAAGCCTGGGTTGACTGGTCGTATATCTGGTGCAGGGTAGGTGCGCGGAAACCGGTAGAAGCAGAAGCCCTGATAACAAACTTGTCATCGGGCAGTTTGTAACGGGAAGACACTTTCCATACAAAGGCATTTCCAAAATCGCTGTAATGCTCAGCCCTGATCGCGCCATTGAGGAGGAACTCCTTGCTGATATCCCAGCTTGCATCTGCATAACCACCAAAGTTGAAGCGGGTATGCGTATTGGCATTTTCTGCACGGATACCTGGGAAAGAGTTGGCGCCCTGTCCGGAATAGGAGGCAGTATCTCCGGCAATGATCTTGTACTGCTCCATCCTTACTTCAGAACCAAAGGCAAGGCTGAAATTATCGGTTACCGCTTTAGAAATATCATAGTTGCCTACAACATGTGAAAAGTTGAAACCGCCGGGTCTGAATGAAGTGGGACTTTTTGCTTTCAAACTATGGTTCACGGTATTGTCAACACTATACAGTTGCTGGTTGCCGCCTAAAGTCAGGCTAACGTCTTGTTTCCAGCCATTGGTATTGTGTTTTATGCCTACGGTAGCATTATAATCCAGGAGCTGGCCTTCAAATGTCGGCTGGTAGCCGATATATCCTTTGTACAATGCAATGGAAGCAGGGTCTGTGCTGCCGGTATAATCAACACCACTTGGATTGGGTGTGTGGAGCAGACCATAATCTTTCTTCCAGTAGGGGGTTCTGTAGTTGGCGTTACTCAATACTCGTTTGACTACCAGGGCTGCATTGCTGTAAAATTCTCCGCCATCACCAAGGGGTACTCCCAGGTTGAACAGGAATTTAGCGGCTGTAATGGCACCGGTACCATTGGTATTATTGGCAGTAGGATATATTCTCAGGAAATCAACAATGGGCTTGTTGCTTGGATCGGTAAGGGGCAGGCTCGGGTCGCCAAAAGTAGCTACCTCAGTAGGGACGTCAATAATGCCCGAACGTACGGCATTTTCCTGCCGGCTGAAATCAATCGTATAATTCAGGAACCCTGACCTGGCAAAATTAGCGCCACTGTTGTAAGATAAACCATAAGTGGCGCCATCTCCTTTATTGGTGATACCTGAATTTAATGTCAGGGAACTGTATTCATACCGGTCTTTTAAAATAACGTTCATTACTCCGGCAATAGCATCTGAACCATATTGAGCCGATGCACCATCACGTAATATTTCCACCCGTTTGATGGCATCGGTGGGTATGGCAGAAAGATCGGCACCGGTTTCTCCACGGCCGGGAGCAAACTGTACATACAATAATGAACTAAGGTTCTTCCTTTTGCCATTGATCAGGATCAGTGTACGGCTGGGGCCCAGGTTCCTTATTTCATAAGGGTCCAACAACGTGGTGGCATCGTTTACCGGTGTATTGACCGTATTGAAAGAAGGTACCCGGTACATGAGGCTCTTGTCGAAGCTGATCTGTCCCGTTGTTTTTAAAGTGCTTTGATCGAAATTGTCTACCGGCAACGGGGTGGTAGTAGCGGAGCGTGGAAGTGAACGGCTACCCACCACAATGATGTCGGTCAGACTAACGGCGCTTTCTTTCATAACAACGGAAAGAGAACTGGAAGAAGCAGTAACGGTTTGTACCACGGTTTGAAAGCCGACATACGAGATTTCAATCACAGCGCTGGGGCCGGGAATTCGAATACTGAATTTACCATACTGATCGGTCAGGGTGCCGCGGAAATTGCTTTTGATTTTTACGGAAACCCCTGACAGGGGATTATTGGAAGCATCGGTAACGGTACCGGAAGCGGTAAACTGGGCCATCAATGCAAGGGGGGCAATCAACAGCCATGTGATAAGCAGGAGTTGTGTGCATTTGTTTCTCATGTAGGGTGTTTTAGTTTTAAGAAGGATATATTAAGATTTTCAATTTCGGATGAACAAATCTTTAGTAATATAAGAGATATGATTAAAAAAAGCAAGTTGTTTTGATTAATATTCAATTAAAGCCTACTTAACTGGTTGTTTTTTAAAGAGTTTCTAATGTTACAGGATATATAAAGTGTTTTTTATGGATATATATTATTACTAATACTTATACAATAATGGTTAAACTTTGAAACCCATCCCTCATTTATGACTTTGAAAATCAAGACAGAAAATGACAAAGCATTTTACAGCCTGATAGAATGGTCCGAAACCATTCACCAATGATTTTAGGATGGCTTATTGTACAGCGTTATTTGGCTAAAAGAGTGGGAGTGTAGTGCGGGATATTGCAGCAGAAAGTTTCTTAAAGAACTGCAGTCAGGAGGTAACAAAGCCTCTTTTTTGTTTAGATTTGTACTAAATTATTTGGAAATGTCCAGGACCGCTAAAGTTCTATGAAAAACTAATATGTTTAGTATTTAAAAAATGTATTAATATATTATAAATCAATTGATTACAAAGTACAATAGCTATAATAGTAGTAGTGATTGTATACCTGAAACCATTAGAAAAGTGATCATTCAATGAATTACTCCGTAAACGATATAAATGCATCTATAATTATTGAAAATCAATATTTTCCGCTTGTTAATTATATAAACGCTTTGTTTCATTTCAAGGATGTAAAAATTGACCTATGTGAGAACTACCAAAAGATGAGTTTTCGCAACCGTTGTGTGGTAGCTGGTAGTAACGGGCTTATCCATTTGTCGGTTCCGCTTGAAAAAGGAAGGTCACAAAAACTCGCTACCAAAGAAGTGAGGATCAGTTACAGTACCAACTGGCAGTTGCAACATTGGAGAACCATTGAATCCTGTTACAGCCGGTCCCCCTTTTTCGATTATTACCGTGATTGGCTGGAAGCTTTTTTTAAGAAAAAACCGGTATTTCTGGCAGACATGAATATGGAAATACTGGCATGGGTGGCAAAACAAACGGGATTAAAAAATGAGTGGCAGACCACCATTGCTTATTTAGATGAGTATCCCGAGGGGAATATCGATCTCAGGGGGTACTTTATGCCCAATAATTTTCAATCGCCCGCCCGTTGTCCACAACCGATCGAATATACCCAGGTATTTGCCGACAGGATAGGGTTTCAACCTAACCTGTCGGTCCTGGACATGCTATGTTGTACGGGTCCGCAAGCAAGGATCTTGCTACAGGGCAGCAATTTTTCCTTCAATGGAAATATTTAATGCCATTTAGCATATTTTACCCTTAATTTTAAGTCGGTCTTTATATCCTGTTGCAGAAGAACTGTCATTTAGTTAACGAACTGAACCCAGAGCACTGATGAGGAAGTTCCAGCTTCTGCTTAGTATTTTATTGCCTGCCATTACTACACTGTCTTATGCACAGGATTATTCCAACAAGGGCAAGGATTTTTGGTTAGGGTATGGCTACCATGTAAGCATGGTAAGCAATGGAGTTCCCTTAACCACAGGTGGTTCGCAGGATATGGTGCTCTACTTTACTTCCGACAAAAATGCCAACGTTACTGTAACCATCCCTGGAATAGCATATACCCAGACTTACACAGTTGTAGCCAACCAGGTAACGGTTTCCAGCCCATTGCCCAAAACAGGTACGCAGGATGCGCGTATCGTATCTGCCGGTACTTTCAACAGGGGCATTCACATTACCAGCGACGTTCCCATCGTTGCCTATGCACATATTTACAATGCAAGTATATCCGGTGCCTCCTTGTTGTTTCCTACGAATACACTGGGAAAGGATTATTATTCTGTCAACTATACCCAATCATCCAATGCCAATTATGCCAACTCTTTTTTCTTTGTGGTGGCAACGGAAGATAATACTACGGTTGAGATCACACCTTCCGCTGCCAATCTCAATGGAATTGTGCCCGGGACCCCCTTCACGGTTACACTGAACCAGGGGCAGGTATACAATGTAATGGGTACGACCAGCGGAAACCAGGGCTCAGATCTGACGGGCTCGAGGATCAGGTCCATCAGCGCCAATGGAAGCGGTGGGTGCAAAAAGATCGCTGTTTTTTCTGGTTCGGGTAAAATAAGCATTGGCGGCAGTGCCTTGGGTACTGCAGACAATCTTTTCGCCCAGGCATTTCCTGCAGTGGCCTGGGGCAAACACTATTTAACGGCCCCCACGGGCTCCCAGCCCAATAACTTTTACCGGATCTGCGTAAAAGATCCTGCCACTGTTGTTAAGTTGAATGGAGTGGCGCTGCCGCAATCCTCCCTCATCAATGGATTTTATTATCAGTTCAAAAACAGCAACCAAAGTGGTACCAATTCCCCTGCGCCTAACCTCATCGAATCAGACCAACCCATACTGGTTGCTCAATACTGTACCACACAGGGAGCGGATGGAAATCCGGGCACCAGCCCGGGAGGTGATCCGGAAATGATCTACCTGAGCCCTGTTGAACAAACCATCAATAAAATAACCCTCTATTCTGCTACCAGGTACCTGATTTTGCAGAGTTTCATCAATGTTATCATCCGAAAGGAGGGGGTTACCAGTTTTACACTGGATGGTGTTTCCATGTCTTCCAGTTTTCAGCCTCATCCGCAGGATCCCAATTATTCATATGCCATCATGCCTGTCGGTTCCGGGTCTCATACATTGTATTCCGATACCGGTTTTAATGCCATTGCCTATGGCTTCGGCCAGGCAGAAAGTTATGGGTACAATGCCGGAACCAATGTCAAAGACTTTTCGCAGGTTGCTTCATTCCGTAACCCTTACAAAGTGGTGGATTCGGCAGTTACCTGCGTGAATACACCCTTCCAGTTCTCTGTGCCGTTTAATTTCCAACCCAATTCCATCAAATGGGATTTCTCTGCTGCACCCAATATCAGTCCCAATATCGTCAATGGCCCCATCGCTTCGCCGCAGGCAGACAGTACAGTGCGTATCAATGGTCAGCAGGTGTATTATTACAGCACCCGGCAGAATTACACATTCAGTAATGCCAATACACCCGCGTTACGCGATACGATCAAAGTCTATACAACTTCCACCACACCTGATGGCTGCGGCAGCACTGACCAGGTATACTCGATCCCGGTCAATGTAAATGGGCTTCCGGTTGCCCAATTTGCCACTATCCAATCCGGTTGTGTTAGCGATTCTGTTTACATCGCAGATCGAAGCAGTTCAGCCAGTAACAACATTACACGCTGGTTATGGGATTTTGGGGACGGGACTACGGCCGATAATTCAACCGGCGCCCTCTCACCCAAAAAATATACCAACCCCACCAGTTATACCATCAAGCTAAAAACAGTATCAGGCATCGGTTGCAGTTCAACAGAAACAAGCCAGGTGGTGAATCTTTCCTCCAAACCGGTTGCGAACTTTACTTATCCTGCTGTTACCTGCGTAAACAATGCCATTACCTATACAGATGCCTCGTCTGTGCAAACCGGCACTATTACCCAATGGATTTGGAACCTTGATAATGGAGCCGGGCCAGCAACCATCAGCAGTAATGCCTCCCAAACCACAACCTATGCCAATTTCGGGACCAAAGCGGTGAATCTGCAGGTAGCCACCAGCACCGGCTGTAAAAGCAATGTATACGCGCCTGCGACACCGGTTAACATACATGCTTTCCCTGTGCCAGGTTTCATAGTACCGCAGATCTGTCTCACCGATGCCAGCGCCCAATTCATAGATACGAGTAAAGTTGCCGATGGAACGTCGGCAGGTTTCACTTATGCCTGGCAGTTCAATGCGGGAACACCGCCTGTGAACCCCGGGCCAAACACACTCACCAGTACTGTGCAGAACCCAATAGTACATTACAATTATTACGGGAACTACAAAGTGGGACTTTCCGTTACTTCCAACGGATGTACTGCTTCAACCCTGCAAAGTTTTATAGTGAATGGCAGCAACCCGGTGGCAAGCTTTGTGGTGAGCAATGGCAATGCTTTGTGCAGCAACAGGATGGTAGAAATCACCAATACTTCTTATGTAGATTTCGGAGGATTGACTTTTCTGGAAATTTATTGGGATCAGAACGATCCCACCCAAAAAACAATTGATTCCACACCGGTCCCGAATAAAAAATACACACATTTATATCCTGATTTCCAGTCTCCTGCCACCAAGAATTTTACCATTACATTGAGGGCTTATTCCGGTGCTACTTCATCTTCCTGTAAAAATGAAGTAGCGCAGACGATTACCGTGAATGCGAGTCCCAAAGTAAGTCTTACCACTTTACCGGGTATTTGTTTTGATGCCGGCGCCAGGCTCATCACTCAGGCTTCTTATAATACCAGTGTGACCAATGCAGCGGGCAGTCCTGTTTTTAGCGGAACGGGCATTACTAATGTCACGACGGGACTATTCGATCCGAAAGCGGCAGGGGCGGGTACTTATGCCATTCAATACCTTGCCGTTTCCGATAAGGGCTGCCGCGATTCGGCCAGGAAAAATATTACTGTATGGCCTTCGCCTGTTGCGAGATGGTCGTTGAGCAATCTGCTTTGTGAGAAGAATGCGATCAGTTTTACAGACAGCTCTGTAGCAAATTATTCCAATATCATTCAACGGAAATGGGATTTCGGCAATGGTACTACCAGTATTAAAACAAACAATGCCGCATTTGGCGTAACCTATGTTAATGCACAGACCTATACCATAGGTTTGCAGGTGTTGACCGATAGTGGTTGTACCAGTACGGTGAGCACACAATCTGTCAAAGTAAATCCTTTACCCAGGCCTGCTTTTGCGATGCCTAAAATATGTTTACCGGATGGTAATGGTCAGTTTACAGATCAATCTTCTATTGCCGATGGTTCCCAGGCTTTGTTCAGTTATTTATGGAATTTTGGCGACCCTTTGAACAATACGGCAGCAGTCATCAGAAACCCTACGCATCATTACAGTGCGGTGGGACCTTATAATGTGCAATTGAAGCTCACATCGAAAGACGGATGTACAGATTCGCTCACCCAGTTCATGAATACCGTATACCCGCAGCCGAAAGCGGCGTTTACGGCTGCACCTTCAGAAGTATGTATAGGAGATACCATTCACTTTACTGATAAGGGCAATGGACTTACCAGTGCAGCGGCTTCGTGGAACTGGAACCTTTCTGGCGGAGCAGGTTCTGTTTTGCAAAATCCTTTGAAACGTTTCACCGATTCCGGAACTTTTTCCATCAGTTATTATTTTTTTAATGGAGAAGGATGTGTGAGCGATACGGTAACGACACAGGTGATAGTAGATCCATATCCTGTATTAAAACTGCCTTCTAAAATAAACGTGCTGGAAGGAGGTACTGTTGTTCTGCGGCCTTTGCTGGTATACGGAACTAATTTGCAATACCTCTGGACGCCGGCTACTTACCTCAGCAACAATACAGATTCAATTCCCAGAACAACTCCCCAGGCAGATATTACTTATAAACTTACCCTTACAGGGAAGGGTGGATGTTCGGTTACCGATACCACATTCATCAAAGTACTGTTGACCATTGATGTACCCAACGTGTTTTCACCCAATGGTGATGGCATCAATGATACCTGGAAGATCAAATACCTGGAGAGTTATCCGGGAGCTACAGTGGAAGTGTTTGACAGGTACGGGCAAGTGGTTTTTAAATCGCAGGGATACAACAAAGAATGGGATGGTACTTATAATGGAAACCCATTACCGGTAGCTACCTATTATTATGTTATCAACCCTAAAAACGGAAGAAAAATCATTACCGGATCGGTAACCATCATTAAATGACGAACATGAACCGGAAACAGTTACTAGTATTAACAGGCATGATTTGGTCTGCAACAGCAGCTGCACAGCAAAGGCCTTATTATACCCAATATATCATGAACAATTACCTCATCAATCCGGCTGTAGTGGGTATTGAGAATTATTGGGATATTAAGGCCAGTCATCGTATGCAGTGGGTAGGGATTCAGGATGCGCCGGTTACTACTTATCTGACGATACATGGTCCGCTCAGAAAAGGCGATTATGACCGCGAGACTGCTACCAGTTTTCATGCCAGTGGTGAAAATCCCCGCGGCCCGGCTTATTGGCGCGATTATATCGCGGCCGAGCCACACCACGGTATGGGTTTTACTTTACTGAATGACAGAACAGGTCCGCTCAACCGTTTCGCTGTCTATGGCACTTATGCTTATCATATCGGATTGTCGCCACAAACAAATTTTGCAGCAGGAGTATCAGTAGGCATCACCAACATGCGGCTGGATGCCAGTAAACTTAATTTTGGTAATACGATCGTTGATCCGGCTGTTGTCAACAGCGGGTTTATTAACCGCATTAAACCCGATGTGAGTGCAGGACTATGGCTTTATTCCAAAACATATTTTTTAGGTATTGCTGCGCAGCAATTGGTTCCGCAGCAGATCGCGTTTTCAGACAACCGCGTATACCTGGATCATGGAAAACTGGTGCCGCATCTGTTCTTCAGTGCAGGTTACCGCATGCAGTTAGGCGATGACTTCAGCTTATTACCTTCGGTCCTGGTTCGTTATGTAACTCCATTGCCAATAGGGTTTGATGTTAATTTCAAATTACAGTACCAGGACCTGCTTTGGCTGGGAGGATCATTCAGGTATAAAGACGGGTTCGCTGCAATGACGGGTATCAACCTCAACCGGAGTGTTAATATCGGTTATTCATATGACCTGCAGACTTCACAATTAAATACGGTGAGTAAGGGCACTCATGAGATCATGGTTGGATTTTTATTAGGGAATAGGTATGGCGACTGGTGTCCACGGCACTTATGGTGATCACTTGCTGAAGGGTAGTGGTAAATATCTTATCGAGGTTTAGTTTCTCCAGCTCAGTCATGGCCTTTCTGATATCATGTTGTATTTTCATTTCATCGATATCCATGTATATCCTGCTTTCCTGCATTTTGAATTCCTTATGCAATATTTTTTGCGCCTTGCGCAATTCTTCTTTTGCGTTTTTAAAAGATTTTTCCAGTTCTTCCCGTTTGGGTATGCTGCGAATGGAAGCGAACAAGGGGGTGGTGTCAATCTGTACTTTTTTAGCCTGAAAGATATCTTCATTGAAATGAATGTCTTCCAGTTCATTGGATGCGGTTTGCAAAGCGCTGGAAAAAATAGCAGGAGTCACTTCTTTTATTTCTTTGACAGATGTATGTATCTCTTTGGCAGCCAATTCTATGTCTTTTTTCATTTTCTTTTTCAAAGGGTCTGAAAGAAAGAAAACGGGGTTGAACAAGGGGTTGTTCACCTGGATGGTTACAGGCTCAACAGCCACTGGTTGCACTACGGTTGGCTGGGTCAGGGGCTTGTGTTGTTGTGATGGGGTAAAACCGGTATCCGGACTCAGCCAGGCAATAGAACTGAGTATCAGGGTAACCATACAAAAAGCCAATAATTGCCTGCGGTAATTGAACCGGTTTTCCTGTGGATCCAGCATTCTTTTAACCCGGCCCAGCAGGTCTTTTTTCCCGCTACCGGTGGCTGCCATAGCAAAGGCTGCGGGAGCAGATTGCAAGCGGGCAATCTGCAATAAAGCGCCGGCATAAGAAGCGGCATTGTATTGAAATTGCAGCACCCAGTCGTCGCAACTGTTTTCCCTTTCCTTTTTTATTTGCTTGCTGAGCAGTTGGGTGAACGGATTGAAGAAAAGGCTGATTTCCACGACCGACAATAGCATATTGAGCAGGTAATCGTAGCGTTTGATGTGCGCCATTTCATGCAGGATTACAGCTTCCAACTGTTCAGCGCTGAGGTGATTGATGCTGGCAACAGGTATCAGTATCAATGGTTTTAGGAAACCAATGGTCAGGGGTGTATGAATGGTTTCAGACAGGAATACCTGTACTTTCCTGCTGATGCCCAGTTGAACGGCAAGATCGGCGGTAAACAAACGCCATTGTGCCGGCATTTTACTGAGACCAGTGCGACGGATCAATTGTGTTTTACGGTAGCCCATAAACCAGCGTATGCTCAGGAAGCACATCAGTACCAGGTAAGCTGTTGATAAGTAGGGCAGTAACTGTTCCGTTTTGAGCAGCCAGGAAATCAGCAGGGATTGGAGGCTGCCGTCATCAGGCAGTGGTAAATGTTGCTGTGCTACAGCACTGTTCAGCACAGGCCTGGCATTGCAAATGCCTGTATAGAATTGAAGGGTAAGCAGGAACCAGGTAAATATCACCAGTTGCGTGCCAACAGCCAATTTATACCTGGCGGCGGCATTGAGCCGGAGCACACTGTTCAATAATATGAATACAAGCCATACAAAGGCGGCCTGCCACAAACTGTTGGTAATGGCATAACCCAATGCCTGTAAAAAAGGCGATTGAAACAGGTGTTGCATAAACACTATTGTTTTTTAAGGTTATCCAGCATTTTCTGAATTTCCTCCAACTCTTCCTTATTAGGGGCATGATTACCCAATGCCTGCATAACCAATTGGGTAGAAGAGCCGCCAAACAAAGAGTTGATCATTTTCCCTACAAATTGTTGCTGGGTATTTTCACGTGATATGTTGGCGCGGTAAATATGAGTCTTGCTGCTGTCGTCGCGCTTGACGATCCCTTTTTCAAACATGATCTGCATGAGTTTGAGGGTAGTGGTATAGCCAGAATCCTTATGTGCGGCCAGCTCTTCATGTACTTCTCTCACAGTGGCAGCGCCTTTGTCCCATAGTACCCTGAGTATCTCCAATTCACTCTCGGTGGGTTTGATATGCTTCGAAACAGCCATTTGTACGATTTTATTCGTAAGCAATATACGACCTGATTCGTAAAAACCAAGATAAAATTTCGTTAAACGGTAAATAACCAGTGGGGAGGGGGCTAAGCCAATGTAAAAAGCCGCATCAAATAGCATTGATGCGGCTTTTGTTCTCTAACTAATGTATGCTTTATTTCAGCAACGCCACAGTATTATTTTCTTGTGTGGTTGTTTTAGGCTGTATTACTTGCTTAACAGCAGCGGGCTGTTGCGCATCGGACTTATGCAATTGCGCCAGGGTAGGGGCAATTACCAATGAAACGATCGACATCAGTTTGATGAGGATGTTCATGGAAGGTCCTGATGTATCTTTAAAAGGATCACCTACGGTATCACCTGTAACAGAAGCTTTGTGCGGCTCTGATTTTTTATAGTGTGTTTCACCGTTGATCTCTACACCTTTCTCAAAAGATTTTTTGGCATTATCCCATGCACCGCCTGCATTGTTCTGGAACATGCCCATCAACACACCGCTTACAGTAGCGCCTGCCAGGAAACCGCCCAATGGTTCAGGGCCGAGCAGGAAGCCAATGATCAGGGGTGAAGTAATGGCAATAGCGCCCGGCAGCATCATTTTTTTAATAGATGCTTCAGTTGAAATGGCTACACATTTATCGTATTCGGGTTTGCCTGTTCCTTCCATGATTCCTTTGATGGTACGGAACTGGCGTCGCACTTCTTCCACCATGGCCATGGCGGCCTGTCCCACTGCACGGATAGCCAGTGAAGAGAAAATAAAGGGGATCATGGCGCCTACAAAAAGGGAGGCCAGCACTTTTGCCTTGTAAATATCAATTCCCTTGATACCAGCCACGCCCACAAAAGCTGCAAACAACGCAAGGGCAGTAAGCGCTGCAGAAGCAATGGCAAAACCTTTGCCGGTAGCAGCGGTAGTATTGCCCACAGCATCGAGTACATCGGTCTTTTCACGCACATCTTTGGGCAGTTCGCTCATTTCGGCAATTCCACCGGCATTATCGGCAATCGGACCAAAAGCGTCAATAGCCAGTTGCATGGCGGTAGTAGCCATCATACCGGCTGCGGCAATGGCCACACCATACAAGCCTGCACACTCATAAGAACCCCAGATACCGCCTGCCAGTACCAGGATAGGCAAGCAGGTAGATTCCATTCCCACAGCCAGACCACCGATAACATTGGTAGCGTGACCGGTTGAAGACTGGCGTATGATAGAGCTCACGGGACGTTTGCCCATGGCCGTATAGTATTCTGTAATGATGCTCATCAAAGTACCCACTGCCAGTCCCACTACAATAGCTCCCAACACACCGCCTCGGGTGAACAGGTGTTCGCGCAGGATCATGGTTTCGGGCAGTATATAATATACCAGGCCGGCACAGGCAATAGCAGTAAGGATGATGGATCCCCAGTTGCCCATGTTAAGGGCTTTCTGTACACTGGAAGTATTGATGCCGGCTGTATCGCTGATGCGTACAAAGAAGGTTCCGATGATAGAGAAAAGAATACCTGCGCCTGCAATCAGCATAGGCAGCAAAATGGGGGCATAGCCACCAAAATTATCCTGGGAAACGGTTTCCTGTCCCAGTACCATGGTAGCCAATACGGTAGCTACATAAGAACCGAACAGGTCAGCACCCATACCGGCCACATCACCCACATTATCACCCACATTATCGGCAATAGTAGCAGGATTGCGTGGATCGTCTTCGGGGATACCGGCTTCCACTTTACCTACCAGGTCGGCCCCCACATCGGCGGCCTTGGTATAAATACCTCCGCCTACCCGGGCAAAAAGGGCAATGGATTCGGCACCCAGGGAAAACCCGGTGAGCACTTCAATCGTGCGTAGCATGCCGGCAGAATTTGCCGCAGCCTCCGACGCAAAAGCCTGGTGTAAGATCAGGTATACAGCGCCCAGTCCCAATACAGCCAGACCAGCCACTCCCAGTCCCATTACCGCACCACCCGTAAATGAAACATTCAAAGCTTTAGAAAGACTGGTCCTGGCGGCCTGTGCAGTACGCACATTGGCTTTGGTAGCGGCTTTCATGCCTATATAACCAGCTACTGCGCTGCAAATAGCGCCCAGTACAAAAGCCAATGCTATTGACCAGTGCGAATGCGGATTGCTGTTCGCCATCACGCCCAGTAAAAGGGCAACGATGATCACAAAATAGGTCAGTATTTTCCACTCAGCTTTCAGGAAAGCCATGGCTCCTTCAGCGATATAAGTGCTGATCTCTTTCATACGGTCGCTACCCGCATCCTGTTTTGAAACCCAATTAAATTTTAAGAAAGTGTAGAGGAGACCCACAACTCCCATAGCCGGAACGGCATAAAACAAGGTCTTGTCCATAAATGGTTTAAATCTGGTTTGGTAGTGTTTATTGAAAAGTCAGCAAAAATAGGGGTTAACCGCTATTGTTCCAATACCGTTGTATCGGCATGCCCGGTAAATACGGAGCTCATTTTGCTTGCCCGCCAGATGGCCGGGTTGAATTTGTTGCCCAGTATGATCACGGTAGCGCTGTCGTGCACCAGCCGCTTGAAAACCGTATTGTTGCCATGCCACCAGCCATTGTGGTAAATAATGGTGGGGTCGGGGGGATTGATGAGCAGGTGCCAGCCGAGCCCGTAATTCTTAATCCCCCTGTGCTCATTGCTGTAAGGCTGGTAAGCCTTTTGAAGGGTGGAGAGGCTCACCAGCGTGCCTTTGTAGAGCGATTGGTCCCACTGCAACAGGTCCCGCACCGTGCTGTATACATTTTTATCGCCATATACACAGTCCAGCTTTTCCAGGGGAAAAACCCGCCTGTTGTAATTGTACGAAGGTGTATAACTGGCTGTGTCTCTGATGCTGAATACATAACTGTCTTTCATGCCCAATGGAGCGAATACGCTGTCTTTCATGTATTGGGGAAAGGGTATGTGCGTAACCTTTTCCACAACCAGGGCCAGCATGGCGTAATTGGTATTACAATAACTGAAACGGCGGTTGGGCAACGCTTCAACCGCTGGCCGGTTATTGATCATGTATTGTAATACGGTTTCATTGGTGGCAAACCCTGTTACCTGTGGGGCTATCTTGTAGCTGCGGTAACGGGTTATCCACCTGCCGCGCCTGTTCTTTACCCGGTACGGCTCGGTGCGTATATTGGTCATGAAATGGTCGTACTTGGGCAACCCGCTGCGATGGCTCAACAGGTCTTTGATAGTAATACCGCTGTAAGGGAAACCTGACAGGTATTTTTCCACCCCGTCTTCCAACGCCAGTTTACCCTGTTCCATCAGGCGCAGGATCACCGTTGCCGTGAAGGTTTTCGAAATGGATGCCAGATGAAAGGGACTGTTAGGTGTAATACTGTCGCCTGTTTTGAAATTAATGAGACCATGGTAATCTTCAAACACAATCTCGCCATTTTTAGCCATTAAAATACTGCCATTGAAACCGGTTCTGAGCAGGAGCGACCGGTACAGGGGTTCAATGGTATTGACATAATATTCTTTCTCTTTGGTTGTAAGGGGCTTGAAAGAAACGGGAGGTACTACAGTATTGACAATAACTGCGGTGTCTTTGACGGGTTTATTGGCAGAAGGAGAGCCACAGGCTATCATCAACGTTGAAAGAAATGCAATGACCATCGTGCGCGACATTAGATTCAAAAGTTTTCACTAAAGCGACAAATATAGGTTCCATCTACACTTTGGCCAACTTCCGTGGAAAATTATCCCCGAGGTGTTAACAGAAATAACATTTATTTTCGCAAACATGAGTAAGCAAGCAATCACCAGTTATCCCAAAGAAAAAATTAATATTCTCTTCCTGGAAAACATCAGCGACAAGGCGGTAGAGCAATTCAAACAAAACGGTTATGTAAATGTGCGCAAACTGACCAAAGCGCTGAATGAAGAAGAACTGATCAGGGAGATCAAAGATGTTCACCTGATTGGTATACGTTCCAAAACACATATCACTTCCAAAGTGTTGGAAGCTGCTAAAAAGTTGCAGGCTATCGGTTGTTTTTGCATCGGCGTGAACCAGGTTGATCTCAAATCAGCCACTAAAGCAGGTGTGGTAGTGTTCAATGCACCTTACAGTAATACCCGCAGTGTGGCCGAACTGGTGATTGGCGCAAGCATCATGCTCATCAGGCGGATACCCGATAAGAACAAAGCAGCACATGAAGGTGTCTGGATGAAAGATGCCAAAGGAAGCTATGAATTGCGGGGTAAAACCTTGGGTATTATTGGCTATGGCAATATCGGCTCTCAATTAAGTGTGCTCGCAGAAGCGTTGGGCATGAAAGTGCGATTTTACGATACCGAAACCAAGTTGCCATTAGGCAATGCAGTTGCCGCTAAAAGTCTGAAAGACCTGGTGGCACAATCAGACATTGTTTCCCTGCACGTTCCCGATACATCCCAAACGCGTAACCTGATCAATAAGAATGTACTCAAATTTTTTAAAAAGGGATCCATTCTCATCAACTACGCAAGAGGAGAAGTAGTGGACCTGAAAGCGCTGAGCATTGCATTACAGGAAGGTGAATTAAGGGGCGCGGCCATTGATGTGTATCCCTGGGAGCCTGAAAAAAACGGAGACCGTTTCGAATCGCCGGTACAGGGGCTATCCAATGTCATCCTTACTCCCCATATCGGCGGCTCAACTGAAGAAGCCCAGGAGAACATAGGAGAAGATGTGAGTCTGAAATTATTCCAATACCTTGAAAGGGGCATTACGAACGGATCGCATACGGTGCCGGCCATCAGTCTGCCACCGGTGGAAGGAGCACACCGCATCCTGCATATCCACAACAATGTGCCCGGAGTATTAAGCGCCATCAACACAGCATTGTCTAAAAACAACATCAATATCGTCGGACAATACCTCAAAACCAATGACGAAATCGGTTATGTGGTACTGGATATTGATAAGAAGCTCTCAAAACAGGCGCTTGAGTTATTGAGGGATGTAAAAGAAACCATCAAAGTAAGGATGCTCTATTAAAAAGAAACTTTCTGTTCAGATAAAGCATTGATGACTACGCGACGGATATCTGATAAAGGATCATCCGTCGTTTTGTATTTGGTAATACCCATGATATCGGGATTGTCGCTTTTGAAATATTCCAGTCCTTTTTCCGCTCCTGTAGTCAGGAACTCTAAGGTACGGATGGTATAAATTTTATCTGCTGCGATGCGTTTGCCATTGATCTGCCAGTCATCACCCGCGTGAACCAGGTTTTTGCTCATCTGCAAAAAACCACCCAGGTCTTTTCTTTCGTCATTACTCTGCAATACTTTCAGCAAAAGATTCCCCCTGACCTGTACATCACACAGCGACCCACCAAAGGGCAATACCCTTACAATGTCCATTTCATTGATAGGACCCTGGATCATATCATCTATCCTGATAGAGCCGCTGTTGAGAATAGCTGCATCAGCCGACTGACTCGGCAACAGCATACTTTCCGTTATCAGCGTACCTAAATTGGTTTGTTTATAGCGGATAGACGATTCCATACCATCCAGCGGGGTAGCGATCACTGCTACCTGGTGTGAGGGGTTGATTCCATTTTTAACGAACGAATTGAATATTTTGTCTTCCCATTTTTTTACTTCGACTGTTGCTGCTTCATCACTCCTGACAGTGCTGTCAAGCGGAACCAATGTGCTGCGGATTTGAATTTCGCCATTACTGTTTGTGAAGACCAGGTGCCGGTAAATAGTTTTGGCATTGGCATCGGCTTTGGCAACAAAACGGCCTTCAACAGGTACATACATGTGCTGGTGTTCATGACCGCCAAGTATGGCTTTGATTGCAGGAACCTGCCTCAGTAAAACACTATCTGCCTGGTACGATAAATGGGTCAGTCCCAGTATGATGGACGCATTATCTCCCGACAAAGCCGCCGTTTCGCGTATAGCGGCTGTATAGGGGTCTTCGTACTGCACAAAACTTTGTTGGTTGGCATCGATGGTAAGGGCAAAAAGACCAATGCGGAAATGGTTGTTGAAGGGCGACCATACAATGTGTTGCAGGAAAGGTTGTTGTAATCCGTTCACAGTTTTATAGAATGGCGCAGTTTTCCCGGCACTGTCTTTGAAACTGGTATTTGAGCTGATCCAAAAGAATTTTGATTCATTGATCCTTTTTTGAAGGGCAACATAGGGAATATCAAATTCATGGTTGCCGAAAGTAACCAGGTCAATACCTGCAGCGTTCATCAGGCTCACCATCTGTTGTCCGTTTACACGTTCACCATCCACCCTGGCTGTACCCATTACAGAGGGGCTGAGAAAATCGCCGGCTAAAACAGCAAGGGTAGGGTATTGCTTTCTGGCTTCGGCAATAATGGTGGCTACACGGGGCATACCTCCTTTGCGACCTCCTTCCAGGGGACCGATCTCATAAACATCATTTAACTGGATGATACAGGCGGTATCGGAAGATACCTGCGCTTTGCTTTTACTACAAAGCATTAACAGTGATAAAAAAACAATGGGTAAAGGTTTCATGCAATAGTGGGTGGTATTTTGAATAAATATAGCCAAATAAGACTATTAGCTTAAAGCTGCCAGAATTTTTTTCCCGCGTACACGAAACGCAGCAGTTTCGGTTTCCCATCTTTCTTCAATGATCATTTTCAATTCCGATCTGATCTCGGTGTATTGCCGGGAAAGTTTGAAAAGGGTGGTAAGTGAAAATGCTTTAATGGCAACCGGTGTGGATGGTGTTTCAATGAAGGTGAAACAGGTATTCATTACTTCACCGTGAAAGGCTTCCGGTAATTCTATTTCCTGTAAAATGCGCACTGCATTCCTGGTAACAGCAGGGTGGGCCTGTTTGTTTTGTAATTGTGCAACGAGGTCTCCGATATAGGGGGGTGATCATGGCGGGCTTCATTTTTGCAGCCCAGCTCACGCTCCATGCTGCTCGTTGAGAAAGACGGTAATTGTCTTCCATAAAGCATTGCATCAGTTTCTTAAAATGTTGTTTGGACGTACAGGCATATTGTGCGATGCGCAAAGCATGTTCTTTGGAATGTTCTTTTAATATTTCTTCCCTGATGTTCACAATGCAGCCAGCATTTTCTGTATTTCAACGGTGTCAACGATCATGTTTTGCAGGTCTTCCTGCATGCTTTCAGCATGGTATTGCATACCGGAGGCAGTGAAGGCCCGTGCAGAAGAATGTAATTCCGTTGCACCGGTGAATTCGGCCAGCGCCTTGATATTATTGCTGCGCACTCCACTGCCAGGCAGGATGATGATGCGGTCGTCTGCCTGTTTTACCAGTTGTTTGATCAATTCGCGTCCATCCCAGGCATTGGGAACCTGTCCGCTCGTTAAAATGCGGCTGCAGCCACAGGCAATCACATCTTCCAGCGCCTGCATAGGGTTTGCAGCCCTGTCGAACGCACGGTGAAAAGTAACTTCCAGGGGATAAGCCAGGTCAACCAATCGTCGGGTTCTTTCCCGGTCAATATTACCGTTTGCCGATAGCATGCCTGTTACCACTCCTTCAAAACCCAACTCTTTACAAAGCTGAACATCTTTACAGATCACTTCGTATTCGGTATCGTTGAACAGGAAATCGCCGCCACGCGGACGAATAATGGGAAAAACAGGGATGGATATTTTTTCCCTGACCGTTTTCAACGTGCCATAAGAAGGTGTTGTACCTCCGTCGAAGGGGTTCTCACAAAGTTCAAGACGATGCGCCCCGGCACCGGTTGCTAATAAAGCAGCATGGACATTGAAAACAGCTATTTCGATCATTAGTATAAACAAGTTGTTAGTGGAGAGATGTTAGCGGCAACCAAGATAAGTAACTTATTCTAACAACTCTCCACTAACAACTATTGTCCCATACTTTGGTCTTCTACTGGCTTAACCTGACTTCCCCCACATCAATCGTATTTCCGTCGATTACTTCAATCCCATCTTTTGATGTGTTTTTATAAGGGGGCATCGCTTCTACAATCAATTTGTAAACGCCTGGTTTTACATTAGTGATTTCAAAAGCGCCTTTGTTTATGTCCGCCCTGAACGTATCTGAAACAGACAGGACCCAGGCCCTTACACCTGCATCTGGTGGCGTTACCGTTCCCTTAACGGTTCCTTTAAAAAATGGTTTAAACGCAAATAATCCTGCTGTAAGTACAGCAATGGCCAAAAGGCACAGTTTTGTGTTTTTCATGGCATGGTAATTTTTGGGTGAAAAAAGCAACCAGGCCCAACTATCATGCCGTTGCGCACATTGATCTGGTAAAAAAATGACAAAAAAATATTCGTATACCTCAATTGTGGTATATGTTTTGAAGCTCCACAAGCATGGGTTGTTTATGCAGGCTGATTTTTAACGCGAAAAAAAGAATCTATGATTACTGTCATCATCCCGGCTCTGAATGAGGCAAAGACAATTCACCAGGTAGTACAATTTTGTAAACAGCAACCGAAAGTAAGTGAAGTGATCGTGATAGATGACACTTCGGAGGATGATACCGCAAAGCTGGCACAGGAAGCCGGCGCCGTAGTGGTGCAAAGCGCTGCAAGAGGAAAAGGAATTTCCATGAAAGAAGGTATTGCTGCGGCAAAAAACGACATCATTGTATTTCTTGATGGGGATATTGATCCTTACCCTGCGGGTACAATAGATCAATTAACAAAGTCACTGCTGCATGACGAAGCCGATTTTGTGAAAGGAAGCTTCAGTCGCAATGCAGGCAGGGTAACCGAACTGGTGGCAAAACCATTGCTTGCAATTTTTTTTCCGGCCTTGTCGTCTTTTGCACAACCACTGAGTGGAATGATTGCCGGAAAAAAACAATTCTTTCGGAAACTGGAATTTTTCAATGATTATGGGGTGGATATAGGCATATTGCTGGATATGTACCTAATGAAAGCCAGGATACAGGAAATAAACATAGGGTATATAGAGAATAAAAGCAAACCATGGGAGGGACTTGGTAAAATGAGCAAGGAAGTGGCCAGGGCCATCATCAGCAAAGCCAGGCAGGAAGATGCAACAACGGCAGTCCTCAACCAGGATATGGCTTCTATCGAAGAAATCAACCAGGCCATGCATGAGGCGTTGCAGGAAAACCTTTCGGAACAAAAGCGAATGGCCGTATTTGATGTAGACGGTACGGTATTAACAGACAGGTTCATTGATGTATGTGCCCGGGAATATGGTTTCACGGCGAAACTGGAAGACCTGCGCGAGCAGGAACGCGACCCATTGATCCTTACTAAACGTATAGCACTCTTACTCAAAGGGATAAGTATGGATGCGTTGTTAAATACCATTCATGGCATAAAAATGGTGGCAGATTTTAAAGAGACTGTGAGCAGGCTGAAAGAGAAGGGGTACCTCGTTGGGCTTATCAGTCACGGATATACCCTGGTTACCAATTATATTGTGAAGAATGTAGAGGCCGATTTTGCAATAGCCAACCAATTGGAGTTTTTTAATGGTAAGGCTACAGGTGAAGTCAATATGCCTTCGAGCTATTTCGCTTCACCGGATAGTGTATGCGGACATGCGTTTTGCAAAACCAACGCCCTGCAGTATTTGTGTGAAAAGTTCAATGTGCAGTTCCGTAATTGTATTGCGGTGGGAGATGGGAGGGATGATCTTTGTATGATCGGGCACGCCGGGAAAGGCGTGGCTTTCTGTACTAAAGAGACATTGCTGGAAAAAGTAGCTTTTAAAAACATCAGAGAGAAAAGCTTCAGAACATTATTCGAAATCATATAAACAGCCATCAGAATCACCTTAAAAACGACTTTATGACAAACAGCTTGTATAATATCCTTGTGCCGGTTGATTTCACGGTGAAAAGCGATTGGGCCATTGCCAAAGCCATTGAACTTTCCAATTCCCTGCACTGTAATATTCACCTGGTGCACCTCTTGAATGGGGGAGATGCCAAGCAGGCTGGGGAACAATTGCTTACCCTGAAAGAACATTACAAAGACCATATTTGTGGTGAGGGCAGCATTGAGATAAGCATGCTGCATGGAAATGCGTATGAACAGTTATCAGACTATATCGCACGTTTCCAGATGGACCTGGTGGTAGTAGGACTGGCAAGATTTAATTTCTTTGAAAGAGTTTTGTCTTCCATATCCATCAGCCGTTTGTCACGCAAAGCGAATATCCCGGTATTGGCAGTAAGGGCAAGCGGATTGGTCCATCATTTCAAAAAAATCATATTGCCACTGAATGACCATATTCCTCTAAGTCGTATCAAACTGGCTGCATTACTGGGGCGGCATTTTAAATCCACTATCTACCTGGTATCGCTGCGTAAACAAACAGGAGAATACAACCTTCCCGTGTTGAATGAAACGCTGTCGGTTATCCAGAGCCTGACAACCATACCTGTCCAGTCGATCATACTGGAAGGGAAAAGCCTTGCCGTCAGTACGCTCAGTTTTGCGCAAAGGATCAATGCAGACCTGATCATGATTAATCCGATGAAAGATTTTTGCATGCCTGGTTTCTGGAACAGGCTCACACGGAAATTACTTTCCTATCATTCGCCAACCCCTGTGTTAACAGTTGATTGAGGTAGTTATAAAATAAACTTACCGTCTACCAGGAAATTTTTATCGTCGGCATAACAAACGGCAAAATTGAATCCTTTCTGGATGCAGTAACCGCCGTATTCACCACGCTTGTTGATGGCAATAAAGCCAACCTGTATGTCTTTGGCTTTGGCAGCTTTGATCCCGATGATGCGTTCCACTGCTTTTTTGCAGGCATTTTCAGGAGACAGGCCCTGGCGCATCAGCTCCACTACCAGGTGGGTACCACAAATGCGTATCACATCTTCACCCTGACCGGTAGCGGTTGCAGCGCCCACTTCATTGTCTACGTACAGTCCGGCTCCTATAATGGGTGAGTCTCCCAGGCGGCCCCTCATTTTAAAAGCCATACCACTGGTTGTGCAACTGCCACTGAGATTACCCTGTGCGTCCAACGCAACCATTCCAATGGTATCGTGGTTCCAGTCGCCATTCTCCAGGCGGGAAGGTACGGCAGCGGTTTGTCCCTTTGTATTTTCAATATTGATCACCGGCTTGTATTCACTTTTTTTCAACCAGTTCTCATAAGACCTTTGTGCATCATCGGAAAGCTTTCCCGATTCCAGGGGGAAGCCTTCTGCAACTGCAAATTTTTGGGCGCCTTCACCCACCAGCATCACATGCGGTGTTTTTTCCATTACGCGTCTGGCCACTGAAATCGGGTGTTTGACACGTTCCAGGAATGCCACGCTGCCGCAATTGGCATTTTCATCCATGATGCAGGCATCCAGTGTTACATGCCCGTCTCTGTCGGGATTCGCTCCCAAACCTACACAACAGTTCAAAGAAGATTCTGTTACCATTACGCCCTGTTCCACGGCATCAAGGGCCCGGCCGCCTTTGCGCAGTACCTGCCAGGCAGCTTTATTGGCTTCAATACCTGCATCCCAGGTGGAAATTACAATGGGTCTGCGGGCAGGCCCGGATACCCCGAACGATGAAAATGAAAAAGCAGAGAGTCCGAGAGAACCCAATTGTAAAAAACGTCTTCTGTGTAACATGTTAACCGGGATTGTATTAGTGGTGCACTTTTAATTTCTGTATCATGCTGTCGCTGACCGGGTCGGTATAAATACCATAAGCGCTTACAAGTACGCCTTTCATATTCCCGTCTTTTGATTCAATCAGGTAAAGGATACTGGAATCATCAGGGTTGGTGAAGCCTTCAAAACGGTAAAACTCCACGATTTCAAATTGCGATGGGTTGAAACTTGCACCTGTATGCTTACATTTTACAGTGTCAAATTCAAGATTGAAATCGATGGTATAGCCCCTTTTTTTTGCGTCGCTCAATGCTTCTACCATGGTATCGTAAACCGGCATGATAAGTTTTTCGGAAAGTTACGGAAATATCAGGGCGCCTGCATGTATAATTTTGCATTCACAAAGTCACTGAACATTTTTTCTTTCAGAAGCAATTGCTGCAACAGGGTTACCTGGTTGCCTGCGCGGTTAAAATTATGCCCATCGTATCGTGCTCCGTAATACACATCATTGTTCAGGTGATCTACCAGGAAACGTATCGCCTGCATATAGATCATGAATTTCCCTGCAAAAACAAAATGGCTGACCTCTGTTGCAGTCAGTTCATCCTGCATTTCTCCCAGGTAACCGCCGGCAATGGCATAAAAAATTTCATCCCGGATACTGATCTTATCGAAATCGGTTTCTTCTTCATTGGCAGGTGAAAGATAGGTACGCATCATATCGCCTACATCACTGATGAAATAACCTGGCATAACGGTATCCAGGTCAATCACACAAAGGCCTTTGTCGTTCCCGTCAAACAATACATTGCTGATCTTGGTATCGTGATGGGTTACACGCTGCCTGAAGGAACCACTGGAAGTATATTTTTCGTAAGCGGTCACAATGTCTTGCTGAGACTGAATAAAATTGATCAGGTCCCTGCTCTGTGCAATTCTTTGGGGATTGCCCAACACCTCAGCTTCTTCAAACTGGCGGTAACGAAGGGTGAGGTTATGAAAATCGGGAATGGTAATATGGAGAGATGATGCATCAAAACCCGCCAGTTCTCGTGTAAACTTTCCAAATTGTCTGGCTGCTTCAAAAGCAAGCTGTGGTGTTGCTACGGTGTCGTAAGTTTTGGATGCCGTAATGAACGGGAATAAACGGTAATAATTATTTTCCTGTATAACATAACCAACCCCGTCTTTCAGGGTTATTACCGGTTTTACAAACAGGTAATAAGGGTCATGTTTATCAAAATAATCTGCCAGCGCGCCTATGTTTTCACTGATGTGTACCGGATTCGTAAACACATGACCATTGATTTTTTGCAGGATATAATTATTGTTATTGGCATCGGATATTTTCCAGGTACTGTTGATCAGACCGGTTCCGAAAGGAAGTATCCTGCATTGGCTGGCTGTCAGGCCATATTGTTCAAGAATGGTTGCGAGCATGATAATGGGTATGTTGTGCCAAAAATAACAGAGATTGGCACTTGAACTTCATTCAAACGGTTGCGCAATTTTAAGGCTCAATCAGTTCAAGCCTGCTTTCCAGCTCTATCTGAAAGAACTGGTTCTTCTGTTTCAGCTCTTCGCCGCGTGTGAGGAGTTGCAACATGATCTCCATGGCCTTCTCACCTTGTTCACGGGGAAATTGTTCTACCGAGGCGAGCGGCGGCGTATCCATATAATGGGTAATGGGCAGATTGGCGCAACTTACAAATGAAAGGTCTTTGTTGATCTTTTTGTTCTGTTTGCGTGCATAACGGATGGCGTCAAGGGCTACATAGTCATTGAATGCAATGATGGCCGTAGGCGGATTTTTCAATCCCAGTAATTGCTGCATGGCATCTTCCGTACCAGCCGTGGAAAGATCGGTAGACACAACAAGACTCATGTCTATTTTGATCTTTTTACCGTGCAAACCATCGGTATATCCTTCCATGCGCTCTTTGGTAGCCAGCAGGGAAACAGGGCCATTGATGAGTCCAATGCGTTTATGTCCTTTTTTTATGAGAAAATGCACGGCCTGTAATACACCCGAACGAAGGTTGCTCGTAACGCAATGAATGGTTTTGGAAGGAGGGACGCGGTCGAAAAATACGATGGGTATGTTGTACTTGTCGAGCTGACTGAAATGCTCAAAATCCTTGCTGTCCTTCGCCAGTGAAATGATCAAACCATCTACCCGGTGGTCTTTCATGGTTGCAGTGATCCTTTTTTCCAGTTCGGGCAGATCGTGTGACTGGCCCATCAATACATTGTAACTGTGCTTCAAAGCGGTTTGTTCGATTCCGGTAATTGCCATGGAAAAAAATTCTTCCGACAAATTGGGCAGGATAACGCCAATAGTAAAAGTCTTACCCTGTTTGAAAAATATGGCGGTCTTGTTGGGTTCATAATTGAGTTCCTGTGCAAGCTGGTGCACCTGGGTACGTGTACGCAGTCCGATGCTGGGGTGGTTATGCAGTGCACGCGAGACAGTGGAAACAGACACTCTAAGTCTTCGCGCAATCTCTTTAAGCGTAGCTGGTTTGGTCATGACAATGTATATGGCAGTAAAGTTAACACAATATGAAATAAGCGTTAATAGTAAATATATCGACGGTTTATAATCGCTTGTCTATTTCCAGCCGATATACATCCGCCATTTTTACCAGGTTATAATACCCGGAATAGCGGGGATTTAGGATATAATTGTAAGAAGTGGGCATAACGGCTGAACGTACTTTTAAAGCAAGGTATTCATTCGATTCAATGATCCTGTCGCCAATGGTTTTCATGGCAATATTGCACGGCATACGCCAGCTTTTGGGAAGTTTTTTATCAGGATATGTGAAGATGGGGGCGGAGGGGGCTATTTCAATCTTTATGATGAAAAGATCGGACGGAAGCTCGGCCTCTTCCACATGAACCAATACTTCCAATAAAGCAAGCGCTTCATTTTCACTTGTGTACAGGGCAAAAACCCCTTCGTTGTTCCAGCGGCCACCTTCATGGAAGGCACCCGAGCCGGAAAGATCGGTTGTTCTTTTCCTGCTTTTTACAATACGGTAAACAAACATAAACAACCGCCTGGTTAAGTGTAAATGCCTTCTTCCATCCTGCCAAGGATGCGGTTAACGGTTCTGATGCCGGTTGGCGTATTCAGGTATTGGAAAGGAGTGAATCCATCCAATGCCCTGTTTTTCTTTTGCAGCCAGGTGTTGAATTTTTCACGGCTTTCAAACAGGGATAAACCCCTTGCCACCGTGCTGGCAAGTTCTATGGAAAGGGAAGAAGTTAATGCATCCAATACATCATTGTTCTTTTTCCTGCTTAATGTTTTATAGGAGACATTCAAAAGAGGGGCCATGTCTTTCATGGGTACTTCCATTACTTCGGCCAGGTTCATTACAGCGCGTTTGGGAATACCCTTATCGGTTGCTTTTACAAAATCATTCATTGATACCGGCGCCGAAGGCATGAATTGGCTGGCACCCAATATATCCCAGGTGATGCGGTTGGCGGAGCTGCCTGCTTTCACATCGTGCTCCAGTTGAAGGAGAAAACTTTTGGCCGAATTCATAGGGGACATTTTTCCCAAATTTAGTGGAATTTTGTCTGTTTCTCAAATTTTCTTCGTTTTCCACCTTCCGCTGTGTATATACCAGAATGAAGGGATCAGCAGGGTACACCAGTAAATGACTTCACTGGCCCATCCCCAGGTGATGGGCAGGTTGAGTTTTTCGAGTACAATATAATTGTAAGTACAATACAGTATGATTGCCGCTGTTTCTGTTGCCAGGTTCATCCTGGAATTGCCGGTGCCGGTTACGGCATTCAGCCAGATCGCAGAAACGGACATCAATACCAATGCAAAAGATACTACACGCAGAACGGGAATAGCGGCCTGGATAAAGTCTTCGCCCTGGCCATAAATGGACAGAAATGTATGCGGAAAGAGGTTCAGGAAAATGCATATGGTTACAGCCAATCCAACACTCCACCTGATGAGTTTATGGATCAGTTCAATGACGCGGTGATGCATATCCTGGCCAATGATATTACTTACCATTGTATTGGCAGTAGCCGCAAACGCCCAGGTGAAACAACCGAAAAAACCAAAAATATTGCGCATGGTATTGGATACCGCCAGCGCCTGATCGCCATGATGTTCAATCAGTATATAAAAGAATTCCCAACTGGTAATACTGATGGTATGTTGTAATATGAGGGGGGACGATTGTTGTAAAATGAGCCTGGTGTTCGCAGCATCATATCTCCAGCTTCGGAACAAATGCAACTGGCGACTGATCCCTTTCGCATGTATGACAACGAAAATAACGGCCAATCCCGCTATCTCTGCAATAATAGAAGCGTAGGCAGCTCCATTAAACCCAAGGGCTGGAAACCCCATCTTGCCATAGATCAAACCATAATCAAGGAAAATATTGACCACCGCTTCCGTAGCTGTTCCAAGGATCAGGTACCTGCTCTGGTTGGTACCAACCAACAAAGCGTTGCGCATCTGGTATACATAAAGGAAAGGGAGTCCCAGGATGCGTATGTTCAGGAAACGAACGGCTATCTGTACTCCCTCTTCATCGTGTAAAGACCAATGCAGTACCAGTGGGGCTACCAGCCAGGTGAGCAATATGCCAATGGCAGCAAAAACCAGTGAAATGCGCACACCCTGCCAGAACAGGTTGCCGATGGCGTCAATACGGTTTTCACCGGCACGCCTGGAGATCAGGGCCTGCAGGCCATTATTCAGGCCATGACCCACTACGGCAAAGATCAGGTAATACACCCCTGTAATACCTGCCAGGGCCAACGCCTTCTGACCCAATCCGCCCAGGAAAATATTGTTGGTGATGAAATTGATCTGTGGTACCACTATCGAGGCCGATATAGGCAGGGCAATGCTCAATATCTGTCGGTTGCTGATATTGACCTGTAAATTGATATTGCGTGAAGATGAACCCATGAGAGGCCGCAAAACTAATGACTACTCACTACTAACTCCTCACTTTTTTATATCATTGCATAGCAATTACCCTTACATGGCCCAGAAGATCGTTGGTTTTTACAGTGATGACAATACCACGGCTGATAAGCAGCTGTTGGTGGAGATTGGCCGGTACCAGTTTGCCTGTCTTGTTAAAAATACCGTAACGGAGGAAGTGGCGGCTTTTGAATTATTCCAGCTCGATGAAACGCAGCACGAGTGGAATGATATATTTTATGAGATCAGGCAATACTCAATGTTATTGCAGCAATATGGCAACAAAACCAGACTTTTTTACAATTTTGAAGAAGCCATGATCATACCGGCAGGACAAAAGAATATCGTAGCTGCGGAAGATCATCTTTCCCTCTTGTTCGGCGAATCGGAATGGCACGAACTCAAATATGATAAAGTGGGTAAACAGGAGCAGTTCATCAACGCCTACCGCATTAAACGGTCCATACATGAGCTAGCAGGGCGCTATTTCCCTTCGCACCAGGTTTCCCATATATATTCGCCGTTGCTGGAAGATGTATTGACAAGGCATTGGCAGGATGATCAGTTCATGAAACTGCAATTCTATGGCAACCACCTGGTACTGGTACTGGTAAAGAACAAGCAATTGCAACTCATACAATCTTTCAGCTACCATACTGCAGAAGATGTCTTATACTATGTATTGAATACAACACACCAGTTCGGTCTTGACCCGAAATCGGTTGCAGTGGAGATCAGCGGAATATTCGACCGTGAGGGAAGCCTTTATCATCAGTTTACACAGTTATTCAGTACAATTGATTTTGATGAAATAATAGCAGGCGATGTTTTACAAAAGATGATGGAAGCAGGAAATCCCGCGCATTATTTCACTCCGTTCTTTAAACTGGCCGATTATGAGGATCATATCAGGTAAATGGGGGGGGAGGAGGATCAGTCCGCCTGCACAAATGCCACATACCCGCCCTACCACCGATATTGCAAAAGAGGGACTATTCAATATACTGCGGAACAGGATGGATTTTGGAGATACCAAAACACTTGACCTTTTTGGCGGAACAGGCAGCATCAGTTATGAATTGGCTTCGCGCGGTGCATCGGACCTGACTATTGTGGAAAAAGACAATACCATGCATGCGTTCATCAAAAAGAATATCGATGCACTGGGAATTGAAAACTGTAAGGTATTGAAGATGGAAGTGTTTGCTTATCTGGATACGGTGAACGACAGGTTTAATTTTATTTTTGCCGGGCCACCCTATGCGTTGGGAACCATTGATGAATTGCCGAAGATCATTGTTGCCAAAAAAATGATCAGGAAAGGCGGATTCTTTGTACTGGAACATACACCCAGGAATGCTTATGAGCAATTTGAAGGATTTAGTTTTGTGCGGAATTATGGAACTACCTTGTTTTCTTTTTTTGTTTGTCAATAACCATGAACCCTTTATTCATTACAGGCATTGGTACTGATGTGGGAAAAACCATAGCAGCGGCAGTGGTGACTGAAGCGCTGGGCGCCGATTACTGGAAACCAGTGCAGGCGGGGTATGCCGATGGAACCGATGCCCTGACTGTCCGGTCACTGGTCAGTAATCCCCACATAACCATCCATCCCGAAGTATATAAATTGCAAACACCGGCTTCGCCGCATATTGCGGCCCGTAGAGAAGGACTGGAAATTGACCTGGCGGCTATAACAGCGGCGGCGCAACAAATAGAAGCAGGCCTTTCAGGCAAACCGCTGGTGATCGAAGGAGCGGGTGGTTTGCTGGTGCCGGTGAACGCACACGAGACAGTGGCTGATATGATACTGGCGTTGAATGCGCAGGTGATCCTGGTGAGCAGGAATTACCTGGGAAGCATCAATCATTCGCTTTTGACTGCCAATTGCTGCAGGGCTTACGGTATCCGGGTGCTGGGATGGATATTCAACGATGATTATATGCAATACGAACAGGAAATCGTTGACTGGACAGGTTACCCTTCATTGGGAAACATACATCGGATAGATAACATCGACCGTTCAGTCATCAAATCACTGGCCTTGCAAATGAAACCTGCTTTAACTGAAATAATCAACCAATAAGCATGAACAAACGGCAACTCAGGAAGATATACAAGGCAAAAAGAGCCCTGATCGATTCCAGAAAGCGACTGAAACTCGACGACCTGATGCTGCTTCATTTTCAGGAGTTCAATTATGGGGATATCCATACTGTACTTACTTATTGGCCAATGGCAAAAACAGCCGAACCCAATACACATTTATTCAGCAGTTACCTGCGGCATATAGTACCCGGATTAAGGATCGCTTATCCTGTAAGTGATATGGCTACACGCCAGATGCAGGCCATGCTCATTGATGAAGATACGGTATACCATACCAATGAATGGGGGATCACTGAACCACAAACAGGCAATGTCATCAATGCAGGGGACATTGACCTGGTATTGGTACCCATGCTCATCTGCGACGCAGAGGGATACCGCGTTGGATATGGAAAAGGTTTTTATGACCGTTACCTTGCTCAATGCCGGAATGATGTTATTAAAATTGGGTTGTCTTATTTCGAGCCTGTTGAGTACATCGCTGACAGAGATCAATTTGATGTACCTTTATCGTTCTGTATCACACCGCAGCATATCTATGAATTTTAACACGATCTTCCTCAAATCATTCCGTGTTTTGCTTTTGCCGATAGCGCTGGTATATGGACTTATTGTTTACCTGCGCAATCGTTTATTCGATAAAAATTATTTAAAATCTGCCGAATTCAATTTCCCGCTTATCTGTGTGGGCAATATTGCGGTGGGCGGAACAGGCAAATCTCCCATGGTGGAATACCTGGTAACCCTCCTGAAACCGCAATTTAAAGTGAGCACTTTGAGCAGGGGGTATAAAAGAAAAACAAAAGGATACGCACTGGCCAATGCCAATACCACCGCACTCGATATCGGCGATGAACCCATGCAATTCCACCTTAAATTTCCTGATATACCAGTAGCAGTGGGGGAAGAACGACTGGTAGCTATACCACAGCTCTTGCAGGATGCACCTTCACTGCAGGCCATCATACTGGATGATGCGTTCCAGCACCGCTCGGTAAAAGCGGGGTTCAATATTTTGCTGACCGATTACAGCAACCTCTATACACACGATTTTTTTCTTCCCACCGGCGACTTGCGTGATGAAAGATCTTCAGCCAAAAGGGCTGAAGTGATTGTGGTTACGAAATGCCCGGCGGACCTGGACGAAGAAAAAAAACAAAAGGTCGTCCGAAGCCTGCATCCTACAGAAAAGCAACAGGTTTATTTCACTACCATTGCTTATGGTACGCCTTATCATATCTGTGACAGGAGTGATGAATGGCAGCTTACTGAGCAGGATGAAGTGTTGCTCGTTTGTGGAATTGCCAATCCCAAACCACTGAAAGATTATTTGCTGGAACATACGCATACTTATTACCAGCAGGATTATTCCGACCATCATATTTTCTCCATTGATGACCTGAACGAGATCAAAAAGAAATTCAGGGATATCCATGCAAGGGACAAACTGATCCTGACAACTGAGAAAGATGCGGTCAGGCTGGCCAAATTCACGGAAGACCTGGCCGGGCTACCCTTGTATGTTTTACCCATACAACCCCGTTTCCTGTTTGGAGAAGGTGAACAATTTAATGCGGCAGTTACTGATTTTATCAGGAACTTTAGTATCAACCCGTTGGTATGAAGAAGAAAACAAAAATTAAATCCAAACAAAAGCAAAGAACAAAACCTTTAACCGTACAACAGATCAAAGGAAGGCTGGAAGTTACGAGATCGGGTATGGGGTACGTAGTTGTAGACAATGACAGCGGGGATGTGCTGGTTCGTCCGGGCGATTTTAATACCGCATTGAATGGCGATACTGTCAGGGTAAAAGTAGTGAAGGAGAACAGCCGTACCGGCAAAAAAGAGGGCCGCATACTGGAAGTGGTGGAAAGAAAGCAAACGGAGTTCATCGGCCACCTGCAATTGTCCACCAACTATGCATTTTTCATACCTGATACAGACAAGCCCATGCCTGACCTGTTCATCCCTTTGGCATCTGTCAACGGCGCAAAAAATAAAGACAGGGTAGTGGCGCGGCTGGTTAAATGGGATAAAGACGATAAAAAGCCGGTGGGCGAGGTTGTCAGCATCATGCAGGCAGAAGATGAGAATGATGCAGCCATGAAAGAATTGCTGGCTCAGGCCGGATTTCCGCTATTTTTTCCTGATGATGTTTTGGAAGAATCGGAGCGCTTGCCCGACATATTGGATCAACAGGAAATTGCCCGGCGAAAAGATTGCCGTGACATACTCACTTTCACCATCGACCCGGTAGATGCAAAGGATTTTGATGATGCGCTGTCCATTCGCAAACTCCATAACGGCAATTATGAAGTAGGTGTTCACATTGCCGATGTAAGTCACTATGTGCACCCTGACACAGAACTGGACGCAGAAGCATACAAACGTGCTACTTCGGTTTACCTGCCCGACAGAGTAAACCCCATGTTGCCCGAAAGAATATCCAATGAATTGTGTTCGCTTCGCCCGAATGAAGATAAATTTACCTTCTCTGCCATTTTTCAAATGAATACGAAGGGCGAAGTAAAACACTATTGGCTGGGCAAAACAGTGATTCACTCCAACTACCGGTTCGCTTACGAGGACGTACAGGAGATCATTGAAAGCAGGAAAGGCATTTACCTGGAGGAAATATTATTGTTGAATGATATGGCACAGCGTATCCGTAAAAAAAGGTTCGGCAGGGGTGCTATTAATTTTTCTTCGCAGGAAGTGCGGTTCAGGCTGGATGAGCAGGGTAAACCCATCGGCATTGTAGTGAAAGAAAGCAAAGAAGCGCACCAACTGATTGAAGAATTTATGCTCCTGGCCAACAGAACAGTAGCGGAAAATATTTCCAAACTACAGGTGAATAAAAAGCCCATTCCATTCCCATACCGTGTGCATGACCAGCCCGATGAGGAAAAGCTGCGACCATTCATGGATTTCGCCCGGAAATACGGACACAAATTCAACATCAGCTCACCCGAAGCCATTGCCAAAAGCTTCAATGAAATGCTGCACGATGTGCAGGGTAAACCCGAACAGCATGTGCTGGAACAACTGGGCATCCGTACCATGGCCAAAGCAGTATATACCACGGAGAATATCGGGCATTACGGCCTGGCATTCGAACATTACTGCCATTTTACCTCACCCATTCGCCGTTATCCCGATGTGTTGGTACACCGCGTTTTGGAATCGGTACTACAGCAAAAACCACTTATCGATAAGAAGATGGAGGAAAAATGCAAACACAGTAGTGAGCGTGAAAGAGCAGCCATGGAATGCGAGCGGGCCGGCAACAAATACAAGCAGGTGGAATTCATGCGCAATTACCTGGGTGAAACATTTGAAGGCGTCGTGAGCGGCGTAGCCAGTTTTGGTTTCTGGGTAGAAACCATAGAACATAAATGCGAAGGATTGGTGAGCCTGGTGGGTTTATCGGATTATGATGATTTTCGTTTGGTAGAAACTGATTACAGTCTGGTAGGAAGAAGAAGCGGCAGGCAATTCAGAATGGGTGATAAGGTCTGGATCAGGGTAATAGCCGCCAACTTGGAAAAACGTCAACTGGATTATGAATGGGTGATCGATGGTGGGGATGAAAAAGTAAAAATTAAAAAATCAAAAGGGAAAAAGAAAGCTTAGGTGTGAAAACGAATACCCTGTTTGGCCAATGCTGCCAGCACAGGTTCATAAACAGCAGGAGAGATGGGAATATGTAATCCCGTCTCTTTTATTTTTCCATCCAGCAATAAAACGGTGGCAATACCCAGTGGCAGACCCACTGTTTTGGCCATGGCCGTGTGCAGACTGTTTTCACCCTTTACCACCAGCGAACTTTTCATGGAATGCATCCTGTCTTTCAATTCATAGTCAATTTCATGCAACATTACGATCATGTCTTTGTCCCGCGGATGCAATGCCAGTTTTTGCTCCAACAGGTATTGCATGACATCGGCTGCAGTACAGATACCTCGATTCAATGGCTCATGGGAATCAAGACCCAGAAAGCGGAATTGTTCCTGTAATGCGGGATCACTCAATCCTTCAATAGAAAAATTCAACCGGTGTTGTTGCAGGTGCCGCTGCAGGAATTCCCGCATGCTTATACCATCGGTGTTATATGGAATGGTTTCATCGGTCAATTGAAGTTGAACAACCAGGTTCCATCCTTTGCAGAAATCGGGATAACGCAAAGTAGTACGCACGAAAGTAGATATTTCTTCCAGTTGGTAAGTATGGATGTATCCCAGCGAATCACGGTTGGGGTAATAAGCCAATTTTCCCAATTCTTCAATGCTGACCTCGGGGCATTCGGCGAACATGTCTTTGTAACTGCGATCCAGGGTAATGCCTTTTTCGCGCCATACAGCCCCGGCTTTTCCAGACAGTACTACATTACGCGGGTTCCAACTGATCTTGTAATGCCATGGATTATTATCACTTTCGGGCGCTACCAGTCCGCCGCAATGCGATTTAAAACTGTGCAGGATACCGCCTGCAGAATGTACCTGGTGGATCAGCTGCATGGCGCTCATATGATCGATCCCGGGATCCAATCCCATTTCACACAAGAACAACAGGCCTTTTTTGCGGATAGCTGCTTCCAGCGTTTTCAATTCTTCCTCAATATAGGAAGCAGTGAGCAGGTGTTTACCCAGTTCCAGGCAGTCTTTTGCTACCATCAGGTGAAGGGCAGGAGGCATCATGGAGATCACTACATCGGCAGCGTCAATCAATGCCCGGCGTTCGGGTATGTTAAGTATATCCAGCTTTACAGACCTGGCATGAGGATGGGTACCTACTTTTGCTGAAGTCAGTTCCAAATCATGATCGGCCACAACCAATTGCCATTGTCTTTGAGATATTTCTTCTTTCAGGTAATCGATCAATACAGTGGCCGACTTGCCAGCCCCCAATAACAGGATATGTTTTGCCGTGTTCATAGTCAAATATATTTACAATAACTGTAACAGAACCGGGAGTGTATCCAGCGTAAAAAAACTGGGCTAAAAGGGCCAAAAAAGGTATCTTCGCCGTCTTGAAATAGTTAAAATCAAGTACGAGAAAGAAGACATGGAAGAAAACCATTTACCACCGGAGCAGACAAACGATAACGATCGTATCATACAGGTCAATATAGAGGAACAGATGAAAACGGCCTACATCGATTATTCGATGTCGGTCATAGTAGGAAGGGCTCTTCCCGATGTAAGGGATGGCTTCAAACCCGTTCACCGCCGCGTACTTTACGCCATGAATGAACTGGGCAACCACAGCAACAAACCTTATAAGAAATCCGCCCGTATTGTGGGGGAAGTAATGGGTAAGTACCACCCGCACGGCGATAGTTCCATCTATGATACCCTGGTGCGTATGGCGCAGGAATGGACCATGCGGTATACCCTGGTAGACGGACAGGGTAATTTCGGTAACCAGGACGGCGATATGCCCGCAGCCATGCGTTATACGGAAGCCAGGCTGCAGCGCGTGGCGGAATCGATGCTGGATGATATTGAAAAAGAGACTGTAGATTTTCAGCTCAATTTTGACGATTCCTTATCAGAACCCACTGTATTACCTACACGGATACCGCAATTACTGGTGAATGGTTCATCGGGCATTGCAGTAGGTATGGCCACCAACATGATGCCCCATAACCTGGGTGAAGTAGTGGATGGTTGTATCGCATATATCAATAACAAAGAAATTCCTGTTGAAGAACTGTTGAACCATGTCAAAGCGCCCGATTTCCCTACAGGAGGCATCATCTATGGCATGGAAGGGGTAAAGGAAGGCATGATCACCGGAAGGGGACGCGTGGTGCTTCGTGGTAAATGCCATGTAGATACTAAAACGAGTGGAAGAGAACAGATCATTATTACACAGGTACCTTACCTGATCAACCGGGATAAACTGACCGACAGGATCGGTCAGCTGGTGAACGACAAAACCATCGAAGGCGTTGCCCACGTGAACAATGAAAGCAACATGCGCGAAGGTACCCGTATTGTGCTTGATCTTAAACGCGACGCCGTTGCACAGGTTATTATCAACCAGCTTTACAAATACACCGAACTGCAAACCAGTTTTGGTATCAATAATGTGGCCATCAGCAAGGGAAGGCCAAGGATATTGAACCTGAAAGACCTTATTGCGGAATTTATTGATTTCAGGATGGATGTGGTGATCAGGCGCACCAGGTTCGAACTGCGCAAAGCAGAAGAACGTGCCCATATCCTGAAAGGATACCTCATAGCACTCGACCACCTCGATGAAGTGATTAGTCTGATCAGGAATTCAAGCACGCCTGAAGCGGCCAAAGAAAACCTGGTGAATGCAGGATGGGGATTGGATGAACTACAGGCCAAAGCCATACTGGAACTGCGCTTACAACGGCTTACCGGGATGGAGCGCGATAAGATACACCAGGAATACGATGAACTGATGGTGTTGATTGGTAAGCTGAAAGACCTGCTCGCCAGTGAGCCCTTGCGGTATGAACTCATCAAAAAGGAATTGCAGGAAGTAAAAGACAAATTTGCCGACGAACGCAAGACGGAAATACAGTACCTGGCTGATGAAATGCGCATAGAGGATCTGATTGAAGAAGAAGATGTTGTGATCACTATCTCGCATTTAGGTTATATCAAACGTACCTCAGCCAGTGAATACCGCCAGCAGCGTCGCGGGGGCAGGGGAGCAGTAGGCTCCAAAACCCGGGAAGAGGATTATGTAGAACACCTCTTTGTAGCATCAACCCATGACACCATGCTTTTCTTTACTGAAAAGGGACGATGCTACTGGTTACGGGTATATGAAATACCGGAAGGAGATAAACAAAGCAAGGGAAGGGCCATACAAAACCTGATCCAGATACCAAACGATGATAAGGTGAAAGCCATTATTGATGTGAAGAACCTGGAAGACAAAGAATTTGTTGAAAGCCATTATATCGTGCTTTGTACCAAGAAAGGGGTGATCAAAAAAACATCACTGGAAGACTTCAGCCGTCCGCGTGCAACAGGTGTGAATGCCATTACCATTGTTGAAGGCGATGAATTACTGGAAGCCAAAATGACCGACGGACATTCCGAGATCATGCTGGCGGTGAAGAGCGGAAGGGCCATCCGTTTCCCGGAAGAAAAAGTAAGGGCAACCGGAAGAGGCGCTATAGGAGTAGCAGGTATTGAAGTGGATGATGAAAAGGATGAAGTAATAGGAATGCTCTGTATCAACAAAGACGACAACAGCCGTACTGTGCTAGTAGTAAGTGAAAAAGGATTTGGAAAGCGAACGCCGGTAGATGAATACCGCATTACCAACCGGGGCGGTAAAGGTGTGAAGACCATCAATGTGACAGATAAGACCGGAAGCTTGGTAGGTATTCTTTATGTAACAGAGCAGGAAGATCTCATCATCACCTGCAAATCGGGTATTACTATCCGGACCGGCATTGTAGATATCAGGGAAGCAGGACGTGCCACACAGGGTGTGAAACTCATCAGACTGGATGAAGGAGATGAGATTGCAGCTGTTTCGCAGATCAATGAGCAGGATGAGGAAGAAAATGAAACAGCGCAGCAGGAAGAAGGAAATCAGGCAACCGAAGCATCAACCGGCAGCGATACACCGGAAAATTAGGCACAGCCTTTGCGATTAAGATCAGCATTTGACAACCCCCAATAAAACAACATACCAACAATCATGAAAAATTTATTGCTTGTTTCCCTGTTTGCAGCCTCGGTTCAACTGGCTGTGGCACAGGATATTAAGAAGGTAGAAAGCAATTTCCTGCTGAACAGGGTGGAAGACGCCAAAACAGAGATCGATAAAGTAATAGCCGATCCCAAAAATGGTACTAAACCAGAGGCATTGTACTGGAAAGCGAAAGTGTATGCGGCCACGTATAAAGACCTCAAATTGAGTGAAAAATTTCCCGGCATTGAGCAGGATGCCCAGGATGCCATACAGAAATACATGGGGGCCGATCCCGGTCTCGCAGTGGTAAAAGCTAAGGGAGCTGAACCTTTCTTTGATATTTACAGCACCTCTTTTCAGAAAGGTGTAAAACTGTTCAATGAGAAAAAATGGGCAGAAGCGGCACATTCTTTCGAAATATCCATTACTTATATCGATGAGATCATCAAGAACAAATGGACCAACAGCAGCATTGCTTTTGATACTACATCCTTGCTCTATACCGGTTATGCATTGCAAAATGCGAACAAGCCCAATGAAGCTGCCAAATACTATGGAAAGCTGGCTGATCATAAGGTAAAAGGAGAAGGCTATGTTGAAGTATACCGATTCCTGGTAGTACATTTCACCAATGCCAATAACGAAGCTCAATTCAATAAATACCTCGCATTGGCCAAAGAAGTGTATCCCAAAGAAATGCCCTGGGATGAATTCGAACTGGATTTCATTGACAAAAACTACGACCTGGCCAAAAAAACAGCGATGTACGATAAAGAAGATGCTGCCGGAACACTTACAGAAAAGAAATACCTGCAGTTCGGGGATCTTTTTGTGAATGTGAAGAGTAAGGAAAAAGGGCATCTCGACAGTGCTCAAATAGCCGGTTATACACTCAAGGCGGTAGACGCTTTCAAGAAAGCTTTTGCCAAGAACGATAAACAGGCTTTGGCTGCCTATAACGTGGGGATCATCTATTATACCATTTTTGGTGATTATGACGACCAGTACAGTAGCAATATCAGGACTATGCGCCAGCTGAACGCGAATAAACCTGTTGAAAAAGATCCGAAGAAAAAAGCTGCTACCGAAGCCGCTTACAAACAGCAGGTAGAGCCGTTGAAAAAAGCCAATGCCGAACTGGAAAAGCCCATCAGCGATAATATTGACGCTTCAATTGAATGGTTAACAAAATCTTATAACATACTGAAAGAGAAATCAGATCGTACCAGTGTGGAAAAAAGTGTAATCAATAAAGCGGTGGATTTCCTGGCTAATTTGTACAGTTATAAGCGCGACAAAACCCGTGGAAAAGACGCTAAAGCATATGACGCTTACGACGTTAAGTACAAAGAGTTCGATGCTTTACACGGCAAGTTTTGATAAAAAAATATCCCAATTCAATTGCATAAAGCCTTCTCTGTATTGAGAGGGCTTTATTTTTTCTTCTTTTTATACTTTAATTCCACCCGGGCAATGCCTTTGGAAGTCATGTTCAGTTTTTCAGCAGCTTTAGCGCTGAGGTCAATGATGCGTCCTTTGATATAAGGACCCCGGTCGTTGATCCTGACTTTAACACTTGAGCCGTCCGACAAATTGGTCACTTTTACAATGGTACCGAAGGGAAGCGTTTTATGGGCAGCAGTGAGCTTGTATGTGTCAAAGATTTCACCATTGGCAGTTTTCCTGCCATTGAACCCGTCATTTACGCCGTAATAAGACGCCATACCAGTTTCTGTAATCCGCCTGGAACAGGAGGTAGCACCAGTCAGCAATAGAATAGTACCTATAAAAACAACAAAAATCTTTTTGAGTAACCGCATATTTTATAAACGCCAAAATCGTGCTATTATTTACTTAACATAATATTAATTATGGGGAAAAATATTAAACAATGTTACCGGCTTGTAATTAATATGCCAATTAAATCTTGGCTGAATTGATACTTTGCCATAATTTATTTTACTACGTAAAAAGCAACTGCACCTAACCTAAGCATAGTAAAAATTTATGAGTATATAGTTTTTTTACCACCTGAATCTGGCACAAAATTAGGGTGTCAAAGCTTCATAAAAACCGATTGTACTTATGTGCCATTGTTCGCATGGAGCCGTTAAAACCTTTGTTCTTGTTTCTCACAATCTACCGTATTAAATTTTATATTTTTGTCTAAAGAGAACAAATAGAGTTTGAAAAAATGGAAAAAAAGAGGTATGATTTATACAATTCAAAACATTGAAGAACGCTTTTCGATTGTTGCAGAAGATATAAAAAAATACATTCGGCAACACAATATAAAACTGGGTAAGAACGGCACTTTATCAGAAAAGTCTTACCAAATGTTGTTGGATTTCTTTGTACCTGATGGTATACATGAAAAAAACGACAAAAAAGATAATAAAAACATTTATGTACTGAATGGCCATAAAGTAAAGGTAAATCAGAAGCCTTTTTTTGAGAGTAAAGATAAAAGAGTTTCCATCTTTCAGGAAGATGCAATTAGTTTCTTAAAAAGCCTTCCTGCAAATAGTGTTGATATTATCGTTACAGACCCAGCTTATTCAGGGATGAATCAACGTTTGAAGCTTGGTAGCGGTAAGATTATCGGCAAATATGCTGATGCAGGGAAAAACAACGCAAAATGGTTTGAGGAATTTCACGATACAGAAGAAAACTACAAATCATTTTTGCAGGAATGCTATCGAGTATTGAAAAACAACAGGCATATCTACATAATGTTCGACTCATATTCGCTGCTGTCTCTTGCTCCTATTGCCCGTGAAGTATTTGAAGTTAAAAATGTGCTTTGCTGGGATAAAGCCAATATTGGCTTAGGGCATTATTTCAGAAGACGGCACGAGTTTATTTTGTTTGCCAGTAAAGGAAAAAGACCTCTTAACTCAAAAAATATTCCTGACGTTTGGAAAATTAAAAGAGTTGTATCATCCCAATATCCAACACAAAAACCAACGGAAGTTTTTGAATTGATGTTGAAAGGAAGTGCCGAAAAAGATTTTGTGGTGTGCGACCCGTTTTTAGGAAGCGGTTCTGCTGCCATAGCAGCTATTAAAGAAAATTGCAAGTTTATAGGCTGTGATATTTCTGACAAGGCTCTGATCTTTTCCAAAGAAAGAATTGAACAGTTCTTGAAAGCAAAAATAGACATTTATCAAAAAGCATCTCTTTTAGGAGATGATGAAGCAATGACTAAATTATTTTTGAATGGCAAATCTGAGTAAAACAAGAACTGTATTTGCTTTTACCTCTCCTAGAACAATTGAGAAAATTATTCCTGAAATTCAGGTTTTAATAGATTCTTTTAATGGTCAGGAATGGAATACCCAAACGCAAATAGCATTTTTTGGCAAACTTTTTAACTCTGAATTTTACGAAGGCAGTAGAATGCCCGATAATATTTCGCTTGCCGCAAGAGACAGGATTACAAGAGCACCGAAAGCACTTGGTTTTGTTAATTTAAAGCCGATAATTGCATTAACCGAAGTTGGGAAAGATTTATTGAGTGGGAAACGCACAAGTGAAGTTTTTGCAAGCCAACTTTTTAAATTCCAACTGCCTTCTCCATATCATAACGTTTCTATTGATAGAGGTTTCAATATCAAGCCATATTTAGAATTATTGCGTTTGGTAAAAGAACTTGGTAATATTTCAAAAACTGAAATTGCAATTTTTTTTGTTCAGATGACACACTACAACAAGTTTGATTCTGTTGTAGCTGCAATAAAAAAAATGAGGAATGATATCTCAAAACACAAAGGGAATCGAAAGGCATTTGTCGATGGGGTTTTTACCAAACAAATTCTTAAAATATATGCAGAAGATATTAAAGCAAATGACTTGAAAACCCGTGAAAGTGTTGAAGCTACTCTTAAGAAATTTATTGCTACAAAAAAGAGTAATCATATTGATTATGCCGATGCTTTTATTCGTTATTTAAGAGCAACACAATACATTTCTTTTGATAAGAAAACTTTTCGAATGATTGTTGCCCCGTCTCGTGTTGCAGAAGTTAATTTTGTTTTAGAAACTGTCGACCGTAAAGCAAAAACGTATCAGACAGAAGCTGAGTATAAAAAATATCTGTTTAGTTCTAATACTTTGTTATTACTTACAGATGATAGAAATTACCTTGAAAAGCAGCTATCAAAACTTAGAGTGAAATTTGCTCCCCAAGCAAGCATTGAATCGTTAAAAGATTTATTGGGAACAGTAGAAACAAAAATGATCTCAGAAGCCATTAAAGAAACTCAGGTTGCTCTGAAGAGCTATAAAGAGTTTGACGATATTGTCGATGTGTTTGGAAAAATACAAAAGAAAGAAGTACCAGACCCACCACTTTATTTGGAATGGAATATTTGGCGCGCAATAGTTATGATGAACTTCGCAAAACGGATAACAGGAAATTTTAGATTGGATCTAGACGGAATGCCGTTAAATACAGCTCTTGGAAATATGCCAGATGTTGAAGCCGAATATGAAGGGTTTAAAATGATAGTTGAGGTAACAATGTCGAGTGGAAATAAACAATATGAAATGGAAGGTGAACCTGTTGCCCGTCATTTTGGAAAAATTCAGAACAGTTCGGATGAACCGGTTTATTGTTTGTTCGTTGCTCCTAAAATTTCCGAAGGCGCATTGGCTCACTTTTTTAGCTTAAATAGGATAAAAACCAAAGCATATGGCGGTAAAACGAGGATTGTCCCGATGAGTTTAAACCAGTTTGTTTTGTTTATCACTACCGCAAAAGGTAAGGGTTTTAATGATGCAAAAGTTTTAAGAATGTATTTAGATAAGATTATTCAAAATAATCAGGTATTAGATGATGAGACTGTTTGGTATCAAGATATCAAAGATTCAATTTCAAATTGGGTAGATCACGCATAGATGTAAGCACATTTACAAATTATTTATCAATCAATAAAATATAACAACGTGAATAGGTGAATAGTCAGAAAAAAAAGTTATTGCCGGCTCAACAGAGTGAATTGCTCAACTTACGATCGTGAAGCTCTCGAAGCAAGAAAAGAAAATAAACCGGCAAATAATGCCATTGATATGGCAATTGCCATGGGGATTGAAATTTTAATGGAGCTGATTCTTACTATGCCGCCAAGGGGTTCCGTGGTTCGCTAAAAGTGTAAATATTAATTATCCAGCCTGTAGCGAACTACAGTAATTCCTGAATCATAAGGTATTGCACTGATCAGTGAAAGTTTTTGCCGCCTGCCAATGAGATCAAAAATCCTTAGCCCCTTGCCTATCATCACCGGGTTAATGAAAAAATTGAACTCATCAATATGACCGCCCTGGATCAATGACGATACAAAACCGGCGCCGCCATAGACCACGATGTCTTTGCCATCCTGCTTTTTCAGCCTGGCAATTTCATCGGAAAGATTCCCCTTGGCAAGAGATGTATGCTTGCCCACCGGCCGCTCCAGGGTTTTGGTAAAAATGATTTTGGGTGTGTTCACCATTTTTTGAGCAAATGAAAATTCGGGGCTGTCAGGCTGCACACTCTCCCAGTAATTGACAAACCCCTCGGTCATTTTCCTACCCAGCAGTATGGTGTCAGAACTGTCGGTCAGTTCATTGATGAACTTGAGGAGCTGTTCATCCAGGTTCCAGGTCATCCAGTCCAGCTCCCCGTTAGGACCGGCGACATAGCCGTCGACAGATAACTGCACCTGTAATTTTAATTTTCGCATGGTCTGACATTTTATTTTATAATCGATTAAAACTTGTAACGAAAACTCAATGTCGGGATCACGGGTATAAAGGAGACCTCTTTCACTATTGCCTGGTGGGTAGACGGATCTATCGCACGATAGGCAAAGAAAACATTATTCTGCGCATACACATTGTACACAGAGAGCGACCATTCCGCCTCCCTGGTACCTGACTTGGTTTGTTTTTGGAGTCGGTAACTAAATGAAAGATCCAGGCGGTTATAAGGCTCCAGGCGATAATTATTTACTTCCAATGTTGGCGCACCAGGTGACCCGCTGTTAGTGTCATCTTCGAACAAAGGGTTTCCACCGGGTGGGATTGGATTGGTTAAGGTATTGATGGTGAATGTCCTTCCGCTGGCGGCAAAGAAATTAGCGCCCATCCGCCAATGACGGTTGAAAACATAAGTGCCTGAAACATAAACACTATGCCTGCGGTCAAAGGCGAATGGAAATTCTTTGCCGAGGTTCAGCGAGTCGAACTGTTGGTAAGCATGAGCAAAAGAATAACCCAGCCAGCCGGTTAATTTACCCTTTCTTTTTTTCAAGAAGAACTCAACTCCATAACTACGCCCTCTGCCAAAAATCAGGTTGTCTTCCAGGTTCACATCCAATGCATGTGTAGTACCTCCTTTGAACAACAATTGGTTTTCCATCAATTTATAATAAACTTCAACACTGGCCTGGAACATATTGTTGGCGAAGTTGTTGAATATACCTGCTGAATATTGCTGGCTGTATTCCGGCTTCACCAGGTCACTGCTGCCGATCCATATTTCTGCGGGGAATGAAGAATTATAACTCTGAACCAGGTGAATATACTGGTGCATTTGGGTGTATGAAAGTTTGATGCTGGTGGTTGGGTTGAGCAGGAAACGAAAGGAAAACCTGGGTTCAATATCTGTATACCGGGTAGTGGGCGCATAAAAGACAGGGACCCTTGCTCCCAAATAAGCGCTGACTCCCCTGCTGATCCTCACTTCATCACTCAGGTAAGCGGCCAGGCGTGACGTGAGGTGTTCAGGGATTTCATCGGGTTTGATATTCGTGATATTGCCGGAAGGCGAAATTTTATTGGATAAAGTGGCGGGAAACAATTGCTGCCGCAAAAAATCAATACCTGCTTTGAACCTGTGCGCCTGGCTGGGATAATATTGAATATCTATCCTTGCATTCAGGTCCCGGATACCCGAATAAAGCTGCGCAAAATAATCTTCCTGTAACGCGGTGAGTGATTGATAATAATTGTTGTACATCACCGAAGTATTCACAAACAGGCGCCGGCTGAACAAATGGTTCCAACGAAATGCAAACACCTGGTTGCCAAATTTATTGCCATAAGTGATGGCGCTTGTATCGGGTGTCTGATCCTGGAAAATATTCCTGTCCTGCCCTTTATAAAAGCTCAGAAATATCCGGTCGCGCTGCGATAACTGCCAGCTCAGTTTTGCGTTGATATCGTAAAAAGCATAATTACTGAAATAATTCTGCACTGCCAGAGGTTGTAACAGGTAATCGATCATACTTCTCCTGGCCGATACCAGGAAAGAAGCTTTTTTTCGTTTGATGGGGCCATAAAGCGTCAGACCCGATACAACAGATCCTACCTGTACCACTCCGCCAAACTGTTGGTTATTTCCATCATTCATTACAATATCCAGCACAGAACTCAGGTGGTCGCCATATGAAGCAGGGAATCCGCCTTTGAGCAAAGAAGCCTTTTTGATGGCTGCACCGTTGAAAATGCTTACCAGGTCAAACATATGACTGGGGTTGTATAAAGTGGCCTCATCCAGTTGAATCAGGTTTTGTCCCGTATTACCACCCCGCACAAAAAAACCGGGGGTACCTTCCATACCTGCATGTACACCGGGTTGCATCTCAACAGAATTGATCAGGTCGCCCGTACCACTTACCGACGGAGTATTGCTGAGCATATCAGCGGAAATATCCACCATACTTAATTGGTTCAACCGGATATTATCCAGGGCTCTGTCGTCAATTACTGTTACATTCTTTACAGAATCCTGCCGGACTGTAAGGTCAATATTAACGGCGGCATTCCTGGTTGCATTCAGCTGCTTGTCAAGCGTGTGATAGCCCACATAAGATGCCTGCATATCCAGCGATTGCGTTCGCGGAATTGAAAGCGCATAGAAGCCATAGTTATTGGAAACAGTGCCGGCTTTTTGTTCCGGCAGATAAATGCCTGCACCTATCAACACTTCACCAGTATTGGCATCCCGCACATAACCATTGATCACTATTTTCTCGGGTTGACTGATTTTTTGCAACACAATCTGGTTACCAATGATGCTATAAGTAAGATCGGTATTCTGTAATAATAACTTCAACAAGATCGCAAGAGAAGCGGGACCGGAAGAATAACTTACTCTTTTTTTAACATCGTTTAAATCTGCATTGTAAGCAAACTTATAGCCTGTTTGCTTTTCAATCAGGCCGAATACCTGGTCAAGTGGCTGGTTACTGACATTCAGTTGAATCATGGCAGCCGGTGTTGCTGTTTGGGCATGCAAAAGCCCCCCTGTCAAAAGAATACAGGCAAAGCATAGTAGTCTTGCAGTGATGGAACGCATCCTTCTTCCTATTTGTTTTCTTTGTCTTTCAGTATAATTATTCCGTTTTTTTCTGTATAGTCAAGGTTTAATGATGCACATACCACCTGTAATACCCTGTCCAGGGGCTGTCCACGCAGGTCAGCCTTTAACTTCCTGTCTCCGATAACATCGCCTGCCAGCTCAATTCTCTTGTTGAATATTTTTTGTAATTGCCTGGCTACCTCGGTCAGGGAAGTATGATCGAAGTTCAACAGGTTGTTATTGGTAATTGTTATTGAATCGGGCGTGGATAATTCTGTAAAATTTTTGGAAGTAATGGCATAACCCAGTGACATGCCAACAGATAATTCCCTGGTTTCCTGCGTTTCATTCCTTACAAAAGCAACTTTACCACTGGTAACCATGACTTTAACCGTATCAGCCGATCTTCTGATGGTGAAGCTTGTACCCAGGTCTTTCACACTCGATTCATCCATATTTACCGTAAATGGTTTTGAAGCATTGTGTACCACATTGAAGAACGCCTCTCCTTTTACCAACTGTATACTCCTGGCCCGCTGGTTATAGTCACCTGCAACATGTATCTCTGTAAAAGGCTTCAGTGCAATTGTAGAACCATCCGGGAGGCTGATTTCTTTTTGTTCGTTGGCAGCCGTTACATACAACTGCTCACGATTCCCGGCTGTCATATACCATATAATACCAGAGGCCAGCAGAACCAGAACTGCGGCAGCGGCTGCCCAACGCCTGAATGAAACCACCCGGCCCGGGCTTTGTTGCATGGACACAGAGGATACAGGCGCCAAGCGTTGTTTGAGCGCTTCCCAACCGGCAACTTCATCGGCCGATTGATAAGCAGGGAAATCATTCAACCGCAGCTCCCATATCTCACGGAGCCGGTCATAAGTTTCCTGGTTGACTGCGCTTTCGGCAAGCCATTGCTCCAGTTGCGCCTTCTCCTCGGCTGGCATATCATGCTGCAAAGAAGCGGTAACCAGGCCCCAGGGGATATTATGTTCTGATAAGGCGTCCATACTCATTCTATCAATAAGACAGGAAAAAATTGTTTTGGTCCCGGGTCAGCCCCTGAAAAAAAATAGCCTGACCAATAAAAGTCCAATTATCAACAACTCTCCCGTTATTTTATGCAATTGTTTTAATGCGTGTGTAATATGGTTTTTGACTGTTTTAATGGAAATACCCAGCTGATCGGCAATTTCCTGTTGTTTCAGCTGTTCAAAGCGGCTTAGTTGAAATACCCGCCTGCACTGGTCCGGCAATTGTTCAATGGCTTTATACAGGGCTGCTTTTAATTCATTTTCCTCCATTTGCTTTAGTTCATATTGTTCATCCTGCTGCAGGCGACTGAAGGATTGTAATTGAACTGCTTCTCTTTTCTGTTTTTCCAGCAGGTTAAGGCTCCGGTTGATCACAGCCCTGTAGATATAAGATACCAGGGATTTTTCAATGGTGAGACCACTCCCCTCTTCCCATAGTTTCATGAAAACATCGTTTACCACCTCCTGCGAGAGATCGGCGTCTTTCAAATATTGAAAAGCCATGAGAAAAAAACGCTTGTATTCTTCCTTGTAAAACTTTTCAAATACCCTGATGTTTTTCTGTTGTATCTGTGTCCAAATGGCTGATTCTTCAGCGTTCATACAGGTTGATGGGTTATGGGCTAAAGATAATTGTTTTTTCTATTAGGACCATTGGTCCTGTTTTACTGTCCTCTTACTGAAGGATCACCTCAATGGAAAGAACATGCAAAAAAAATTTACCCGCATCTTATTATCCTTACTGATCTGTATAAATACGCAGCTGGTACAAGGCCAATCGGTTTGCATCAGCGGGGTATTAAAAGATTCCCTGACCAATACCCCCCTCGCCTACTGTTCCGTCAAGGCCCTTAACCAGCGAAAGGGGGTGATCTCTGATAGTACAGGGTATTTTTCTCTGACACTAAACCCTGGGGCCGACTCACTGAGGTTCAGTATGATGGGTTACCAGACCATCACAAAGCCGGTTCGCCTGAAAGCATCCCATGAAATAAATCTCAGCCTCGCTCCATTCACGAATACATTGAATGAAGTGGTTGTATACCCGAAAGGTTATGACCCTGCTGTTCATCTTTTTAAAAAAATACTGCAGCACAAAGCCCAGAACAATCCAGACCGCTTCAACTCCTGCCAGTCAGAAGTCTATGACAAACTGGAATTTGATGCCAATAATATTTCAGAGAAAGCAATCCGGAGCCGTTTATTGCAACCATTTTCTTTCGTATTCAACCATGCCGATTCTACCGCTACGGGTAAACCACAGGTACCTATATTTTTTACCGAAAGCCTGGCCGATTATTATTACAGCAAGAAATTGGGAAAAGAAAAAACCATTTACAAAGCCAGACAGGTAACAGGGATCAAGAACGAAACCATCATTCAATACCTGAACGACCTGAAACAACAGTTGAATGTATACAATAATTACCTGGTATTCCTGAAAGTGTCTTTCATCAGTCCCCTGGCCGATAATGGCCTGGGTTATTACAAGTACACTATTGAAGAAAGAAAACAGATCAATCACCGGAAATATTTCAGGTTGAGTTTCAAACCATTGCATAGCAGCAGCAATACTTTTACAGGCGAGTGCTGGGTCATGGATAAAACCTATGCGTTACAGTCCATCAGCCTTCAAATGAACCCGGGCGCCAATATCAACTGGGTAAAAGACATTGCCATTACTCAGGATTTCACCCCCCACACACGGGATTCAATCATGGCGGTCAGCAAAACAGTTGTAGCCATCGATTTTACCACTTTATCCAAAAAATCGCTGGGCTTTACAGGTACCAGGACCTCTTATTACCGGAATATCAGGATCAATGACCCGATGACCGATACCGTTTTCCAGAATGACTCAATCAATACAACGGCAGTCTCCTTACAGCCTGGAAAACAATATTGGGAGCAGCACCGGTTTGCCCCCCTCAGTACAAAAGAGCAATGGGCATATACCATGATCGATTCTATCCGGAAAGTACCTGCATACATCACTTACAGTAATGTTATAACAGCATTGGGAACGGGCTATTACCCCGTGGGAAAAATTGATATTGGTAACCTCTATAAAACATTTACAGCCAACATTGTTGAGGGTGCCCGGTTCAACTTTGGTTTCCGTACCAATGCCAATTTCAGCAAATCCTTCCAGTTCAGAGGGTATGCAGGACTGGGCATGAAACATTATTCTTTCAAATATGCGCTCAGCAGCTTATTCGTGCTGGACAGGAAAAATTGGGAAACAGTAAGATTGAGCTACGAAAATGATTTCACCCCTCTCTCCGATCACATGAATGAATTGAATGAAAACTCCATTTTCGGTGCTATCATGAGAAGGGTACCGCGGGGCCATATACAACTGGTCAATACCGAGCAGGCTAAAATACAGTACCAGCGCTATTATTCGAATGGCTTTTCGATTCAGCTGGCATTGGACAAGCGTGTTTTATCACCGGCATTTAATACCTATTATACCCATGGAAAATTTACACCAAACATTGTTCATGTTTCCAATCCCCGATTGGGTAAACCGTATCAGGTGGCGGAAGCATCGGTTAGCATCAGGTATGCTTACCAGGAGAAGATTTATGCAGGCCCTTTCAGCCGGATCAGCCTCGGCAGCAAGTATCCCATTGTTGAATTCAGGTATACCCGCGGCTTCCAGGTTCACGATGGCGCCTTACGCAGTGATTTCGATTACCAGCAATACCAGTTATCGGTTACGCACCAGGTGAATATCCCTTCCCTCGGTAAAATCAATTATGCGCTGGAAGGAGGTATTACCGATGGCATACTGCCCATACTGCTGCTGAATGTTGCCAAAGGAAACGATACCTATTACTATAACCGCTATGCCTTCAATAACATGAACCGTTATGAATTTGTAAGCGACCGTTACGCCAGTCTTTTACTTGAACATCACTGGGGTGGCTTCCCCTTCAATCGGCTCCCGTTGCTTAAAAAAACAAACTGGAGAACGGTTACCAGCTTCCGCGCGCTGATGGGAAGCATGACCGATTCCAATAAAGCTGCCAACAGGTTTCACGACAATACCCTGGCTTATCATTTCATTGTACCTGATAAACAACCCTATATGGAAACAGGAATAGGCATCGAAAACATATTCCACGTATTGAGGGTCGATGCAATTTGGCGACTCAGTTACAGAGACAGGCCGGGTGTGGTCAATTTCGGACTGAAAGCCGCCCTTCAATTTAATTTCTGATTCTTTCAATAAACTAAACCCTGTTTTATATGTTCCTGCGTAATTTGTTGATCTTTCCCGCTCTGCTTTTATCCTGCAATAAAGAGCATTCCATACAACGTCCGTCACCGTTGTTGCCACCAGCTTCTTCCGCCCGGACTTACTATGTAGACGGAACGATGGGTAATGACCTGAGCGATGGGCTTACACTTGCTACTGCTTGGAAAACCATCCAAAAATCTTTCAATACCGCTAAGCCGGGCACCACCGTTGCCATCAGGGGCGGCACTTATTATGAAGAGTTAGTAGTAAATGTGAGCGGAGAAAATGATAAACCCATCACATTTACCAACTACAGCAATGAACAGGTGATCATCGACGGATCGAAGATGACAGGCACCACGATTATTGCTATTACAGACAAAAAATTTCTCGTATTTAAGAACCTGGTTGTGCAACACGTTACTAAAAACGATGCGAAGGGTATACTAGTGGTTGCCAGTCCTAATGGTGCTGTCAATACCCTTACTTTCCGAAATATCCAGTTCAGGAACATTAACTGGACCAGCAATCCGCGTACCATTCCATCTTCCCACGATAATGCGCAGCCATTCATTGCATTCGGTCGCGGGGCAAGGCAGGACAATGCCATCAGTAACCTGGTAATCGACAGTTGTGAGTTCAGCAATAATATTACGGGTTTCAGCGAGTCTTTGTCAGTCGACGGAAATGTCGATGGTTTTTTTATTACCAATAATAAAGTGCATGATAATACCAATATCGGCATTGTAGCGGAAGGACATTATGGAACAAGTGCAACTCCTTCATTAGACCAGGCAAGAGAAGGGATCATCAGCAGGAATACTTGTTACAACAATGTTTCACTCTATGCAGCAAGCGGTGGGATTTATGTGGATGGAGGTAAAGATATAAGGGTGGACAGGAATATAACCTACCAGAATGGCTATGGAATAGAAGTTGGTAATGAGCAGCATGGTACAACAAGTAATATCAGCGTTACCAATAACCTGATTTTTATGAATATTGTTTCGGGCGTGGCTATTGGAGGTTATGATATAAGAACAACCGGTCAGGTGACTGATTGTATTATCAGGAATAACAGTTTTTATAAGAATAACACAAACCAGGATGGATCGGGAGAAATTTATATAACCAAAGCTTCCCGTTGCATCATAGGGAACAATATATTGTATACCAATGATCAGAACGTTTTGTTTTCCATGGCAAACATATCTCCGCAAGCAGACAACAACCTGAATTATAATTGCTGGTTCACGGCGGGTGGAGATTCTTCCCGCATCCGGATCAACTGGCGAAAAAATAGCTTCACGTCTTTCAAAGATTACAGAGCAACTACAAAGCAAGATGCCAATTCGTTTTTCCGCGACCCTTTTTACAGTAACGTTGGAACATTAAATCCGGACCTTCATTTGAAAGCGAATAGTCCCTGTATACGTAGCGGAAACCCTTCCTGGATCATACTTCCGTCAGAAAGGGATTATGACGGAAAAAACAGGGTGGTCAATGGAAAAGTAGATATGGGAGCCTACCAGCAGCAATAAAAAAGCTTAGCTGCGGGCAGATAATAAATATTTCACACAATGTCAATCGTGATTTAACGGTAAAACAAAAATTCAGTGTTTTGAACAAAAAAATTCGGTGTTTTTGTCAGCAAATTCAGGGAAAATAACCCACATCCTTTTTTTACTTTAGTACCGGATTATTCAGATTTCTCCCCTTTTTATTTCAACGTTTTGATCAGCAGCTTATAGAGATTTTGACAGTAAAATCCATTATCCTATGATTGCCGAAACGTTTAAATTTTTAAGCGAGGAGCTAAACGGTTACCTCTCGCAGAAGCTGGGCATTACTACTGACCAGCGCCTGGTGCTGGGCAATATAGGAAAGGTATCTGACAACGATACCGGCGGTAATAATACCCTCACGGGAAAAGCCATTCTTTCTCTTATCAATGTCGAAGAAGACAGGATTACCAAGCAACAGGAAAATTTTCTCAGGTCCGACACAAAGGTTATTTATAAGAGCCCCCCACTCTACCTTAACCTGTATGTTATATTCGCCGTCAACCGCACCGATTACAGCGATTCACTCAAATGGCTGGCCTTTATCATACAATTTTTCCAGCAACAACATGTATTCACACCGGCAAGCAATCCCAATCTTGATGGACGCATACAAAAATTGATAGTTGACCTTTACAACCTCAATTTTGAACAGATCAACCAGCTGTGGAGCGTGATCGGTGGTAAATACCTTCCGTCTGCGGTATATAAGATCAGGCAGGTGATCATTGATGAAAATGCTGTTGATTATGAAAGCGATTTCATCAGGGAAGTAGACATTGCAATTCCTGAAAACCATCAACTTCCTGCTTTATGATGCTCAGGTACAGCATACTGCTTACGGTGCAGGTATTGCACGATTATTTCGCCAATCTCAAATGCGAAGACCTTGACATTGTTCCCAGCACAGATACAGCCAGGGCTCTCAGGGGACATGATATGCTGGTAAAAACCATAGGCAACAAATTGATCCTGCTCTTGAAAACCGATGGGTCTGGCAAACCTGTCGCTCTGCCAGATCCATCGCTTAAATTGAGTTTTTATGTGGGCATCAACAACGTACGCTTCCCCAATTATACCAATATCGATCATCGCCCTTCTGGTTCAGAAAAGCTTTATTTCACCAACCTGAATCAGACAATTGTCAACACAACCCTCTATCTCAATACGGTTATAACCGGGTATAACAACGCAAACAGTTATCCCGTTGGCACACTGGCAGGCGACACTATGGGGAATATTTATGAAGCCATCAGGTCAAGCGACAGTGGTAACATACATGCATTGTCCGACACTGATTACTGGCTGCTGAAAGGAACAGCACAATATGTGAGCAACAACGACCAAATACCATTGGTCGGCGATAGTTTCCTTTATAATACCGCGCCGGTCAATGATTTTACCGTTCACATTTATACGATCAGTACAAGTACTAACATCTATGACGCATTACTGGTGACCGATACGCAACACTTCGATACTCCGCAGGTTTCTTATGTAGTAGACCTCGCACATTTGAAAAGCGGCAAATACCGGATAGAAGTCAATGGCAACAGCAGCCTGGTATATCACGACAATGCCGCCGTATTGCGGAATGATTTCGGCCTGATCGAATTATTCAATCATCTCCCTGCTGCAAACAGCTTTTCCTGGTTTGATGCTGCCGGTATGCCTAAACAGAACATTTTTACACTGCGGTTTGCCAACCGTTCGGCGCTTTGGAAATACATTGCACGTACCACAGATGTAACGGCCATCAAAGACAATACGTCATTATATACCTTCAATAATATCCCCTCCAGCACAACCTTCATTTCATCTGTGCCCATTCCGTTCAGGGAGCGGCCGATCGATAGCTTTTTCCTTGAATCTGCTTCATTGGGACAGGTCTCCCCCATTCCCAACCCGCCGGCTGACCGGCTGACTAAAGTCACGCGGGGTGGCGATAATTATTACTGTGCAGAGAAACACCTGAATTACTAATACCAAACTTTATAAAACAATTAAAACATGGCAACATCTTACAAAACGCCCGGTGTCTACATCGAAGAGATATCGAAATTTCCGCCTTCTGTAGCGGAAGTTGAAACGGCCATCCCGGTATTTATTGGATATACCGAAAAAGCGGGATTAGCAAACGCGCCTTTGTTAACCAGCAACATCAATGGTGTAGTGGTATCGGAGGCATTGCGCATTCAATCGCTGCTGGAATACGTTACTTATTTCGGGAAGGGCCCCACTGAAAATCTGACGATCACCATTACCGAAACTTTTACGGGAGGGGCAGTCAATTATTCAAAAATGATCAGCAGAGTGGTAGAAGCATCCGTGCCCAAGCCCACTATCCACACCATGTATTACCATATGCAAATGTATTTTGCCAATGGGGGCGGCCCTTGCTACATCATCAGTATAGGTAAAACAACAGAAACATTGGTCAATAAAGACAATCTTTCAGCAGGATTGGAAATGGCCAAAAGATATGATGAACCTACCCTGGTTGTATTTCCCCAGGCCGAAAAATTTGGTTACGTTGGCAATGCTGCTCCAACTGCTGCAAATGATATCAAAAAAGCAGCAGCGAATGCCAATGATATCTATGGCCAGGCATTGCTCCAGGCCGCCACACTACAGGACAGGTTCGTGGTAATGGACTGTTACAATGATGACCCGACTTTCATAAGAACAGGAGATGGCAGTCCTACTGATAATTTGAAATACGGGGCCATTTATCACCCTTATTTGCGAAGCACGATCAGCTATAATTATGATCTTAAAAATGAAAGCAGTCTGACCATTACCTTAAAACAGGATCTTAATAACGACGGAACCTTCACAACTTCAACAAAAACCTTTTCTCCCCCGGCCCCTACCGTACCACCAGCCCCACCTGCTGCAGATAACAGTATTTCGGCAGAACTCAGGGAATTGGTAAAAGCAGAAGTCAATAAGCTTAGTCTTACTCTCCCACCCAGCTCAGCAATGGTAGGTGTTTATGCTACTGTGGACAACCAGCGTGGCGTGTGGAAAGCGCCGGCCAATGTTGGATTGCAAAAAGTGAGTGGCCTTACCAAGCAGATCAATGAAATCGACCAGGCAGGATTGAACGTGGATCCTGTTGGTGGTAAATCGATCAATGCCATCAGGGCATTTACAGGGAAAGGTATTTTAGTATGGGGCGCGCGCACACTGGCCGGTAACGACAACGAATGGCGTTACATAAACGTAAGGCGCTTCTGTACCATGGTGGAGATCAGCAGTAAACTGGCTTCCGGCACTTTTGTATTTGAACCCAATGATGCTAATACCTGGGCAAAAGTGCAGGGCATGCTGGAAAACTTTCTTACCCTGCAATGGAGGGCCGGAGCTTTACAGGGAGCTAAACCTGTGGACGCTTTCTATGTGTCAGTTGGACTGAACAAGACCATGACCGCACAGGATATACTGGAAGGCCGCATGATCGTTGAAATAGGTATGGCAGTCGTAAGACCTGCTGAATTCATCATTCTCCGCTTCAGTCAGCTCATGGCTAAAAGCTAACCCTATCTATAAAAATTAAAACCTAAACAATGGCAGCATCAAACACTTACCCGATACCCAAGTTCCATTTCCGCGTAGAATGGGGAGGCGCACGCATCGGCTTCACGGAAGCTACGGGGCTGGATAAACAAATTGAAGCCATCGAATATCGCGAAGGCTCCAGCCCTACTTATTCCAAGATTAAAATGCCCGGCATGCATAAGTTCAGCAACATCACTTTAAAGCGCGGCACTTTCGAAGGCGATAAGGAATACTATAAATGGATCAATACGGTCAACCTCAACAAAGTAGAGCGCCGAGATGTGACCATCAGTCTGCTCAATGAAAACCACGATCCTGTCATTACCTGGAAAGTCATCAATGCCTTCCCGGTAAAAATACAGGCCAGTGATCTCAAAGCCGATGGTAATGAAGTAGCCATAGAAACATTGGAACTGGCACACGAAGGACTGGATGTATTAATGTAACAAAACAACAGATTATGCCCGATACATCGGCAGGCGGATATTATCCGCCGGTGGGATTTCATTTCAAGGTTGAATTCATTGGCATCGGTAATGACAATGATACCCGCTTTCAATCAGTCAGCGGTTTGAATGTGGAATACGATACCGAATCTTTCAAGGAAGGCGGCGAGAACCGCTTTGAACACAAGTTGCCAATACGTACCAAGTATCCCGATCTGTCACTGAAAAGAGGCATGCTCACAGATTCTGCCGTCATCAAATGGTGTATCAAAGCTTTTCGGGACAGGGAATTCAAACCGGTGCAGATCAGCATTATGTTGCTCAATGAACAGCACCAGCCGATTAAAACATGGCATGTATACAATGCATGGCCCAAGAAATGGTCAGTATCAGATTTTAATGCACAGGAAAATTCTATTGTAGTGGAAACAATGGATCTCTGCTATAGCTATTTCACGGTTCAATAATATCATTTATGCCCATTGAGATAAAAGAGCTGGTCATCAAAGTAACAGTAGACGACCCCAATCCGCAGGCGCAACAACAGGCTACGTCACAAGCGGCGCAGAATGGAAGCGCAAAGACCGATCAGGATGGAATCGTGGCACAATGTATTGAACAGGTACTCAGCATCATACAGAACAAAAAAGAACGATAATCGTATGCCAGAAGAAGATAAAGCCAAGTTCCAAAAAGTACAGATCACGGCGTATAACAACCAGGACCTGCAGGAAAGTCACAAAGTGAATGTTCCCGGCAACCCTTTTATTACTATGATTAACCCGGAGAACTATTCACTGGACTATAAAGTTGAGTTCACCGAAGGGCAGGGACATGGCACCAGCGCGGCACACCAGCGGTTTAATTTCAAGAAGCCTGATGAAATGTCATTCGAATTCCTGTTCGACAGTTCAGGCATCATTGATGGCAAAAAAAGAGATGATATTCACCAGGAGATAGAAGATTTTAAAAAACTCCTGCTTGAATACGATAGTGAATCACACGAACCCAGGTTTTTCAAAGTGGTGTGGGGTACTTTCATGTTCAAAGGAAGATGCTCGGCACTTACCATCAATTTCAAACTCTTCAATCCCGACGGATCTCCCATCAGGGCTGTTTGCAAAACAACTTTTAAAGGTAGTATAGATGAACAGTTGCGGGTGGCAACCGAGAATGCCCATTCCCCCGATATTACCCATTACCGGATTGTGCAAAGCGGTGAAACCCTTCCCTGGCTTTGTTACCTGGTTTATGGCGATTCGAAATATTACCTGCAAATAGCCAAAGTGAATAACCTGGTTGATTTCAGGAGCCTGCAGCCTGGGCAACAATTATTTTTTCCCCCTATTGATAAAAAAAGCGCTTAATGCCAAACGAAAGGACCATACCATCAGAAGCATCCAAGAGCGTATGCACGTTTACGATTTTATCGGGCGGCAATGCAGTGTCGCGAACCTACCAGGTGCTGGCCATTGCCGTTAGCAAAGAGATCAATAGGATACCCACAGCCACCATTGTGCTGGTAGATGGGGAGCCATCAAAACAAACTTTCGCTATCAGTAATACAACCGATTTTGAACCGGGCAAGGAAATTGAGATCAAGGCCGGTTACCGGAGTAATGAGAAAACGATCTTCAAAGGCATCGTCATACGCCACGGTATCAAAGTAAGAAAAACCAGTTCGGTACTAATGGTGGAATGTAAAGACAAAGCGGTAAAAATGACGGTGACCAGTAAGAGTAAATATTTCAAAGATGTGAAAGACAGTGATGTAATGGAACAGCTGATCGATGCACACCGTCTGGATAAAGAAGTGAATACTACCAGTCTGCAACACAAAGAACTGGTACAGTATAATACTACCGACTGGGATTTTATGATGTGTCGTATGGATGCCAATGGACTGCTTTGCATACCAAGCGATGGAAAAATTAGCATTGTCAAGCCTGATTTTTCTGCCGATGCTGTTATAACCGTTCAATTTGGTGCAACCGTACATGATCTCGATGCAGAGATCGACGCACGCTTTCAGCTGAAAGGTGTAAAAGCTACGGCATGGGATCCTTCGCAGCAAAGTCTGGTAGACGGTATAGAAGCGGCAGAAGCCGGTATACCACAAGCCGGTAATATTACCGCCGACTCCCTTGCGGGAGTAATAGGTGACGATGATTATGTATTAAAGCACAGCGGCAAACTGGTTGACCAGGAATTACAGCAATGGGCCAATGCCAAATTATTGAAACACCGCCTGGCTAAGATCAGGGGAAGGGTAAGCATTGACGGAACGGCTGATGTATTGCCAGGAAAGATCATACAGATCAATGGTGCAGGCGACCGGTTCAATGGAAAATTATTTGTTACCGGCGTGCGGCATGAGATACAAAAAGGAAACTGGCTCACTACTTTCCAATTCGGCGTGGAGCCTGAATGGTTTGCACAGACCTACGATGTACAACAACCTATGGCAGGCGCGCTGCTACCTGCTGTGCAGGGATTACAGATGGGTGTGGTAACCAAACTGGAAAATGATCCCGATGGAGAAGACCGTATTATGGTGCGGTTACCCCTGATCGATACCGGTGATGAAGGTATCTGGAGCCGCATATGCGCCCTGGATGCGGGTGATAAAAGAGGTACTTTTTTCCGGCCTGAAATAGGTGATGAAGTAATTGTGGGATTCATCAACAACGATCCGCGTCACGCCGTGATACTGGGCATGTGCAACAGCAGTAAGAAACCTGCCCCTCTTCAGGCCAGCGATCAAAACCACGAAAAAGGATATGTTTCGCGCAGCACCATGAAAATGATCTTCAACGACGACAAAAAATCGATCAGCATAGAAACCCCCGGTGGAAACAAAGTATTGATATCGGAAGAAAATAAAACCATCAAGATGGAAGACCAGAACGGCAATAAGTTCACGATGGATGAAGATGGCATTAAGCTGGAAAGTATCAAAGACCTGGTACTGAAAGCGGCCAATGACTTCAACGCACAGGGATTGAATACTACGGTGAAAAGCGATACCCAAACAACAGTGAAAGGCGGATCCAGCGCTGAATTCTCATCGGGAGGATCCACGACTGTCAAAGGTTCCATAGTTCAGATCAATTAAAGCAAACCATTATGCCAGCCGCAGCAAGACTTACAGATATGCATACCTGTCCCATGGTAAACGGTGTTGTACCACATGTGGGAGGACCCATTGTAGGCCCCGGATGCGCTACTGTGCTCATTGGAGGTACGCCGGCTGCAGTGGTTGGAGACATGCTCACCTGCGTGGGGCCGCCCGATACCATTGTACAAGGCTCTGCCACCGTTATGATCGGTGGAATGCCTGCTGCAAGGCAAGGTGACCTTACTGCACATGGAGGTGTTATTGTGTTGGGAGCGCCCAATGTGATCATAGGAGGATAAAAACCAAATCATGACAAAGACAACAGCTATTAACGATGATTTCCTGGGTATGGGATGGAGCTTTCCTCCAAATTTCGATGCGGGTAATGCCGGAGTGGATATGACAGAGAAAATGGAAGACATCCACAAAAGCCTCGAAATACTGCTGACTACCACAATCGGAGAACGGGTGATGGAGCCTAAGTACGGCTGTAACATGGCAGACCTTTTGTTCGAACCGCTGAATACCACTACGATCACCATCATGAAAGACAGGATACAGACGGCCATATTGTATTTCGAACCCAGGATCGATGCCAAAAACATTGAGCTCAGCACCGATGATGAACTGGAAGGCGTTGTACTGATCAGTGTCGAATACATCGTGCGCTCCACCAATTCCCGCTTCAATTTTGTTTACCCCTATTATAAAGATGAAGGAACCGAATTACAAATGGTTACTACCAATACACAGACAGCCTGACAGACTATGAGTTGCGATAACAAAAACCCTTTACAGCGCAATGGCACCAGCCAGCAGCAGCGTATGCCCGAAGCCCTCAAGGAGGGCTATGTACAGGTAGACGAACGTGACTACAAGGAATGGATTGAGTTTGCCGGTCAGTTTGCCAAATGGATCAACTATATTGACAAAACCAACAAGGTCAATGGAAACTGGCAACCCTTTTTTGGGTCGGATATATCTGCTGTACTGGGAACCATTGCCATACAGGACATAGATGAATACCGGCGCAGTTTCAAAGAAAGATTCGATATGCTCAGGGCAGATAAGAACAAGCCCAAAACCGATCTGCTGAAAGAAACCTTCAATGAACTGTTCGGTGGCATATTTACTTTGTGCATAGCCCTGGATACTGCCGCAAAAAAACTGCCCGACAACAATCCGTTAAAAGAAATCATTCAAAACCTGGTACGCACCCAACTGGAAAATGGGTTCAGGCAATTACTGGAGATTTATAAAGGAGCATCAATGGCTGGTTTGGTAAAAAATAACCCCTCCCGGGACTGGATCATTTTAAACAAACAGGTGTTAAACCCGTCTGCGATCCTGGCACAGGAACAGCTGTCTGAGCTTTGGATAAAAAAGGCCTCAACACTTAGTGATTATTACAATGCTGTTAGTTTGCAAGCCAATACCGAGATATACGGAACCGGATCAGAATTATACCAGAAGATACACCATATTGTGAATCATAATTTGTTCACAGGTATTTTCGACCAGTTCCTCAAAGCCTATACACGCATCATCAATGATGCGGAAAAATTGTTGATGAAGACCCTTACCCGTTGGAATGACCATACGCCTCATTATACTCTATTCCTTGCTTTCCTGAAACTGTTCCGTTACTCTAAAGCAGGAATCAACAGTATTACCCAACGACATCTCGATTTTTATTACAAAGAAGTATTGAGACTGACACACAGGGCTGAAATACCGGATCATGCGCACCTGATAATGGAACTGGCCAAACAGGTGAATGAATATATGTTGGATAAGGGAACTCTGTTCAAAGCCGGGAAAGACAGCCAGGGAAAAGATCTGGTATATGCACTGGATAAGGATACCGTATTCAACAAAGCCACCGTGGCAGCTTTGATGAACGTATACGAGGGCGATGATAACGATACAACAGAGGATAAAGTAACAAGTAAAAAAATTATGAATGCAGGGAGGCTTTTTGCTGCAGGAACTGCCAATTCGCAGGATGGAAAAGGCGCAGAGCTGAAGTCGCTTAATAAAGAATGGCATCCGTTTTTTATCAAGACTTATAAGGAGGGCAAACTGACTTCCATTGATACTCCTCATGCGCAGGTGGGATTTGCCGTTGCCTCACATTACCTCTACCTTACAGAGGGCGAAAGAACGATCGACCTTACGATGGAATTTGCCAATACTTATAAGTTTTCACCAAATGCCACCACTTTTGAATGTTATGCCACTACTGAAAAAGGATGGTATTTGATCAAGGTCAATGAAGTTTTCCATGGTACCAACAGTTCAGGGAAACTATATTACACCATCCGTTTCATATTGAAAGGCAATGAGCCGGCCATCACTAATTATATGGCAGCGGTACATGGGGGCAGTTTTGATTGCAAGCTGCCTGTTATAAAAATTTATCTCACCAACAACGATACAATTACCTATCCGTATGATTTGTTGCGCAACCTGGAAATGAATGCCATAAAAGTAAAAGTGACTGTAGGCAATACCAATGCCTATAGTCAGCTCGGGCTTAAACAATTATCGGTGACCAATGATGTAGGCCTTGTAGATACTTCCAAACCCTTCCAGCCTTTTGGCGCATTACCCACAGCCGCTTCATCCCTGATCATAGGCAACAAAGAATTGTTCTGTAAAAAGAACGCGGCCATGACATTGAATATAGAATGGAAAGACCTGCCGGGAAATAAACATAATATTGTCTTTAAGGGCGGTACTCCGCCACGTGTAACTGTTAAGCACCTTGCAAACGGAACATGGATCAAAGACCTTGATACTACGCTTTTCGATGGCATCACAGAAAGGGTGAAGGTTGCCGGTACCGGCGGGCAGCCTATAACAGTAGCAGATCAAACAATCGTAGACTTTGCAGATGCGTACTTACCTTACGATGGTAAAAGCAACAAAGGTTTTTTAAAATTAAGTCTCGAAAAGGGCTTTGGTAATGATGCTTACCAGAATGCCAGGATCATTTACCTTATTAACCTGGCAAAAAAAACTAATGGCCCTGCCCCACCGGCCCCCCCCTATACACCTTTGATCAGTTCGCTTTATATCAGTTATACTGCTTCCACCGAAAGTGACCTACAAAAAAACATAGATGTTAAGGCATTCGGGAACAGAACAGTCCGCTACTTTCATCTCTATCCTTTTGGAGAAGCCGAACAGCATGCTTATCTGAACAATGGCACAACCAAAATATGTTTCCTGCCACAATTCACCCATGCAGAAGGAGTGAATGACAGTATCCCCGATGTGGCTTCTTTTTTCATAGGACTGAAAGACCTGTATCCGCAACAGGGTGTGAGCATGCTATTCCAGGTAATGGAAGGAAGCAGCGACCCTACACTGTCTGTTACCGGTACATTGATCCACTGGAGTTATTTAAGTGGTAACCGTTGGAAACCATTTGATGATCAATCGGTTGTTGATCAGAGCAGAAGCTTGCGGCAATCGGGTATTATTGCTTTCCAGGTACCGGAAGATGCCACGCTTAAGCATACCATGATGCCAACTGGGTTGATATGGTTCAAAGCTTCGGTTTCGGCACCCAACAAACCAACTGCAGTTTGCAAATTGTTGAGTATCGCCACACAGGCAGCGGCAATCAACTTTGTCGATCTGAACAACGCGCCCGATTTCTTAACCAATGCCTTACCGGCTAATACCATTACTAAACTGAAAGATCCGGTAGCTGCTATAAAAAAGATCAGCCAGCCCTACCCTTCTTTTGGAGGGAAACCGGTAGAGACCAGCAGTCATTTTTATATGCGGATAAATGAAAGACTGCGCCACAAAGACAGGGCAGTCACCATCTGGGATTATGAAAGGCTGGTATTAGAAGCCTTTCCGGAAATACACCGCGTGAAATGCCTGAACCATACCAAATACATCAATAAAGACTACAATGAAGTAGCGCCTGGTTATGTTACGGTCATCACCATACCCGATCTCATAAACCACAATGAAATCAATCCTTTGCGGCCTTATACCAATGCAGATACGCTTCTTCAGATAAAGGAATTTCTACAGAAAAGAATATCCTGTCATGTCCAACTCAATGTGTGCAACCCCATTTTTGAAGAAGTAATGCTGGAATTCAATTTGAAACTATTGTCCGGTTATGAATTCAGCTACTACAGTAACCTGCTGAAAGAAAGCATTACTGCATTCCTCAGCCCCTGGGCTTATGGTAAATCAGATGATTTACGTTTTGGGGTGAAGATAGAAAAATCAGTACTCATCGGTTTCATTGAAAACCAGTACTACGTGGATTATATCGCTGATGTGAAAATGTATCACCTCACCGAAAACAATCCCGCCCCACTGAATGATGAAAATGAAATAATGGCCTCCAAAGCAGTATCCGTATTGGTATCGGTACCTGCCAATCGGCACAAAATATTCCAGATACCCGATAGTACAGCAAAGTCTAAGAAAACAGTATGTAAAGATGAGTACAACAGTATAACCTATGAAAAGAACTGAGACATGGCAGATTACAGCACCATAGCAAAAGATCCGATACTCGGGCCCGATCAGGATTATCAATTGCTGCGCCGGGCAGGGCTGGATTATATTGAATCGCTGGGCAGCCAATACTGGACAGATTACAATATCCACGATCCCGGCATTACCCTGCTGGAATTGCTCTGCTATGCTGTTACCGACCTGGGTTACCGTACTGCATTCAACATCAAAGACCTGCTGACACCACCATCCGGACAAAACATGGATACCGATCAACAGGCTTTGTTTACAGCCCGTCGTATATTGACCATGAACCCCTGGACGGTAGCCGATTACAGGAAACTGCTGGCAGATATTCCACACATCAAGAATGCCTGGCTGCAATGCATGAGTTGTCCCTGTGATGGTATGTTTCTTTACGCCAATTGCAAAAAAAGTGCCCTGCAATATACAGCCACAGAACACGTCATTATTATGAAGGGCATGTACGATGTGAAAGTGGAATTAGAGGACGACCTCATGCTCGGCGATCTGAATAACGGCAAAGTGCTGTATGATTTTAGCATTGCGGCCAATAAGTCAGACGCCACCATCGAAATGCGGCTTCCTTCCTACCATATATTAACAACAAATCCTGCTACCAAAACATTCCTGGCAGCGCTGCATCCAGATCAGGAAATGAGCATCGTTGTAAAATTCATTTCCGGCAACAAAAAAGACAATCAGAACATTTCACAGGCAAATTTACAAAAAGGGCTGCGTACTCCTCTCTATACCACATTTACTATCACGAACAAGGCCATCAATAAATCGATCACGATGGAACATACCCCATTTACAGTGTGGCTCAACAATGAAGAAGACGGCCAGGTGCTCACGCTTGCCGACTTGCAGGAAGCCATCGGCAATACAAAAGGCCAGGGTATCATGAGAAAATACATCAGCAAAATAGTCTTGGCCGATACCGTGTTACACAAAGTCACAAACCTGTTGCAGGCACACAGGAACCTTTGCGAAGATTTTTGCAGTATCAGTGTCATAGAAACAGAAGATATTGCTGTTTGTGCAGATATAGACGTAACGCCCGATGCTGATATAGAGAAAATACTGGCCGAAGCTTATTACCAGATAGACCAGTATTTCAGTCCGGATATACAATTTTATTCACTCAGGGAAATGCTGGATGCAGGTAATTCCGTCGATACCATTTTCAATGGCCCCTCTCTCGACAGCGGATTCATCAAAGACGACCAATTGATGTCTACACAACTGAAAACAAAACTGTATGCATCGGACATCATTGCCATACTCATGAATATACACGGTGTACAGGCTGTACGGAATCTCATTTTATCTCCCTACGACCGGGATGGTAACCGGTTAAATGGAGAGCAATGGGCATTGCAGGTGGAACAAGGGTTTCAACCCCGTTTGTATGTAACAGGTTCCAAGTTCCTAGTATTCAAAAACGGCCTCCCCTTCCTCCCTGATAAGCAGGAACTGCAGGATACATTGAAAGTGATCGAAGGCAACCACCAGCGACCCAAATTTGCAGCGGGAGAAAATGATCTGCCCGTTCCTCAGGGGCATCACTACTCTCTCAAAGATTATCACCCTTTGCAATATTCTTTGCCTGCTACTTACGGAACAGGCTACAGGCAGTTGCCCGTCAATGTACCGGAATTACGCAAGGCGCAAGCCAAACAACTCAAAGCATACCTGCTCTTTTTTGAACAATTGCTGGTGAATTACCTGGAACAATTGCGTCATGTTGGCAAGCTCTTTTCAATAGATCCGTACCTGAACCGTACTTATTTTACCAGGCATATCAGTAACGACCTGATCAAAGACATTGATGAAATATATACCATCAAAGCCGGCCAACTTCAATCGCTGTCAGAAACCAGACCGGTATTCCTCAACAGGCGGAACCGCTTCCTGGATCACCTCATGGCCAGATTTGGAGAACAATTCAATGATTATGCGTTGATGTTGTATTCGTATACAGGTAATAAAAAAATTGCCGATACTATATTGATCAGTGATAAGATCGCTTTTATTGAAGAGATACCTTTTGCCGGCAGCAATCGCGCAAAAGCTTATGATTATAAAGATGCAGCTAATATCTGCAACGATAACAATATAGCAGGCCTGAAAAAAAGGATACGGCAATTATTAGGTATCAGAAAGCTGAACGAACACATTCTCTTTGACGAACAAACTGATGCACAGGGAAAATTAATGAGCAGAAAATGGCAACTGGCCAGCGAAGATGGCTCAGTGTACCTGGTCGGGAAAACAGATTACAGCAACCTCAGTCCGGAAGAGGCCTTGCGCGAAGCCCAAAACGAGATCAACAACATAAAAAACTATCTCACAGATAAGAATAGTTATGATGTGAGGAAGAGTAAACAATGGGTACTGGTATTACTGAACAGTAAAAAAGAAGTGATCGCAGAAAACCCTTTTCCCTTCAGTAAAAAGAACGAAGCGGAAGCTTTTATTGATACAACGATAGGCTTTGTGAACGATGTTCTGCGGACTGAGAAAATATTGATCGTTGAACACCTGTTGTTACGTCCAAGGAACAAACCAGGGAAAGACTTCCCGAAAGGCGATCCTTTGCTGTCAATCTGCATTCCGGCAGATTGTAAGCTGTGCGGCGAAGAAGACCCTTACTCATTCCGCCTCACCTTAATTATGAACGGGGAAAAAGGATTGGCCAATGCAGGCATTGCATTCAGGCGGTTTGCAGAGGCCACCATCCGCATGGAAATACCTGCACACCTGGGATTGAAGATATGCTGGGTGAAGGGAGATCAACTGGACAAGTTTGAGAAATTGTATTGTGCCTGGCAGCAGGCATTGGCAAAAACAGTACCAATAACAACCGATTTACACCAAAAACTGAAAGACCTGTTGGACGAGTTCTCCCATTTAAAAAGCGTCTACCCCAAAGCCACGCTTCATGATTGTATTGATGGCGATGATCAGAACCGTGTTTATTTAAACCAGACCATCATTTAAATGAAATAGTTATGCAGCAAGCGCAATTCAACAAGTATCCGGAATTTGTACCCGATCAATTGCTCACATCCGGCAACCTGAATGAGCTGTTTGGTTACCTGGAGAACCAGGAAAGGGTCACCAGGACCCATCTGCTGGGGATTGGTATTGTATGCGGATTGGAAGTAAAGACCGATCCGTCGGGTACCAGGCTCACCATCACCAGGGGTTGCGGCGTTACTTCGGACGGGTACCTGGTTTCCTTTCCTGAAACAAAGGAGTATACCCAATACAAAGTCTACGACCCGGTTAAACAAAAGTTTTATGAGCGTTTTGTAGACATACAGCCAGATGATAAAAGCAAGAAACTGTTCAACCTGGATGAATTGGTTGATCCGGCTACCACAGAAAAAACCGCTTTACTTTCGGCGGCTTACCTGGCGGATAAGATCGTGTTGCTATACGTGGAATTGCTGGAAGAAAACGCCAAGAACTGTAACCCCAATTCATGCGATGATAAGGGAAAGGAAGTGACCGTAACGGTTAAACCACTGCTGATTGCCAAAGCTGATATAGAAAAACTCATAGGCAAACAACCGTATGAAAGTCCGTCAGTAGCATACATGAAACTCCCGGTATTGAAGATGCACCGGTTTAATATTATTGCTACCCAGTTGCGGTCATCGGCCCAGTTACTTGAAGAGTACCGGAAAATATTGACCCCTGCTTTCATCAACAGCATGCAGTATGCGTTTTCCGGGTCATACAATATACTTTCCCCATTGGTAAAAAGCATGTATACTACAGATCCTTTCGCTAAATTTTCGGAAGAATTCAAATTCCTGCACGCAGCCATCAATCAGACAGAAGCAATCAACCTGCAATACTATTACGACTTTTTCTCCGATTTGCTCTTGGCTTATGAAGAACTCAGGGAAACGGGCATGGAACTCATCAGCCAGTGTGTGCCGGATCACAACCTGTTCCGCCTGTACCTGATGCTGGACCTGGCTGTTCATGATACTGGTGCCCTTTCCAGCAAGTACCGCACTTATTTCATCCCCTCTCCTATCCTGGGTTGCCATTGTAAACAAACCATTCGCCTGAAATGGTTGTTCAAACGAATGGTACTGATGTTGCAGAATTTTTTCATTTCCTTATCGGCAAAAGGAGGGTTTGGCGGGCCCTGGAAACTTGAATACGAAATGCTGGTGCGAAAAAGCTTGCATGCACCCATCCGTATCACACCCAGCAGACTGGGTAATATGGAGCTAAGCGAAAAATCCATACCCTTTTATTACCAGGTAGCACAGGGCAATGACAAACTTTACCAGGAATGGAACCTGAAACGCGCCGGGGAGAACGATGCACGGGAAATATTGTCATACCATGCCGATGAATACGCAATAGATGATTATACAAAAAATCCGCTGCGATACGATCTGGAACCCTACAATTTCCTGAGGATAGAGGGCCATATCGGGCAACCCTATAAAACAGCGCTGAGAACCATCCTGAACATACGCAATCAGTATCGTCTTCCTTTTGATGTGATTGCACTGAGTGCGGACATTAATTCACTCAAAAACTCATTGGAATCATTGGGTAAAATAGATACGGTATCTAAGCTGATAGAACAATATGCAGAACAGTTACACTGCGATTGTGAATTCCAGGACCTGGAAGCGCTATACGATACCTTATCTGCTGAATTAGCCTGCACATTGTGCAAAGAAGTAAAGTATTATTATAGTATCAATCTATCGAAAGCAGCGTCCGACGCCAAATCATCTGTACCTGCATTTCCTTTGCTGAAAAAATGCGACCCTGCATTCAAGGTACTGCCAGGCACACTGGGTCACGAGTTTGAGCAGTATTATGCTCATACTGAAAAGATATCTTTTTCAGAATTCCTGATGTACAGTTATGAGAACAGGGCCATGTATGAAAACACGCATTCACAATATTTTGCTCTGTTACTCGCCATGGGCAAACTGGCCGATACGCTGACCCTTAGCTTGGGAACTTTCAACCAGGCTAAATTTGATGCGGCTTATACAAGTCTGCTTGCCACAGCCGAAAGGATCAGGCTGCAGATCGTCAACACAGCGGGAACCCTTACAGCAGAAAGAACACAGACCCTCGTTCATATCGATCAACTGATTGCCATTTGTATACAAAAACAGATCGACACATTGTACCGGGATTACCTGCTCAGATGGGTCTATGTAATGATGCTGCAGAAGTTCGGGTATTTTATACAATCGCATCCTGGTATCCAGCACAAAGCTGGCGTACCGGTTGGAGGTACATTCATCATTGTGTACCATGAAAAACCTGTACCAATGACGGTATCGGAGATCCCACGTGAAGAATTGATACTGACGGAAGAACCCATACTCCATATTGCCGAAGAAAAAAGAAACCCTTCCGGTATTAAGCACATAAAAGATATACTGGGACATATTCCCATGACAACAAGGTATATAGGTGGACGGGATATACATACAATACCTGTGAAAACACATACTAATACTCCTCCCGATGAATTCAAAATAGCGACTGAAAAACAGTTGGAAGCCTTGCATACACTGTTTGGTCATGGTGATGAAAAAGAAGTTGACCTGGATAAGGTGGTATCAGGGTTGGCCAATTATACCGTCATTGCAGATTTTTACCTGCCCTATTTGTGCTGTTCTGATTGTCCTCCTGTATTGTTTACAGTGAATGAACTGGCTATTCAACCCAAAATAAGTATTACGCCAAGCGTTTTCTGTTCAGAAGATACCAAAACCTATGCCATCGATATTTCTCCCGCCGGCGGCGAAGTGACAGGTGAAGGGGTTTCCAAAGACAGCGATAGCAAATACCTGTTTACACCCAAAGTTGTAAAACTTGCGCAGACAGATAAACAAAAAATCATCACGCTTACTTATACCATCAATGAACAAACTGCTATGGTTACAGTGAATGTGTACCAACGGCCAATAGCCAATTTCGATACAAAGATCACAGGCACCAGTGTCGCCTTTATCAATAAGTCTTCTGCTTTTGCTGATAAATGGCTTTGGGATTTCGGAAATGGCAAAACATCCACAGAAAAAGAACCTTCTTTTAATTTCGGAACAGATGGTGAGTATAATGTGAGTCTTGTCGCCGTTAATAACACCTGCAATTCAGAAAAAGTCACCCATAAAATAACCATCAAAACCCCAGACCTTACCATTACTATTCCAAGGAACAGTTTCTGTGCGAACGATAAACCAGTAGAAGTCGCCGGAACCCCAGCCGGCGGAACAGTAAACGGTGAAGGCATTACAAAGGATGCTACAGGCAAATTCATATTCACCCCCGCCCATGTAGTATTACAGGGGGCTGACCAGAAAAAATTTACATTAACATATACAACGACCGGTAAATCAAAGGAAACAAATATAACCGTGTATGCAGAACCAAAAGCCAGTTTTGTTGTAACAGAAGGTACTACCTCTACCCTGAGGTTGTTTAAAAATACTTCTGTACCCGTCGGCATTGTATCGTGGAATTTTGGTGATGGCAAGACTTCCGGTGAAGTCAATCCATCACACGATTTCCAACGGGAAGGCACTTATACCGTAACACTTACGGTTTCAAACGGTTCCTGTTCAGCTACTGCTACACAAACCATCAGGGTGGTGGTTCCTGTTGTAAAAACATGCTATACATTGAAAGATGCGCTTACAGCATTCAATAAATTGAATACAACCGCTAATGCAGCCCTTTTGGATCAGTCCACACAGAGGACCTACAGTACGGCTATTGTACCGTTCTTCGAAAAACTGAAAGAAGTGGAGGCCATGACAGCAGATAAACAGCTGGCATCTTTCAGAAAAATGAATGCCATTGCTTCCATGACCGGCTGGATAAAAATGCTGGTCATACCTTTCATGGAATTACAAAACAGCCGACTGCAAAACGTGGAACTGGCAAGGATACTGACAGATATTGCTACCTACATCTCCTGCATACAGCCAGCAGATATAGACAAAGCACAGTTGCCTTCCAATACCTATTTCACACAGCTCATTGAGTACCTGAACAGGATACATGCTATGGTGCAGCAACTGCCGCCGGAACAGAAAAGGCAGCTGCAACCGGAATTCAACCAATTCCTGGGCGATGTGAAAGCTGAATTGGCAAGGTTAGCGGCCAATAAAGAAACCGTCATCAAACCCTTGTATGCAAGGGAACTGAATGAATGTATAAGGTTACTGACTTTTTAATCAATGATAACGACAGCCAAACATATTATTGGGAAACAACTTCTTGAAATACAATACAACGGGCATACTGATGGCATTGCTTTACAGCGAACGACTGAAACTATGTTACGCAATGAACTGTTACCACAACTGGAAGAATTGTTGGATCGTTATGATGCAGTTGATGAAATCATCTCTATCGACCGGCTGCAATTGGAATTAAAGTTAGATGCAGGAGAACTGGAAAGAAACCTAAGCGGCAGAATCATACGCGAAATCAACAAGGTGTTGACACAGAAAATCATACAAACCAGCCATGTTGTCAAATCCGACAAAGAAACCAATACGGCCAGGTTTGTAAAGTTGCTGATCTTTTATCTCCGGAACGGTTACCTGCCGTGGTGGAGTCATTTTACAGCAGGGCCCGAAAACTGGCATTCGTTCCTGTATGAAAACCTTCGAGCTTCTATCCCCGAACCGGAGTGGATAGCATTGCTGGCAGTCATCCGCGAAGAGAACGTACGGAAAAGGATTGCTGTCCAGTTCGATGACGCCTGTTTTTTGGAACTGCTCAAAGAGATGCCGGGTATCTATACGCTTTGGACTGCATGGCGGGATGATGTACAAAGCATCATTGAATGGTTACAACAACCTGTACTGCAAGAGACATTCAAGGTTAGCTACCGGCTGGCATTACTGCAACTCTTCTCTGTTCCTTACAGCCAGGATAGTAATGGTTCTACGCATGATAAGATGAGCAGGCAGTTCATTCAAATGATAAAAACAAAATTAGAAGCAGTTGTGTTCAGGAACGTTCATTTAAAAGAAAAAAAACCGCTACCAAAAAAACTGAAAAACAGCGAATTGAAAAAAACACTGACTAACATAAATATTCCTAAATCAACAACAGGTTATACAATAGAAATCGTACCTGCAGAACATACTATACAGGATAAGCCTGCTTCTGTTGCAATAAGAAAAGAAAAATCATCTCCGTTAATAAAAACGACGGAAGATCCGGTTTATATCAACAATGCGGGCCTGGTGATTGTTGCGCCCTACCTTGGTCATTTTTTCAATAGGCTTGAGTTGGTAAAAGAGAATAAGATCACCGACAATGGGAAAACCATAGCATTACTGCATTATATGGCTACAGGCAGAACAGATTTTGAAGAATATGAAACTGTGTTGCCTAAATTATTGTGTGGGATGAACCCGGAGGAGTCCCTGGAAAACAAATACCAGCTTATGGCGACTGAGAAAGGCACTGCGGAAGAATTGTTGCAGGCGGTGATTGACAACTGGTCGATACTGGGCAAGACTTCCATCACAGGCTTGCGGGAAACTTTCCTGCAAAGAGAAGGCAGGCTCACAAACATAAGCGGGAACTGGCATTTGAGAGTACAGCAAGGGCCTTTTGATCTGTTGCTTGATCATCTGCCCTGGAATATAGGAACGATCAGGCTATCCTGGATGCCCTTCCTGTTAACGGTGAAATGGAATGATTGATACAGACTAAACCTGTTTGAGTTGTATGTTCTCTACCGGTGAAAAAACATCAAAAACCGCATCGGCAGCCTCCAGGCAGGCTGCTGCAAATAGTTTTTTCAGGAAAGCAACCGATGAACCTTCTTTCTTTGGCGCAAAGGAAGCACCTTCCTTCTTTAACAAAGGTCATTTTATTCAACCCAAATTATCGGTGAGCAGTCCGGATGATCCACATGAAAAAGAAGCAGACAAAGTAGCGGAGCATGTCATGCGCATGCCTGAGACAACAACAGAAGTTCACAACAAGACTGCAGCTGACGACGATAAAAAAGAAATACACCCGAAACTGGAAACACCTGTTATCACTGCTATACAGTGCAAAGAAGAGGAAAGTCCTGCACAGGAGACTTCTGCTGAAATCATACAAACAGCTTTGTTGCAGCGTCATGGCCGTTCTCCTCCGACCCCAGCCTTTGATTTTGAACACCATTTAACGAGCTCCAAAGGAGGTGGCAACGCTTTGTCCGGCTCAACCAGGCAGTTTATGGAAACCAGGTTTGGAGCCGATTTCAGCGGAGTGCGCATCCATACTGGTACCGTGGCTGAAACGCTCAGCAGTAGCATACAAGCGCAGGCATTCACGCACGGAAATGATATCTATTTTAACTCCGGTAAGTATACCCCCGAATCCGGGTCAGGTGGTTTATTACTTGCACACGAACTCACACATACCATACAACAAGGCGCCAGCAAATCAGTTGATTCCGGCGCTAATGCCGTTACACGCAAACCCATATTACAACGCACGGCGTCTGACAGACCTGTTCCTGCCCAGTTAAACAATGCAGTAGCCAAAGCCAAATCGGAAATAGGTAAAGTAAATGCCGATAAGGAAGGTCCCGATGGCTATCGCACCGGTTGGGACAGGCTAACAGAATATTTTAAAACAACTTTGGGGGCTGACAAAGTGCTGCCCCAGGGCTCGGCTATGGTACAGGGTGCAGTTGCCGAACAGGACATCAAGAAGAAACGATACACAGAAGGTATGCCACCTGCCAATCCCAGACCTGCAAGCGGACCGTACCAAAGGGACGCCATGCCCAGTTGGTGTGGCATATTCGTATTCTGGTCGCTTCACAAAGGCGGCGTGCCTATGAAACCCTGGATATTAGGTGGCCACAACATAGACCTTGGTGCGGCTTATCCACCCGGATACCATCCCAAAGCAGGCGATATTGCTTATCGGAATGCATTCTCGCACTATGCCATTGTTGAAAGATCAAATGGTGATACCGTTACTACAGTGAATGGAAACACAGCCGGTGAAGATAATCTTGGTGGGCAGGTACAGGTAAAAGATCATCCGCTTTCCAACTGGACAGGTTTCTTTGACCCCCTTCTGTTGAAAAACGGAGAGTTGGGCACGGGCGATCAATCTGCAGCCGACACCAAACCCAAAACACTAAGAGAATTACGCAGGGAGCTTTTCCATGTGAACCGTAAAATGCAGGATGGACCAGAGCCGGAACATGAAAACACTGATGAAATACACCATATACAGGCCAAGCAGGAAACATTGAGCAACTGGCAGGTGAATGAAAACGGGCGGTTGACGCATGCACCAACTGCAGCAAAACCAGTAGTACAACCGAAAGAAGAACAGGTACAGCAAAAAGAAGAAGAACACAAAGAGGAAGATGAGAAACACCAGCCAGTTCCGGTGCAGTTGAAAACCGTAGAACCCAAGGTACAACGTTCCTGGCTGAGTGATGCCTGGTCAACAGTTTCGAATGCAGTGGGTGACCTGGTGTCAAGGGGACTGGAAGCCGGCAAACGGATACTATTAGGGGAAGCCAGGGATTTCGCCATGGCCATACCAGGTTATCGTGCACTCAGAGTGGTATTGGGTGAAGATCCGATCACCAATGAACAAGTAGAAAGAAATGGACATAATTTCATCGAAGCGGCATTCGATATCATGCCGGGCGGCAGGCTCTTACACCAGAAGCTGGAAGAACTGGGCGCATTAACGGATGCAGAAACATGGGTGGACCGGCAGATATCGACCTTCACATCTATCGTAAGGGGTATAATCAACAGTATTGAGAATTTCTGGAACAGCTTATCATTGGATGATCTGGGCAGTCCGCAACGGGTTTTTGAACGCATCGGTACCATTATCCACGATACCATCAGCAACATCGTTCGATTCGCTGAAAACGCTGCACGTGAATTGCTTTCTATCGTCAAGCGTTTCCTGTTGAACCAGCTTGTTTCCTTTATACGCGATCATACACCGGCCTATCCCCTTCTCTGTGTGATACTGGGCGAAGATCCTGTGACAGAACAACCAGTGGCGAGAAATGGTACTAATATATTGAATGCACTCTTAGAGCTCGGAGGCGAAACAGGAAGGGAACAAAGGCGTCAAATGCAGGATACAGGTAGTTTCCAGAAAGTAGCCGCCTGGATAGACAGGGGTATCCACGTGTTCAGCAGTGCTTACCGGCAGATACGGGCTGGTATATCGGCAATATGGGATTTTGTGTCCATCGAAAGCCTCATGCACCCAATTGATACATTCAACCGTATCTATAACACATTTGCACCACCAATACAGCAGGTATGGAATTTTGTAAGTGAAACAGCTGCAATAATACTGCGGTTTATCAAAGAAGTCTTGTTACGCAGGTTATCGGACTGGGCCAGAACAACAAGGGGTTATCCCCTGCTCACAGTGATCATCGGCAAAGATCCCTTTACTGATGTAGTTGTTCCACGTACGATGGAAAATATCATACGCGGCTTTATGAGTCTTATGGATGGTGGCGAAGCACAATTCAACCAGCTGAAAGAATCCGGCGCTATTGACCGAACCACGCAACGCATTCATGCAGCAGTTGACCGGCTCAACATGACACCGTCAGGCATTGTGCAATTGTTCATCAACCTTTGGCGTTCAATGAGTCTGAATGACCTCATCCATCCCATTGAAGCGTTCAGACGTATCGTGGCCACATTTGGCGAACCCATCAGCCGGTTGATTGCTTTCGTGGTAGAAATTGTCAAGATAGTTGTGGAAGTGATTTTGCAGGTGATGAATTTCCCTACGGACCTCATCAGCAATATCATTACCAAAGCCATGCAGGCATTTGAAATGATCAAGCGCGATCCGGTAGGCTTCCTGAAAAACCTGCTTCGTGCCATCAAGGAAGGGTTTACACAGTTCTTCAACAACATACTCAGGCATTTATTAAATGGTTTGACGGGCTGGTTGCTGAGTGAATTGCGCGATGCGAATGTACCGGCGCCGCAAGATTTTTCGTTGCGCGGCATCATCAGTTGGGTATTGCAGATATTAGGACTCAGCATGGAAACCATCTGGCAGAAATTGTCTGAACATCCGCGGATCGGACCACAACGTGTGGCACGCATCCGCAGCATGATCAATACCCTGGAAGGCATATGGACCTTTATCAGGGATGTGCAGGAACGTGGTATTGCTGCTATCTGGGATAAGATACAGGAGCAATTGAGCAACCTGTGGAATACCGTTCTCGATGCTGTAAAAAATTGGGTAATGGAACAGATCGTAAACAGGATGGTCACCAGGTTATTGAGCATGCTTGATCCTACGGGCATCATGGCAGTGATCAACAGTGCTATTGCTTTGTACAGAGCAATACAATCGTTCATCCGATACCTGCGTGAAATGCTTACGGTGGTAAATTCATTTGTAGAAGGTGTGGTGGAAATCGCAAGCGGCAATACACGGCGCGCGGCCGACTTCCTGGAGAACAGTCTGGACAGGGCCATGCCCATCGTCATTGGATTCCTGGCCAACCAAGTGGGCTTAAGCGGTGTAGGGCGCCGTATCGCTGAACTGATAGGGGCCGCCAGGGCATTGGTTGACAGGGCTGTTACCTGGCTGGTGAACAGGGCAGTAGATACCGGCTTCGCCATTTTTGAAAGGTTAATGTCTATGGGAAGAAGTGCAGTAGCTGCAGTACTCAACTGGTTAGGATTCAGGGAAAGATTTGCAACGAATAATGGAACGAGCCATACAGTATATATAAGAGATGCAGGTCAAACCCCAACATTGATAATTGAAAGTACGCCTGTAGATGTTGCCACATTCTTTAATCAACAAGAAGCCTTAATAAATGCGTCAACCAGCATGACAGCGACAGATAAGAACACAAAACTTGGAAGGATCACTCATGGAAGAAATCTACTCCAGGGATTGCAAGCGTTGATGAACAGTGCCAAGGCGGCAAATAATTCAAACCCGAGAATACCACAAATGATTGTTGAAATCATTGGTATAATAAAAGAAATTGAACCAGGAGGAACACAAGAGGTGGTTCCTGCCGCTGAATTCAACCCTGGATTTTTAAATGCAAAAGCCGGATCATTCTCTGCCAGGTATGTTTATAAAGGTGGTACAACAGCTTCAGGAACTGTAATACCTAAAAACCATCCTGACGGAACTGAGCCGTCAAATGCAAATCTTGTTGATGCGTGGCGGATATTAACAGGATTGCAATTGAGCAGCAGATGGGTTAGATTCCATATACTAAACAGAGAAGTAGGGGGTATTGCCGCTGATTCTAACTTAATCCCTACTCCGACTTATATTAATAATGATTACAAGGAAGCTCTCGAAATAGATCTGAGAAGATACTATGATTCTGGTTTGCCAATATGGCTGCGTGCATCAGTTACCTATAGGCCAATTTACAATTCTCTTTTTCCTAGCAGGTATACATCGCAAGCCGGAGCAATGAAATATCAAAATAATCAATGGGTTGAAGATCCTACAAAACGGAAAACATTTAATACAAATATTGACCCACCTGAAAATGTAGGATTTAATATAAACCTGACGTTATCTGATCCATTCATTGAGTATTTGGTGGTTAATATGTCAAGTGTAACAAGAGAAATGATTGATATTTTGAGAAGAAGAAGGCCCGCAAGTGGTTATGTTTATTACCGGCAAATGGAAAGGGCACTCGCATCAGAAATCTTTGGAAGGGATGTTTTATCTTTTGATCCGGAGGTGATAAACCCTCTTTCACCTACCAGGACACAATCAGATGAAGTAAATAGGTATAGAAGAGGGTTATCAAGTATTAATTGGATTTTTTAATAAACTTAATAATATGGCAAACATTTTTAAAAGGCGCAGGCGCAGGGCCATCACTGCCAACGAGAGCAAATTCTTTAAAAAAGAAAATGCCCAGGAGCAGAGTTTCTTCAGTGGAGCCGATCACGATGGATTTTTTCATCCGCGTTCACAAATACAGGCACAACAGGTGCAACGAAAATGCGCCGAATGCGAGAAAGAAGAAAAAGTCCAGCGGCAGACTGACGCACCCTCCTCTGCTTCTTCTGCAGGAACAACTTCCTATATCCATTCACTCAATGGTAAAGGTCATCCCCTCCCCGCCACTGCAAAACAGTTCTTTCAACAACGGATGGGCATTGATTTCAGCCAGGTGACCATTCATACAGGAAAAGAAGCTTCTGATTCTGCCAAAGCCATCAATGCAAAAGCCTATACCGTGGGCAACCATATTGTGTTCAAAGAAGGCCAGTATGCGCCGGATACCCATGAAGGGAAAAAATTACTCGCACATGAATTAACACATGTGGTACAACAAACAGGTGCTGTTATGCGCAAGATTAACCCTGCCATTCATGAAGATGATGATAAAACAGCCCTGAAACCTGTTCATGGCAGGGGCACACTTACTAGCAATAAAACCAATCAGGGTGGCAGCACAACAGCTAATGTAAGTGCCCAGACGACGGCCAATTACGACCATGGCAGCTTTTCAACTACCAGCGCCACCAGTGTACGCGCAACAGGTTGCGGCGATTGTGGCTCCTCACCTTGTGCTACCATGCGCGGTGTTATGATCTCCGTGTTCCAAGCCCATCCGGTTATCACACCGCCTTCCATGCCGTCGGGACTCACCCCCTGTCAGCAATTGCGCGTGCAAAACTTTATCAATAATGTATTGATGCCACACGAACGGCAGCATGTGGCTGCATTCAATACTTACAATGGAACCGTACGCACACCTTTTACGGTCACTGCCTGTCATACAGAGCAGGGATTGAACGATGCAATTCTTCCTTTACACAACAGTATTGATGCGAGCCGCATCGCCGCAGCCAATGCCCTCAGCGACGCACTGGATCCTTTCAATACTACCATCGATATCAATTGCCAGGAGCCGCAAACTCCTGCTACCCCATCACCCAAAAAATGACACATGAACACCAGTGCAATAGAGTGAACCATATACCCGGTTTAAGACAGGAAACGCTTTAATTTATAATGTAGTATCTTAACATAAAATACAGGCTGTGATCTACGAATTAAAACATAGCAATACCACACCATCATTGAGGATTGCCCTGGATCATTGCAAAACCCTGATCGGACTGCGTCTGCAGGCACATTTCAATAATAATTTTTTTGACCCGACAGCCTGGCTTGCAGAACAGTATGACAATGAACTGCCCGGCAAAGACTGGCTGTCTTTTATTCCCTTGCGGCAATACACAGAATGGCTAGTTGTTATGATTACGCTGGCACCGCATGTTTACCCCAATTTTTTCGAATCCATCATATTAGAACACCTGCCTTCCGGTGGCGATTTCCCTGAGTTCGGCGGCGTAAAAGCATCCAATCACAGGGGCATGCTCCCTACCGGAGAAACGGTCCAGTTCATCATAGCTGGTAATGATATCGATAAACGCCTGCATTTACAGGAACTTTTTCGCGAAACGCATTTCTTTTACCGCCAGGGCATTTTATGGCTGGAACCGGTGAAAGAAGGTGAACCGGTAATGAGCGGAAGGATCGTATTACCGCAGGAAAATGTTGAACGGATATTATTCGGCCGTGAATCAGCGCCCCGTTATGGACTCGATTTCCCTGCCAAACAGATCGTTACTGCGATGGACTGGGATGATATTGTCCTGCATCCCCGTACCATGCAACAGGTGCGGGACATTAGTATCTGGCTTGACCATCACCACCGTTTTTTGGAAGACGGCAACCTGAAGCGAAAAATAAAACCCGGTTACCGTGTTCTGTTCTATGGTCCTTCCGGAACGGGTAAAACACTTACAGCAGCTTTATTGGGCAAGGAATTCGGCAAAGATGTGTACCGTATCGATCTTTCGCAGATCGTAAGCAAATACATTGGCGAGACGGAAAAAAACCTGGAAGCTGTTTTCAAAAGAGCAGAAAGCAAGGACTGGATATTGTTCTTTGATGAAGCAGATGCACTGTTTGGTAAAAGAACCAGCGTGCAAAGCGCCCACGATAAATACGCTAACCAGGAAGTGAGCTATCTCCTGCAACGCGTTGAGGATTATCCAGGTTTGCTGATCCTGGCATCCAATTTTAAGAACAACCTGGATGAAGCTTTTCTGCGTCGTTTTCATTCGGTAGTGCATTTCCCCATGCCCAATACCGCCGAACGCCACCATCTATGGAAAAAAACAATGCCCGCCGGTTTGCAGCACGATGGCTCTGTGAACCTGCTTGAACTGGCCGACCAGTTTGAATTAACCGGCGCTTCTATCCTGAACGCCGTACAGTTTGCTGCCTTGCAAAGCTACGCCCGCGGAGATGGTAAATTATTTCAATCAGACCTGCTCGAAGGAGTTAAGAAGGAATTCCTGAAAGAAGAAAAGTCATTTTAAAATTACCTTTGCCATAATTAAACGGCTAATATGATTCAATTGCTTTTGGTTGAAGACGACCAGCGCATTGCAGCATTGATAAAACAGGGCCTCGAAGAACAGGGATTCGAAGTAACGGTTGCTTACGACGGACTGATGGGAAAAAAGCTGGCCACTTCCCGGCAATATAATATCATTATCACCGATATCATATTGCCTCAGTTGAATGGTATAGACCTGTGCAGGGAGATCAGGAATATCAGGCCCGATGTTCCTATCATTATGCTTACCGCCCTGGGAACCACCGATGATAAGGTGGAAGGCTTTGATGCCGGAGCCGATGATTACCTGGTAAAACCATTCGAGCTGAGGGAATTACTGGTGAGGGTAAGGGCATTGTTGAAAAGAAGTGCTGCAAATACACAGGTACAGGGATTCATTTTACGATATGCCGATATTGAGATGAACCTGCATACCAAAATCGTGAAACGGAACAACAAGGAAATAGAACTCACCCCCAAAGAATTGAAATTGCTGGAATACATGATGCAAAACCCCGAACGGGTATTGAGCAGGGCTGAAATTGCAGAGAAAGTATGGGATACTGCTTTTGATACCGGAACCAATTTCATTGATGTGTACATCAATTACCTCCGCAAAAAAATAGATAAGGACTTTGATACAAGGCTGATTCATACCAAATCAGGACTGGGATTTATCTTTAAAAAAGAATAGTATGCAGATCAGAACAAGGCTCACTTTATTGTTTACCGCATTGACTGCTGCTATATTGCTGGCATTTGCACTGATCGTATATGTGTCTTCTTCCAAAACACGGGAGGATGAATATTATAAAAGGCTGAAGCAGCAGGCGACCATCAAAGCCAACCTGATTTTTGACACAAAAATCGCTCCCGATGTATTGCAACTGATCTACAAGAATACGCCCGACCCTTTGTTCCAGGAAGAAGTGGCTATTTACGATACTGGTTTTCATTTGCTTTACCACGATGCGGTTGATATAGACAAGGTAAAAGAAACACGTGCCATGATTGACCAGATCATAACAGAGAAGGAGATCAGGTTCTATGCAAAAGATGTGCAGGTAGTCGGATTTGTTTACCAGCGTAATGGCAATGATTATGTAATCACTTCTGCAGCTAAAGACGGCAACGGACTGGCCAAACTGGCAACCTTGCGCAATACTCTGCTGGTTGTATTTGTAGGCGCCATTGTGCTGATCTTCTGGGCAGGTAGGTTTTTAGCGCGGCAATCACTTAAACCTGTAGCCGCCATGGTAGACAAGGTGAAGACCATTACCGCCACCAATCTGGATTTCAGAGTGGCCGAAGGTAACCGGAAAGATGAAATTGCCTCCCTGGCCATTACCTTTAATGAAATGCTCAACCGGCTGGAGAATTCATTCGATGCCCAGAAACATTTTGTATCGAATATCTCGCATGAACTGCGAACACCGCTGACAGCCATGCTTACAGAGCTGCAACTGACCGTATCAAAGGAAAGAAGCAACGAAGAATACAAGGGGGCGATCACACACATCATCGGTGATACCAAGAAGATCATTCGCCTTTCCAACAGCCTGCTCGACCTGGCAAAAGCCAGTTATGATCAAACCGAAATAGCGTTCAAAGAATTACGGATAGACGAAGTACTGCTCGACGCCCGTAATGATGTACTGCATAACCAGCCTGATGTCAGCATCAATATTCGTTTTGAAAAAGAGATTGAAAACGATGATTTCGTGTCAGTCCTGGGCAATGAATACCTGCTGAAAGCCGCTTTTATCAACCTGATGGAAAACGGTTGTAAATTTTCGGCGAATAAACAATGTACCGCTTCTATCTCGTACGATCAACAGCATACCATCCTGCATTTTACCGATAAGGGAATTGGAATACCCGACGATGAGCTGGAACATATTTTTACTCCCTTTTACAGGGGAAAGAACAAACAATTCACCAACGGTAACGGCATCGGCCTTTCGCTAACGCAAAAGATCATCAAACTGCACAATGGCAACCTGACTGTGTATTCCCGTATGGGTGAAGGCACTGTTTTTACCGTTGAAATACAGCATATTTAGTGTTTTCTATCTTAACCATATGAAAAAACTCAAACGGATTTTTCTGTTAATGCTCCTGGTCATTTTGCTGGCAGGCACCTATTGGGGAGTTCAATTTTATTCGAACAACCCTGAAACCCAAACAATGAATGAGGCAGCAAGAAAAAATGCCGATGGTCAATTCATCCGATTGAGCGGTGGCATCACGCATTATCAATCGGGCGGTGCGGATACCGGCAAAACGGTCATACTGGTTCATGGGTTCAGTGTACCTTATTATATCTGGGATGGCACCTACGATAGTTTGGTAAAGCAGGGTTTCCATGTGATCCGTTATGATGAATTTGGCAGAGGGTTTTCAGACCGCCCGCATGTTACCTATACCCCGGCATTCTACCGGGCACAGTTGTTGGATTTGATTGCTTTGCTGCACCTCAAAACCCCGGTACATATGGCGGGCGTTTCATTCGGTGGCGCAGTAGTGGCTGATTTTGCGGTACATTTTCCGGAAATGGTTGATAAAATAATCCTGGCGGATCCTGCATATCCTTTTGCCAATAGCACAGAACCGGAAATGGTAGCCGATTATAAAATGGCATTGAATCATGAAAAACAGGCTGCCGGTCAATTGGAAGACTTTAAATATCCTGAAAAATTCCCCAATTGGGTGAGCCGGTATAAAGTGCAGATGCAATACAAAGGCTTCCGGCACGCATTGTTATCGACAAGAAAAAATTATTTACGAGACACGATCGTTTCCAACTATCATAAACTCGGCAGACTGAACAAAAAAATCTTATTGATCTGGGGAAAAGATGATCAGACTGTGCCATTTCAATACAGCGATTCCATTAAAAATCAGGTGAAGGCTGACTTCTTCCCCGTGGAAGATGCAAGGCATTTGCCTTTTTTGGAAAGACCGGAATTGGTGAACCCAAAGATCGTTTCCTTTTTGGCAGCCCTCTAATTTTTTTCTAATAAATTTCTATATGCACTCTAAGAGCTGCTTTAACCGCGCTGCCCTATTTTTGCTTCGTCAAAACACAAATGACCTACCAATGGATGCAGGACCCCATTATTTAAACGGTAGCAATCCTTCCTGACCTGTCCGCTTACGCTGTGCAGCAAAGGAAACGATGGCTGCACAAATGAAAAGCAATGAGCGTTTTAGATTTTGTTTTAAGACTGGCACTGGCGCATGTATTGGGCGCCGTTATAGGCATCGAACGTCAATGGCGCCAAAAAAGTGCAGGGTTGCGCACCAATACCCTCGTAAGCACTGGTTCAGCGGCTTATATCCTTCTATCGCTTTCCCTCACCGGGTCCAGCGGCGACCCCAGCCGTGTGGCTTCCCAGATTGTTACCGGTATTGGTTTCCTGGGCGCAGGAGTGATCATGAAAGATGGCATGAGTGTACAGGGGCTGAATACAGCCGCTACCATCTGGTGCTCTGCAGCCGTTGGGTCGCTCGCCGGTGTGGGACTTCCGGTCCAGGCCATTATTGTAACTGTTGCAGTAGTGCTTACCCATCTTTTATTAAGACCATTGGGCAACTGGCTGAGCAAATTACCATTTGCAAAAACCAATGACGCACAAACTGAATACCTGTTTACTATTAAATGCAAACAGGATGTGGAGAACCATATCCGGGTATTGTTAATGCAGTACCTGGGCAATGAAAGCAAACTATTGTTGTGCTCATTAACCAGCAGTGACAATGGTGATCCTTCCAACGCCATCATTACCGCTGAAATCAAAACCCTGTCGCCACAGGAGGTATTGATAGAAAAAGTAGCCAGCCGGTTAACCATAGAAAGGGATGTTATGAAAGTCAGTTGGGAAGTAACCGGACAACAAACAGACGTGTAATGAAATCAAATTTGAACTGGATCAAAGCAATTCTGCTGGTAACAGTGCTGGTATTCCTGGCAGACATGAATATTGCATGGTACAGGCATCCACTCAATAATGTGCCGGTTTTAAAATACACGATCATTATACTCTCTGTTTTGTTGTTTGTGGTCATAGTATTGAATATCATCAACAGGACAAAAAGAAAAAAATAATTTATGCTCTCTACTGTAAAAGAGAATATCAAAAGCAGACTCCCATTTAGCAGCAATGGGAATGGCATGAATGAAGGAATTGTGCTGAAACTGAGGAATGTAAGCAGCAACGATAGCGATCTTTTTTTTCCCATGCTGGAAAGCAACAGCATTGGATTGAGTTTTGCACAGGTTGCCGATAAACTCAAAACAGAGGGCCTGAATGAAGTACAACACGAAAAAGCCCCCTCCTGGTTCCGCCAGTTGCTGCAGGCTTTCATCAACCCTTTCATAGGTATACTCATCATCATTGCCATCATTTCCTTTATTATGGATGTATGGCTGGTAAAGCCTGGTGAGGAAGAATACAAGACGGTGATCATGGTGGGTGTGATGGTCATGGTTAGTTCTTTGCTGCGGTTTGTACAGGAGTATAGGAGCAACCGTGCAGCTGAACAGCTGAAAAGTATGGTAAAGACAACAGCAACCGTGATCAGGAGGCCTGAAGGTAAAATGGAAGTAGACATCAAGAAACTGGTGCCCGGCGACATCATTGTTCTTTCTGCCGGAGACATGATCCCTGCTGATTGCCGTATTATCCAATCAAAAGACCTTTTCGTAAGTCAGGCAATGCTCACCGGTGAATCATTGCCGGTGGAAAAAAGAAGTCTTCCCATTCGGGATGCAGCAAAAAAAACACCGCAGGAACTGGACAATATTTGTTTCATGGGAACCAATGTGGTGAGCGGTACTGCTACAGCAATGGTGGTCACCACCGGTAACCATACTTATTTCGGGTCACTGAGCAAATCCATCATAGGCAAACGCGCCGAAACCAGTTTCGACAAAGGAGTGAATAAAGTAAGCTACCTGCTTATCACGTTCATGCTGGTGATGGTTCCGCTGATACTGGTAATCAATGGTTTGATGAAAGGCGACTGGATGGAAGCCCTCTTGTTTGCCATTGCCGTAGCAGTGGGCCTGACACCCGAAATGCTGCCCATGATCGTAACGGCCAATCTTGCCAAGGGTGCGGTAAACATGAGCAAACGAAAAGTGATCGTAAAACGCCTGAATGCCATACAGAACATAGGTGCCATGGATGTTTTCTGCACAGATAAGACAGGAACACTTACGCTTGACAAGATTGTACTGGAAAGGCACCTGAATATTTATGGCGATGAAGATGAGGAAGTACTGAAATGGGCTTACCTCAACAGTTACCACCAGACCGGACTGAAAAACCTGCTCGACCTGGCCGTACTGGAACACGCAGAACTTCACGATTATTTAAAAGTGGAAGACCACTTCCTGAAAGTAGATGAAATACCTTTCGATTTCCAGCGCAGGCGTATGTCCGTAGTGCTGAAACAACACAGCGGCAAGCACCTGCTCATTTGCAAAGGAGCTGTGGAAGAAATGTTGGACTTGTGCAACAGGGCTTTTGATCCGGGAGAAGACAAAGAACTGCATATTGAATCCGATAAAGTGATCCCCATGGACGCCACCATGCGCTCCATAGTGTTGAATACTTCCAAAAAACTGAACGAAGAGGGTTTGCGCGTATTGCTGGTGGCCATTAGGGAATTTGACGACAGGGCCCTCACCTATTCCGTAGAAGACGAAAAAGACATGATCCTTACCGGCTTCATCGGTTTCCTCGATCCGGCCAAACCTTCTGCCAAAACATCCATTGAAGCTTTGCAAAAGTTGGGAGTACGCGTAAAAGTTTTGACAGGCGATAACGAAACCGTTACACAAAAGATATGCAGGGATGTAGGAATTTCTTTCGATAAAATCATGCTGGGCAGTGACCTGGAAAAAATGACCGACCAGGAATTACAGCAACAGATAGATGAAGTTGCCATCCTGGCCAAGCTTAACCCCATGCAGAAATCAAGAGTGGTGAAGCTATTGCAGGCAAAGGGACATACGGTTGGCTTCATGGGCGATGGCATCAACGACGCTGCGGCATTGAGAGATGCAGATGTGGGCATCAGCGTGGATACGGCGGTGGACATTGCAAAGGAAAGCGCCGATATCATCCTGTTGGAAAAAGACCTGATGGTATTGCGCAAAGGGGTGATCTATGGCCGCAGAACATTCGGGAACATTATCAAATACATCAAAATGACGGCCAGCAGCAACTTCGGTAATATGTTCAGCATGCTTGGCGCCAGTGCCTTCCTACCCTTCCTGCCCATGCTGCCGGTGCAACTATTGGTGCAGAACCTCCTGTATGATATTTCACAGGTGTCCATTCCGTGGGACAGGATGGACGAAGAATTTTTGCAGAAGCCCAAGAAATGGGACGCGTCTGGCATATCCCGGTTCATGATCTTTATCGGGCCCATCAGCTCCCTGTTCGATTATGCCACATTTGCGCTCATGTTTTTCTTCTTCAAAGCCAATTCACCCGAACACCAGTCATTGTTTCAGAGCGGCTGGTTCATTGAAGGATTGCTGTCTCAAACACTGATCGTTCATATGATCAGGACCCGGAAAATTCCATTCATACAAAGCTGGGCGGCCACTCCGGTAGTGGCATTGACTTCCGCCATCATGCTCATAGGCATTGTACTTCCGTTCACGCCATTTGCCACAGCACTGAAGCTGCAGCCCATTCCATTTATGTATTTCCCATGGCTGGTACTGATACTGGTTAGCTATTGTCTGCTCACACAGACCGTTAAAAACTGGTACATCAGAAAATTCCATCAATGGTTATAACCCCGCTTTGATTATTTAATAAACAAAACTGATTTTTTACTGAAAAAACTGACAGGTATGAAAAAATTGATTTTATTAATGGCAGTCATCTTTGGATGCACACAGTTTGTCTCGTCGCAGGATCGTTCCGATTCAGCCCATAAAAACAAATGGACCAATCATTTCCAGTTTACAGTGATCGCGCAAAAACATCCGGCATTTCATTCCACTTACAGTGGTGATAAAAGCCTGGCGGATTCTGCAGAGCCTATTGCTACCAGCCTGACTTCCACCCTTTTCCTCGGAAGAAAATTGTGGAAAGGCGCTGCGCTGTATTTCAATCCGGAAATATCAGGCGGTAACGGTCTCAGTTTTGCCCAGGGCGTGGCTGGCGTACTGAATGGAGAAACCTACCGCGTGGGCGCCACCAAACCACAGGTCTTCATAGCACGCGCCTATTTACAGCAACACATAGCCCTGCCCAATGCACGCTATGCAGATATTCCGGATGATGTTAACCAGGTAGCTGATAAAATACCTGATAGCCGCATCACCATTACAGCCGGTAAATTCTCTATCAATGATTTTTACGACGATAACGCATACAGCAAAGACCCCAGGTCACAATTCCTCAACTGGTCCATCTGGGCAAACGGTGCCTGGGATTATCCTGCCAATACAAGAGGATATACCATGGGCGTGGTACTGGAACTGATCAAACCCAGCTGGGCCATCAGGATATCCAGTGTGGCGGTGCCCAGGATTGCCAACGCTTCCAAGATGGAATACGATTTCAGCAAAGCGCATTCCGAGACCTTTGAATACGAACGCAAATGGCAGGTTCATAAACGGCCCGGCAGTGTCCGCTTCATCCTCAGCAATACTTATTCAAAAGCGCCTTCTTACCAGGCTGGCCTGAAAGCAGTAGCTGCAAATGACGCTTTTCTGCTGGGAGTGATCAGTGGAGATATTGAAAACAATACATACGGAGGAAAAAAACTGGGATGGGGAATCAGTGCCGACCAGGAACTGACCAAAGATATGGGCATTTTTTCCCGCGTTGGCTGGAATGATGGTAAATATGCCACCTGGGCTTTTACAGAAATTGACCGTACCGTATGCCTGGGCTTGTCCGCCAAGGGAAACAAATGGAAAAGGCCGGACGATGTATTTGGAATTGCAGGTGTTGTGAATGCCATATCTAATGAGCACCAGGATTTTCTCAGGGCAGGCGGATATGGGTTCATCATTGGCGACGGCAAACTCAACTATGGAAAAGAAGCGATACTGGAAACTTTTTACAACGCACGCTTATCCGCGCATTTCTGGTTGAGCCTCGACTATCAGTTCGTAAATAATCCCGGTTACAATAAAGACAGGGGCCCTGTGCATGTATTCAGTGTACGAAGCCATATAGAGTTTTAAATCCAACCAGGCCATTACCTGATAACAGTTCTGCGCAGCTCCAGTAAGTTCAGGGCATTGGGTTCGAAACCGGTGATGTTGTATTGTACCAGGTGAATGGCCACATCGTACCAGACGGGAATCACGGGCGCATCATTGATCACCAGCTGATCCATCTGCCGATACAAAATATAACGAAGAGAATCATTGGTTTCCAGTAATGCTTTTTCATACAAAGTATCAAAGGTTGGATTTTGGTAACGGGTATAATTAGGCGGCGCCGGGTTTTTACTATAAAACATGGCCATATAGTTTTCGGCATCCGGATAATCGGCAATCCAGCTGCCGCGAAACAGCAAAGCCTGTGATTTGGCTGTCTGTTCCAGCAACAGGCTTTTCTGGATCACTTCTACCTGTACCCCGATACCCACTTCCTCCAATTGCCTGGCTGCAAAACTGGCAATATCTGTGTAGATGGGAATGGTAAGCAATTTCATAACGGGCAACCCTTTGCCTTCAGGATATCCCGCATCGGCCAACAATTTTTTTGCCGATGCGGGGTCATAAGCATACCCTTTCACCATTTCCGTATTGTGTGATGGCAGGCCGCCCGGTACAAAACCCGCTTCAGCAGGTATGCCAATTGAATTGCGCATATACATCATCAACTGCGGACGATTGATGGCGAAATTCATGGCACGGCGGATGGCTTTCAAACGCACAGGGGATTGTTGTACCAGCGGGTTCTTTTCATCCACCAATATGCCAAAATATTCCGTATTAAGGTATGCGTGTTTTTTCAGCCTGATCTTGCCCGTCCAATGTGTGCGCAGCTCTCCTTTTTTTGTCAGCACTTCATCTTTGAAAGAAGGATCAATATCATTGATAAAACTCAATGAGCCCTGCCTGAACTGTAAAAACTCGGTGGCCTTGTTGTCAAAAAAACTGATCTTGACAGCATCGAGGTAAGGCAATACATGTCCGGCGCTGTCCTTCTCCCAGTAATGTTCGTTCCTGAGTAACACGAGAGCCTCACCTTCATCCCATGATTTGAAAACAAATGGGCCGCTGCCGCAAGGATGCCTGCGAAAATCTTTACCATATTTTTCAACCACTTCCCATGGAACAATGCTGCAATACTGCATGCTCAAAATGCCCAGTATGGGGTGAAAGGGGCGCACCAGCGTTAACCTGAAAGTAGAATCATTGATGGCCATAAATCCATCTACGCTATCAACCCGGTTATTGAATATCCAGGCCCCGCTGCTGGCCGTTTGTTTGTTCATGATACGACTGAAACTGTATACCACATCCTGTGCTACCAACTTCCTTCCCTTACCACCGGCAAAGGTTTCATTGTCATGAAAAAATATGTCATTGCGTAAATGAAAGGTGTAGGTTTTACGATCGGCGCTGATCTCCCAGGACTTTGCAACCGAAGCTATAATATTTAATCCGCTGTCGATCTCCACCAGTGTATTATAAATCTGATGTACCGGCCACATGATGGATTGGTTTTTAGCAAAAGCCGGATCCAGTGTAGCGATGCCGGTAGACTCGTTATAATAAAATACTTTTTTAACTGCATGCTGGTTATGCGAACAGGAGGCCAGCAACAAACAAAGGGCCAGGTACTTTTTCATTTTTACTGAATACCGTACTTTTAGTAGATGAATAATGCAAAATACAAGTTCTCGTTCATGATTGGTTTGTTCATTGTCATTTCCATGCAGGCGCAAACCCCGCTTTCTTCCAAACAGGTGTTTACCCGGGCCGATACCCTCCGCGGCAGCATCACACCTGAAAGAGCCTGGTGGGATGTACTGCATTATACGATTGGCGTATCGCCCGACTTCCAGTCGAAATACATAGAAGGCAAAACAGAGATCCGTTTCAAAGTAGTTGCTCCCGGCAAGACCATGCAGATAGACCTTCAGGAACCCATGCAACTGTCAAGAGCCTATACCGCAGTGTACAAAGAACTGCCGTTGACCCGTGATGGTAATGTGTATTATGTGAATTTTCCGAAAGAATTGAAGACAGGCACCATTCAAACGATCACCCTGGTGTTCCATGGCAATCCCCGCATTGCCAAAAGACCACCATGGGATGGCGGATGGATATTCCAAACCGATCAACACGGAAGACCCTGGATGAGCGTAGCCTGCCAGGGTCTTGGCGCCAGCGTATGGTACCCATGTAAAGACCACCAGGGTGACGAGCCTGACCAGGGGGCTACCATCAACATTGCTGTTCCCGATACACTGGTGGCAGTTGCCAATGGCAGGCTGATTAGCAAAACCAGTTACAGCAAAGGAATGGTCACTTATAAATGGGATGTTAAAGACCCCATCAACAATTACGATATCATTCCTTATATAGGCAAATATGTGAACTGGCGTGAAACCTTCAACGGCGAAAAAGGAGCGCTTGACTGCGATTACTGGGTGCTGGATTATGAGTTGGAAAAGGCAAAAGAGCAATTCAGGCAGGTGCCAAAAATGCTGCGTTGTTTTGAACACTGGATGGGGCCCTATCCTTTTTATGAAGACAGCTATAAACTGGTTCAATCGCCACACCTGGGCATGGAACACCAGAGTGCAGTGGCTTATGGCAACCAATTTAAAAACGGTTACCTGGGAAGAGATCTTTCGGGTACAGGCTGGGGGCTCAAATGGGATTTCATTATTGTACATGAAAGCGGACATGAATGGTTTGGTAATAACATCACCAGCAAGGATATTGCCGATATGTGGATACACGAAGGTTTTACCAACTATTCAGAAACACTGTTTACCGAATGTGAATATGGTTTACAGGCGGCCAATGAATACAATTACGGCATACGCCGTGGTATCAGGAACGATGTACCCATAACCGGACCATATGGCGTTAACAAAGAAGGCAGCGGGGATATGTATCCCAAAGCTGCTAATATGATCCACAGCATCCGGAATGCCATGCATGATGATGAAAAATTCAGGGATATGCTGCGTTTTCTCAACAAAAAATTCTATCACCAGACCGTTACTGCAGACGATATCCGCAAAGCGATGGAAAGCTTCACGGGATTTGCACTGGACAAAATATTCAATCAGTATTTGCATACTACACAGGTGCCTGTGCTGGAATACAAAACGGATGGCGGGCAGTTTTCATGCAGGTGGAGCAATTGTGTGGAAGGATTCAACCTCCCCGTATGGGCAGGTACGGGTACACAGGCGCAACGGATTCAGCCTGTAACAGGTAACTGGACCAGTCTGCACCTGAAAAACGGCGGTGAATGGAAACCCGAAAACATCGAAAAACTGTTTTACATAAAAGTGCAAAACGCAACAGGGAATTGAATCAGTCGGTCGTTAACCTGCCTGCCCCCCTGTACCTGGGTTGCCAGTACTTATCGTTCAGGTCACTGATCATTACGCCTCCGCTGGTGGCGGCATGAACAAATTTATTATTGAGCAGGTAAACGCCAACATGGGAAATATTGCGCCCGGTAGTATGAAAGAACACCAGGTCGCCTTCTTTCAGGTCTTCCAATTGAATTTTTTCGCAGGTATTGTATTGTTCCTGTGCAGTACGTGGCAGGTTTTGTTTGTATACATCGCGCAGAATAACCTGGGTGAAGGCAGAACAGTCGATACAATTATCAGTAGCACCACCCAGGCAATATTTGGTGCCCCACCACTTTTCAATGGATTCCAGCAGGGGGATATTGGTCAGCTGCTCTACGGTGGCATCCATCAGAACAGCATATTTCAACTGTAAACCGTTGGCCCTTTCAATTTCTACCGATGACAAACCATAACCAGGCATGCTTTCAGCGCCGGTGTTTCTTGCATTACTACGTTTGGAATTGGTGGTACTGGTCTTATGACGGGTAGTTACCACAGAACCAGGTGTTACTTCAATCTGGTCCAGGAAAACAGGTTGCTGGCCATTTCGCTTTGCAAGCGTTGCATTCTTTGCCGATGAGTTGTCTTTCGCTCCCAGTTTACTCAGTGATTTGCAACTGGTAAGGACAAGGACGGCCAGGCATGGTATGGTAATATAAGGTAATTTCATAGCAGGTGGTTTGCAAGATAGCCCCCCAGTGCCAATACCGGTCCTGATGCGCATAACTTTTTCACAATCATCCCCCACACCACACCCTTGTGGATAACTGCCAGGCCTTAAAAACGGGCCGTTTTTCCGACCTTCGCAGGTATGCCTGCATTCTCCCATTTACACGTTCATACCCAGTATTCTCTGCTCGACGGAGCCGCTGCAATAGACAGCCTCTACAAAAAAGCTGCCAATGATCAGATGCCCGCATTAGCTATTACCGATCATGGTAATATGTTCGGGGCTTTTGAGTTTGTGAGCCAGGCTTGGAAGAATACCAAAGTGGTGGGTAAAGATGGCAATGGGAAAGACATTGTGGAGCCTGTGGTGAAACCCATTGTGGGTTGCGAATTTTATGTGGTGAAAGACAGGCATGCCAAAACTTTCACCAAGGATGTGAAAGATGAAAGATACCACCAGGTACTGTTAGCAAAAAATTCAGTTGGATACCGTAACCTCATCAAACTCACTTCATTGGGTTTTATTGAAGGTATGTACAGTAAGTATCCCCGTATCGACAAAGAGCTGATTGAACAATACCACGAAGGATTGATTGCCACTACCTGTTGCATAGGCGCTTATGTTCCGCAAACCATCCTGCACGAAGGCGAAGAAAAAGCAGAAAAGGAATTCAAATGGTGGCTGGATATTTTTGGAGAAGATTATTATATAGAGATACAGCGGCACAATATCAGGGAACAGGAAATTGTGAACCAAACCCTGCTGAAGTTTTCAAAGAAATACAATGTGCCGGTAATTGCTACGAACGACAGTCATTATGTAGACAAGTCCGATGCCAACGCGCACGATATCCTGCTTTGTATCAACACCGGAGAAAAACAAAGCACCCCCGGTTTTGACGATTTTGTGAATGATGAGATACAGATCAAGAACCGGCGATTCAAATTCCCGAACGACCAGTTCTATTTCAAGACCAGCGCGGAAATGAAAGAACTGTTCAGTGATATCCCGGAATCGATCGATAATACCAATGCGATCGTTGACAAAGTAGAATTGCTCAACCTGAAGAAGGACATACTTCTTCCAGCCTTCCCTATTCCCCATGAATTCCAGGTGCATACCGATGCCAACCTGAACCAATGGGAATACCTGCGGCATATTACCATGGAAGGCGCCAAAAAACGTTATACAGATATTCCTCCCGCTACACAGGAACGCATCGATTTTGAATTGTTCACCATCAAGACCATGGGCTTTGCAGGGTATTTTCTCATTGTAAGCGATTTTATCAAAGCCGGCCGGGAACTGGGTGTGTTTGTGGGTCCCGGCCGCGGATCTGCTGCAGGGAGCGTGGTAGCTTATTGTATAGGCATTACCAATATTGATCCCATTAAATACAACCTGCTGTTCGAGCGATTCCTCAACCCCGACCGGAAGAGCATGCCGGATATCGATACCGACTTCGACGATGAAGGAAGGCAGAAAGTGATCGATTATGTGGTAGATAAATACGGAAAAGAACAGGTGGCGCAGATCATCACCTATGGTACCATGGCCGCGAAGATGAGTATCAAAGACGTGGCGCGCGTGCTGGACCTGCCTTTGTCAGAAAGCAACATGCTGGCCAAGCTGGTACCCGATAAACCGGGTACAGAACTCGGACGTGTGCTGAAAGCGCCCATTACGATGAAGGATGGCCCCAAATCACTGGAAGAGAAAGAAGCTTACCAGCAGGATGATATTGAAAATGTAAAAAAGCTGCGCGAGATTTACAATGGTAATGATATCAGGGCGCAGGTACTGAAAGAAGCAGAGCGACTGGAAGGATCAGTACGCAATACAGGTATACATGCAGCTGGTATCATCATTGCCCCCAGGGACCTCACAGAACTGATCCCCGTTGCTACCGCCAAAGATTCAAACCTCTGGGTTACACAAATTGAAGGAAGTATTATTGAAGAAGCCGGAGTTATCAAGATGGATTTTTTGGGACTGAAAACACTTTCCATCCTTAAAACAGCATTGGAACTTATTGAAAAGCACCACAAACTCACTATTGACCTGGATCATATTCCACTGGATGATGAAAAAACATTCCAGCTTTACCAGCGCGGCGAAACCAATGCCACATTCCAGTTTGAAAGCGTGGGTATGCAAAAATACCTGCGCGAACTCAAACCCGATAAGTTCGACGATCTCATTGCCATGAACGCTTTGTACCGGCCCGGTCCCATTGCTTATATCCCCAATTTCATTGACCGAAAGCATGGCAGGGAGCCGATTACCTACGACCTGGACGATATGAAAGAATACCTGGCTGAGACCTATGGTATTACCGTGTACCAGGAGCAGGTGATGCTGCTGAGCCAGAGCCTGGCAGGCTTTACCAAGGGCGATGCCGATGTGTTGCGGAAAGCCATGGGAAAAAAGCAGAAGTCCGTACTGGATAAAATGAAAGCACAGTTCATTGCAGGAGCAACAGCCAAAGGATACCCGGCCGAAAAACTGGAAAAGATCTGGACCGACTGGGAGGCTTTTGCCCAGTACGCTTTCAATAAATCGCACTCTACCTGCTATGCATTTGTAGCCTACCAGACCGTCTATCTCAAAGCGCATTACCCCGCCGAATACATGGCAGCGGTGCTCAATCATGCAGGAAGCATTGAGAAAATAACCTTTTTCATGGAAGAATGCAAGCGAATGGGTATCAGGGTATTGGGACCGGATATCAATGAATCGCTTAAAGGCTTTGCTGTGAATGGTCACGGTGAGATCCGCTTCGGACTGGGCGGATTAAAAGGAGTGGGTGAAGCTGCCGTGGAAACCATCATTACCGATCGAAGCAAAAATGGTCTCTATCCCGATGCATATGAATTCATCAAACGCATCCTTCAACGAACAGTAAACAAGAAATCACTCGAAAGCCTGGCTTATTCCGGTGCTTTTGATTGCTTCAAAGAACTACACAGGGCGCAATATTTCAGGGTGCCGGAGGGGGAGAAACAATCGGGACTGGAAAAATTAATTTTATACGGACAAGCTTCCCAGAGTCAGTATACAAATACCGCCAATACCCTTTTTGGCAGCCTGGCCAATTCCATGGAAGTGTCTAAACCCAAAATACTGCATTCAGATCCCTGGACATTGACCGAGCTCCTGGATCATGAGAAAGAAGTGACGGGGATGTTCATGAGCGGACACCCACTGGATCATTTTAAATTTGAATTAAAATATTACGGTATTACACAGATCAGCGACTTCAATGAAATCAAAGAAACCCTGCACTTGCAGCAATCCAATCCTGGTAAAAGTTTGCGTGTAGCCGGATTGATCATTGATGTACAACACCGGGTTACCAAAACAGGCAAGAATTTCGGTTCTTTTGTGATAGAGGATTTCAGTGGGAAAACAGATTTTATCCTCTGGAGTGAAGATTATATCAAGTTCCAGAATTACCTCGAAAAAGGACAGAATGTATTACTGACCGGATTTTTCCGGCCCAGATTTGGCAAATCCACAGAGTTTGAGTTCAAGATCAATATCATGTCTTTATTGGAAACCGTTAAGGAAAACATGACCCGCAGCCTGGAAATCAATGTGCATGCTGCAGCTATTTCGGCCGATTTCGTAGGTTTTATAGACAAAAATCTGCGTAGTAACCCCGGCAAAGCCTCTCTCCGCTTCAATATTTACGAACCCCGGGAAAACCTCAAAGTAAGCTTGGTTTCCTTTGATAAGGGCTTCAGAATGAATGAGGAAATGGCTGAATTCCTGCTCAATAACCAGGACCTGGAAGTCAATGTGGGATTGTTTGGCTAGTAAAAATCGCGACTCTCTGTCAGTTTTACTGTTGCAACGTCATTAATCACATGCGTGGAAAAGTCAAAAGAGCATAAACAGCGATTTGGAGTTAAATTTGACATCCTTTATCAGAAACACTCAATAAAATCAAAAAAATATGGCATTAGAATTAACAGACTCGAATTTCCAATCAACCGTATTGGACAGCGATAAACTGACAGTAGTAGATTTTTGGGCAGAATGGTGTGGACCTTGTCGTGCTATCGGCCCTGTTATTGAAGAATTATCAAAAGACTATGCTGGTAAGATCAACGTAGGTAAAGTAAATGTTGACCATAACCCCAACCTGAGCGTTAACTATGGCATTACTTCTATTCCTGCCATCCTCTTCATTAAAGGGGGACAGATCGTAGACAAACAAATTGGTGCGGTACCTAAATCGGTACTCGATAAAAAAATTCAGGCGCATTTATAATAATGTGCAAATGGTTCAATGGAGAAGTAAAGGTCTTATCTTAATAAACTAATTGAGCAATTGAGCCATTAAAAAAAGCCTCCGCACCGGAGGCTTTTTTTATTATCTTACCCCGTTTTATTTTACTAACGAAAGCTAATTGCCTGATGAAGATCAAATTCCGTCTGGTTATCCTGAATTTTTTTGAGTTTTTTGTATGGGGGTCCTGGTTGATTTCTCTGGGGGCCTATATGTTCAATGTATTAGGTTTCAAAGGCTGGCAGGTAGGCAGTATTTATGGTACCATGGGTATTGCAGCGATCTTTACCCCTGCCCTGTTTGGTATTGTGGCTGATCGTTGGCTCAATGCAGAGAGGGTATTTGGCATCGCTCACATCTTAGGCGCCATTTTGTTGTTCATGGCTTCGAAAGCGACCGACTATTCCAGTCTCTACCTCATCATGCTGTTCAATTCCTTCATGTTCATGCCTACCATCGGACTTAACAATACCGTATCCTATATTGTGCTGGAGAAAAAAGGTTTCAATATTGTAAAAGATTTTCCCCCCATCCGCGTATGGGGTACCGTTGGTTTCATTTGTGCCATGTGGCTGGTTGACCTGCTGGGCTGGAACAAAAGTCCTTTCCAGTTATACATCAGTGCAGGATCGGGTTTGTTACTGGGATTGTATGCATTTACATTGCCATCCTGTCCGCCTGTTCGGTCCAAAGAAAAGAAAAGCCTGGTTTCTTCTCTCGGACTGGATGCATTTGTGCTTTTCAGGCGGCGAAAGATGCTGATCTTTTTCATCTTCGCCATGTTGCTGGGCGCTGCTTTACAGATTACCAATACCTACGGTTCTACTTTCCTCGACGATTTTAAAAATACATACCCCGATGCATTCGGGGTAAAACATTCGAATGTACTGATCTCTATTTCACAGGTATCTGAAACCCTGTTCATCCTTACCATTCCTTTTTTCCTGCGAAAGTTCGGCATCAAAAAAGTAATGCTGATGAGCATATTTGCCTGGGTATTCCGTTTCGGTCTGTTCGGCATCGGCAATCCCGGCGACGGACTTTACCTGCTGATCCTTTCCATGATCATTTATGGAATGGCTTTCGATTTTTTCAATATATCCGGCTCCCTTTTTGTAGAAAAAGAAGCCGATATCAAAATCAGGGCCAGCGCACAGGGTTTATTCATGCTTATGACCAATGGAATCGGGGCCTTTTTAGGTAATTATATAAGCGGACGTGTGATCGATTACTACACGGTCAACGGCGCCAAACAGTGGCCCAGCATATGGTTTGCTTTTGCTGCCTATGCATTGGTACTCGGCATCGTTTTCCCCTTTGTTTTCCGGTATAAACACAACCCGGATGCAGTTGACACGCGCGTTGTGCATTAATCAGCCGGCAGAGGGTTTATATGTATAAATCCACCTAAATTTGCAGAGATAATTTTCAAAAGCCGTGAACATGATCCCGACCGCGTCAGATCCCTTTGCATTGGTTGCTTCTCTGGATGATTCGAATAAACTGAAAAAAATTGGCGAAAAAATACTGCGCAAAGAACGCATCAGTTTCCAGGATGGCGTTACACTTTTTGAAAAAGGTTCTCTTTCCTATCTCGGAACTTTGGCCAACTGGGTACGTGAGCAAAAACACGGACACAAGACTTATTTCAACAGGAATTTTCATATAGAACCTACTAATGTATGTGTGTTCTCCTGCGCTTTTTGCGCGTATTCACGCTTGTATGCCCACCGCGAAGAAGGCTGGGAACTGAGCATTGAACAAATGATGCACATTGTTAAAAGCTATGATGGGAAGCCGGTGACCGAAGTGCATATTGTAGGCGGCGTACATCCCAAGATGAACCTGGCATTTTTTATTGATCTGTTGAAATCCATCAAAGCACATCGCCCCGATCTGCACATCAAAGCATTCACGCCTGTTGAACTGGATTATATGTTCCGCAAAGCCAAAGTATCGGTTGAAGAAGGCATGAAGATGGCGCATGAAGCCGGATTGGATTCTTTACCTGGTGGGGGCGCGGAAATATTCCATCCCGATATCCGCAAACAGATCTGCGACGATAAAGTAGATGCCGAAGGCTGGTTACACATTCATCGGGCAGCCCATGAACTGGGTATGCACAGCAATGCCACCATGCTCTATGGACATATTGAAAAATTTGAGCACCGCATTGATCACATGGAGCGCCTGCGCCAGTTGCAGGACCAAACGGGAGGCTTCAATACTTTCATACCATTGAAGTTCAGGAACAAGGATAACGATATGAGTCATGTTCCCGAATCAACGGTAGTGGAAGATATGCGTATGTATGCCATGGCCCGTCTGTATATGGACAACTTCCCGCACATCAAAGCCTATTGGCCCATGCTGGGAAGAAAAAATGCACAATTGAGTTTATCCTTCGGCGTAAACGATATCGATGGCACCATCGACGATTCCACCAAAATATATTCCATGGCCGGCAGTGAAGAGCAAACGCCCTCCATGACCACTGCAGAATTGGTAGCGCTCATCAAACAGGTAAAACGCCAGCCGGTTGAAAGAGGAACCTTGTATAACGAGATCAAAGATTATACAGATGTAGCGATCGAAGAAATCACGCTGAATTAATTAGCAGATTTTTTTATAAAGAAGGCTCATTTGTAGCAAAAGTTTGAGATGCACAGGTTGACGGAATGTTCGTACCAGTTCTTCATGAAGTTGAAGCCGTTACCTGGAATACTATCGTCACTTCGTTCCATTCAGAAATTGCTATCTTTGACAGACAATAATTTTGAAAATGACAGCCATTAAAATAAATGTAAACAAACAAATGGACGGGTACTCATTTAGTATTACACCAAGCATTCGAGACTTTATTAAACAACTTTTTCCTAATGCTCATCCGGCAAACAATATTTTTGTTGGTTATGACACAAAAAGCGACTTTGAAATATATGTTGGAAAACTTGAAAACTATATTTATCCGGCTTTATTGGGAGTTGACAATAACAGCGACTTGAAGAAATTAGACGAAATCCTTTTTATTGATACACAGACCGGAAATGTTTTACATAAAGTAATACCGAGTGACGAAAAAATTTAATCAATATTTGGGCAAGGCTGGGCACCTTAATATAATGTCAGAATTCTTAATGCTTGGCTGGAATGTTGCTATTCCAGAAGTTGACATCGGAGATGATATTTTTGTTGTTCAAGATGATAATGGCACATTAAGAAGAGTTCAAGTGAAAGCTTCTACTTCGACAATTAGAAATAATGGTTATAGCGGTCAATTTAGCATATCCGTTAAAAACTTACGGAATGTTACCAATATTTTGGTTCACTATGTTTTTCTCGTAAGACATAATGAAGAATGGTCTAAACCAGTCATTGTCAGACAAGACTACTTACTTGATCATTTCAGTAACAATAATGTAGGTTCTGAGGCAAAAGGAAATGTTATATTTTACTTTTCTTACACAAATGGAAAAGTTGAATGCTCGGGACAGGATTTCACTAGATATATCAAAGACTTTGCTGACTTTCCCAAAATAGAACATTAAAAAAATACAACAAGAAGCAATAAGTAAACTAACATTCTGGCAAGCTGATCGGAATATGAATCGCCAATCCGCCATCGGCGGTTTCCTTGTATTTGCTGCTCATATCAAGTGCTGTGTCCCACATGGTTTTAACCACTTTATCCAGGCTTACTTTGGCATAATCGGGTGAGCTTTGTAAAGCCAGTTGCGAAGCGGTAATGGCTTTGATGGCTCCCATAGTATTTCTTTCAATGCAGGGAACCTGTACCAATCCGCCTATCGGGTCGCAGGTCAAACCTAAATGATGTTCCATGGCTATTTCAGCAGCCATCAATGCCTGCCGTTGAGTGCCTCCCATCGATTCAGTGAGTGCAGCAGCGGCCATAGCAGAAGAAACGCCGATCTCTGCCTGGCAACCACCCATCGCTGCAGAAATGGTGGCGCCTTTTTTGAATATGCTGCCAATTTCAGAAGCAGTGAGCAGGAAACGAATGATCTTGTCATCATCGTGCCCGCTGCAGAATGTGACGAAATACTGCAACACGGCGGGAATCACACCGGCAGCGCCATTGGTAGGCGCTGTTACCACCCTTCCGAAGGAAGCGTTTTCTTCATTAACGGCCAATGCAAAACAACTCACCCAATCCAGTATATAATGAAAGCCTTCTCCTCCTGCACGGATCGCTTTCATCCAGCTTTCATAATCGGTATAAGGCCAGCCTTGTATCATTTTTTTATTCAGGTCGAACGCACGGCGACGAACTTGCAAACCGCCCGGTAATTCTCCTTTGGCATGACAACCACGATATATGCAATCTTTCATGGTATGCCAGATGCGCAATACACCTGCTTTGGTAGCATCCTCGGAGCGCCAGGCATTTTCATTCTCCATAACCACTTCATGGATGGCCATACCCGTTTTCATACACCAGTGCAACAGGTCGTCGGCTGTGTTGATGGGAAATGAAAGTTCTACTGCATTTTTATGACTGTTGTCTTCTCCTTCTTTCACCACAAACCCGCCGCCAATAGAATAATAGGTTTCACTCCAGCTTTCACCGTTCTTCAAAGACACCAGGAAACTAAGTCCGTTGGGATGAAAAGGCAAAGCCTCCTGATACAGGAACTGCACCTGTTCTGTGGCGTTAAATGCAATCACCTGCTCGCCTCCCAGCATTAATTGTTTTTTATCATGAATGGCATTGATACGGGGAGTGATGCTGTTTACATCGATGGTCACCGGGTCTTCGTTGCAAAGTCCTAAAAGCACGGCTATATCTGTTCCGTGACCCTTGCCGGTTTTGGCCAGGGAACCGTATAATAACACGGTAACAGCGTCTACCTGGTCAAGACTGGTGTGCGACCGGAGCGTTTCTACAAAGCGTAAAGCGGCGCGCCAGGGGCCTAATGTATGGGAACTGGAGGGGCCTACCCCTATTTTGAACATATCGAAAACCGAAATTGCTTCGTGAGGCATAGTCAAAGTTAGTACTTAAAATTGGCTGCTTTTTCCGACCTTCACGCAGCAATTAATCTATATTTTATTTTTTAATGTTTGAAGCTATGCAACTTTCTTCTCTCCTGAACAGATTTAATGAACCGGAAACACTTAAAATGGCCAAACTAGGCCGTGAACTGAGGGCAAACGGAATCGACGTGATTGACCTGAGCCTGGGCGAACCAGATTTTGATACACCGCAGCACATCAAAGATGCCGCCATTAAAGCCATCAACGACAACTGGAGCCATTATACACCTGTTGCCGGCTTTGCCGATCTGAAAGAAGCCGTGTGCGCCAAATTGAAGCGCGACAACAACCTGGATTATACACCGGACCAGATCATCACTTCTACCGGCGCCAAGCAAAGCCTGGCCAATGCCATTCTTGCGTTGGTGGATGAAGGCGATGAAGTGATCATCCCCACGCCTTATTGGGTAACTTATTCAGAACTGGTGAAAATTGCACGTGGTAAAGTAGTAGAGATCAGGACCAGTGTAGAGAACGATTTCAAGCCTACTCCTGCACAGGTAGAAGCGGCCATCACTCCCAAAACAAAAGTGTTCATGTTCTCATCGCCTTGTAACCCATCGGGCGCTGTGTACAGCAAAGCAGAACTGGAATCGCTGGCTGCGATCTTCAGGAAGCACCCGAACATCGTGATCCTTTCAGATGAGATCTATGAATACATCAATTTCGTAGGCAAGCACGAAAGCATTGCGCAGTTTGCCGATTTGAAAGACCGCGTAGTACTCATCAACGGTCTCAGTAAAGGATTTGCCATGACCGGTTGGCGTTTGGGTTATATCGCTGCCAGTGCTGCTATTGTGAAAGCCTGCGAAAAATTACAGGGACAATTCACCAGCGGCACCTGCTCCATCACACAAAAAGCAGCGGTAGCAGCGTTGGTAGGCGACCTGCGTCCTTCACAGGAAATGACGGAAGAGTTTACCCGCAGAAGAGAAAAAACGCTGGCATTGGTAAGCGGGATCCCCGGCTTCAAATGCTTTGCACCGCAAGGCGCTTTCTATGTATTTCCGGATGTAAGCGCTTATTATGGTAAATCAGATGGTACTACTACCATCCAGCATGCGGCCGACCTGAGCATGTACCTTTTGAATACAGCGCATGTGTCTTCTGTAATGGGCGATGCTTTCGGTGAACCCAAATGCGTTCGCTTCTCTTTTGCCAACAGTATGTCCAACATTGAAAAAGCCTGGGCAAGGATCAAAGATGCGCTGGCTAAATTGAAATAAGCAGGGATGTCTGATTTCTGATTTGACGATTTCTGATTTAATTTTTTATCTGATAAAACCTGTTTGTAAAAGCAGGTTTTTTTATTGCAATTTTGTCCTATGCAGCAGCCCGATAAAATGGACATGTTCCGTAACCGGTTGGTAAAAGTGTACAAGCACCGGAGCAAACAAGCTAAGCGTATGCAGGTGGATTGTTACCGGGTATATGATCATGATCTGCCTGAATTTCCTTTCTGTATAGAATTGTATGAAGACAAACTTTACCTGGCTGAATACCTGCGCAGACATGGTATGAGCGATGAAGAACATGAAGTATGGCTCGATGGCTGCCTGGCTATGATCAGTGAGATCATTGGCATACCAACTGATCATATTTATGTCAGGCAACGCAAAAGAATGTCGCATCGCGAAGGACAATATGAAAAACTGAATACGGAAGAAGCATTTTTTACTGTGCTGGAAAACGGATTGAAGTTCCAGGTCAACCTCACTGATTATTTAGATACCGGGCTTTTCCTGGATCATCGTATAACCAGGCAAATGGTAAAAGAACAAAGCGAAGGCAAAAGGGTGCTGAACCTTTTTTGTTATACTGGTTCATTCTCGGTGTATGCTGCTGCAGGCGGAGCTGCTGCCGTAACTTCTGTTGATCTCTCTAAAACATACCTTGGCTGGGCTGAAACCAATTTTGTCATTAACCGTATGAAAGACCAGAACAGGTATCGTTTTGTACATGCCGATGTAAAGCAATACCTCAAAACCCTGAAACCCGGAAGCTTTGATCTTGTTGTGATGGACCCTCCCACTTTCAGCAACAGCAAACGCATGAAAGATATCCTGGACATACAAAGAGACCATGTGGAATTGCTAAATGATGTGCTCGCAGCTACAGTGCCGGGCGGACAAATTTATTTCAGCACCAATTTTACCCGTTTCCAACTGGATGCCGGGGCCATTCATACCACTGATATCGGAGACATAACCAAAGCCACTACCCCATTCGACTTTGAAGGAAAACTGAAGAGATGGTGCTACAAACTAACCAAAACCTGAAGCCCCCCTCTTGTTGAAAACAAACAGATTAAAACATCTAAATATTAGTTAAAAACATGGTATAAATGCAGCTTTTCAAATAGAGTAAGATTCTTTGCATATAAAACAATCCATATGAAAAGAATTTTCTACTCTATTTGCCTGTTGTTTTTACTATCTGGGGTAAAAGCACAGTTTCAGGCAGGACAAAAAATGATAGGCGGACAATTGTTTTTCAATACGAATTCTGTCAGTGCTCCGTCCAATTTTGCCTCACCATCTCCCTCTGTTGGTCAGCGAACAACCAGCCTCGGTCTGAATTTATCATTTTCCAGGTTCAAAAATGCAACTACATTAAACGGCATGGGAATCTCTTACACACATTCGCATAACAAGATCAATATAGGTACTCCCTTCGAATCAACTTCTTCCATGCATTCTGTAGGTTTATTTGCGAATAAGACAAAATTGCAAAAACTGGCCAAAGATTTTTACCTCACGTTTACCGGTACTGCATTCGGGAACTACCAATTCGGTAATGGGACTTTACAGTTTCAGAACAGATATCCTGAAAAGTTCAGGGGTTATGGGTTGGGGGTATCTGGCTCAGCGGGTTTGATGTACCAGTTGAACAAGCGTTTTGTGATCAGCGGAGACCTGAGCAACCTGGTCAGGTTATCTTACACTTGTGGAAAGTATACCAATTCTGTTACTGACAACATAACAAAATATGATTCATTTGGCTTTTCAACCGGCTTAAGTGGCTTTACATTGGGTAATCTTTCTTTTGGTGTGCAGTACCTGCTATAACCATAACCGGTTTATTGCATCGATTGCAGCAATTGCGCACCCTCTGCTTTCAGGGCAGGGTCGCTTGCAGTGCGAACGGGCAACCTCGCCAGCAGTTTCAATACTTCAATAGCTTGTGTAGGCTGCCTGTTCTCTTTATATGCTTTGGCCAATACCAGGTAATTGGCCACAAAATAAGGTTCCAGTGTTTTACATTGTTCGAGGTGTGCAATGGCGGAATCCATATCTGCTTTGGGTAAACCGCCATGCAGGAATTTGATAGCGGCTTTTTTCAAAGGCGGCAACGTCAACAATTCATAATGCCACTTACCTATCATATAATGCGCTTTCCCGTAACGGGGATTCAGCAACAGGGCTTTGTCGGCATATCTTTTTTCGTCTTTGAAATAAACCGCTGTTTTCTTCGCTTCTGTTTCTATCTCAGGCATGCGATCGGCAATCAGCGCCATGATATAATTCGCATCTGCATTGTTACTGTCTGCCTGCCAGGCCCTTTGCGCAAAAGCCGCTGCAGACTCGTAATACAAACGCATACCATTCTTATCGGTTACCCTGCTACCCAATGATAAATTCAATTCGGCTGAACGTACCAATGCGCGGATATTAGCAGGTGCTATCAATAATATCTCTTTGTATTTATCCAGTGCCGGCTGGTCTTTCTGCTGCTTTTCAAAATTATCCGCTTCTTTCAGCAGCACATTTACATCTTGTGCATGCAACGTTGTTATCCCCAAAAACAAGGGAATGATCAGATAATAGTAGTATTTCATCTATTTAATTTCTCTTGAGTTCAAACTCCACTCCCACACTTCCGTGAAAATCGCGTATTGGCGGCTGCAATTTATCGATCGATATGTTGACTTTTTCCGCCTGCTTAAAAGTTGCCAGTATCTCCTGTGCAATAGTAGTAGCCAGTGTTTCCAGCAGCAAAGTAGGCGTTTCCATCCTTTTCTTCACCAATTCATAAACGGTTACATAGTTAATGGTTTCATGCAAAGTGCGCACGGGAATACGGGCCGGCTGGTGCCAAACAGTGATATCCACTTTGAAATCATTGCCCAATACCGACTCTTCCTCGTATAAGCCGTGGTAAGAATGAAAGAGGAGGTTGTTTAAATGTATCGATAGCATGATGCTGATTTGATCAAATCAGAAATCAGAAATTTCTCACACAAGCCCTTTTGCCGTAAGATATCGTTCTGCATCCAACGCCGCCATACAACCACTGCCTGCTGCTGTTACCGCCTGACGGTAATTCTTGTCCTGCACGTCTCCTGCAGCAAATACCCCTTCGATATTGGTTTTGGTGGTACCGGGTGTGGTGAGCAGGTAACCGGTCTTATCCATATCCAGCCATCCTTTGAAAATATCGCTGTTGGGATGGTGACCAATGGCAACAAAAAATCCGCTGATAGGTATGGTCTGTGTTTCCTGTGTCTGGTTGTTTTTGATGCGAACAGCTTCCACTTTATTCTCTCCCAGCACTTCATCGGTATCGGTATTCCAATACACTTTGATGTTGGGTGCATGCAGTACTCTTTCCTGCATCACTTTACTGGCGCGCATTTTATCGCGGCGGATAAACATGTGAACAGTGGTACAGAGCTTGGATAAATACAAAGCTTCTTCCGCAGCGGTATCTCCTGCACCAACGATGGCCACTTCTTTTCCTTTGAAGAAAAAGCCATCACATACGGCACAGGCGCTCACACCAAAACCATTCAGGCGTTGTTCGCTGGGCAGTCCCAGCCATTTGGCCGAAGCGCCGGTACAGATGATCACGGCATCTGCTTCGACCCATTTTTCCTCATCGATCTGCACTTTGTATGGATGTTGGGAGAAATCAACTTTAGTAGCGAGTCCGTACCGGATATCGGCGCCCATCCGGGCAGCCTGCTTTTCAAAATGGACCATCATTTCAGGTCCTTGTATGCCATCGGGATAACCCGGATAATTTTCTACTTCTGTGGTGATGGTGAGCTGTCCGCCAGGTTGAATACCCTGGTACAATACCGGCTTCATATTGGCGCGGGCCGCATAAATGGCGGCGGTATAACCCGCAGGCCCGGAACCTATGATCAGAACATGTACTTTTTCCGTTGCTTCATTTGCCATACTACTTAGACTATTTAGATTTGAACAAACATACAAACAAAAACCCCTCCGTTTTCACAGAGGGGTCTTATTGTCAGTTTCTTTGTAAAACCTTATCCCAGGTATGCTTTCAAAGCATTGCTATAGCGTGCTTTCTGCAAGCGTTTGATGGCCCTTTCCTTGATCTGGCGGATACGTTCTTTTGTCAGGTCGTACTTCATGCCAATCTGTTCAATGGTTACACCATTTTCGCCATCCAACCCGAAATATGCATTGACGATCTCGGCTTCACGCGGACTCAAAGATTTCAATACGCGGCGAATCTCTTCGCGCAATGAATCCTTCATCACATCGTCATCTGTATCATCGCTGCCTTCCAGCAGGTCTCCCATGGCCACATCTTCGGCTTCATGCACTGGGGCATCCAGTGAAGTGTGACGGGTATTGCTCTGGAAAATATTGTTGATTTCGGTTTCACTCATTTCCAGTATCTCGGCCAACTCTTCTGTTGAAGGTTCACGCTCATGTTCCTGTTCAAAGGCCATATAAGCTTTGTTGGCTTTGTTGTAAGTACCAATTTTATTTTGAGGCAGGCGGACCAATCTGCCCTGCTCTGCCAACGCCTGTAAGATGGACTGGCGGATCCACCATACCGCGTATGAGATGAATTTAAAACCCTTGGTCTCATCGAAACGCTGGGCTGCTTTTATCAGACCGAGGTTACCCTCGTTGATCAGGTCGCTAAGAGAAAGGCCCTGGTGCTGGTACTGCTTAGCCACAGATACCACGAAACGTAAGTTGGCCTGCACTAATTTGTCGAGCGCTCGCTGATCACCCATTTTGATCCGCTGTGCCAGTGTGGTTTCCTCTTCGGGAGTGATCATCGGGATTTTGGAAATCTCCTGCAGATACTTTTCTACCGCCTGCGAATCTCTGTTGGTGATCTGTGTAGCAATTTTGAGCTGCCTCATGATGTGATGTTATCTTATTTAATATAAACGACTAATAGACCTCAAATGTTTTACAACCGCTGTACCAAAAATCGTTAAAGTTGCCCGGACGATACTTTAGAAGCCCGCAAAATTACGACGCAACATTGGATTTCGCCAGCTTTTGTGGAAAAAACTGCATAAATGGGCAAAATATGACAATCTTTTAGCTTAAACGGGAATCGGCAATCGACTGGTCGATACTTTCTTCCACCCGTTGCTGGTCCTGCAAACGCTTCAATTTTCTTCCATATGATATTTTTGTTATAAGCACAAACAATACCGGCACAACGAATATGGCCAGTGTGGTGGCAGCCAGCATGCCGCCGAATACCGTCCACCCGATCGTTTTCCTCGATTCCGCCGCCGCACCAGACGCAAATGCCAGGGGTAATACCCCCAGTATGAAGGCCAGTGAAGTCATCACAATCGGTCTCAACCGCAGCTGTACCGCCTGTAAAGTGGCATGCACTATGTCTATCCCCTTGTCTACCCGTTCCTTGGCAAATTCCACGATCAGGATGGCATTTTTAGCCGCCAGACCAATCAGTGTGATCAGACCAATCTGGGCATAGACATTATTATTAATGGAAGGAAAGAATGTCAGGGTAAGGATCGACCCGAAAGCCCCGATCGGCACCGCAAAAAGCACAGAGAAGGGAATCGACCAGCTTTCATACAATGCCGCCAGGAACAGGAATACGAATACAATAGAAATCGCAAAGATGGTGCCCGTACTGCTTCCCGCCTTGATCTCTTCCCGGCTCATGCCGGAAAACTCATAACTGTACCCCTCGGGCAATGACCTGGCTGCCGTTTCTTTCAACGCCTCAATCGCCTGGCCGCTGCTGTAACCCGGTTTGGGGGTACCATTGATCTCGATGGACCGGTATATATTGTAGTGAGAAATCACAGCCGGGTTCTCAATCACTTTGGCAGTGACCAGCGACCCAAGTGGAACCATTGATCCCTGACTATTGCGCACATAGTAATTCTTCAGATCGTCAATAGAACCGCGGAAACTACTGTCCGCCTGCGCCATCACCCTGAAATTGCGACCATAAATGTTGAAATCATTCACATAACTGCTTCCCAGTAAAGCAGACATTGTAATATAGGCATCGGCCACCGATACACCCAGTTTTTTCGCTTTTTCCCTGTCCACATCTACCTGGTAACCAGGCGTGCGGGTGGAGAAGAACGTATAGGCCATCCCAATTTCAGGCCGCTGGTACAGCGCGCCCAGGAATTTTCTGGCCACCGCTTCAAACTGCCGGATACTGTCGGTACTGGTAGTCTGCTGCAATTCAAATGTAAAGCCGGATGTAGCGCCCAGGCCAGGAATTGCAGGTGGTGCAATAGCCAGTATCCTCGCTTCTTTGATATCTGCTGTCCGCTTCATGATTTCCGCAATCACGCCCTTCACATGCTCTTCCTTGGTCTTACGGTCGTCCCAGGGTTTCAGGTTCACAAACATGGTACCCGTATTCGACTTGCTGGAAAAACTCACAATATTCAGCCCAGCCAGTCCCCCCACCACTTTCACCGCGGGAATTGACCGCACCTGTGCCATGGCTTCCTTCATCATGGCTATGTTACGGGAGGTGGAAGTGCCTTCCGGCATTTCATAAGTAACATAGAGGCGGCCTTCATCTTCAATGGGAATGAACCCGGTGGGTTTGGCCTTGAAAAGGAAAAACAGACCTGCAAACAAACACACCATCATTACCAATACATAGGGCGTTGCCCGTATCCATTTGCCCACACCCCTAGCATAGGAATTGGTCAGCCTGCCGAATTTGTTATTGAATGCTGCAAAGAATTTTTCCAGCATATTCTTTTTTGCATGCTCGTCTTTGGATGGCTTAAGCAATACAATACACAATGCAGGTGTAAGAGACAATGCCACAAAAGCAGAGATCACTACCGATACGGCAATGGTGATTGCGAATTGCTGGTAAAGTCTGCCCACAATACCGGGAACAAATCCAACCGGCACAAATACTGCTGCCAGGATCAGCGCAATGGCAACCACCGGTCCGGATATATCTTTCATCGCTTTCTGTGTGGCTTCTTTTGGCGACATTTTCTCATGATCTATATGGTGCTGCACAGCTTCCACCACCACAATAGCATCATCCACCACAATACCAATGGCCAATACAAAAGCAAATAGGGTAAGCGTGTTGATGGTAAATCCGAAAGGAGCAAAAAATATGAAGGCGCCGATCAGCGATACTGGTATGGCCAGCACAGGAATCAGGGTTGCACGCCAGTTCTGCAAAAACAAGAATACCACCAATATAACCAATACCAATGCTTCCAGCAGTGTATGAACCACTTCATTAATAGATACCTTCACTACGGAAGCAGTTTCCAATGGCACCAGGAAATCCACGTCTTTGGGAAAATGCTGCCTGAGGTTATCCAGGGCCTTCATTACTCCGGCATAAGTATCCAGTGCATTAGCGCCGGGAGCCTGGTAAATAAGAATGAAAGCACAGGGCTTGCCGTTTACAAACGCATTGATGGAATAATCGAATTTGCCCAGTTCAACCCTTGCCACATCTTTCAGGTATACAATGCTTCCATCGGATGGCCTGGACCTGACAATAATGTTTTCAAACTGCTCTTTTGTATTGATCCTGCTGTTGGTCAGTACACTGTATTCGAATGTCTGCAAATTGGGTTGGGGATTACCGCCAACAGTACCTGCCGCCACCTGGAGATTCTGTTCCAACAAAGCTGCATTCACATCGGCGGGTGTGAGGCCCAGGGCAGCTAATTTCTGCGGGTTCAGCCATACACGCATGCTGAAATCATCAGCCCTCGCCAGAATATCGCCTACCCCTTTCACACGAAGCAAAGCATCCTTTAAATAAATATTGGCATAATTACCCAGGAATATGGCGTCGTGTGTGCCATTGGGCGAATACAATGCCAATGCCATCATAATGCTCGGGTTACGCTTACGGGTAGTAAGTCCCAAACGTTTTACCGCATCAGGTAAAGTGGGCAACGCTACGCTCACGCGGTTCTGCACATCCAGTGTGGCAATATCAATATTGGTTCCAACTTCAAAGTTGACAGTAATACTGCTTTGCCCGCTGCTGGTACTGCTGCTGCTCATATAGGTCATCCCAGGCGTACCATTCACCTGCGATTCAATGGCTGTAGTAGTAGTCTGCTCCACCGTCTGTGCATCTGCCCCCGTAAAACTGCCACTGACAGAAACCGTTGGTGGCGTAATTTCAGGGTACTGCGCTACCGGCAGGTTGATCATGGAGATCAGTCCCACCAGTACAATCACGATTGAGATCACAATCGCAGTAACGGGACGTTTTATAAAAGTATCTGCTATCATTTGTTCTGATTAAAAATAAGGGCTCAATTTTTACTTTTCACACCAGTGGTAATCACCGCTCCTTCCCGTAAATTCTGCACACCCTGTACTGCAATTCGTTCACCGGCATTGAGACCGGATTTCACCATCACACTATTGCCTATTGCGTTTCCCAGTTGCACTTTACGCTGGTTCACTTTGCTGCTGTCGCCCACCACATACACGAAGAATTCACCCAATTGTTCCGTAACAGCTTTATACGGTATCACTACAGCATTAGCAGCCGCCTTGTTCAGTACCCTTACCGTGGTGCTCATCCCGGCTTTCAGCATGCCTTTGTCATTCGGGAAACTGAGCCTGGTTCTAATGGTGGAAGTCTGCGGGTCTACAGCACGGTCAACCAGGTTGATGCTGCCCGGATAAGGATAGATATCTTTTCCGAATGCGATGGTGAAGGCAGAGTCTTTACCTCCCTGCTGTTGTAACTGCGTGAAACGGTAAATATCTTTCTGGTTCACAGTAAAATCCACCGCCATCGGGTTATCGGTAGACACAGTATTCAGAATGGTCTGACCAGCCACTACAGCTGTGCCTGTTTTAACCTGTGAAATACCAATGGTACCACTGAAAGGCGCATAAATCGTAGTGAAATTCACATTGCTTTTTACACTGTTTAAAGCAGCTTTGGCAGCAGCCATCTGCTTACGCGCTGCTTCCAGCGCAGCATCGGCATAATCTACCTGCTGTTTGGCAATAGCATCATGCTTATCCAGTTCATGGTAGCGGTCGGCATCTTTCTGCGCTTTCAGCAGGTTGGTTTCCTGTACCTGCAGGTTGGCTTGCGACTGCTGGTAATTGGCATCGTATACTTGCGCATCAATGGTGTACAGTTTCTGCCCCTTGCTTACCTTGTCTCCTTCTTTAAAAAAAAGTCCGGTCACATAACCACTCACCTGCGCCCTGATGTCTACCTGGTTCAATGCCACCAGCGTGCCAGGGTATTCATCGTAATAAACGGCATCGGTGCTTTTAACGGTGTCAATGGTTACTGCCACAGCCTGCGGACCGGCCGGCTGCTGGGGAGCCTGCTGACTGTTACCGCAGGAAGCCATGAATACAACTGCCGCAATGAAACCGGTATAGTTTTTCAGCGTATGTAACAACATATAAAGAGGTGGGTTTAAAAATTAATAATTGATCTGACCAAGCGCTGTCTGCACATCTATTTTGCTGGCCAGTACCTGGTATAGAGCATTGTAATAATTGATCTCTGAAGTCCTGAGATCGGTTTCTGCGGTAATCACTTCCAGGTAAGTTTTTACGCCGGATTTATATTGCAATTCAATAATGCCATATACTTCTTTGGCCAGGGCCAGATTTTCTTTGAGTGCCAGGTAATTGGCCAGGTTGCTTTTATAGCCTGCCAGGGCCTGGGCATATTGGATGCTGACCGAATTTTTCAGGTTGATGATGCTCCAGTCGTTTCTTTTCAATTGCCAGGAAGCCTGGTCAATATTCGATTTACGCTTGCCTCCCTGGAAAATGGGAAGGGCTACTGTAAGCGCAGCAAACGAATTGGGATAATTCGCATTGTACAGTTTGGCAAAATCGTTGTTCTGGAAATTCATGTTGTAAGCTCCGTTGACAGATACCGAAGGGAGATAAGACCATTTTTCATATTGCAGGTTGGCAGCCAGCAGTTTTTGCTGCGTTTGCAGCAGTTGGTATTCCGGGCGACGGGTATAATCGGGCAATTGCAAAGTATCCAGCGCCGCTTCTTTTTCCAATTGAAGGGTATCGTATACAATATTCAACGCCGCACTATCGGGATAACCCATCAGCGTTTTCAGATAAGCGGTCTTGGCTTTCAATACCACCAGGTTGGCAGTCCTGGTGGCCTTACTGTTATTCAGGGAAATAGTAGCCCGCTTGTAATCGGTTTTATCGGTCAGACCGGCTTTGTACTGATTGGTGGCAATATTGATGCTGCTTTCCAAACGGGCAATATTCTCATCAGACACCCTTATCTGCTGCATGGTAGCCAGTACATCAAAAAAAGCCTTGGATACGCCGGCCGCCACTGCTACTTTATTGATGCCGGTACTTTGCTTTGCCTGCAGCCTTACATCGCCCCTGCTCCGGAAAGCCAATAGAGCGTCCCGATTGAAAATATTCTGCGATAAACTGAACTGCGCGGCAGAAGTATTGTTGACGCCCAGTTTGATGGGATTGCCGCCGATGACACTGGTGGGTACCTGGAAATTATGTTGCAGGCTGTAATTCAGGTTCAGTTGAGGATACCAGGCCGATAGTTTGTTGCGGATGGTTGTTTCAATGATCTCTTCATCAATAAGCGATTGCTGAACAGAAGGCTGGTGCTTCAAAGCATACTGCACAATATTTTCAAGTGTGGCTTTCTGCAATAACAGGCTGTCCTGTTGCTGTGTCTTACCGGGTAAATACCCTAAAAGAAAAAAAAGTACCAACAACAGGTACCAGGGTTTAGTTTGTTGAATCGGTTGCGTCATGAGATCCTTTTTACACTTAGGAAAAACAGGCAATGGCAAAAAGCTAAGATTGTATCTGCAAAAAGACACTTACACAACTTCAATCGGGAAAGTGAAGTTATTAATTTATTAGCATTTTTTTTGATGCTCAAAATTAAACGGCTGTGTATCATCGTTGTAACATTATTTTATAAGCGGTAAGTAGGCATCAGCCATCGTCTGATCCTGATCACTTATCTTAGCGGCATGATAGATTTCAGGAGCGACACTGTTACGCGTCCGACGCCTGGTATGCTGGCAGCCATGCAAAGGGCCATAACGGGTGATGATGTTTTCGGAGAGGACCCTACGGTGAACCAATTGGAAAAACTTTGTGCAGGTCTGTTTGGCATGGAAGCAGCCCTTTTTTGTCCCAGTGGCACCATGACCAACCAGATCGCCATCAAATGCCACACACAACCGGGTGATGAGGTGATCTGCGATACCTCATCACATATTTACCAGTATGAAGGTGGTGGTATTGCTTTTAATTCAGGATGTTCGGTGTGCCTGCTTGAGGGCGACCGGGGACGCATTACAGCTGTACAGGTTGAAAAAGCCATTAATGCAGACGATGTGCATAAACCGGTATCTGCACTGGTATCACTGGAAAATACCGCCAACCGGGGCGGCGGAAGTTGTTATCAATTTGCTGATATACAGAAAATTAAGCGGGTTTGTGTTAATAACAATCTCAAATTGCACCTCGATGGGGCCCGTTTGTTCAATGCACTGGTGGCCCGCAATGAAACCTGTAAGCAATACGGGGAAGTTTTTGACACCATTTCCATCTGCCTGAGCAAGGGCTTGGGAGCTCCGATAGGAAGTGTATTGACAGGCCCTGCTGCTTTTATCAAAAAAGCCCGCCGGATACGCAAAGTCTTTGGCGGAGGCATGAGACAGGCAGGTTACCTGGCCGCTGCAGGCATATATGCCCTAGAAAACCATGTGGAACGCCTGGCAGAAGACCACTCACATGCCCGGCAAATTGCAGCAGCATTGCAAAAGAAAGATTTTATCGGTGAGATATTACCAGTTGAAACCAATATCATTATTTTTGAAGTGAAAGGCCGTTTTACCGCACCTGGTTTGTCGGCAATGCTAAAACAATTCAATATCCACGCAATTGCCATATCCCCCAACCAGATCAGGTTTGTGGTGCATTTAGATATTAACCCCTCAATGGTAGAAGAAACCATACGGGTGATTGATACTTTGTAACACAGCTGTTTATTTGATGAAGTGAACTTTTATTTATTATTGAAAAGAACGTAGCAATCGCATGTTACCCAGAATCAATCCGACGAATACCCAGGCATGGTTTTTATTGAAAAAGCATCACGAAGAGGAAATGAGCCGCAGACATATGAAAGACCTGTTCGCTGCTGATCCTGAACGTTTCCAGAAATTTTCGACCGTATTTGAAGACATCCTGTTCGATTATTCCAAGAACATCGTCAACCAGAAAACAATGCAGTTGCTGCTGCAGCTGGCGGAAGACTGCAAACTTCACGACGCCATTCACGATATGTTCGCCGGGTTAAAGATCAATGAAACCGAACACAGGTCTGTATTGCATACTGCCCTCCGCAATTTTTCCGATACCCCCATCCTGGTAGATGGCAAAGACATCATGCCGCATGTACACCGGGTACTGAATCACACGAAAGATTTCTGTGAGCAGGTACACAGTGGTAAGCGGAAAGGATTCACCGGTAAAAAGATCCGTTACGTTGTTAATATAGGCATCGGTGGCAGCGATCTGGGTCCTGTTATGGTTACCGAAGCCCTTCGCTCCTATTGGAAAAAAGGTATTGAGGCTTTTTTTGTGAGCAATATAGACGGCACACATATAGCCGAAACGCTCAAAAAAGTCAAGGCAGAAGAAACTTTGTTCCTGGTGGCTTCCAAAACCTTTACCACGCAGGAAACCATGACCAACGCACATACTGCCAGGGCCTGGTTCCTTGAGCAGGCGGGAGAAGAAGCGCATATTGCCAAACACTTTGTAGCGCTGAGCACCAATGAAAAGGAAGTCACGACATTCGGTATAGACAAGGCCAATATGTTTGAATTCTGGGACTGGGTAGGCGGCCGTTATTCATTGTGGAGCGCCATTGGTTTATCCATCGCCCTCACCATCGGCTACCAGCATTTTGAAGAGTTGTTGAAAGGCGCTGCAGCCGTAGACGAACATTTCCGGAAAGAGAAATTCGATAAGAATATCCCGGTACTGATGGCCTTGCTCGGCATCTGGTATACCAATTTCTTCGGTGCACAGAGTGAAGCCATTCTCCCTTACGATCAATACCTGCACCGCTTTGCCGCTTACCTGCAACAGGGTAATATGGAAAGCAACGGCAAAAGCATTGATCGCAGTGGGCATCCTGTGAATTATGCCACCGGCCCTGTGATCTGGGGAGAGCCAGGCACAAACGGACAACATGCTTTTTACCAGCTGATCCACCAGGGCACTCTCATAATCCCCTGCGATTTCATTGCCCCGGCCATCAGTCACAATCCTGTTGGCGATCATCACATCAAACTGTTGTCCAACTTCTTTGCGCAGACAGAGGCGCTCATGAATGGCAAGACGGAAAACGAAGTGAAAGCTGAATTTGCCAAAGCCAATAAAAGCCAGGACGAAATCAAAAGGCTGCTACCCTTCAAAGTATTTGAAGGCAATAAGCCCACCAATTCCATCTTGTTGAAAAAAATAACGCCTTACTCACTGGGCAGCCTGGTTGCTTTGTACGAACACAAGATCTTTGCTCAAGGCGTTATCTGGAATATTTTCAGCTTTGACCAGTGGGGGGTGGAACTGGGAAAACAACTGGCCAACCAGTTATTACCGGAACTTGCCGATGATGCAGTTGTTGACACACATGATGCATCTACCAACGGACTGGTCAACGCCTACAAGCAGTTCAGGAAAAACTGAATATATGGAAGAAATCAGCATCAGGCAGATAGAACAAAGGGATAACGAAGCCCTTGCATCCGTCATACGCAGGGCGCTGGAAGAGTTTGGCGCCAACAGGCCAGGTACTGTTTATTACGACGATACCACCGATCATTTGTTCGAACTTTTTCAGTCAACTCCCAAAAGCGCCTACTTTGTTACTGAAAAAGACGGCCTATTGTTAGGCGGAGCAGGCATATACCCTACCGATGCCCTTCCGGCTGGCACCTGCGAACTGGTGAAAATGTACCTGTCACCCGCTGCACGCGGACAGGGGTTGGGACGTCTGCTCATCAGCCAGTGCCTGGAAACGGCCAAAGCCAATGGATTTTCACAAGTTTACCTGGAAAGCATGCCAGAACTTAAAAAAGCAGTAGGTATCTATGAACAATTTGGGTTCCGGTACCTTGATTCGCCAATGGGTAACAGCGGTCATACCGGATGTGGTATCTGGATGATCAAAACACTTTGATGCAGAAACTTTATTTTATTTCTTCAAATACCCCTGTCTGCTTGTTTTTCCGTACATTATCCCAATTGAACCACCGTCCGTTCATGGCCACATAAACACCCGGGGAAAGGGTTTGCACAAAAGCGAGCGCTCCGCCAAGGTTGAATAGTCCGTCGGAGCTGCCAAACTTGATGGGGATCATGGCCCCGGTTAAAACAATGGTCTTGTTTTTCACTTTTTCTGCCAATACCCTGGCAGTGATGGACATGGTATCGGTTCCGTGGGTAATAATGATTTTATCTTCCTCGCATTGATTACACTGATGAGCGATCAGTTCCCTGTCCTCATTGGTCATTTCCAGGCTGTCGATCATCATCAGTGTGCGGATTTGTACAGACAGCCGGCATCTCCCCTTCTCCAGCAGTTCCTGCATATGTGTATTTTTAAAATAAAGCTCTCCGTTCAGTTCATTGTATTCCTTATCGAAAGTTCCCCCGGTAATAAAGATGCGGATCATGGCTGGTAATTTGGTTGTAAAGATTCAAAATCGATCAGATTATAACAAGATTGTTTTTCAAACCTCAGGATATTATATAAAAAAAGCCGCTGTAAAAGCGGCTTTTCATATAAGCAATTGGTTCATGGCTCATTACCATTTGTCGACTTCTTCCGAAGCTGCATCAGGAGCAGTCACGGTACTGGCAGCGGGCACTGCAGTTGCAGGAGTTTCGGTTGCTGTGGCAGATGATGCACTTACTTCAGGTACATCTTCCGCGCCTTCACTCTCGGCATCATTGTATTCATGGTTAAAAGCATCGAAATCAAAGTCTGGCATCAGTTCGGTCTTCACATAATCAACAGCCTCGTTGAGCGCTTTGATGAATTTATTGAAGTCTTCTTTGTACAGGAAAATCTTATGCCTGTCGTACCCGTTGTTGTCGAAGCGTTTACGGCTTTCTGTAATGGTTAAGAAATAATCATTACCGCGTGTTGCCCTTACATCAAAAAAATAAGTCCTCCTTTTGCCCGCCCTGATTCGTGTGCTGTAAACACTTTCCATTTTTTTTTCGTTGTTCTCGTACGACACAGTTGTAGATTTTGTTTGGTTAATTCTTTTTTGAGTGACACAAATATAGGATTGTTATTGAATTACCAAAATTTTCATAAAACTATTAGAAACCCTGCAAAAAACTGCTATTTCACCTATATTTCAGCCTTTTCTTCGGTCAATTGCAGGCGATAGAGCTCGGCATAATAGCCATTATTGGCCATTAGTTCATCGTGTGTACCCTCTTCGATCAATTCTCCGTTGTCGAGCACAATGATCTTATTGAAATGAAAGGAAGAAAAAATCCGGTGTGTAATGATGATGGCGGTTTTGTCATGTAAATAACGGTAAAGGTTACCGATGATGGTATGTTCTGTTTTGGCATCCACTGCGCTCAGGCAGTCGTCGAACACAACAATTTCAGGATTTTTAATCAGCGCCCTGGCAATGGATATGCGTTGTTTCTGACCACCGCTCAGCGTAACACCCCGTTCTCCGATCATGGTGTCGTACCCTTTATCAAATCCCAGTATATCCTTGTGCACACTTGCAAAAGAAGCCGCTTCTTCCACTTTTTCTTTCGAAGCGGCGGCAGCCAGGCCAAAACTGATGTTATCGCTTACGGTGTCGCTGAAAAGGAATACATCCTGTTGTACATAACTGATCTGTTCCCGCAAAGATTTCAATTCCATCTCGCGGATATTGTTTCCCCCAATGGTGATCTTGCCATTGTCCGGGTCATAGAAACGCAACAGCAATTGTGCAAGGGTGGTTTTGCCACTGCCTGTCCTGCCCAATACCAATACCTTCTCTCCTTTTTCAATACGCAGACTGAACCCGCTCATGGCCCTGATGCCGGTATGGGGGTAAGTGAAATTCACGTCATCAAAAATGATATCACCGGAAACCTTTACGGGTTTGGATGCGGGGAGATTGGCAATAGACGGACTGGTATGCAGGAATTCATTGATCCTGCGCTGGGAAGCCGCTGCACGTTGTATCATGCTGGCCGTCCACCCGATGGCGCTCACCGGGAAAGTAAGCATGTTGATATAAATGACGAATTCAACAATAAGGCCGATCCTGCTACTGTCGTGCAAAGCCTGCATACCTCCTATCAGTATGGTGATCAACGTGCTGATACCAATCATCAGGGCCATGCTGGGAAAATAGATGGCTTCCACTTTGGCCAGTCCTACTGCATTCTTTTTATAAGCCTCACTATTCCTGGTAAAAAAGCCGAGCATGGCTTTTTCCTGCACAAAAGATTTGATGACCCTGATACCTGAATAGGATTCCTGTGCATTGGTGGTGAGGTCGGACAAAAGCGCCTGTATCTTTTCGCTTTTTTTATTGATGATGCTGTTCACAAAATAAATGGTGATTGCCAGCAGCGGCAATGGCGCCAGCACATAGAGCGTCAGTGGTACATCTTTACGCAGCATATTCACCACACAAAAACCAATGAGGGTAACCAGGTTGATCAGGTACATGATGGCAGGGCCCGTATACATCCTCACCCGGCTCACATCTTCTGCCATGCGGTTCATGAGGTCGCCCGTGCTGTGGGTTTTATAGAAGTTGGTATCGAGGCGCTGGTAGTGACGGAATATCTCATTCTTCTGGTCATATTCAATGTGCCTGCTCATGACAATGATGGTTTGGCGCATGAAGAACATGAATACCCCCCTAATTACGGCCAGTAATAAAATAGTGATGCTGCAAACGGCGATGAGCCATCCGAAACTGAATTGGACGCCCTGCACCCAGTTGATAAAATGACGCACCAGTACATCATGGGCAGGTTTGGAAGCGACCGGCCGGGCGCCGGGAAGCTTTTGTTGTACCAGGTTCACCACAAAGCCGGTGATCTGCGGGGCCAGTACAGCAAAATAGTTAGAGAAAACAACAAACAGGGTGCCGACAAAAAAACGAATGCGGTATTTCCAGAAATATTTGCGTAAAGAAGATAAGGGTGTCATGCCACCCAAAGGTAGCGCAGTCATCGGGATTTACCGGCCAGGTATTTGATAAGTGGAGGATAAACTGTTAGTTTCGGGGTCCGGGCACAAATATTGTGGCTATTTCATTGTAAAACTTTTGACAATGAAAAACCTGATAACAATTATTCCTGTCACCATGCTATTATTGGCTTCCTGCAGCAAAACAGGAACGACAATTCAAACCGTTCCAATGGCTAATTCAACATTAACCACCGCGCAAAGCAGCAGTACAACCAGTACAGCAAATACTGTATCCAGCATTAGAACGATCATGTCGGCGTATTATGATTCTACTCTATTCAAAATCATGTTTGTCGAGTTCTCTCCGCAAGCCGAAGCAAGCCTCATTGCACACAACAAGAGCATGAATTTAATTTATCAATCCGACAATGGATTGCCCAATAGCCAACCCTTTATTAGTGTGATCAATGCGATACAGGGAGATGGTTTTAATCCTGTTTGGAGAGAGGTGCAGATTGTATTTAACCCGGGATTCACTCCGCGCCAGTTATACAGCGATAATCAAGTATTGGCTGCGGCTTCGGGAACCCATCCTGAAATTACCCTGAACGTGACGAATGAGGTTTATTGGTGTCCGGTGATCGGCCCCAAATAAACCTTAATACACCCTGATTCAGGAGTTTCATTTCAGCAAAAATGCTCCCGGCAAAAACCGGGAGCATTTATCTATTTATTGGTGCGGAGAGAGAGGGATTCGAACCCCCGGACCTGTTACAGTCAACGGTTTTCAAGACCGCCGCATTCGACCGCTCTGCCATCTCTCCGGCGCAAAAGTACGTTTTGAATCCAAACAGCAAAAAAAATCTTGAAAATCAATATTGCGGCTGGTTGTACAAAATTTATCACCATCGAAAAATGATATATCTTAGGCATTATTGAAGTATCGTAGTTTTAATTAGTTTTATCTATTTATGCATCGTCTATGACTCCAAAAATACATCGGATCATTGTTGCTTCTTTGGCAATAGCAATTGGGTTCTATCCTTTTAAGTATCTTTTTGTGAGCCACAAATTTGGATTATTGCTTATTTTTTAACCAGACGGTTGAAAAGCAGTAAGATTTGAGTTTATTCAACATACAAGTTCACTTAATCATAATAGCATGTACAAACGAATAACCATGTTAAACCCGTACAGGTCTATCCTTTTGCTGCTTGCTTTGGTCGCTCACAGTTTCATGCCGGTTAAAAGCCAGGGCTTTTTAAAAGCAGATGGAAAATGGATTGTCAATGCAAAAGGAGAAAGAGTCTTACTCAGGGGTATTGGTTTAGGCGGATGGATGCTGCAGGAAGGATATATGTTGCGTTTGAAAGGTGAAGGACAACAATACCGCATCCGGGAAAGGATCAAAGACCTCATCGGAGAAGAAAAAACCGAAGCATTTTACCATGCATGGCTTTCCGGCCATACGCAAAAAGCAGATATCGATTCTCTCCGATCATGGGGCTTCAATAGCATCCGCCTGCCCATGCATTACAGGCTGTTCACCCTTCCAACAGAACAGGAGCCGGTAAAAGGGAAACATACCTGGCTGCAAAAAGGGTTTGCCATGACTGACAGCCTGCTGTCCTGGTGCAAAAAGAACAGGATATACCTGATACTGGATTTGCATGCGGCTCCGGGCGGACAAGGCAATGACCTGAATATCTCCGATAGAAATCCCAACCAGCCATCATTATGGGAAAGTGAAGCCAATCAACAAAAAATGATCGCTTTATGGACCAAACTGGCAGAGCGGTATAAAAATGAGCCCTGGATCGGCGGGTATGATTTACTGAATGAAACCAATTGGGGTTTCATTGATCCGGCAGCAGATAAAAACGGACTGAATGAAACAAAAAATGAACCCTTGCGCCAGTTATTAATGGCAACAACCCAAGCCATCCGGGAAAAAGACCCGCATCATATGATCATTATTGAAGGCAACGGATGGGCCAATAATTACCATGGTATTTTTCCGCTCTGGGATAACAATATGGTAGTCAGCTTTCACAAATACTGGAATGATAATACAGAGGAAAGCATTCGTTCTTTTTTAACCATCAGGGAAAAATACCAGGTTCCTATTTGGTTGGGGGAAACAGGCGAGAATTCCAATGTATGGTTTACCGAAGCCGTCCGTTTGCTTGAAGCAAATGGCATTGGCTGGTCCTGGTGGCCACTTAAAAAAATGGGCATCAACAATCCGCTGGAGATAGAATTTCCCAAAGGCTATGAAACACTGCTGAATTATTGGAACGGCGAAGGAACAAAACCCTTACCTGAAGAGGCATACAAAATATTGATGCAGCTGGCCAGGAACAGTCGCATTGAAAACTGCATTTACCATCCTGATGTGATAGATGCATTATTCAGACAGGTATATTCCTTCCAAAGCATTCCATTCAAGAAAAACCTCCTTGGCAACAATACCATCATCCGGGCGGTTGATTATGATTTGGGCCGGTCAGGCATAGCTTATTATGACATAGACTCAGCCGATTATCATATTTCCCGGGGAGGCAATTGGGTAGTGTGGAACAAAGGAGTATCTTACCGCAATGATGGTGTTGATATTGCCGGAAGCAAGGATCATTCATCACATGAATATTTTGTAACCGATATCAATACAGGTGAATGGCTGCAATACACAGTAAAAGCTCCCGTGAAACGGACTTATACTATAACACTGGGCGTAGCCGCCGATAATTCAGACGGGAAACTGATGCTGTCGCTGAATGGCGCTGATTATTCAAAGACCCTTGCTGTTCCGGATACGGGAGGAATGCAACAATGGAAAACAATCAGTTTTCAGCAGGTATTATTCAGGAAAGGCGATAACGTCTTGCGCATCAAAGCCCAAAACGGCGGCTTTAACCTGAAGTACATCATGTTCAACTAAAGTAAATGTATACCATATGCATGCACAACAAAATGGCCATTATGCAGCGGTGAACGGCCTTAATATCTATTATGAGATATATGGCAAAGACTTTCCGCTCGTACTCCTGCATGGCGGCGGTTCTACCATCGCATCTTCATACGGACACATATTGCCGGAATTAGAAAAAACACACCGGGTAATTGCCATTGAGCTGCAGGCACACGGACATACGCTGGATATTGACCGGCCTTTGAGCTTTGAGCAGGATGCCGATGATGTGGCAACACTGCTCAAACAATTGCATATTGAGAGAGCCGATTTCATGGGTTTCAGCAACGGAGGTACTATCTGTTTACAGATTGCCATCCGTCACCCGCAATTGGTAAATAAACTGGTGCTGGCTTCTGCTACGTATAAAAGAAGCGGCATGCAACCGGGCTTTTTTGAAGGGTTTATAAAAGCAACACTGGCAAACATGCCGCAACCCCTGCAAGATGCCTACCTTAGGGCTAACCCGGATCCGGAAGGATTGCAAAAAATGTTTGACCGCGATGTTGCCAGGATGGCAGCATTCGAAGACATCAGCGATATAGCTATAAAAAACATAGTTGCACCTGCGTTGATCATCAACGGAGACCAGGAAGTGGTACGTGCAGAACATGCCATGGAATTATCACGCACACTACCACACGCACAATTGGCCATTTTACCGGGTGGACATGGAGCATACATGGGAGAAATCTGCAGCGAGCCTAAAAACACTGAATTGCCCGGACTGGTAACAGCTATGATCAATGCTTTTCTTAAATAGCGCTCACAAACCAATACACTTTTTACAATATGAAACCTCTGATCGTTCTTATTTCAGTTTTTAGTATTGCCTGGATCGTGCTTACCTTGATTGGCGGATACCAGCAACCATTGACATTATCTGCCAGGATTGCCATGTCAGTCATGTTATGCTTCACTTCAACTGCACATTTTTTCTTTGTCAAAGGAATGACCATGATGATTCCAAATTCCATTCCTTTTAAGCAGGCACTGATATATATCACAGGTATCCTGGAAATAATGGCAGCGATCGGGTTATTACTGCCTGGTTTTAGGATACTCGCGGCCTGGTTACTGATCCTCATGTTCTTATGCCTGCTTCCGGCCAACATCTATGCGGCCATAAATCACATAGATTACCAGAAAGGTGATCACACAGGCAAGGGGCTACCTTATTTATGGTTCAGGGTTCCGTTACAGTTGCTGTTCATTGCATGGGTCTATTTCAGTTGCATTGCTGCCTGGTGAATTGGTAAAACTTTAGCAAGATTTAAGGCTATTATTTTTCTTTTTGGCATTAAATTTTCTGCTATTACAGCATCTCTTCTAACGATTTAACCGTAACGCCATGAAAACTCCTTATGTATTGTTTCGCTATTATATTTTAACAGCAGGTTTGATGATCATGATGACTGTCTCCTGTACCAAATCGGCCGACGATCACAATTCACCGCAAACTTCCTTACTGATGGCTTTCAACCTGGCGCCGGATAAAGCGGCGGCCGGTTTTTTGCTTTCCGGCAACAGTCTTACCTATAACCCCCTGCCATTTGCAGGCTATACCGGCGCTTATGTGAATATATACGCAGGAATACGTAAGGTAACGGCGTATGACTTTAATACCGGCATGAACATCGACACACTTTCCTATACTTATTTGCCCGGCAGGTATTATTCCCTGTTCCTCACCGGTGTCAGCGGGAATTATAAAAATGTGCTGGTACAGGATGATGTGGACAGCCTCTCCGGTAAAGGCGACCAGGCCTATATCCGTTACATCAATGCCATTCCCGATTCCAGCAGTCCTGCTGTTAATATTACATTCAATGGCAACACTGTTGTTCAGCAAAACGCCGCTTTCCGAACCATTTCGGGTTTTAAGGCTGTCACAGCCGGACAAATCAATGTGGCCCTGAGCAACAAAGCGCAAACCATCAATGCAAGCAGGAATATCACATTAGAAGCCAGAAAAGTATATACCCTCCTGTTAATTGGAATGCCCGGCCAGGCAGATTCCACCAAAGCGGTACAAATACGATATATTGCCAACGGGCAACTTTAAATATTATTAATACCATAATATAATATGGAGTGAATATAAGCTTGTTTTTATTGGGATAATTTACACGTAACATTGTGTTAACTTCAACTGCGTTTTTTTGCAAAAATTTTCAGTAATGCATTTGAAACAACTGCGATTAGGGCTTTTATCCCTTTTTTTATGCGTTTCTGTCCTGACTTTCGGGCAGGGAACAGATATTAGCATCAATGGATACCTGTTAGATTCTACCGCTGGAAAACCTTTATCAGGAGCCAGTGTTACAGCCAAAAACCTCTCAACGGGATTCTCTACCACCGTGGCTACTGATATTAAAGGACAATTCAAAGTGGCCAACCTTCCGGTAGGTAACTATAAAATCATCCTGTCACATATTGGCTTTCAGTCCAAAGAACTGAGTGGTATCTCCCTCAACCTGGGCGACAGGCTCAGCCTGTCCAGTATCAGGTTGAGTGCAGGAGCTGCATTGCTCGCAGAAGTTTCAGTAACCTCCACTTCTTTTACCAATTCAAAGGACCGCCTGGGCGCTTCCACTGCCATAACCGGCAGGGCGCTGCAAAAGCTACCCCTCCAAACCAGGAACTACCTGGAATTGGCTACCTTATCGCCACTCTCAGCAGGTAACGGCGCAATCGGTGGCACGAAACCTGGTGGAACAGGGTTCCTGATCGATGGGGTAAGTAACAGGAGAACGTTGTTCGGACAACCAACCGAAGGAGCTTTCCCCATTTCTTTGGAGAACGTACGCGAATTTGAAGTGGAAACCAACTCTTATGATGTTACCAACGGACGCGGATCGGGTGGCGTGGTAAAAGCCATTACCAAATCCGGTACCAATACATTTACAGGGGCTATATGGACTTATTATACAGCCAATTCCCTCTCACAGCATACCGATGTGAACGGCAAACCGATCACCAGCAAATACGAAACTTTCCAGGGCGGTGCCAGCTTCAGCGGACCGATCATTAAAAACAAACTGCACTTCCTTGTTTCTTACGATCAGTACCAGAAGACCTACCCTTTCCGCGCCTATGATTTCACATCCCAGGGCGCTACGCAGGACCAGGCCGAAAAGAACCTGGGCATTACCAAAGCCAACCTCGATTCTGTTATCAGCATCATGCGGAATAAAATGGGTTTTGCCAATGTACAGCAATACGGCGCTATTGATATCAAGCAGGTCACCAAGAACTTCATGGCCCGTTTCGACTGGAACATCAATCCTAAAAACCTGTTGACCCTCCGTTTCAATTACCAGAGTTTTGTTGATCCGGACAAATTGAAAGGCGGTGGCCTGTTGTCAACCGAATATATTGGCGATCAGTGGGATAAAGCCATTTACCTCAGTTTGCGTTCAGACATCAACAAGAATCTGAGCAATGACCTCAAGATCAATTACGATGATAATTATCGCGGACTGGGATTCCTGTATAACCGTTTACCTGAAGGATTCGTAGACGTCGTGTCCACTTTCAGCGACGGAAGCACCAACAAGAAAACAGTCGCTTTCGGTAACCAGAACTGGGTACCGGAAAAAAGCGCCTCTACTACCATACAACTGGTAGATAACCTTCGTTTGAAAGTCAATAAGTTTTCATTTGTATTTGGTACCGACAATATCATCACCAAGATCAAAGACCGTTTGACGCATGATCAGCAAGGGCAATTCTATTATTCCAGTCTCACCGATTTTACCAATAACAACCCCTGGCGTTTCAACAGGAAGATTGCTTTGAACCCGGTGGGTGATTGTAATTGCAACCTCATAGAATTAGGCGCCTATGCACAGATGGAAACAGATATCACTAAAAACATCACCCTTACTGCCGGCCTTCGCTGGGACGGGACCATCATTGCAGATCCTCCTGCCTACAATCCTTTGCTGGAAAAAGAACTGGGGCTGAACAATCACGTGGTTCCTTTCGATTATAAAAAAATACAACCCCGTGTGAACATCACCTGGGACATCAATGGCAAGGGAACCGATATTATTAAGTTTGGGGCCGGTCTCTTTGCTTCACAGTTCACCACACAGGCCATCACTTTCTCGCATATCGACAATGGTATCGATTTCAGGCAGGTGGATGCCAGGGCTCCCAATGGCACGATCCCTTATGCCGACTGGGTAGCTTACCAGGGTGATTTCTCAAAAGTACCCGGCCTTGATTATTACAATTCACTTGCAGTAAAGCCTGCCGCTACGATCACCATGATGGACAAGAACCTGAAAACGCCTTCTACTTTCAAAACCAACCTGAGCTATTACAAATACCTCACCAGCTGGTTAAGGGTAGGCGCCAATCTCTATTACAATCATACCTGGAATAATTTCTACCTGATGGATCAGAACCTGAAGCGTACACCTGAATTTGTTACCAGTGAAGGAAGAGGCGTATACGTATCGGCCAGCTCTTTGAGCGCTAACAGCACCATGGCCGATTATAACAAAGCCAGGATATCTACCAGCTTTAACCAGGTAAGGATGTTTACCAATACTCCCTGGGGTTCAAACTTCAGGGCACTGGTACTGGATGCTGCCGCTACATACGGTAAAGGCGGTACGGTTTCAATTTCTTATACAAGAGGTAAAGCTACCGGCACGCCCAATTATAATGCCGGTGATCCCCGCAATGCCAATATGAATGTAGGCTCTTCTTATTGGGATTACAGTTCATATGGACGTAACTGGTACAGCAATGAAGACCTGAAACATAAATTGGTACTGGTAGTATTGACACCTGCTTTTTATGGATTCACGGTCAGCTCTTCAATGATCTATTACCAGAGCGACCGTTTCTCTGCGATGGTGAATACCGATGTGAACGGAGATGGTATTGCGAATGACCTGGCATATGTTTATGATCCGAATGACAGCAAGACGCCCGACAATATCAAGACCGGCATGCAAGCGCTGTTGCAAAAAACCAGTCCGCAATACCGCCAGTACCTGCTGGACAACATGGGCCGCTTTGCCGAGAATAACGGCGGACTGATGCCCTGGCGATTCATGTGGAATATGAGTATTGCAAAGACCATCAACATTGATAAAAAGCAAAAGCTTAATTTCAGGGCAGATATCTTTAACGTGCTCAACTTGTTAAACCATGAATGGGGCGGATACAGGTCTGTCATCAATACCAACCTGTACACCGTAACAGGTTTTGACAACACTACCAACAACTGGAAGTACAATGTCAATACCAATGCCGGCACCCTTTTCAAGAATACGGTTCCTTACACTATTCAACTCGGAGTACGTTATAATTTCTAGCGCCTATGTTAAACCGATTGATTTTTATTTTCTTATTGTGCAGCAGTGTTGGGTCAGTATTGGCCCAACCTGCTGCCTATACTACCGCAAATGCCCATTCGCACAATGATTATGAACAGCCCCAACCTTTTTGGGAAGCTTACCGGCATGGGTTTGGCAGCATTGAAGCGGATATTTTTCTGCTGAACAATGAACCCGAATTATTGGTGGCGCATACGCTGGAAGAAATAGCACAGAAAAAAAGACGGTTGGATTCTCTTTATCTCCTTCCACTCATACAGTGCCTTCGCCAACATGGAGGATATCCATTTGCAGATACCACTAAAAAATTGCAGCTGCTGATCGATGTCAAAACTATTGCAGCGCCTGCTTTGCAGAAACTGGTGGAAACATTGGAAAGATACCCGGAGCTGTCTCATAATCCTTCGGTGCGGTTTGCCATTTCAGGGAACAGGCCTGCGCAGGATTCTTTTCAGCTGTATCCGGCCTGTATTGTATTCGACGCCGAGTTAAAGAAAGATTACAGCAACCAGGCTTTGCAGAAAGTGGTACTGATGAGTGCCAACCTGAAAGATTATACTTCCTGGAACGGAACAGAACAATTACCGGCACAAGACAAGGCTGTACTCGCTGCTGTTATCAGGAAGGCTCATGATCTGTATAAGCCTGTTCGTTTCTGGGGAGCACCTGATAGTCCCGAAGCATGGCGGGTACTGATGGACCTGGGCGTTGATTACATCAATACCGATCATATTGCCGCACTTTCGGATACATTGAACAAGAATAACAGGTAAAGTATTAATTACGATGGAAGCTTTTCTACCGATACCAGGTCAGAAAGCTCTACATTCATGGGCAGTTGTCCAATTTGAACAATGGCGCGTTTCCCGCGTATTTCCTTGACTTCCCCCACCTGGTAATTCTTTTTTAACTTCACAAGGGATCCCACAGCAATATGCTGTTTCAGTTCCTTGTATTTCTGATCCACTTTCCTGGCCAGTTTATTCACCACAATTTCTTCCTTGCGTTTGAAAAGCAGGCTCTGCAGGTTTTTTACTACATCCTGCTTATTCTCCGATTTTTTCCAGTCGAGCACAATTTGTTTGAGTTTGCGCTCCATGTCTTTTAAATATGCCAGCCGTTCTTCGGTGATGCGGTTCTGGTTCTTCAATAATTCCACTTGCTGGCGATGACGTTCTTTATCCATTACCGCTTCCATTTCTTTTTTCAGACGTTCATTTTCCTTGAGCAGCTTTTGCAGGTGTTTCTTCTCTTTATCCAGTTGCTGGAGGTCTTGTTCCGTCCGGTTAAGCAAACGATCCAGTTTGAAATGATCATCTTCAACCAGTTTCCTGGCTTTGCTGATCAGGTGTTGCGGTAATCCGATGCGTTCTGCGATGGCAAAAGTATAGGAACTGCCCGGTTTACCTACGACCAGCTTATACAAGGGTTGCAGGTTTATTTCGTCAAACTGCATGGCGCCATTGATGATACCTTGTGTATGATTGGCCATTACTTTCAGGTTCAGGTAATGGGTGGTCACAATTCCGAAAGCGCGCCTGCGCGACAATTCTTCCATGATCACTTCAGCAAAAGCGCCACCCAGGTTGGGATCGCTGCCGCTACCCAGTTCATCAATGAAAAAAAGTGTTTTGCCATTGGCTGCTTCAATGAAATATTTCATGTGCAACAAGTGACTGGAATAGGTGCTCAATTCAAATTCCAGGTTCTGTGTATCGCCAATATGAATGAATAATTGTTTGAAAATGCCCATTTCCGAAGTGGGGTGCACAGGAACCAGGAGGCCGCTTTGCAACATCAGTTGGTTAAGACCCAGGGTCTTCATGGCAACCGTTTTACCGCCGGCATTGGGGCCACTGATAACCAGGATACGATTTTGTTCATCCAGTGAGAGCGACAGGGGAATGGTTTTCTTTTGGGATGTTTTGTTATAAAGCAATAAGAGGGGGTGATAAGCTTCTGCCAGGTGCACATGCGCTTTGTCGTTCAGGTTGGGCAGTTCTCCGTTCATGTCCAGCGACAGTTTCGCTTTGGCACGGATGAAATCATATTCGCCTGCAATAACCAGGTATTGCTGTAACAGCGGTGCGTAGACGGCTAACCTGGAAGTCAGTCCCCGCAATATCCTTTGGACCTCCCTGCCCTCTTCGTGTTCCAGGGCAAATACTTCGTTGTTGAGTTCAATGGTTTCTTCCGGTTCTATAAAAGCTGTTTTCCTGCTGTCGCTCTCCCCATGCAGTATTCCTTTCACCTGGCGTTTGTGTTCCGAGAAAACAGCCACTACCCTCCTGCCATTGCTGAAGCTTTCATCTATATCTGCAGTATAACCGGCTTTAGCGAGTTTGGCAATGACTTTTTCAAATACACGTCGCAACTCATTCCGCTTGCGGTACAGGCTCATGCGAATGTTCTGCAATTCAGGGGAAGCGCTGTCCAGCACATTACCATTCTCGTCCAGCACTTCATCGATCATCTCAACGATCAGCTTCTCATAATAAGCCCCGGCAATCACTTCGGCCATGGCGGGAAAAGCCAGTCTCCTTTCTGCGTCGAACCAGCGGAAAACAGCGGCTGTATTTTCAGACAACTTACGGATGAGCAGCCATTGCTCGCCATTGAGCATGGCGCCCGGAATACCCAATAACTTGATGTCGCGGGCTATATTAAGCGCAAAATCATTGGGGAAATACTGGCTTTGTAAAAAAAGCTGCTTGTATTCAAAACTTTGCTTAAGCTCCAGTTCAATGTATTCCTTCCGGGTATGGATGCGGAGCTGGGAGGATTTCTGTTGAGCGTATACCGTTTTACAATGGGCTTCCAGCAAGGTTTTCACTTTGTCGAATTCCAATTGAACCAATGCCGATTCTGGATATAAACGCATGATAACAGGTCTGTTTTACAGTGGCAAAGGTAATGGGAAGTCAAAAGTTAAAATTCGTAATTTTAGATACTGATCAAAACACAGTATATGAAAGCATTCGTATCTATTGCATTTTTAATGGTTGCGCTTTCATCCTGTGCACAACAACAGCAACAAAAAAAACTGACAGATATGAACAGCGAAGCGATTCCCGCAGGACTGAAAACAGATACCGCCACTTTTGGAGAAGGATGTTTCTGGTGTACGGAAGCATTTTTTCAGCGACTGGATGGAGTACTGAAAGTAGTAAGCGGTTATGGAGGCGGACATGTTGAAAACCCTACTTATGAAGAGGTTTGCGATAAAACAACCGGACATGCAGAACTTGCCCGTATCATTTATGACCCTGCTAAAATTACTTACGATGAATTGCTCGAAGTATTCTGGAAAACGCACGACCCTACTACCATGAACCAACAGGGAAATGATATAGGGCCGCAATACAGGAGCGTGATATTTTATCATAATGAAGAACAGCGCGAAAAAGCAGGGCATTATAAAGAAGTGCTGGACAAGAGCGGGGCCTGGGATAAACCAATCATCACTTCCATTGAACCCTTTAAAAACTTCTATCCGGCAGAAAATTATCACCAGAATTATTACAATGATAACCAGGGTCAGGGGTATTGCCGGTTTGTAATACGGCCCAAGCTGGAAAAATTTGAAAAGGTTTTTAAGCATAAGCTTAAAAAATCGTAAAAGCTTTTCAGCGATCAAACTTTCTTGTGGCTGACTTATTTAAGCCTTATATAATATTTTTTATTATTTAATATTTAATTTATCACTGATATGTTTAAATATCTTGCTAATTAGTCAAAATATTTAAACATATAAATTTTATTAATTAACCTGCGTTTTGCCCGGATCTTGCAAAACAACTGTTTGTTTACCTACGATCAATCCATCACTTCCCCTGTTTCTAAAACTTAGACCGGTAAGATCATCTGTGTTTTTTGCTAATTCAATTTTCATATCTCCTTATTTTTCAGCACTTTTTAAGGTGGTTCAGTATTTCCATTTATTCTTCGCTAGCTGCTTTACAAATGTGTGGCATTTACATATATAAGTTTTCAACGTTAAGATATAGTTAATTTTAAAAATTGCTTAAAATCAAATAAAGAAAAATACAATACAGCATTTTTCTTTTATTTAGATGGCAGAATAACCGGATAACCGGTCACCCCCTATCTAAAATTTAACAACATGAGAAAAAAAATGCTACTGAGCGTTTGTACGTATTTCATGGCCATACTGGTCAGTTTCGCACAAACTGCTACTACAACCGGCAAGGTTGTAGACGACAAAGGAGCTCCCATTCCAGGAGCCACAGTTCTTGAAAGAGGCACCAGGAATGGTGTCAGTGCCAACAACGATGGTTTTTTCTCCATCAAGGTCAAAACCGGTACCACGCTGGTTTTCTCGGCAATAGGTTTTGAAACCAAAACCATGTCTGCCACTTCTTCCAACCTAATGGTTCAGCTTGCAACAGACACCAAATCTCTCAGCGAGGTAGTGGTAACCGGTACCGGCGTTGCAACCAGTAAGAAAAAACTGGGTATAGCGGTAGAGTCGATCAAGTCAGACAAACTTCCTGCTGTTCCCGCTGCTACGCTTGACCAGGCTTTGATTGGTAAAGTTCCCGGTGCACAGATATCCACTATCTCAGGTAATCCGGGTGACCAGGTAAACATTGTGCTCAGGGGCATCAACACAGTACAGGGTGGTACCCGCCCCATGATTTTGATGGATGGCGTTGAGATTCCATTTGCCAGTCTCAATACCCTGGATCTTTCCCAGGTAGATCGTGTGGAAGTAGTACAGGGAGCTTCTTCCGCTACCATGTATGGTGCACAGGGTGCCAATGGTGTTATCCAGATATTCACTAAAAAAGGTGCGAAAGGCAGGATCAGTATCAGCACCTCTTCCAGCGCTGCATGGAACTCTTATATCAATTCAGGCAATTTTGGAAAAGCCAGCCTGCACCCTTACCTCACAGATGCCAATGGAAACATGATCTCCGCAAATGCCAGCGGTGGTTATGCAGCGGGCGACAAACTCAAAGTAGATCCTGCTATCGGCGCTATTCTGGGTTCTGGCTCTCTTGCATACAGGTACGGTAAAAATGTTCCTGGTCTTAGCGGAACCATTCCCGGACTGACCAACAACTATACCCGTTATGGTATCCTTGATCCAAGAAACACAAACGATCAGCCTTATAAAGGGAACCTTCAGTACTACGACCATTTTTCTCAGGTACTGCAAAGCGGTCAATCACTCAATAACTCCATCAACATCAGCGGTGGCGGTGAGAAAGTGGATTTCAGCATTACCATGTCTAATAACCATACTACATCTCCTTTGCTGAAAAACAACGGTTATCTTGATAAAACCAATTTTACAGCTAATATCGGCGCTGAGCTATTTAAAGGCTTTACGCTTCGTTCAATTACTGCGCTGACTTATACCACCAATACGCTGCATCCCGGACTGGGAGCTCCCGGAGGTACTTTTTTCGGATTGGGAACTTCCAATGCGGGTGTTGGCGGTGTATATGGCTTTCTGAACACTTCTCCTTTTTTCAGTCTTCTTGACACCATTAAAGGTGGAGTGTATCCAACTTATCAGCGCGCCAGTTTCGCGAGCGTAAATGCAAGCAATCCATTTTATACAATTGGATATACAGATGGAAACAGCAAGCGTTACGACATCATACAGAATTTCGAAGCCAATTACAAAGTAAACAGGTTCGTGTCATTGAATGCCAGGTACGGCATCACTTATAAAAATGAAAATGATGTATGGACTTATTATAACCAGTCGCTCAATAACAACTCCAATTTTTATCAGTCATGGGCATCCAACTATAACGGAACCGATAATACAGGAGAAATTAACAACTGGCAATATGCCAGCACCAATCAGAACTTTTATACCAGCGCTATTGTAACCACAGATTTCCAAAGAGATTTCAAGATCAAATTCCCTTTGCAAACCACCACATTGGTTGCATTTGACTGGCGCAAAAGGCAATACAAGGAATTCGATACCTGGGGCCAGACACTTCCTTTAAACCCTCCTTTCAACTTCCAGTCCACCCAAAGCCAGCATATTGCCCTGGATTTTGTGCAACCATTTGTTAGTTACGGATATGTAGTAGACCAGAAATTTGACATTGGTAATTATGCAGGTATTACCGGCGGTTTCAGAACCGACTATTCATCTGCTTTCGGTGCCGGTTCCAAACCTTTCACCTTTCCCCACTTCAACGGCTATGTAAACCTGCAATCATTTGGTTTCTGGGATAAGATCAGCCGTGCTATTCCAACATTTAAAATCAGGGCCGCTTATGGTGAAGCAGGTATACAGCCTGGTCCGTTCGACAGGTACCCGGTATTGAACCTGCAGCCCACCGGTAATGAACTGGCTTATACTTTTCAGACACAATCAAGAAACCCCAACCTGGGTGTGGAAGTGTCTTCAGAAACAGAAGTGGGAACTGACCTGACTTTGAACATCAATAAGAGCAATTGGTTCAAATCGTTGAATGTGTCTTTCACTTACTGGAAACGTCATACCGATAATGCCATCTTCGCACAGAACGTTCCGCCATCTACCGGCGCTACGCAATTGCTGACCAATGCTATTGCGCTCTCCTCTAATGGCTACCAGTTTGGCATCAATATTCCTGTGCTCACTACACGCGATTTCAGTTGGGACCTCACTGCCAACCTGGGTCACCAGACTTCTGTGATCGATGCTGTTGCTGGTGGCGATATTCCGCTTACCACTGGCGCAGGTAGCACCGGACTGGTACTGTCTGCCGGAAGAAAGATCGGAGAAATTTATGGTTACAGGGCTCTTACCAGCATAGGTCAGTTGAGAGCAGATGGCAAAACGCCTTTCATTCCTGTTGCCAACCAGGGCAACTATGAGATGGTTAATGGCCGCGTGGTGAATAAAAACACCAAAGCTATCTTCTTCTCAGATGAAGCCGTTTCAATAGGCGACCCGAATCCTTCACTCACCGCTTCATTCATCAATGCCCTGAGTTGGAAAAACACCGTTTCTTTTGGCTTCCAGTTCGATTGGATCAACGGAGCACACCTGTATAACCAGACCAAAGAATGGATGTACCGCGATGCCATTAGTAGTGATTTCACCAAACCCGTAACCATCAACGGACAAACCGGTGCATGGACCGCTTATTATGCCAGTGCTTATTATGCTTTGGGTAATACAGCCAAAGGCGTGGGTAATAATGCTACTAAGGACTATTTCTATTCCGATGCTTCTTTTGTACGCCTGCGTAACATTTCAGTTGGTATTGATTTCGCCAGGTTTGCCAACCTGAACTGGCTTAAGAAATGCCAATTGGTGTTGAGTGGCAGGAACCTGCTGACATTTACCACGTATAAAGGACTGGATCCTGAAATCAGCTCCGGCGCCTCCAACTCGGCATATGACAGGGGTATTGACCACAGCACCATTCCTAACCTGAAATCTTACCAGGTTACCCTGAATCTTGGTTTCTAAATTTTATTATTATTAAAGTTAATAGAGATGAAAAAAGCAACATATAACCGGGAAAGAAAACATGCAAATCGTTTGCTGTACTTTCTTCCCGTCATCATCGTTTCACTTATTACGGTTTCCTGTAAGAAACAGTTGGATGTAAAAGATCCGAACGACCCCACTTTCAGTGCAAACGTTAACTCGGAATCTGGTCTTGCTTCATTTGCCAAGGGCAGTATTTACTGGAATGGTTTCAACTATGGCGACGGATGGTTGGGCGATAGCTATTTCTCGCTTCCCTGGGGTTACCATGAACTGATGGGCGATATGATTGGCGGCGGACAAGGTTCAAACAACCAGACCACTACCATGGGGGTTCCGGATTTCTTCCAGGCAGATCCCGCTGATCCCAGCACAACATTCACCAACCCCGCTCCACAAGCGCTTGGGATTATCAGGGTTTTCAATACCGCAGCGGCTACCGCCAACTCGAATAATGCCCTTTATTATGAATGGGTGAACATGTATGCCATGATCAATGGATGCAACCTGACATTGGAAAACATGGGTAGTGTGAACCTGCCTGCCGACAAAGCCAATACAATCAAAGCTTGGTGTTATTGGTGGAAAGGGTTCGCCTATGCACAAATAGGCACCCTGTATTATGCAGGTCTGATCATTGACCAGTCAAATACAGTGGTGAACAAATATGTGAACGAAGCTGCCATCATAGCGGAATCTAACAAAAACCTGAACCTGGCCATGACCACCCTTAAAGGTATTTCCAGTCAGGGCGATTACAACGCCATGATTGCACAGCTCATACCTCAGCAGTGCCAGACCGGTTTGGGTATGCCTATAACATCCGCACAATGGGTAAGGAGCATCAACACCATGCTTGCACGCAATATTCTGTTGAACAAACTATCTCCCTTTGTAAATGGTAATCCCGGTGCTACTATCGCCAAAGCGTCTATTCCTGCCATGACAGCTGCTGACTGGCAGGCGGTGGTCAGCTATTGCAATGCTGGTATCCAACAGGGTGATTTTGTTTTCACCGGCAGAAGCAGTTCTTCCAATTCGTTCTTCTCCCCCACTGGTGGTTCTGTTTCCAGCATTTGCGCACAGAGTAACCAGAACAGCACTTATAAAGTAAGTGAAAGGCTGGTACAGTCATTCAAATCAGGCGACAAACGACTGGCTAACTTTACTACCAGCAATGGAACTTTCTATGGCGATGCCAATACCAATACCACACGCTACAGCTTGGTAGATGGTGTTACAGCCAACCTGTCCGGCGTTCCGGTGCTTGGGTCACGCCAGCCCGGCGGAGTAGAAATCTATATCGGGCCCACTTACGAAGAAAATCAATTGATGCTGGCAGAAGCCAATATCAGGAGCGGTAATATCCCTGCCGGTCTGCTGCTGATTGATGCAGTAAGGTCATACCAGGGATCAGGCGTATCACCCATTACCGGTCTCGCACTGACTACCAGCCAGGCCATGCAGGAATTGATCATGGAACGTCAGGCTGCCCTGGCATTCAGAGGTCTCTCCTTCTATGATTCACGCAGGTGGGGATGGACATACGACACCAAGAATGGAGGCGGACGTTATAGCGCTACAATCATTTTCAACAAAACAGTGTATACCAACGCCACCATCAATTACAATTTCATGGACTACTGGGATGTTCCGGCTGATGAAACGGATAAGAATCCGCCAGCATCTGGCAGTGCCCCGGTAAAAAATGCCAACTATTAATATCCACACACATAAAAAGGGATGCTTAAAGCATCCCTTTTTATTACACAATATTCTGCGCTGACGTATTAGTCTTATTTTTTCTGCAGGATCAATACTTGCCCGGGATAAGAATTCACCCCGTAATAATGGGTCAGGTTCAGTTTAATGATCCCTTTACAGGAGTTCACACTGCCCGTTCCGGCATGAGACACATCTGTAACAGGTGGATAATCCCCATAGATCTGCTTGGGTACCGAAACAGAGTTGTCAGAAGGATTGACATACAGGGTAACCGGGTGCCGGTTAGCGCCGCCGTTTACAGGGTCCATATTCGGGTAACAGAGCAAGGTAATGCTATAGGTACCATCTGTATTGGCAGTTGCAGAAGATGTACTGGTAATGGGAGAAGCATTGGCTGTCGGGTAGTCGGCCCAGTCATCCTGCACAACCGCATAAGCGGCATTGTTAAACACAGACGGATCGTAATTGCAAAATATTACTGCATTCCAACGGAAGCTTACATTATAAGGGGCCTGGCTTTCGAAATCTGCCGAGCTGGTATTGTCCAACGAATATAAATTACCGTTGGCTGCCACAAACTCATTATAAAAAGTAAACTGCTGACCAATCTGGAAAGTACCCGTGCTTGTTCCCAGTGCTTTTGCTACTTCTGCCCCATTCACACTCAAAGTACCACTGTCAGTCATCGGTACATTTTTGATTAGTTTCCAGGTCGATTTACTGACGCTGGTACCTACATATACATTAACACCTGTCATGCTCAAACCACCAGGGTATCTTTTCACTTTAATTGAAACAGTAGAGGTAGCCAAGTTATTAGGATCAAATTTAAGCGGTGTAGCAGGCACTTTCTGATTCCATTGCAGGAATCCGCCATTTGCCACTCCCAAAAGCAAGTTAACTGAAGCATCATTTTTCTTGCTGCAGGAAAACACAAGCAAAACGGCTGAAAAGCATATAAATGGTATGATTAGTTTTTTCATGTTCTTGATTTTTTAAATTAATAAACCCAGCCTGTTTTGGGATTGGTATCCCAGAATACCTGGGTGGTTAAATCAGTCTTTTGCTTTGCCGTATTGTTGAAGTTCACATACACTGCCGGGTAGAAAAAGGAACGGATAAACGGACCCGGATTGGGTTGCAGTGCCGGTTGTACTTTGATGGCTTGTGACCCCACCCTCCTGTAAAGATTATAGGCTTCGATGCCATTGCCCCAGGCGCTGATATAAAATTCTTTGGCAACCACCGCCAGTTTATCATTAAGAGACGCGGCATTATCATAAGCGCTGCCCACAAAACCAGTATAGTTGTTGATGGCAGACTGCGTAGGCACAAAGTTGGCAGGTGGTGTTACTCCTACCAATGCAGGGAATGTAACCACTTTAGAGATCGAATTATTGACACCGAATAGGGTCAGCGCACGCGCATCGCCGGAAGTACTCAGGGTTAATACTGCTTCCGCTTTAAGGAAATTGGTAAAAGCAGATATCCAAATGGGCTGGATACCCTGGCCCAAGCCTCCAATGCCTGGTTTAACAGCTGTGCCCTGGTTGGCATCGAACTGGCCACCGGCCGGGTATATTCCCCAGGTAGTTCTGAACTGGTTGTCCGGCGGAGTACCTGAGTTATCACCATGGTCACGTCCAAAATATCCGTTTGACACCATACAGAAAACGGTACCTGATGGATAATTAGCCGGGTAAGCCTGGTAGCGGCAAGGCTGGGTAAACTGCAAAGTAACCGGGTCGGTGATGGCTGCAGTGATATCGGTGGTCTGGCGATAAAAATAGTAGCGTGTACGGGGATCAACCAGGCCTTTTTCTGTTACCATTGTCCACATGAAATAATTTCCCAAATAAACACCTGTACCGGTAGGTGTATAATTCCCTGCATATTTAGGATGGCGACTATCAGGCGCCAGAGATTTGGAACCATACTGGTACTGGAAATCCTGTGATGAGCTATTCACCAGGTCGTTTTCACTTAACAGGGCAGTGATATTCGTGGTCGCAGTAGCTGCATCAGCCAAACGATAATTCATATACGCTTTCAGTTTCAGTGTTTTTGCCAGTGTGCGCCAGTTGGTCCCATTGCCACCATAAAAGATATCATTAGTGGGGCTCGGACCAGCGCTGCTCAAATCAGTGATGGCACTGTTCAAAAGTGCAATGGCACTATCATATACAGCTTTGCCTTTATCCAGGGCCGGATTGGTATTGGCAATACCCATGTTTGCCTGGCTATAAGGTACATCTCCAAAATAATCCACTAAGGTCATCATCACATATGCTTTCAATATTTTGCCAATGCCCACATGTATATTCTTTTTCTGGGAATATGCAACCGGGATCATGGCATTGACATTGGTAAACAAAGATGCATATGCAGTTGTCCAGGTTCCATCTGTTGATTGTGGCTGATAAGCCGCATTATAAGTAGGACCATACATAATTTCCATCCTGGTCAACTGACCACCCAGGTTCGACAAGCCTGAATAAAAGTTGGCGAAATTCAGCTGAATGGAGTTCAGGTACAGGTCTACATCTGCAGATGAAGTACTGGGTTGGTTAGGGTTATTCAATAACCCGTTAAAATCGCTGTTCAGCTTATTGCAGGAGATCAGCAATACAACAGCCGAACAATATATCATTAACTTTTTCATTTTTATTCTATTTGGTTATTGAAGTTTAAAAAGTTACACGAATGCTGGCGCCAAAACGACGGGAAGACGGCCCGGTCAATAATTCAAGACCGCGGCCGGTACCTACACCCAAACTGGAAGTTTCAGGATCGAAACGAACATATTTGGGGAAGTTGGGCGCCAGGTAGAAAAGATTCTGACCTGATGCCACCAGTGACACACTTCCGAAAGGTGTTTTGGCCAGCCATTTGGCAGGTAAGGAATAACTTAATGAAACTTCTCTCAGCCTGATCAGTGTTGCATCCCAAACCTGGAAATCAGTCGGACCAAAATAAGTGTTAAAGAATGCACTGGTTGCGCCGGTCTGAATATCGTTGGGTTTTCCGGTAGACTGGCGTATGCCGGGTAAAGTAACAGGAACTGCCCTGTCAAAATCCATATCCTTGGTCAAACCACGGGCCAGCAAGGAAGCAGTGGTCAGGGAAATCATTTTTCCACCAACTGTATAATCCAGTTGTGCGCGCAAAGTCAATGACTTCCAGGTCAGTTCGCTGATGCCGGTCAGTTTGTACTTAGGCAATGGGCTACCCAGGATACCGATGTTAGGATCCTCGATATAATAACCATTGTCATCGATCAATTTCTGTCCGGTTTTAGCATCCCTTGAAGTAACACTACCCTGCAGGATACCCAGCGGCTGTCCATTCATAGCGAAGTTTCCTAAATTACTATAGCCGGCAAAACTGATCTGTTTGATATAACTGGGCAGGTCATATACCAGGCTCTTGTTGATGGTCCAGTTGGCATTCAACTGCCAGTTCCAATCGCGTGTCTTGATCACATTATAACCCAGTCCCAATTCAATACCTTCATTGCGAACATTACCGGCATTCACTGAGGTAAGGGTATAACCGGTGGAGGGATCCAGTGAACGATCAAGGATCTGATCACTGGAAATTCGTTTATAGAAAGTAAGATCTACTGTTAACCTGTGATTGATAAAAGTACCTTCCAAACCAGCTTCATATTCCTTTAACAGCTCAGGTTTCAGATCCGGATTGGCCAGTCGGTTTGGAATTGCGTTTTGGTTGATCACATTTCCATTCTTGTCCACAAACGCATTGGTCTGTATATTTAAAGCAGCCCTTGTGGTATAGGGATCGGGAAAACGGGCGCTGGTGGAATATCCTACACGAAGTTTAAGGAAGTTCACCCATTTGTTATTTTTCAATCCATTAATAGCCGCTGTGGGTATCACGGAAATGCTGGCGCTTGGATAGAATATCTTACGATTGTTTTCTTCCAATGTAGAAACCCAACTCTCACGACCGCCCAGGTTCAGGTACAGGTAATTCCTAAAACCGCCTGATGCAGAGAGGAAAGCGCCAAATCTTTTCTGTTGAGAATTAAAGTTCAGGTTACCGCCATCCTCGCCCACTGCTTCATGATTGACAAAATTGCCATGGTTGAAAAGGCCAAACACCAATTGCTGGGTACTCTTCATACCATTCTGCGTATAATTATCATTACGCAGGTTCACACCTCCATCCAAAGCCAGGTTCCAGTCATCATTGATATCTTTCACATAGTTAATAAGGATATTATGGTCCAAAATGGAGTTGGAGGAATTGATGGTGCGATACATTCCCGTGGTATATTGCAATCCTCCGGTAGTGCCTCCTTTATTTGCTGTTAGCTCATTCAAGGTGTTATATACATCAATACCCAGGCGATATAATACGCTCAGCCCCTTTATAATATCATACTTCATCTGTATGTTCCCGAATGTCCGTAAGATCTTTTCCCGTATAAGCGTATTTTCCACAGTCCAGCGGGGATTTTGAATACCATTGTTCGCACGGTAGTAAACACTTGATCCATCTATCGGGTTTTTATAGGGCCATCCCATCAGGTCAATACTGCGGGGCGTATAGATCAGGTCACCATATACCGAGGGATTGTTAGCGCTGCTACCAAAACTGGTACTGGTGGTGGGAGTAATATACTCTGTAGTGGCAAAGTTGATGGTGCCGCTCAAAGTAAAATTGTTGGTGAGTTTGGTTAAACCACCGAAACCGAAGTTATTTTTAGTTACACCGTTACCAGGCAAAAAGCCCTGGTCGCTGGTATAAGAATAGTTACCGCTGAAACGGGTAACAGCATTACCACCTGATACATTGACGGCAGTATTGCTTACCCAGCCGGTACGAAAAAAGGCAGGTACGTTGTTGTAAGGTTTGTAAGCATATTTTTTGCCTTTGTATTCCGGGAAAGCCACATTCAGTGAAGAACGGCTGTACGGATGGTTGAAGGAATCCGGCGGATTTTTAAAAGCAGCACCCCAGTTACTGAAAGCGAGGGACGGGGCCAGGTTGAAACCACCTCCATAAGAATCCTGGTAATCGGGCAGGTTGGCTACTTTGTTGGCAAAAAGGGATTGCGAAACGGTAATCTCTGTTTTTTTATTCTGTTTGCCGGCAGCAGATCCATTCTTGGTAGTAATCAATACAACACCATTGCGGGCAAGGTCGCCATACTGAACGGCTGCACTCAACCCCTTTAATACTGTAATATTCTCTATATTATTCGGATCAATATCAAGAAAGCGGCTGGAGGTTTGTCCGCCGAAAGTAAATCCTGAAGGGGTATTGGTGCTGCCATCGAAAGGCACACCGTCTACAATGAACAAAGGAGGAACAGCGCCACCCGTAATCGTACTTACGCCACGAATAACAATATTGGTACCAGAACCGGAAATACCACTTGTTCCAAGAATGTCAACACCGGGTGCTTTACCCGCTAACACACGTCCTATATCACCTTCCGGTCTTAACTCAAGGTCTTTCTTTGCTACGGAAGTAACTGCATAACCAAGCGCTTTTTTCTCCCGCTTGATACCCAGTGCAGTTACAACCACTTCACTGAGATTTTCATCTACATTTTTGAGGGAAACTGTCAGCGATGTTCCGGCACTGGCGGTGATCTCTTTTTTCTCATAACCTGTTCCGGAAACAACCAGTACTGCACCTTCGCTGACCATCAATTTAAATGCACCATTGGCATCTGTGGCAGTACCATTTTTAGATCTCTTTACAACAACAGAAGCCCCTTCAATCGGCCTCCCTTTGTCATCGGTTACCTTGCCTGTTACGGTGATTCTTTGTGCTATCGCTGCTGTACAGACAAAAAACAGCATGCAAAAGCCCATAAATAGTCTTTTTCTCATGTTTTTAGGTTTTAGACGTTCTGGATGAAAGGCAATCAATCCAGATGTACGGTAATTACACGCTGATGATTGGCATTTCTGTGAAAAGATAGAGAAAAATAGCTAAAAATTAATCTTTTATTAATTTCTTTTTTAAATTCTTTCAGAACTAAATTATTTTTCAAACCCATAATCACGTTCCACCAAACAAATCCGGGTTTTATACTTACTATACCAGGTACTTCTTCCTTTTTGTTGTGCTTCCAGATGATCGGCCTGTTGCTTCCAGTTTCTAATGGCTTCCAGACTCTCCCAATAAGATACTGTAATACCAATACCCTCCCTGGCCGATTCATGACCCAGGTAACCCGGCTGCTGACTTGCCAATGCAGCCATTTTCTCTGCCATAGCGCCATAGCCTTCCGCTATATCGGTTCTTTCAGAAGTAAATATCACGGCATAATAAGGGGGCTTGGGTGTTTTTGCAATCATGGCTTTTTTCTTTTAGCTTAAATATAATGAAAGGCAACGTAAGTGCCACTCACGGTATCTTGAAAAAATAGCGGAAAATTTACTTGCGTATAATCCTCTATTTTATTAATATTTGATATTCAAATCCGTTCTCCAATGTCCATTTCCTTACTGCATAAACTGAAATTGCTGATCGGTTCATTACTCTTTTTTTCGATGGCTGCCCATGCGCAGACCTACAACATTTCTTCATGCAGCGGCAGTAATATCAGTTTTGTTCAGCCGGGAGCTCCGGCTGGTACAACCTATACATGGTTAACGCCTGTTATTGCCCCTACTAACAGCATTACCAATGGAAGCGCCAATTTAAATCCACAAAACCAGGTTGCACAAACCCTTTTCAACAATACCAGTTCCCTGGCCACGGCAACTTACCAGGTCACCACTTCCAACAGCACTACATTCTCACTGGTTGTTACGGTCAATCCCTTACCGCAGTTATCCAGTCCAATTACTGCCACCGTCTGTACCGGCACAACTTTCAGCTATGCCCCCGGCAGCGCAGTAAGCAATACCAGTTTTAACTGGAGCAGGCCCGCTGTTACCGGTATCAGCAATACTGCCGCACAGGGTACCAACAATCCCAATGAAGTATTGAACAATACCACTACCAACTCCATCGATGTTACCTACAATTATACGCTTAGCGCAAACGGATGCAGCAATAACCAGTCTGTTGTTGTTACCGTATTCCCCAAGCCTAATATGACCAGTCCGTCTATTGCGCCTGCCATCTGCAGCGGTACTGCCTTCAGTTATTCACCCACCAGTTCAGTGAATGGCACCACTTTCAACTGGAGCCGCCAGGCTATTACGGGCATTAGTAATGCTGCTGCGCAGGGATCATTCAATCCTAATGAAACACTGAACAATACCACCACCAATTCTATTGATGTTACTTATAACTATACACTCACTGCAAACGGTTGCAGCAATAACCAGGCGGTGACCGTTACCGTATTACCCAAACCCGCCCTTACCAGCTCCCTTACCGCAGCTGCTATCTGCAGCGGAGGAACAGCCTCTTATACACCAACTTCCTCTCTCTCTAATACCAGTTTTAACTGGAGCAGACCCCTGGTCACCGGTATCAGTAATGCTGCCGGACAAGGAACAAATAATCCGAATGAAATACTAAACAATACTACTGTCAATGCCATCAATGTTATTTATAATTATACGCTTACTGCAAATGGTTGCAGTAATGTGCAAGCCGTTTCCCTCACGGTATCGCCTGCACCCAGCCTTACCAGTCCACTCATCGCTCCTGCCATCTGCAGTGGCGGAACAGCCGTTTACCAGCCTGCTTCCAACATCAGTAATACCAGTTTTAACTGGAGCAGGCCTGCCGTTAGCGGCATCAGCAATGCTGCCGCACAGGGATCAAATAATCCCAATGAAATTTTATACAATACCACTATCAACCCCATTAATGTTATTTATAATTATACACTCACTGCTAACGGATGCAGCAGCAACCAGGCTGTTACCCTAAGTGTATCACCTACACCCAGTCTGACCAGTCCGCTCATCGCACCCGGTATTTGCAGCGGCGGAACCGCCGCTTACATACCTGTTTCCAGTCTCCCCAATACCAGTTTCAACTGGAGCAGACCTGCCGTTACCGGCATCAGCAATGCAGCAGCCCAGGGTACTTATAATCCGAATGAAGTACTGAATAATACTACTACCAGCTCTGTCAATGTTACTTACAATTATACGCTCACTACAGGCGGATGCAGCAATACACAGGCTGTTACTTTGGCGGTATCACCCATACCCAGTCTGACCAGCTCATTAACCATACCCGCCATCTGTAGTGGAGGAACGGTCTTTTATTCCCCTACTTCCAACCTTTCCAATACAACTTTCAACTGGAGCCGGCCGGTTGTGGCGGGCATCAGTAATACATCGGGACAGGGTACCAACAACCCCAATGAAGTGCTGAACAATACCAGCAACAACCCGGTAAATGTTAATTATAACTACACCCTCACTGCAAACGGATGCGCCAATACACAGGCTGTGGTTGTAACCGTTTCACCACTACCCAGTCTGACCAGTCCGCTCATCGCTCCTGCCATCTGTAGTGGCGGAATGGCTCTTTACACACCTGCTTCCAACCTGCCGAATACAAGCTTCAGTTGGTCGCGTGCCGTTGTTACCGGCATCAGTGCCGGTGCCCAGGTGGGCACCAACGGTGTGAATGAACAATTGAACAACACTACCCTGATTCCCAGAACAGTTACTTATGTATATACTTTAACATCGATTGCCACCGGCTGTTCGAATATCCAGAACGTATCTTTAACCGTAAACCCGGTGCCTTCGATCCCAGCCCAGACAATCAGTTCTTGTAGTGGCACTGTCTTTATGCTGTCACCTTCACCTGCGCCGGCAGGCACCACCTATACCTGGCAAACACCTGTTATTACCCCCGCCGGTGCCATTTCGGGTGGAAGCGCCAATACCATCGGACTGAATTATGTAGGTCAGGCGCTCGTGAACAATACAAGCAATCCGGCTACTGCTGTGTATACCGTAACGCCCAGCACTTATGGTTGTATAGGCACCAATTTTACTGCAACCGTTACAGTGAACGCAACTGGTACCATCGCCACACTGAGCAGCAGTCTCACACCTCCTGATATTTGCAGTGGCAACGCTTTCTTTTATCATCCCGTATCAGCAGCCACCGGCGCCAGTTTCAGCTGGACGCGTTTTTTGACTGCAGGCATCAGCCAGAATCCTCAATCAGGCATTGGAGACATCAATGAAACATTGAATAATACTACGTACCTGCCGGTCACCGTTAAGTATGCCATTACTTTAACGGTCAATGGTTGTGCCAATACGCAGGATATTGCCGTTGTAGTCAACCCTGCCACTGCGTTAAATACCAGTCAAACGCCGCCGGCAATCTGCAGCAACACCGTATTCAGTTATGCTCCTTCCAGTTTCACAGCCGGTACATCTTTTAACTGGAGCCGTACTACTGTTACCGGCATCAGCAATGCAGCTGCCAGCGGAGTTGGCAATCCTAACGAAACCCTCATCAATACCACCAGTGCTGCTATCGCAGTTTCTTACAATTATGCCCTGATCACTGCCAATGGTTGTACCAATAATCAGTCCGTCGTCGTTTATGTGAATCCCACCCCAACACTCAGCAGTACGCCCAACCCCAGTCCGGTATGCAGTGGCAGTGTTTTCAATTACCTGCCCACATCCAATACTGCCGGCGCCGTATTCAACTGGAACAGACCTGTAACTGCTTCTATCAGCAACGGGGCCGGGAACGGCACCAATAATCCGGGAGAAACTTTGGTAAATACGGGCATCACCCCGGTGAATGTTCTGTATACTTATACGATCACTGCCAACGGCTGTTCCAATACCGCCGTTGTTACCGTAGCAGTAAACCCTGTACCGAATATTACCAACCAGAGTATAACTGCCTGCAGCAATACAACATTCAACCTGACACCGGTAAATGTTCCTGCAAATACCACTTATACCTGGGCAGCTCCTGCCATCAATCCGGCAAATTCCATTATCGGGGGGGCGGCGCAACCGGTCGGACAAAACAGTATTGGTCAACTACTCACCAATCTTACCATCAACCCTGTTACAGCTGTCTATACAGTTACACCCAGCGCAGGAAGCTGCAGCAGTGCTTCTTTTACCGTAACAGTTACCCTGAACCCTGTTCCGGCAGCGACCAACCAGTTACTGAACGCCATTTGCAGCGGCAATGCTTTCAGTTATACTCCGGCCAATATGCCAACAGGTACTACTTATACCTGGAGTAACCCCTTGCTGTCACCCGTCAATAGCTTAACAGGAGGAAGCGCCCAGCCGGTCAGCCAGGTTTCCATCGGCCAATCGCTCAGTAGCGTTAATAACCTCATTGATACTGCTTTTTATACCGTTACGCCAACAACCAATGGTTGTTCGGGTAATACATTCGCCATTACAATGCCGGTAAAACCCGTGCCCATCGTTTACAACCTTACTGATACCGTTTGTTCTGCCACGTCTTTCACCATCATACCGGCACCTGTTCCTGCCAATACCACCTATACCTGGACCACGCCCGTCAACTTTCCGTTCGGCTCAGTGATCAACGGCACCCAGCAGCAGACGCCTGTGCCGAGCATTTCGCAAACCCTTATCAACACCACCAATGCTACCGCGCAGAGTGTTTACAACATCACACCTGTTTCATCCAGTTGCGCCGGCGCTCCTTTTACGCTTACGGTAATAGTAGGTGTACCGCTTCCACCTATTGGTAATCAGTCGAGCATTATTTGCAGCGGCACCAGCTTTAACATGACGCCTGCTACAGCCCCACCCGGCACTACTTATACCTGGAGCGTACCAGTGGTAAGTCCACCCGGCAGCGTGCTTGGCCTGAGCGCCGCCACTGTACCGCAGACCATCATCAGCCAGACGCTCACCAACCTCACCAATGTCAATGATACGGTTGTTTATTTCGTGAGGCCTTACAATACAGGTTGCCTGGGTAATATTTTTACCGCCACCGTACGTGTCATGCCTTCTCCCAAAGTGAATATTACCGGTAGTCCCGTGATCTGCGCTTACCCGTTTGATACGCTATCCATTAGTTTTACCGGCAATGCCCCCTGGAGTTTCAATTACCTGGACACAAACGGGGTGACACGCACGGTTCCGGGTATCAAAACATCTCCCTATACATGGATCACTCCTTCGCGGCGTAATTCGGCCAGCCAGACTTTCACCATCAGCGGCATTAAGGAAATGGCCTGCAGTAACCTCACCGATACTTTTTATTTCTCACAAAAGATCAACCGGCTGCCCATTGGAAAGATCGTTTCATTGCATGGAATTTATATTTGTGGCAATATTCTGGATACGATGTATGTGGTTACTTTACCGATTGACACGGTGAGCTATCAATGGTTCCTGAATGGGTCACCCATTACCGGCGCTACCGGCGATTCCATTGCAACAAGACAGCCGGGCAATTATAATGCAAGGCTCACCAACCAGTTTGGCTGTATGGATACGGCAGCAGCGAATATCGGATTGATCATGATCAATAAACCTATTCTCAATTTCAGCTACGATTCGTATTGTATCAATAGGCCCATTCGTTTCACCAACCTCACCGATACTACTTATACCGGTCCCATTCAATGGCTATGGAACCTGGGCGATAGTACTACTGCCAGTACCTATCATACCACAGATACTTATGTCACGGGGGGTGACAGGCATATACGGCTTATGGCAACACAAACAAACTGTGCCGCTTACAGCCTCAAACTTGATACAACCATTACCATTCAATTTCCTATTGCGCCAGTGCGGCTGCCTTCTGTAAGTGCATACAAAGGTGTGCCTGTCCTGGTCAGCGGAAGATACCTGCCGGGCTACAGTTACCTGTGGAATCCGACCAGGGGTATCACTTCACCCAATAGCGACAGTACCATTTTTAACCATTCACAAACACAACAATATTTAGTGAACCTGATTTCACCGGGAGGATGTTATACACCAGACACATTGATGGTGCGCGTATTCGATAACAACCTGGTCACCATACTGGTTCCAAAATCATTTACGCCGAATGGCGACGGAGTGAACGACCTGCTGTACCCCTACCAGGTAGGCATCAAAGAGTTCCATTATTTCAAGATCTACAATCGTTATGGACAGTTGATGTTTGAAACAAAGAACCCGGATACGGGCTGGAATGGTACGGCCGGGGGCACGCCACAACCCATGGGTATTTATATATGGATATCGGAAGGCATTGCCAACGACGGCAGCCTGGTAAGAAAAACGGGTGAAACACTTTTATTACGCTGACGAAGAAAACGAATATGACTACACGAAACGGAAAATATATCCTGGCATGGCTTGTACTGTTACTGGTTATTGGAGAACCAACAGTACGCGCACAGGACCCCATGTTCTCACAATTCTATTCTTCTCCGCTGAGTGTAAACCCTGCATTGGCAGGTAATGGCAGCGCCGATTGGCGCATCATTGCCAACCGCAGGAGCCAGTGGATCGCAAGCGGTGTAGACCCCTTCAATACCACTTCCATTTCATTCGACGGAAAACTGATCAGGCAAAAAAATAAAGAAACCAATTATATAGGCGGCGGCCTCATGTTCATGCAGGACTATGGTATGGGAGGCGCGTATAAAAACAATTCATTTCATGGCATTGTCAGTTCACACGTAAGCATCGATGAAAACGATTACCATGGTTTATCATTGGGACTGGCCGCTACCTATACCAACCTCCTCATCGATTATACCCAGCTCAGTTTTTCTGATCAGTTGACCTCTTCCGGCTTCAACAGGGCCCTGCCTACCAGTGAACCCTTCCTGTCAACCGTCAGGCCTTATGTTTCACTGGCTGCCGGTATCACATATACTTATACCGATGAAACCTCCAATTTCGACATTGGTGTGTCTGGCTACCGCTTTATGAAAACCAGGCGCTCGGCTTTGAACGACTCAACGCAACTTGATCCGCCGCATTATAATTTTCATGCCGATTACCAGGCTTTTGTGAACGACAGGCTTGTTTTCAATGCCAATGCTCTTTATATAGTGCAGAACAGTCAGAATACCTATGCACTCGGAGTCAACCTCGGGCATATCCTGGACGACTCCGAAACACCCACTGTTTTCAATACCGGCCTTTGGTACCGGGCCAATGATGCAGTAATACCATACCTCGGACTCATGTACAGGAACCTGCAACTGGGACTGACCTATGATGTAACCCTTTCATCTTCCAAAACCTCACTAGGCTCCCTGAAAACCTTCGAATTTTCCCTCATCTTCCGGTCACCCCAAAAAGCGGCGCATGCAATTCCCTGCCCGTGGAAATAGAGCATAATTGAGCCATTAGTTTTTATAATAGTTCCGTTTCGCATTTTCAATTGCTTCATTTCTCTGGTGGCGCAATGCCCTGATATGAGCCCTTCTTTCGGGGCGGCTCAGAGAATGGTTCATGCGGACGGAAGCAATTTTCTGCGAATAATCGTGTTCCAGATCAGCTATTTCCTGGTCAAGTTTGGAGGCACGGGGAGTTGGTTGATAGCCATATGGATACATATAATAGGGGTATCCATACCAGTAAGGTGAAAGAAAAGGATCGTAGTAATAATAATGATGTACAATATAAGGCCTGTAATATCCGCCCCTCACGTAACCATGAAACTGTGCCGAAGCCGAAGCCATTGTTGCGAAACTACCAGCCATGAATAATATGATCGCTAACTTTTTCATAGCTTGCTTTTATACCAGATCAGATACAAAAACCAGGCAAAAGCAACATGGGGTTACTAATTATAACGATCCTATAACATTGTATGTTTGATTTCTGATTTAATCAGAAATTTCCCTCTGAAACCTGTCATGCAATTTCAACACCTGCGGTATCAGCAGTTCCTGTTCATCATTCAGGATCACAAAATCGCAAAGCTGCATTTTGATCGTTTCATCGATTTGTTTGTGCATACGGCTCAATACTTCTTCCCGGGAAACGCCGTCTCTTTTCATCACGCGGTTGATGCGGACGTGCTGCGGCGCATAGACGCCAATAATATAATCGAGTCCTGCGGCGGAGCCCGCTTCAAAAAACAGCGCGGCTTCCTTGACGGTGTAAGGAGTTGTTTGACTGCCGGCCCATTTTTCTGCCGCCGCAATGGTTACCGGATGCACAAGTGCATTCAGTTTATCAAGCAGGTAAGGATCGTGGAAGACAATGCCGGCAATATGTTTGCGATCGAGTTTGCCATTGACGAAAGCAGCCGGGCCAAACAGGTCGGTAAGTCCTTTACGGATCAAGGGGTCCTCTTCCATCAATATTTTGGCTTCACTGTCAGCATCGAATACAGGAATACCCAATACCCTGAAAATATTAGATACAGTGGTTTTACCGCTGCCAATACCTCCTGTTAAACCAATCCTGAGCATGTAATAATGATATAATAAAAAGTCCGGAACCTGTTTTAGATTCCGGACACCTAAATTAGTCCTTAGTGACAGCTTTTGCTACTATTGCTGCTATTTTTTATCAGCCGCAGCAGTTTTGTTGATCGCCGCAGTCCATTCCATGCTGATGGAAGACCTTTCAATCTTCAGGTAGCTTCCGGGGCTTACTTCGAGCTGGATGGTATTGTCGTCATTGATCTTGTTCACAGTACCATGAATACCCGCAATGGTAACCACTTTATCGCCTTTCTGCATATTGTCGACAAATTTTTTCTGGTCTTTTGCCTTTTTCGCCTGCGGACGGATCATGAACAACCAGAAAACAAGGATGATGGCAGCCATCATAACCAATTGCACCATACCGCCGCCCTGCTGCGGATTGCCTGCCAGTAAAACTGAATTGAGATAAAACATTTTTGTACTTTTTTATTATTCGTTAATAACGCCCGTAAAGATAAGGTTGTGATTGATACCGTTGTGTGAATTTGTGGTTGCCAATATACTTTTCCGAACAGTGCCCACATGCGCTTTCTTGCTGTCGAACACTCCCACCACCACCCCTTCGGCTCCGGGAGGAATGGCGCTTTCGGTATAATTGGCAATGGTGCAGCCGCACACGGCCCTTACATCACTAAGTAACAAGGGTTTGTTGCCAATATTCCTGACCCTGAACCGGACTTCAATTGTTTCTCCCATTTTAATGGTCCCGAAATTTACTACAGAATCCAGCCACTCTGCCCTGGTATAATGAGAGGTATCACCAAAAACCGGGTTCACCTGCACGGTATGCTTACCGGTGTTCCGGCAGCCGGCGGCAGACAGCGCCAGGAGCATGCACCAAAAACCTTTGATGAATATTTTTTTCATAAATAATCAGGCTTTGTTCTTATAGCTGATCTTGTTGATTTTACCTTCGGCGGTCAGTTCTTTGTGAATATTATCCAATATGCCGTTCACAAACTGTCCGCTTTGCGCCGTACTGTATTCCTTGGCCAGGTCAATGTATTCATTGATGGTTACTTTGGTGGGAATGGTTTCAAAATACAGCAATTCGCACACACCCATCCGCATCAATATCATATCAAGCACGGCTATGCGTTCCACATCCCAGTTTTTCAGTTTGGGAGTGATAAGAGTGGTGGTATATTCTTTTTTTTCCAGCGCAGTCTCCAGTAATGTTTTGGCAAATACCCATTTTTCTTCACCCAGCATCTGCCGGAGGTTAAAGGTCGAAGGTTTTTGCAGGTAATGCATCATCAGCTGGTCCATCATTTCCGCGTCATCGTCCCAATTACTGAACAATTCCTCCACATGGGCAATGAAATTTTCATTGGGCAGCATCAGGTGTGTGAAGATCATCCTGATAATGTCTTTTTCGGCATTCTTTTCACGGGCCTCTGTGGAGATATAAGACTTGTACTGATCGGTTTCAGTCAAATCGCCGTAAATCTTTTTTACCAGTTCCCTGTCAACCAGTTTTTGCGGCATATCGGCCTCTATGGCTTCTTTGAAAGAAGCGTCTTCCAATATCTGCCAGAGCAGCTGGTTGCCGGCTATTTTAATATTGACATTGAGGTCTTCGTCAGTAGGCAGGTTGCGGGAGGCCCTTTTCTGTGCGCTGATTTCAGCGTAACGGGCCACTTCCGTCAGGAAATAAAGCAGGTATACAAAAAGCTCCCGGCTTTTGTCAAGCTGTTTTTGCAATTCATCCGCCGGCTTTTTGAAGGCGGTAACACCGTCAGATGCTTCAATCACGTACAACAGCTGCATCACTTTAACCCGGATATTTCTTCTACTGATCATATTTTCTAAGAACTGGTTGGGGCGGCAAAGGTATTGTATAAAAGGCCCCGCACAAAATGTAAAAACCCGTCCGTGACCGAACGGGTAACTCAAACATCCACCTGCCCTGCTGTATCAGTCAGGGTTCCACAATATCCGATCTCATGGGTAAAAGCGCTCCGCCGATGGTATTGATATCAGCGTCGTTAACTCCGTTTGACTTCAAAGCTTTTACCAGGTCGCCTACCAGTGCATTGAAATGGACGTCTTTAATGCCCATGCCCACATGCGCCGCTTTCATAGAGAACCCGGTATATTTCTCGGGGCCACCCACGGCCATGGCTACCTGGTTCACCAGGTTCATTTTCAGGCGATCTACCCTTTCCTGCGATTTGGCTGTAAGCGCGAAGAACCGGTTGATGACCGTATCGCCCACTACATTGCCAACAAAATCATTGATCACTTTGGTAATACCGGCATTACTGCCCAGCCTTTTGTAAAGTTCACTTCCCGTATTGGCCGGTGGTGTATCGTTGCTTTTAGTGCAGGCCAGCAAAAAAAGACCCGCCGATACAATCATACAGGAGATTACAAAGAGTTTTTTCATCGTTATTTGATTTTGATTTTAAGTGATAAACTATTTTCTGAAACAAAGTGCATACTTTACTTTCTGAAGCGTGTAGAGGGGGCCGTCAACCGGACATTGCGGACCAGCCTTCATAACCCGCTCCCTTACGCCGGGATCAAAGCCCCTGGCGGCTTCCAGCATTGCTGACCTGTTGGTTTTACGGGGGTCGATCGTTACACAGAGCGTTTGACTGCAAAGCGTGACCACGCTGGAATATACCCCCTGTTTAGAGGCGAAATAGGTCTTCATGGCAGCCGAATCCCTGGCGGTATAACTGGCAGGGAAGCTGAAAACCACGATCTGCGTAGGGTTTTCCATGTACAGGCGCTCTCCCAGGCTGGGAGGCCTCCAGTTGGCATAAAGGAGGAAGCCTGCAAAAAATAAGACGAGGACTGACAGCAGGATCTTCATAATTTTACTATTATACCATTACTTACGTAACCCCCGGAGGAACGGATTTACCCTGATCGGAATAAAAATGAAAAATTGACAGGGTTATCGAAACTTAACGCATCTTTGCCCGCGTTTCTGACTTGCCGGTTGCCGCTGACAGGGGCTGACTGAAATTTTGGCTCAAGTGGATATGATGGCATAATAATCGATGGACAGAGACATATTATTAACTCAATTACTAAAAAACCAATCACGTATGGCTAAGAAACTCAACGTTACACCTTTGCACGACAGGGTAATCGTTAAGCCTGCCGCTGCCGAAGAAAAAACTGCAGGCGGTATCATCATCCCCGACACAGCAAAAGAAAAACCACAACGCGGCACCATCGTAGCTGCCGGCTCTGGCAAGAAAGATGAACCCATGACCGTTAAAACAGGCGATACCGTATTATATGGTAAGTATGCCGGTACAGAAATCCAGATCGAAGGTCAGGACCTGCTGATCATGCGTGAAAGCGATATTCTGGCAATTATTTAATTTAATTGCTCAATGGTTCAATACCCAATGGTTCAATAAAAGAAAAGAGCATCCATTGCGTATTTGCACATTTTCAAATTTTCAAATTATCATAACATGGCAAAACAGATATTCTTCGATATCGAAGCAAGAAATAAAATGAAAAAAGGCGTTGACACCCTGGCCAATGCTGTAAAAGTAACCCTCGGACCCAAGGGCCGCAATGTGGTGATCGAGAAAAAATTCGGTGCTCCTTCCATTACTAAAGACGGTGTGACCGTGGCAAAAGAAATTGAACTGGAAGACGCTATTGAAAACATGGGCGCACAGATGGTGAAAGAAGTAGCATCCAAAACTGCAGATATTGCAGGGGATGGTACTACTACCGCTACCGTTCTGGCACAATCCATTATCAGCGAAGGACTGAAAAACGTAGCTGCCGGCGCCAATCCGATGGACCTGAAACGTGGTATTGATAAAGCCGTGGCAAAAGTGATTGAAAGCCTGAAAGCCCAATCTCAGACCATTGGTAATGATACCAAAAAAATCGAGCAGGTAGCGGCTATCTCCGCCAACAGCGATGCTGAGATCGGAAAGCTGATTGCACAAGCCATGAGCAAAGTGGGTAAAGAAGGGGTGATCACCGTTGAAGAAGCGAAAGGTACCGATACTACAGTTGACGTAGTGGAAGGTATGCAATTCGACCGCGGTTATATCTCTCCTTATTTCGTTACCAATAGCGAAAAAATGGAAGCAGAACTGCAGAACCCCTATATCCTGATCTACGACAAAAAGATCAGCGCTATGAAGGACATCCTCCATATTTTGGAGAAAGTAGCCCAAAGCGGCCGTCCCCTCGTGATCATTGCTGAAGACCTCGAAGGAGAAGCATTGGCTACCCTGGTAGTAAACAAACTGCGCGGAACCATCAAAGTGGCTGCTGTAAAAGCTCCCGGTTTCGGCGACCGCAGGAAAGAAATGCTTACCGATATCGCCATCCTTACTGCAGGTACCGTAGTTAGTGAAGAGCAGGGTTTCAAACTGGAGAATGCCGACCTCAGCTACCTGGGACAGGCCGCTTCAGTGACCATCGACAAAGACAATACTACCATCGTTGGCGGTAAAGGCAAGAAAGCCGATATCGTTGCCCGCGTAAACCAGATCAAGGCTCAAATTGAAAATACCACTTCCGATTACGACCGCGAAAAACTCCAGGAACGCCTGGCCAAACTGAGCGGTGGTGTAGCTGTACTATATGTTGGTGCTGCTACCGAAGTGGAAATGAAAGAGAAAAAAGACCGTGTTGACGATGCACTGCATGCTACACGCGCTGCCGTAGAAGAAGGTATCGTACCCGGTGGCGGCGTAGCTTATATCCGTGCCGTTGAAAGCCTGGAAAAACTGAAAGGCAGTAACGAAGATGAGATCACCGGCATCCAGATCGTTAAGCGTGCCATTGAAGAGCCCCTGCGCCAGATCGTTGCCAACAGCGGTATCGAAGGTTCTATCGTGGTACAAAAGATCAAAGAAGGCAAAGCCGATTTCGGTTTCAATGCCCGTACTGAAGTATACGAGAACCTCTTCAAAGCCGGTGTGATCGACCCAACCAAAGTGACCCGCGTAGCATTGGAAAACGCTGCGTCTATCGCTTCCATGTTGCTGACCACCGAGTGTGTCATTGCCGACAAACCCAAGCCTGAAGCTCCGATGCCTCATGGCGCACCTGATATGGGTGGAATGGGCGGATACTAAAAAACCCCTTCCCCCGGTAAAAAATCCCTGCAGCAAAAGCTGCGGGGATTTTATATTTGCGCATGCAGAACGACGAAGACTTTATGAAGTATTGGGCCGAGAACAGGGAAAAACAGAAGACAAGTATCCGTCCCCTCCTGGTGGGCATGTCATCCGGCTTTGTGATTGGCGTACTCATTTTAATTACTTTATCCTCCGGCTGGTACCAGCGTGCAGAAATGGTGGCCAATGCCAGCTTCAGTTCGGTGATATTTATACTGGCCATTTTACTACTCTCCTGCTTCATGGCTTTTTTTTATCGTAAGTTCAGGTGGGAAATGCAAGAGCAACGTTACCAGGAACTTATGGCAAAAAAGAAACGCGAGGGAAGCAGCCATTGACCCGCTGAAAGGGTCTTGTTAAAGAAACAGATTTGATTATTTGACCATAAACCAGATTACTGTAGTTACACATGAAAAAAATACTGCTTGTTACAGGTGTTTTAACGATTTTATTGATTTCTTCCTGTGGTAAAACCAATTCCGGCGCCTGCCAGCCTGCCTCCGTTGCCTCCGAAAAAAGCCAGATGGTAGCTTTTTGTACCGCCAACAATATCAATTATACAGAACACAATAGTGGCATATTGTATGAAATTGTCAGTCCCGGTTCAGGTTCCAGGCCAACGACAGACTCTATTGTTACGGTTGTTTATACGGGCAAACTGATGAATAATGCCACATTCGACGCAGCTGCCAATCCTGTCAGCTTTCCTCTTTCCGGCGTTATCGATGGTTGGAAAATAGCCATCCCCCTGTTGCAGAAAGGTGGCAGGATCAAAATGGTACTGCCTTCTTCCCTGGCATACAGCTGTACGGGATCGGGCTCTATCCCGCCAAATTCCCCGCTTTTCTTCGATGTAACCCTTACGGACGTTAAATCCAAATAAGTATATATTCATCCCCTTTCCCCTATCTTTGCCCACTCTAAAAAAACTGATTAAACCGTTACGAATATGCAACTGAAAGGTTTAGTGCGATTTTTTGCGATCGCACTGATTGTGATCTGCCTGTACCAATTATCTTTTACCTGGTTTGTTCACCGTCATGAAAATGCCCAGGAAGCCAAAGCCGAAGCATGGATCAAACGTTTCCCTTCACCCGAAGTGAAATACGCGGGCAATAAAGAACTCCAGGCATTGTATACAGACAGCCTTGCAGAACTGAAAAGGGAAAGGTTGCAACGGTTACTCGACAGTACCAAAGACACCAGGCTGGCTTTTGGTCTCACTACTTACCGCAGCGCCAAAGAAAAGGAACTGATGCTGGGTCTCGACCTTCAGGGTGGTATGAGCGTTACCATGGAAGTGGGACTGGATGGTTTGATCAAATCACTGGCCAACTTTACCAAAGACGCACAATTCAATAAAGCGCTCGATGCGGCCGTCCTTCGCAAAGCCAATGGTGGCGCTGATCTCATCAGTCTGTTCAGGGAAGAATATAAGAAACTGAACCCGGGCGGACAACTCGCTCCTTTCTTCGCAGCACGCAGTAATGGCAAGATCAAATTCGATGCCAGCGACGATGCAGTGGCCGGCTACCTGAAAGACCAGGGCACTGCTGCCTTCAACAATACTTATCGTATCCTGCGTACCAGGATCGACGCTTTCGGCGTTGCTTCTCCCAATATCAACCCCGACCCTGCCAAAGGCATCATCAGCATAGAACTGGCCGGTGTAAATGATAAGGAAAGGGTTCGGAATTACCTGCAGTCAACCGCCAACCTGCAATTCTTCGAAGTATATACTTTCGAAAACCGCGACCTGCAGAATGGCATCATCGCTGCCGATAAATCAGTGGAAGATTACCTGAACGGTACTAAAAAAGATACCACTAAAAAAATTACGGCAGATATAGCCAAAGCCGCAGCCACTGCTGCAGCAGATACCACCAAAACTGCCACTCTTTCCGGATTGGGGAATGTACAGGGAACTGCTACAAAAACAGATTCTTCCAAACTGAATTCCAATAAGAACCCCATCGCCAGGTTATTGCAGTTCACACAACCTTATGCAGATAAAGGCGGCAAACCCATTTACCCTGCTGCGCTGGGTTATATCCAGTCAAAAGATACCGGTACACTCAACGATTACCTGCGGATGGACCTGGTGAAAAACAAATTCCCTTCCAACCTGGTATTCATGTATGGCAAAGCCGAATCGGGCGATCCTAAAATGAAAGATATCCTGATGCTCTACGCCATTAAAACACTGGACAACGGGCAGGCAGAACTGGAAGGCGACCATGTTACCAGCGCTTCACAGGATTACGACGAGCGCGGACGCATTGCCATCAAAATGAACATGGATAAGATTGGTACCAATATATGGGCCAAGATGACCACCCGCAATGTAGGCAAACCTATTGCCATTGTACTGGATAATTTTGTGTATTCAGCTCCCAATGTGAACGATCCCATTACTACCGGAAATTCACAGATCAGCGGAAGCTATACCATTAAAGAAGCGCAGGACCTTGCAGAGATACTGGAAAGCGGTAAGCTGCCCGCCCCTGCTAAAATCGTGCAGGAACAGCAAGTGGGTCCGACCCTGGGTAAAGAATCCATCACCGGTGGCGGCCTTTCATTCCTCATTGCATTCATTGTTATTTTCGCCCTCATGCTGCTGTACTTCAACACAGCAGGCTGGGTAGCCAATATAGCCCTGATACTGAACCTGCTGTTCACCATTGGGGTGCTCAGCGCACTCGGATTCACCCTCACGGCCCCCGGTATTGCGGGTCTGGTACTGACCATTGGTATGGCAGTGGATACCAACGTAATCATCTTTGAACGTATCAAGGAAGAACTTACCAAGGGTAAATCCTATCCACTGGCGGTGAACGATGGTTACAAACGCTCACTGTCGCCCGTACTGGATGCGCACGTGACTACCTTGCTGACAGCCATTATCCTGGCTTATTTCGGCTTAGGTCCCGTACTGGGCTTTGCTACCACACAGATCATCGGTATTCTGCTCTCTCTGTTCTGCGGAATACTGGTATCCAGACTCATCACAGATTTCTATACCAATAAGAACCGTCACTTTGAATATTTCACCGGTATCTCAAAGCGTATTTTCAAACACGCTGCATTCAAATTCATTGAATACAGGAAGATCGCTTATGGTATTTCAGTAGTAATATTCATACTGGGTGTTTCCACTTTCTTCAACGGGTTTGATGAAGGCGTTGAATTTGCCGGCGGACGCAGCTATACCATCAAATTCAACAAAGCGGTAAGTCAGCCTGAGGTCCTGGACGAACTGAAGACTGTGTTCGGCGAAGCCCCCGTTATCAAAACGGTAAACTCCAACCACCAGTTGAACATTACTACTTCTTACAAAATACATGAAACAGGTAACCATGTGGATTCACTGGTAGAAAAAATGTTGTTCAACGGCTTGCAGAAGCACCTGCCACAGGGCACTACTTTCAGCGAGTTCGAAACCAAATACAAACAAAGCTCACAAACGGTGTTACCCACCATTTCAGATGACCTGAAGGCGGGCGCTACCAAAGCCACCATTTTCGCCATCATTGCCATCTGTTTATACATCTTCATCCGCTTCCGCGACTGGAGGTATTCACTGGGTACCATTTTCTCCCTGTTACACGATGTTTTCGTAACCCTGATCGTGTTCAGCTTTGCGCGGAAAATAGTGCCTTTCCCGCTGGAAATTGACCAGCATTTCATTGCGGCCATCCTTACCGTGATCGGTTTCTCAATGAACGATACCGTGATTGTGTATGACCGTATCCGGGAAGACAGTAAACTGATGAAAGGCTCCAGCAACAGCAGCATCATCAACAAAGCGATCAATGATACATTGAGCCGTACCATCATGACTTCACTGACGGTATTCCTCACCATCCTGATCCTGTTCATCTTTGGCGGTGAAGTAACCAGGGGATTTGCTTTTGCCATGCTGATCGGTGTGGTAACCGGCACTTACTCATCTATCTTCGTAGCTGCCCCCATCCTGGTAGATTTTGCCAAGGATAAGCCGTTGGGGAAAGATGATAAAAAGAAATAAATAATATTCATGAAATGATAAAAATCCCGCTCCGGTACTGATACAGAGCGGGATTTTTATATGATCTTAAGATTATTAGTTTTGTTTAACAATTATTCCGTGTAACTTGCGACCAATAGTTTAAAACCCTTTGATAGCAAAGCTGGCACATATCAGCAAGAACGCCTTACTAGTGCTTCTGGCGTTACAGGTATTGAACCTGAGCACCAATACTATCGACTTTCAACCCTTTCATACTTCCAATCTTTATGAGTTCAACGACCTCAACAGTATTACAGAATATGTTGCGGAGATCGTTCTGAACCACGATAATGCTTTCCCCGAATTCGGACTGCAATCCTCTGCTCCAAAATCCCAGGCAGAAAAACATGTTAGTTTAAAACTGTCTGTCGTTCCCAAACCATTTACCGTATTGCAGAAAAAGGAAGAAGTGCCAGTCCGGTATAGTGATGCCATCAATGATACTTACCGGTATCTTTTTTTCGAGGAGATCAATCCCCCGCCCCCCAAATGCTGATTGGTTAATTTTGACCAATACACTATCATATGTTTGTTCCGAATATAATCACCCGATCTGTTTGATTACACCGGATCAATGAATGGCTGCAGACATATTGTTGTGCCTGCTCTTGTTTGTTGATAACGGTGTATGAGAGTTTTCCATAACAGCTATTGAATAAAGTAATCTATATGTTATTTCTCTACATGACCTGTAAGCTCAAGAGACTGGCCATTTGCCTGGCGGTATGCCTGGCCTGCGTTGTCACGAACGGTTACGCGCAAAACACTGCCAACCGGACTGACAGTATCAGTCGCCCCGATACGCTAAAGCTGACAATCGACAGTGCAGAACATATTTTTCTGAAAGAGAATTTATTGCTCCTGGCACAGAAATACAATATCGACGCACAGAAAGCCCTGATCATACAGGCCAGGCTCTGGCCCAACCCGAATATATCCTATGCACGCGGTCCCATTATCCGTATCAATGATGAATCTTCCAATGTACAGCAGGCAGGTTTTTTCAACTATGCCGAAAACGCAGCATCCATTTCACAATTGATACTGCTTGCCGGCAAAAGAAACAAACAGATTAAAATTGCCGAAGCCAATGCAAAACTGGCAGAGTATCAGTTCTACGATCTTTTGCGCACGCTGAAATACACCCTCCGCACCGATTTCTTCAACATCTACTATCTGCAGCAATCAGCCAAAGTCTACGACAAGGAAATCAGTGCGCTGCAACAGGTAGTAACAGCTTTCGAATCGCAGAAGGGCAAGGGATATATTGCTGAAAAGGAAGTGGTACGTGTGAAGGCCCAGTTGTACAGTCTGCAAAGCGAGTACAACGACCTGGTGAACCAGATCAATGATACGGAAAGTGAATTGCGGCAGGTGCTGCAGGTAAAGAAAGACTATGTTCTTCCGCAAGTGGATTTACAAAAAGCGGCAGCTTTGGATCCTTCCAGGTACAACCTTAATTCCCTGGTGGATACGGCGCTCAAAAGCCGGACAGATCTGATGATCGCCCGCGCCAATACCCAGATCAGCAGGCTGAACTACAACTATCAGAGAGCGCTGGCAGTTCCGGACCTCACCGCTTCCATTTCTTATGACAGGCTGGGCAGTTATGTACAGAATTTCCATGCGGCAGGTATTTCCTTCGACTTACCCATTTTCAACCGGAACCAGGGTAATATCAAATCGGCTAAGGCAATGATACAGGTGAACCAGACAACGCAAAAATCTGTAGAAGCCACTGTAGAAGAACAGATCTACCGGGCTTTGCAGAAAGCATACGACAATCACAAGCTTTACCAGCATATCGATCCGAAATTTTCGGCCGATTTTGACAGGCTGCTGAATGAAGTATTGATCAATTACCAACGCAGGAACATAGGTCTGCTGGATTTCCTTGACTTCTATGACTCATACAAACAAAACACTTTACAGATCAACTCCATTCAGTTCAATCGTGTGAGTGCATTTGAAGACCTGAATTTTTATACCGGAAGCCCATTCTATAACTACTAAATATCTGATGACCAGACAATACTATTTTTTATGCAAAAAAAAGTAACTACCTCAATCCTTTCCGCACTTATGCTGATGGTGACTGCCGGATGCTTCCTTCCATCCTGCAAATCTGAAAATAAGAATGAAACAACAGGAGGAAAGGTCAAATACATCATCCCGGATTCCATATTGAAAACCCTGGAGATTGACACAGTGGCTGTTGCCAAACTGGAAAATTCGCTGACCCTTACGGGTAAAGTATCGTTCAACGACGATCATGTGGTAAAAATATACCCGTTGGTAAGTGGTAACATACAGGACATCAAAGTAATGCTGGGCGACTATGTACAGGCGGGCCAGGTGTTGGCAGTGGTCAAGAGTTCTGAGATGGCGGGCTTCAGCAATGACCTGGTGAATGCAGAGACCAACCTGCGCGTTGCTAAAAAGAACATGGATGCCATGCAGGATATGTTTACCAGCGGACTGGCCTCACAAAAAGACCTGTTAGCGGCCCAGGCAGCTCATGAGCAGGCCAAATCGGAATTGTCGCGCATCAACAGGGTATTAAAAATCAATGGCGGCAATACCCAGGGAGAATTTATTGTAAGGGCTCCCATCAGCGGTTTTATCGTGGAGAAATTCGTCACCAATAACATGGCGATCCGTGCCGATAACAGCACCAATTTGTTTACGATATCTGATCTGAAAAATGTATGGGTACAGGCCAATGTGTATGAATCCAATATCGGGTTGGTGCACCTGGGCGACCCTGTCAATGTTACCACCCTCGCCTACCCCAATAAAGTATTCAAGGGCAAGATCGATAAAATCATGAATGTGCTGGATCCATCCAATAAAGTGATGAAAATGCGCGTGGTATTACCCAACGACGGTTACCTGCTCAAACCGGAAATGTTTGCCAGCGTAACGGTTACCAATACCGAGAACAAGAACAATATGTATGTACCGCTCAATGCATTGATCTTCGATCACAGCCAGTACTATGTATTGGTGTACCATGGAGAAGGCAAGGCTGATATTACTCCTGTTCAGAAACTGAGTACACTGGGTAACAGGGTATACCTGGCAGGGGGTGTAAAGCCGGGAGACAGGCTTATCGGATCCAATACCCTGCAGATCTATGATCAATTGAACAATTAATCAGCGTTAAATTTCATCACATGACGAAGTTTCTCAGGAGAGTCATCGGCTTCTCCCTTAAAAATAAATACTTTATTCTCTTCCTCACATCCCTGCTCATTGTCACCGGTGTGATGACGTTCATTGATATGCCGGTGGAAGCTTTTCCGGATGTAACCAATACGGAAATCAGCATCATTACCCAATGGCCCGGACGCAGTGCGGAGGAAGTGGAAAAATTCATCAGTATACCTATTGAGATTGCCATGAACCCGGTACAGCGTAAAATACACATGCGCTCTACCAGCATTTTCGGCCTCTCATTCATCAAACTTATTTTTGAAGACGGGGTCAAAGACCCGCAGGCGCGACAACAGGTCATGAACCTGCTGGGCAATGCCGTTTTGCCGCCGAATGTACAGCCCAGTGTGCAGCCGCCGACAGGGCCTACCGGGGAGCTCTTCCGTTACACATTGCGCAGCAGCTTCCGGGATGTACGGGAATTGAAAACCATGCAGGACTGGGTAATCGACCGTCGTTTGCGCAGTATTCCCGGTGTGGCGGATATCGTGAGCTTCGGAGGAAAAACCAAAACCTATGAAATCAAAGTAGACCCGGGTAAACTCACCAACCTCGGCCTTACTCCGCTGGATGTATTCACGGCTGTACAGAACACCAACATCAATGTGGGAGGCGATATGATCTTCCAGAACAACCAGGCATTTGTAGTAAGAGGCATTGGTTTGCTGAACGATATTGAAGAAATCAAAAACATCATTGTTCAAAATAACAATGGCGTGCCACTGCTGGTAAAAGATGTGGCTACCGTGGAAATATCCAATGTACCCCGCCTCGGATGGGTGACAAGGGCCGATGGCACTTCCGATAAAAATGGCAAAAGGACTGTCAGCAAGGAAGATGATGTAGTCGAAGCAATCATCCTCATGCGGAAAGGAGAAAACCCTTCGGAAGTAGTTAAAAATATCCAGCAGAAAATCAAACACCTCAATGAAACCGTACTGCCGGCTGATACCAAAATTGTTCCTTATTATGACCGTGCAGACCTGATTGAATATGCAACACATACGGTATTACACAACCTGGTGGAAGGAGTTCTGCTGGTGGTAGTACTGATTTCCCTGTTCCTGTTCGACTGGAGGGCCACTGTTGTGGTTGCTGTGATCATACCCATTTCATTGTTGTTTGCATTCATTTGTCTGCATATCATGGGCATGAGCGCTAACCTGTTGTCACTGGGAGCGGTGGACTTTGGTATCATCCTGGATGGAACCATTGTAATGGTGGAGGGGATCTTTGTAATACTTGATCACAAGGCCAAGGAAGTGGGGATGGAAAGGTTTAATAAGCTGAGTAAACTGGGATTGATCCGGAAAAATGCGGCGGAGATCGGTAAACGTCCTTTTTACCTGAATATCATCATCATCACCGCCCTCCTGCCCATTTTCGCTTTCCAGAAAGTGGAAGGCAAGATGTTCTCGCCCCTGGCTTATACACTGGGCTTTGCATTGTTAGGGTCACTGATCACTACCCTTACACTGGTGCCCGTACTCATCAGCGTACTGATGCGTAAAAATGTAAGGGAGAAACACAATCCCATTGTACATCACATGATGGGCTTTATGCTCTTAGGTTTCATCAAATCCTATAAGAACCGGAAGCTGGTATTGCCGCTGGCTATTATTGTAATGATCGCAGGATTGTATTCCTTTAAATTCCTGGGATCTGAATTTCTTCCCCAGTTGAATGAAGGAAGTATCTGGCTGCGTATTCAAACGAATTACAGTACCGGCCTGAACAAATCCATTGAGGTAGCCAAACAGGCAAGGGATATCATCGTCGGCTTTCCCCAGGTGCAGTATTGCGTTTCTCAAACGGGAAGGCCCGACGATGGAACCGATGTAACCGGGTATTATAACAATGAGTTCGACATATTACTGTACCCACAGTCAGAATGGCAACCGAAAATATCCAAAGAAGAACTCGTCAGCCGGATGAACAAAGCCCTGTCGGTCATCCCCGGCACCAACCTGAACTTCTCACAACCTATTATGGATAATGTGGAAGAAGCTGTTTCAGGTGTAAAAGGAAGCATCTGTCTGAAAGTTTATGGCGATTCCATCCCTTATATGGAGGGTAAGCTCAATGAATATTTCAACGTGTTGAAAGGCATTCGTGGTATTGAAGACCTGGGTATCATTCACAATACCGGTCAGCCTGAACTGGACATCAACCTCGACCAGCAGAAAATGGCCCTTTATGGCGTTACTACAGCACAGGCCAATGCGGTGATCAGTATGGCTATAGGCGGACTTGGGCCTGGCGGTGTTCCGGCAACTTCGTTGTATGAAGACATCAAGATATTCGATATCAGGGTGCGGCTGCCGGAGCAATACAGACAAACGCCTGAACAGATCGGGGAACTATTGGTGCCAACCATGAATGGCAGCAAAGTACCCATTAAGTCCATCGCCAGCATCACCCAGCGAACAGGCGCCAGTCTTATTTTCCGGGATGATAACCAGCGATATGCAGCATTGAAATTCTCTGTACGGGACAGAGACATGGGAGGTGCCATTGCAGAAGCGCAGAAAAAAGTGAATGAGAAAGTGCATTTGAAAAGGGGTTATACCATGGAATTCCAGGGCGATTTTGAAAACCTGAAGCGGGCACAACGACGCCTTGCATTGGTAGTACCCATCAGTCTCATCCTCATCTTCCTGTTGCTCCTTAGCATGTTCGGCAACTTCAAAGATGCATTGCTGGTATTCACCAATGTGCCTTTCGCTATTGTAGGAGGTATCATGGCCTTGTTCATCACGGGTACTGATTTCAGTATTTCGGCAGGTATCGGCTTTATTGCCCTTTTTGGTATCTGTATCCAGGATGGCATCATTCTTATCACGCGATTCAAAGAGAATTTATTGGAATTCAGGGGTGAAGATATCCTGTACAATTCCATCAAACTGGGTGTAAACACAAGGATACGACCCGTAATGATGACGGCACTGATGGCTGCCATAGGCCTCTTCCCGGCCGCCATCTCTTATGGTATTGGTTCGGAAAGTTCCCGGCCGCTGGCCAGGGTAGTGATTGGCGGTATTCTTTGCGCCATGATCTTCTCGCTGTGGGTGTTTCCGCTGATCTTCAGACTGGCGTATAAAAAAGTAGACACCAAACACCGCAACCCGTCGGAAGAAAATACAACAGCATAACAGGTTAAAGATTCCATTGGGAATCGACACAACCTGCAATTGCACCAGTCATTGGCTGGTGCAATTGTTTTTTATAGACCAGGATAGTTGCTGACGGTGATTGAGGCGTTATACTGCAAAGGAAGTCCCGCATCCGCAGGTCTTACTGGCATTTGGATTGCTGAAAGTAAAACCACGGCTGTTCAATCCGCCCTGCCAGTCCACTTCCATCCCGTGGAGGTACAACTGGTGGCTTTTATTCATGATACATGGAATGCCCTCAATCTCAAAAGAAAGATCCTTGTCATCAGGCCTGTCAAATCCTAGTATGTAAGTCATGCCACTGCATCCGCCGCCTTTCACGCCAATGCGCAACTGCTGACTGCGGTCGAAATTTTCTTCATTCATCAAACGCCTCAATTCTTCTATAGCGCCGGTGGTTAAACTTACAGGGGTGCCCGGGGTTACTGTTTCCATACTCATCTTTTGTATATGCAAATATATGAATTATCCTGGCCCTGGAAACCGAATACAACCTTACTTTTGCCAAAAGATATTGAACGGATGCTTGATACTACCATTTTTTTTACGGTGATCATTGCCCTCATGATTGCAGCTTTCCTGGCCTGGTTGTTTTACCTGCAGCGGAAAAACAAGCGCGAGGAACTCAAAAACAAATCGAACAGTTCTTCCCTGCCTCTTCAGGCTTATGAACGTCTTGCATTATTGGTTGACCGGATTGCTATTCCCAATCTTCTCAGCCGTACCGGTACCAATGATCTCTCTGCCCGCGAAATGCACCTGGTGCTTACCAAAACCATCCGGGATGAATTCGACTACAATGTCACGCAACAGATCTATGTGAGTCCCGAAGCATGGAAGGCTGTAAAGCAGCTCAAAGAAAAAAACATGTTGCTGATCAACCAGGTAGCGGCTGCCCTGCCCCTGCAGGCTACGGGGCAGGACCTGAGCCGTTCGCTCTTACACTACCTGATACAGGATCCCAAAAGTGATCTCCATGAAATAGTAAGTGAAGCGCTGAGTTATGAAGCAAAAAAGCTGTTATGAGCGAAAAAAAAATTGTTACCGACAGTGGAATAGAAATCCGGAAAGTTTATTACCCTTCCGGCACAAAGGAAAATACTGAACCGGAAAAGCCCGGCCAGTATCCTTATACGCGCGGTGTTCAGTCCGATATGTATCGCGGCAAGCTGTGGACCATGCGCCAGTATGCAGGTTTCTCCACGGCCGAAGAAAGCAACAAAAGGTATCATTACCTGTTATCGCAGGGGGTAATGGGTTTAAGCGTGGCTTTTGATCTGCCTACACAGATCGGGTACGACAGTGACCACCCGCTGGCTGAAGGCGAAGTGGGGAAAGTGGGTGTGGCGATCGACAGCCTGGAAGACATGGAGACTTTGTTCAAAGGCATCAGGCTGGAAAACGTGAGCACTTCCATGACCATCAATGCCACCGGTTTTATTCTGCTGGCATTCTATGTGGCATTGGCCAAAAAACAAGGGGCCGATCTCAAAAAGATCACGGGCACCATCCAGAACGATATTTTGAAAGAATATGCAGCCAGGGGCACTTATATTTATCCCCCGCAGCCATCCATGCGCATCATTACGGATATTTTTGAATGGTGCAGCAGGGAATTACCGAAATGGAACACCATTTCCATTTCAGGCTACCATATACGCGAAGCAGGCAGTACCGCAGTACAGGAAATTGCTTTTACCCTCAGCAATGGTAAAGCATATGTTCAAGCTGCCATAGCCAAAGAATTAGATATCAATGTTTTTGGAAAACGATTGTCTTTCTTTTTCAATGCACATAACAATCTCTTTGAAGAAGTGGCGAAATTCAGGGCAGCCCGCAGGATGTGGGCTAAAATAATGAAGGACCTGGGGGCGACGGACGAAAAAGCCATGATGCTTCGCTTTCATACACAAACCGGTGGTGCTACTTTAACGGCTCAACAGCCACTCAACAACATCAGCCGGGTAACCATCCAAACCCTGGCCGCTGTATTGGGGGGCACGCAAAGTCTGCATACGAACGGATACGATGAAGCCCTGAGTCTCCCTACCGAAGAAGCGGCCCGCATTGCCCTGCGAACGCAGCAGATCGTGGCTTTTGAAAGCGGTGCTCCCGACACGGCAGACCCGCTGGCAGGAAGTTATTATATAGAATCGCTCACCAATGAAGTAGAGGCCAGGGCCTGGGAACTGGTACACCGGATCGATGCAATGGGCGGCAGTGTGAGCGCCATAGAACAGGGTTTTATGCAGGATGAGATTGCCCGGAGCGCTTATGAATACCAGCGGCATATTGAAACCGGCGAAAAGATCATTGTGGGAGTTAACCGGTTTACGGTAGACAGGGAAGAATCCGTTCCCGGCTTTAAGATCGATGACACCATCCGGACCGTTCAAACGGACAAACTGAACCGTTTAAAAGCCAGGCGTAACAATGAAAAGTCGCGGGCCTGCCTGGATAAAATCCATACGGCAGCCCATGGCAGCGAGAACCTGCTGCCATGGGTAATTGAAGCCGTAGAGCAGGATTGTACGCTGGGTGAAATAGCAGATACCCTGCGCAAAGCCTTTGGGGAGTACAAATAATATCAGCTGAGTACTACGATCAATGCATAGATCACACCGGGTATCCAGAACAACAAAGTAAGTACCAGGCTCAACCAGAATTTACCGCTGATGATGCCTTCTTTCAGGTAAACAGCCAGTGGCGGCAACAATATGGCCAGTATGGCCAGCAACACTGTGCTGGTACCGGTTTCACTACCGGCTTTTTTAGCCGCTTTATATTCTTTGATCATCATTTTGGCTTCGGCTACACGCGCTTTTCTATCAGTCCTTGATAAACTTTTGAATTCGCGGATCGCATCGGTAACCACCACATCGTTGAAGCTGAGTTCCTTTTCAGGGGCAGCAGCATCTTTCGTTATTTTCTCCGGATCCGTTTCCGAAACAGCGGCAGCAGCATAACTACCGGTAAAACCCAGTTGAACAATAAGCCAGGTACAGAGGAGCATTTTTTTCATAAGATTGATTTAGGTGATAGTCTTACCAATATAATCAAAATCCATGATATTCAAAATGAATTTTGCTGTTTTAGTGCTACATTCACCCATCTATTACCAGATCTTCATAAAAAATTAACCATGAGAAAAAAAACGTTCATCGTTTTCCTGTTTTTTGCTTCATCTGTTTCTGCACAGCAAATGGCGGCCAATTATCCTCAACTGGTTACGGATATAACTCCGAAAGTGGTAGAATGGCGCCGTTATTTCCATGAGCACCCTGAATTATCTAACCGGGAAGTCAATACAGGCGATTATATCGCCAGTTATTTGAAATCATTAGGACTGGAAGTAAGGGACCATGTGGCCCGTACCGGTGTGGTAGCTGTTTTAAAAGGCGGTCGCCCGGGGCCAGTAGTTGCTTTGCGTGCTGATATTGACGCTTTACCGGTAACCGAACGCACACCGGTTCCTTTTGCTTCCAAAGTGACTGCTTCCTACAACGGACAAACCGTGGGTGTCATGCATGCATGCGGCCACGATTCACATATTGCCATGTTAATGGGCACTGCCACCGTATTGAAACAAATGCAGCAGCAGGTACCGGGTACCGTCGTATTCTTGTTTCAGCCGGCCGAAGAAGGCCCTCCCGGCACTGAAGAAGGCGGCGCACCCCTGATGATCAAAGAAGGAGCGCTGGACAACCCTAAGGTAGAAGCGATATTCGGATTGCACATTGCTGCAGGCATACCCACAGGAGAAATCCGGTATAAATCCGGCGCTTTCATGGCTTCTTCCGACTGGTTTACCATCAAAGTAAAAGGCCGTGGTGCGCATGGCTCTGCACCCTGGATGAGTATTGACCCCATCACTACTGCTGCACAGATCATTGAAGGATTGCAGCATATTGTGAGCAGGCAGTCTGATATTACCCACGCCCCTGTTGTGATCAGCGTAGGCGCTATTCATTCAGGCGTACGCAGTAACATCATTCCCGAAGACTGTGAGATGATCGGCACCATCCGCACGCTTGACAGTAAAATGCAGAAAGAAGTGCATGAGCGCATCAAAAACACGGCTCAACATATTGCTGCCAGTTGCGGCGCTACTGCTGAAGTGACCATCGACACAAAAACACTGGTTACCTATAATGATCCGGCATTGGTGAAAAGAACCCTTCCTTCCCTGGTGACTGCCGCAGGTGCTGATAAAGTAAAAGAAATGAACTGGATCACCGGATCGGAAGATTTTTCTTATTTCGGAGAAAAAGTGCCTGCTTTCTTTTTTGACCTGGGCGCTTTACCAAAAGGCAAAGACCCGAAAACGGCTCCTTCGCACCATACACCCGATTTTTATATCGATGAAAGTGGTTTCGATGTAGGCGTAAAAGCATTTTGCCAGTTGGTTTTCGATTATGCCGGGAAAAAATAGACCCGGCATCATGCGTTTAAACCAACGCATGATAAAAAATTTTTGTTACCGGCGGGCGCCGAATAAAAGACTGCCAATCCGTACCATGGTACTGCCTTCTTCAAGGGCAAGCCTGTAATCGCCGCTCATGCCCATGCTCAATACCGTCCAGGGCATGTCGGGATCCTGTACGCCTTTGTATTTATCGAACAGGTATTTCAATAAGGCAAATTCATTGCGTATTTGTTCCGTGTTTTTGGTGAAGCTGGCCATTCCCATCAATCCCTTTACACGCACGTGAGGAAATAAAGCCAGTGACTGCATTACTTCCTGCAGTTCCTGTTCGTTCATGCCAAATTTGGATTCTTCCTGGGCAATATGAACCTGTAAAAGGCAGTCCATGGTTATTTTACATTTAGCAGATTCTTTCTCTATCGCTCTCAGTAAAGTAAGGCGGTCTATTCCATGGATCATACTGGCGAACTGCACAATATGCTTTACTTTGTTGCTTTGCAAATATCCTATGAAGTGCCAGCGAATATCGCGCGGCAGCATGGGCACTTTATCGGCCAGCTCCTGCATATAGTTCTCTCCGAAATCGCGTTGCCCCAGGTTATACAATGCCTGTATGTCTTCTATCGGCTTGGTCTTACTCACCGCTACCAGGATGGCATTCCTGGCAGCCAGCACTTCTCTGATCGATTCGTATTGTACCTTATCAACAGGCATGATATTATTTTTGAATGACAAATCCTTATTTGAGTATACTCCGGCTGATCACAATACGCTGCACTTCGCTGGTACCTTCATAGATCTGCGTGATCTTGGCATCACGCATGAGGCGTTCCACATGGTATTCTTTTACAAAACCGTATCCGCCATGTATCTGTACCGCTTCGGTGGCAGTCCACATCGCCGTCTCACTCGCATATACCTTTGCCATGGAAGAACTCAAACTGTAATCCAGGTTCTGGTCTTTTTCCCAGGCCGCTTTCAGGCACAGTAACCGGGCGGCTTCAATACGTGTTGCCATATCGGCCAGTTTGAACTGGATGGCCTGGTGGTGCATGATCTCTTTACCAAAAGCCCTGCGTTGCTTGCTGTAAGCCAGCGCCAGTTCATAAGCGCCGCTGGCAATACCCAATGCCTGTGAAGCAATGCCAATACGGCCTCCTGCCAGTGTTTTCATGGCAAAGGTAAATCCGAATCCATCCGCTCCTATCCTGTTCTCTTTGGGTACTTTAACATCGGTGAGCAATATACTGTGCGTGTCGCTTCCACGTATACCCAGTTTGTTTTCTTTAGCCGCCACAGTCACCCCGGGCCAGTTCTTTTCAACAATAAATGCATTGATGCCCTTGCTGCCTTTTGAAGTATCTGTCTGTGCCATCACCAGGTATACAGAAGCGGAAGAGCCATTGGTGATCCAGTTCTTGGTTCCATTGATCAGGTAATGATCGTCCTTTTCTTCTGCTATGGTACGCTGGCTGGTAGCATCACTGCCAGCTTCGGGTTCGCTCAACAGAAAAGCGCCGATGTATAATTCCCCGTTTTTGCGCCCCTGTGCCAGGGGTGTGAGGTATTGTTGTTTCTGCGCTTCCGTTCCAAAAGCTTCCAGTCCCCAGCACACCAGGCTATTGTTCACACTCATACAAACGCTCACACTGGCATCGATTTTACTGATCTCTTCCATGGCCAGCACATAACTGACCGTATCCATGCCGGCGCCTCCGTATTTGGGATCTACCATCATGCCCATAAAACCCAGTTCGGCCAATTTCGTGACCTGTTCACGCGGGAACTGCTGTTTTTCGTCCCTTTCAATAACGCCGGGCAAACATTCAGCTTTCGCAAAATCGCGGGCTGCTTTTTGGATCATAAGGTGTTCTTCGCTTAACTGGAATTGCATGGTTTTTATTTGAGGGACCAAAAATAAGGATTGCCTGTCATAAACCTAACAATTGTTAGCATGCGGACTACATATATTTTTTTTCCGGGCTGCATAATACGGTTTTGTCCTGCTCTTTATTCAGAAATGAAAAGTACAGATATCTTTGGAACAAAACTCATTCCATGTCGCTGCATTTGGGAAGAACCGTATTCGGAAACCCTGCCAACAAAGGCAATGTATTATCACGTGAAGAAGCCCTGCAACTGTTTCACGACTGGGTATTGAATCCAAAACTAAAACTGCACATGTTACAGGTAGCCGCGCTGATGCGCTGTTGGGCGGAAGAAAAAGAAACGCTGGATAAAGAAGGCCAGTGGCAATGGGAACTGGCAGGATTATTGCACGATGCTGATTGGGACCAATGGCCCGATCTGCATTGTAAAAAGATCATAGAAGAATTGGAACAACGCCAGGCAGATCCTGAAATTATAAGGGCCATTGCTTCACATGGTCACCTGCATTTCGGAGTAATTCCTGAAACGCAGATGGATAAAATGTTGTATGCTTTTGATGAATTATCCGGATTGATACATGCTTATTCACTCATGCGTCCCGGCGGATACGAGGGTATGGATGTAAAAGGTGTGAAGAAAAGGCTGAAAGAAAAATCATTTTCGGCCAATGTTTCCCGGGAAGATATCAATGATGCCTGCGAAAGAGCCGGAATAACATTGGACGAGTTGATTGCATTCATCATTCCCCGTCAGTCAGGAGTAGGTTTGGAATGACCAAATAAACAATTAAAACTTTAAAAGCAACCAAATGCCTATGGATAACGTATATCCATAAAACCTTTCATATGGACAGAAGAAAATTCATTGGCGACCTCGGTTCTCCTGTTTTTGCCGTGTGCGCAGTATGCCTGGGTGCGTGCAGTAAAAGTAGCAGCAGCCCTTCCGGCGGAGGTAATCCTGTCACCCCCCCAACGGGTGTAAACTTTAATGTTGATCTCAATTCTCAACTGACAACAGTGGGCGCTTCCTTAATTCAGTCTGGTGTAATTGTAGTGCGTTTAGCTGCAGGTAACAGCGTATCATCATTCACAGCCTTACAGGCTTTGTGTACCCATGGATTCGGTTTCAATGTAGCGTATCATAGCAATACCAATAACTTTATCTGCCCTCACCAGGGTTCTACTTTTACTACCAATGGTACTGTTACACAAGGACCGGCTCCTAGTAATTTGAAAGCATACAATATAGCCATCAGCGGATCTGTGATGACGGTCACTGGTTGACGCAACAACCATTATTCAGGCTCTTGCTGACTGAGGCAGTGAAAGCTGCCCAGTCCCCATATAATATCGGTTGAATCAATACCCACCACTTCCCTATTGGGGAAAGCTGCTGCAATAATGGCCAATGCCTTCTCATCTTTATTGCACTGGTAAGTAGGAACGATGACGTGTTTGTTGCTGATGTAAAAATTGGCGTACGATGCAGGCAGGCGCTGGTCTTCATACACTACCGCATCGGGCATGGGCAGTTCAATGATATTAAGTTGTTTACCGTTCAGCAAACGCATCTGTTTCAATTGCCGAAGATTGGTTTGCAATAAACCGTAGTTTTCATCCTGCTGATTGGATTCCACTACAGTAAGTACGGTGTCTTCATTCACAAAACGAATGGTATCGTCGATATGACCATCGGTATCATCACCTACTATTCCTTCATCTACCCATAAAACCTGCTCCACGCCATAATAATCGTACAGGTATTGCTCTACCTGTCCCTGGCTGAGATGTGGATTGCGGTTGGGATTGAGTAAACAGCAGGTGGAGGTTAACACCGTGCCTTTACCATTGAATTCCACCGAACCACCTTCCATTACAATACCCGGATGGTATACCGGCAGGTTGAAATGTTTGCCTATTAAAGTGGGAATTACATCATCCAGTTCATACGGCGGATATTTATTACCCCAGGCATTGTAGTTCCAGTCAACAATCACTTTCTTTTGTGTTGCGTGGGGATTGACCAGGAATGCCGGTCCATGATCCCTGCACCAGGCATCATTGGTAGGATGCAGGAAAAATTCGACCTGCGACATATTAACGCCGGCTTTTTGTAACTGTTCTGTTGCAAAAGCCTTCATGGCTTCATCCATTACATTGAGGCGCACTTTCTCGCTCAATGCCAGGTATTTCACAAACAATGAATAATTGGGATAGATGGTGTGGATCTTGCCGGGCCAGCTGGCTTCTTTATGCGGCCAGCTTAACCAGGTAGCAGCATGCGGTTCAAATTCTGCCGGAAAATAATAACCGGCCTCTTTCGGTGATTTCAAATGATGCGGTTTAATCAGTCTTCGTCGATGTATCTTTTGGTAACAGGCTGGTAAGAATCGATGCGCCTGTCGCGCATGAAGGGCCAATGTGTTCTGTAACGATCGGTTGCAGTGGTATCGATCTCAACAACAGCTACTTCTTCTGCATCATGCGATGCTTTGTATAATAAGCTGCCGAAAGGATTGCTCACAAAAGAACCACCCCAGAATTTCATGGCGCCGTTTTGTTCGAATCCTACCCTGTTCACACTCACTACGTGCACGCCATTGGCTACAGCGTGACTGCGCTGGATGGTTTGCCAGGCATTGTATTGTTCTGTATTGGTGGCTTCATCCTGCGAAGTGGCCCAGCCAATGGCTGTGGGGTAAAACAATACCTCCGCCCCCATGAGTGCAGTGATGCGGGCAGCTTCCGGATACCATTGGTCCCAGCAGATCAGCACACCAATGGCGGCATATTTTGTTTTGAACACTTTATATCCGAGATCGCCCGGCGTGAAATAAAATTTCTCGTAATAGGCCGGGTCATCGGGAATATGCATTTTGCGGTACTTGCCTAGGTAAGTACCATCTGCATCGAGTACAGCAGTGGTATTGTGGTACAATCCCTGCGCTCTTTTCTCGAACAGAGAAGCAATGATCACTACATTCAGTTCAGCAGCTACTTTGCTCAATGCATCGGTAGATACACCCGGAATGGGTTCGGCCAGTTTGAAGTTCTCATAATCTTCCACATCACAGAAATACAATGATGTAAACAATTCCTGCAAACAGATGATCTGCGCACCTTTGCCTGCAGCTTCCCTGATTTTCACAATGGCTTTGGCAAGGTTCTCCACTTTGTTGTCAGTACAACTGGTTTGTACCAGGCCTATTTTTATTTTTGACATCTTATTTTAAGTAGTATGTTGAATAATCGAATCCAGGCTCCTCAGTCCCAATACTTTCTCTGAAATATATCCTTCTGCATAAGTAACGCCGATCCTTTTGCCCAGCATCATAGCGCGCGCTTTCACCGTTTCCATGAATTGCGGGGTTGAGATATAGGTTTGGGGTTCATCGGTACCCGGACTATTGAACTGCGTAGTATAGGCCAGTACTGCTTCTATCTTTTTTTCCATATAAGCAGAGATATCGATTACAAAAGAAGGCTGGATGAAACGGTCTTGTATATAATGGAACACGTATTTGGGGCGCCAGGCTTCCTGGGCATTCCCCTTATCGTCTTCTGTTTCAATCTTGCGCAAGCCTGCCAGGAAAGCGGCATCGGCCACCAGTTTGGCACTGCGGCCATGGTCGGGGTGGCGGTCTTCGGGGGCATTGGCCAGCACTATTTCGGGCTTGTATTTACGGATGGCTGCGATCACTTTACGCAGGTGGGCCTCATCATTCAGGAAAAAGCCGTCGGCCATGCCCAGGTTTTCGCGGATGTGCAGGCCCATGATCTTGGCGGCTGCGGCGGCCTCGGTTTTACGGGTTTCGATGGTTCCCCGGGTACCCAGTTCACCACGGGTAAGGTCAATAGCGCCTGCCTTTTTGCCTTCAGCAATAGCGGCCATCAGGGTGCCGGAGCAGCCCAGTTCTACATCGTCGGGATGAACGCCAAAAGCTAATATATCTAATTTCATCGGTCGTATCTTGGTGGGCCGCAAAGATATTGCATTTCACCAATAACCTGTTTTGGCAACGCAGCGCGTATAACAGTGTTGCCGGCCCAATAGCATCACCGCTTTTGCATGCTGCTGGCCGAGATAAGAATGAATTAACATTCGCCTCGTTTCTTTGAAAAAAATCTGGTTATGCAACCACCTGCTGTTGATGAACCTGTATTGCTGAGGAAACTGCGGCAGGATGATGAAACTGCATTTGTATCGCTATTCGAAAAATACTGGGAGCCCCTTTACCTGTCGGCCTACCGGAGATTACACAACCGCGAAGAAGCAGAAGATATCGTGCAGGAAGTCCTGGCCTCTATCTGGCAAAGGCGGGCCACCCTTCAGCCCGATGCAAATGGCAGCTTAAAGTCGTACTTGTTTACAGCCCTCCGCTACCGCATCATCAGCTTTTATGCATCTGTCAAAACAGAACGTTTCCAGGGAGAGGTACTGGAAAAATTGCTGCATATCCAGGACAACGACCAATCCAACCTGATCATCAGTAAAGAACTGCAGCAACTGATCAATCATGAACTGATGAATATGCCGGATAATATGAAGAAGGCTTACCACCTCACCCGGCATGACCATTATTCCATCAGGGAAGTAGCCCGCACGCTTCAACTTTCTGAACAAACCGTGAAGAACCTGATCACCGCTTCTTCCGGAAGGTTACGGGCTGCTGTTGAGCGTTACTATGCAAATGAAACAGCCCAACCTTTGATTACCCTTATAGTGCTTGCTGTGATGACGCAGGAATGCAGTTAATATTTTGTTTACAATTTGGCAACATAGATTAACGGTACCACCCGGATGTTTCCCGGATTATATTCTTGAACACAACTGCTTTTATGAGCGCTTTACAAAGAATATTCCGGAAATATGTTCATCATGATGTTTCCGATGAAGAGAAGGAACTGGTCAATGGCTGGTATGATGCCTATGAGCGGGATGATTTGCCGGAACTCAGCCAGCCTGAGCGTCAGTCTGTGCGCACCCATATATGGAGCAGGCTGGTTACGCAATTACAGTTAGGGCAGACATTATCTGACGGAACGATTGCAGGTCATTTTCGCAGGCGCAGGCTCATGCGCTACGGCATGGCGGCTGCCGTTATCGGTATTACCCTCACCGCCGCCGGGTTGATCGCATATAATACCTGGAATAAGCCGGTAAAAAATGAATTAACGGATATCCACACCCGCCCGGGTGAATGGAAAAAAATCATGCTGCCCGATAGCAGCATGATCAGGCTCTCGCCCAATTCTTTTGTCCGGTTTAACAAAGCATTTGACGGGCCGCTAAGGGAAATCCTTGTTTCAGAAGGAGAAGCATGGTACGATGTAGCCCATGACAGCCTGCGCCCTTTTATCATCCATACCGGTCAGTTAACTGTACGTGTACTGGGTACTTCGTTTAACGTGAGCACTTTCCGCGGAACGCAGGAACAGTCCGTCCTGGTGAAGCGAGGCAGGGTGCAGGTACAGGAAAAAGAAAAGGTACTGGGCATTTTAACTGCGGGCAGGCAACTGGTATTCGACAGTGCTAATGGCAGTTTTCGCATCAATGAACATAAAGACCTGGCAGCAAAACAAATGGAAGAAGGCTGGTTAGTACTGGACAATGTATCCTGGCCGGTATTGCAGGCCATGCTGGGCGGTAGGTACAATGTAAGTTTTACGGACAGATACCACAAAATGGAGCAGGCGTTTTTCACGGCTTCCTTTAAATCCAATACGCCACTACCGGATATTATGCAGGTCTTATGTGGTATACATAACCTCAGATTCGAAATAAAAGGCAACCAGGTTATAGTGAAATAAATATTTATCATCTCAATCCAATTGTTATTGTATGTTATCAAAACGAACATCGGGATTCCCCCGAATGAGAATCCTGTTCTTTTTACTCATTGTGTTGCTGCGGTCCGTATCCATCCAGGCACAGGCAGACCCCGGCAAAAAAATCACGATACAGTTTCCTGAACAGTCCCTTGCACAATGCCTAAAGCAGTTAACGGCTGTTTCGGGTTCTTCTTTTGCCTATGACGAAAAGGAGATGGAAGGTATCTCCAAAAGGGCCATGACTTTTACTGATGCGCCGCTGCATTCGGTGTTGGCGGAATTGCTGAAGGGCACTGATTTCGGGTACAAAGAGCTGAACGGAAGCTTTGTGATCAGCAGGAAGCGGAAACCGGTGAAACAGGCGCCGCAGGAACAGCACACCGTTTCCACCTTACGCGGACGAATAGTTGATTTTGAAACCTACCAGCCCTTGCCGGGAGCGAGCGTTACCCTGAAGGAAACCGGCAAATCGGTGTTATCTGATGAAAAGGGTTACTATGCTTTTCCTGCTGTTGGAGAGGGTATTTATACGCTGCTGGTAACCTATGTAGGCTACCAGCAATACCAATCGGAGGGCATCACGGTTGCCGCCGGTAAGGCCGTTGAAAACGATATCAAGATGCAGGCGGGTAAATACCTGAACGAGGTAGTGGTAACGTCGGGCAAAAGAAAGGTGAAGGCGGTGACCCATACCACGGAAAAAGAACTGATCGTGGAAATCCGCAATGCCACAGGCGTCCTCTCTGGGATTTCAAGCGAGCTCATCTCCAAAACAGGCGACCGCAATGCGGCGGAAGTAGTAAGGCGCATCCCGGGCATTACGGTAACCGACAACCGCTTTATCGTGGTGAGGGGCATGAACGAAAGGTATAACCTCACCTACCTGAATGACAATATTGCCCCGGCTACGGAATTATACAGTAAGGCCTTTGCCTATGACCTGCTCCCCAGCAGCATTATCGACAGGGTTATCGCCTATAAATCGCCCCGTGCAGATCTTAACGGTGAATTCGTGGGGGCGGCTATCAAGGTATATACCCGCAATGCGATGCCTGTAAAACATTTTGACGTGGGTGTTCAGTTAGCGCACAGGCCGGGCTCTACCATGACGGATATCATCAGCTACAAAGGCGGCAAGCTGGACTGGTTAGGGATTGATGACGGTACCCGTAAGCTGCCTTCTTTCTCCCCTGGTTATTTCCAGTCCAACAAAAGTGCAGGAAACCTCAGCCAGGCTGCCATGCTGAAAGAGTTCTCTCCCACACTCGGCTACCTGCAAACACGCAGCACACCCGATATGCAGGTTTACTTCAATTATTACGACAGCTACCGCATTGGCACTAAAACCCGGCTGTATAACCTGACTTCGGTTACTTATACAAAGGAAACCACCAGCTATACTATCCACCGGCAAACAGGTAATACCGATGCGATGGGTGCGGATACGGCTGTTGACCAGGAAGCCATCAAGAAAAACAGCATTATGGATAGTCGGCAGTCAACGGAGATCGGTAAGATCAATGCGCTTGAAAACCTGACATTAAAACTGAATGACCGGAACAGTTTGCAGTTGAAAAATTTCATTATCAATGAAGGCCGTCAGTTTACCGGCGTCAATGATTCCCGGGCCAATGCCCTGTCGAGGTACGACGTTCTTGGCGCGAGGAAAAAAGATATCATCCTTTCTTTCCAGCACCGGTTCCTGTATTCCGGCAATCTTGGCGGCACACACAAGTGGGGGGATTCATCCGCGCACCAATTGACATGGAACTTAGGATACAGTCGCGATATACAGAATGTACCCGATCAGCGCATCAGCCATTTCTGGTCCAGGAGAGACCGCAATGATTATTGGGGTGAACCCACTGACCTTGCCTATGTGATTAGGGGCTCCAATACGGAGGAAACCTATGATGGAATGATCGCGCGCTTATTCGTAAAAAATTCGGAAAGCATTTACAATGCCTCAGTCGATTATTCTTTTCGCATTTCCCCGAGCTTTAAGATCAGTGCAGGCACTTACCAGATGTTTAAGAACCGCCAGGTGGGACGACGTTTTTTTCGTGTGAACAGGGGCGGTATGGATAAAAATGGATTAGACGACGCCATTATCGGAAGTGCAATAGCTAATGGATGGACAGTAGGGTACGGATGGAATAACCCCAATACCCTCGACTTCAGGTTGCAAGACCTGGGCAGGCTCTGGAATCCCGCCAACTTCTCCGAAGACAACAGCGGGCTGGGTCTGTATGATGCAACATCTCCGGTGGATGCTTATGTGGCATCAGAACAAAATAATGCCTTCTATGGAATGGGCGACTGGAAAACCAGGGATGAGCGGTTGACCATTAATGGCGGATTAAGGGTAGAATATGACAGGCAGAAAATTGCGGGTGCGATCATCCCCGTGCCGGGAGGTTCGCTTAACGTGATTTATGGCGACCACCCAAAGACAGAACTGCTGCCTTCCCTGAACCTTACGTGGAGGCCCAACCAATTATGGGTTCTTCGCGGCGCCTACGGGCGTTCTGTAAACAGGCCGGAGTTCAGGGAACTGACGCCTTACCGGGACGTTGACTTCAGCACCAATGAAATGATGACGGGCAATCCACAGCTTGTCAGCGCCAGTGTTAACAATTTCGATATCCGCGCAGAATTATACCCGAAGAATGCGGCAAACAACGAAATGATCAATATTGGTGTATTTTATAAAAAACTAAGGAACCCAATAGAAAGATTGCGCGCCGAGCCCAGCGGATATGACCAGGGCCCATATACCTATATCACTTTTGCCAACGCCTACAGCGCAGAAGTGTATGGATTAGAGGCCGAGATCAAGAAAAGCCTGTCTTTTATCGGGGGCCGGTTATTCCGCCGCATATCCATCGTCGTTAACGGAACGCTAACCAAAAGCAGTACGCGTCAGTATGATATCAGCCTGCTTGGCGGGATACACAAAGACTCCGTACTGGATGGCAGACCTTTACAGGGACAAGCTCCTTATGTACTCAACGGGGGGCTGTTCTACGAGCATCCCGGAACGGGAACAAAAATGGGTGTTTCCTATAATGTTAACGGGCCGGTGATTTATGCAAAATCTACCGTAAACCCCCAATCTCCCAGCCAGAGAAGAGATATTAATGGTTTACTGTCTACCAGGCCCGACCTCTTGAGACTGCCGCTGCACCAACTCGATTTTTCCATCACGCAAAGGATCATCCGTTCCCTGCAAATGAAATTCACCATGCAGAATATCCTGGATCAATCTTACCGGATAGCAGAGGATCATAACTATAACCAGCGCTATGATCCTGAATACCCCGTCATTAACCCCTACTCGAAAGAGAAGTACTATAACGGAGATAACCTGCAAACGCAGTACAAGCCCGGCCGGTATTTCCTTATGTCTTTTACCTATGCATTTTAAGTTATTGAATAAAAAAATTAACATGAAAAGATTTCTCACTACTGCAAAGCTCAGATGCGGGGCCATTGGGATGCTTATCGTCCTGTTTGTCGGTTCCTGCAAGAAGGAAGGCGATGCCTTTAGCAGTCCCGATGCCTCTATCAGCTTTTATAACGCCTCTGAATACCTGCGTGCAGTGCTGCAAAATAGCGCCCGTAGTCATATCCTGATTGACAGCCCGGGTATGGTGTACCAGGGAACCACCTATTACAGCCCGGGATTCAGCGACAATTATTACCTGCTCCAATTCCCGAACACCTATTTTAACTCCTCCCAGTCCCAGCCATGGGTACAATATATGCGCCTGCAACCCGGAACGCATACGATTGAGCTGACCGACACAAGCGGAAAGAATCCACTCCATGCCACCTGGGCAAAGTTGCAAACTGCCCTTCCTACTTCAGTTTATTTTACTGATAGCGTTGGTTTTTTCCGGTCGCTGATCCTGAGGGATACGCTAATGAGGAACGATTCTGCTTTTCAGTTAAGGCTTATTACCTTAAGTCCGGATGCAGGGAAAGTATATTTTACCATCAACGGGCAAAAAGCCACCGGCTTTCCCGACTCGGCGAAGTACAGGCAGGCCACCAATTTTTTGCAATGGCCGGGTTCCACGCCCAAAAGACTGATCTTGAAATTCTACAACACCGGCGACACCAGCAATGTGATTGCCAAATCTTTTGTAGATGCCGCCCCAGGCCATGCCTATAATCTCATCCTCAAGGGTTATAAGGGTGGCAGGTGGATGCGGGATCCTTACACAGGTAAGTTTATCATTTTCAATGCCGGGCTTAGTGTTGCAGTAACCCAAAATTTTTAATCCTTCCCCCTTTAAAATAAAAAAATTATATGTACGCAAAAATCCTTAAAGTGGCAGCAGGGTTATGCGCTTTGTCGCTGGTAATGCTTTCTTCCTGCAAAAAGCCGGAAAAATATGCCGAGATGGTGAACGATCAGCCCTTCGTGGTGCTGGGCCCGGTAGGGATGGTTCCTTACAACCTGCCCAATTATACCGGTTACAAAACCAGTTATATGATTGGCGATACGGCCGTACTCATCGGGAAGTTTTTCCTCGACAGGCCCGGTTCACAGATCATGATTGGCAGTGAACCCATAAAGATTTCCTATTCCATGCAAATCAAGGATGTGATAAATCCGGCCAACCAGTACACGCATCAACCCAACCAAATGGATTATATCCGCTTTCCGATCACTTCTGCTATGGGTCCCGGCAATAAAATCCCATTAACCATTAAGGCGAATGGGGTAACCATTCAGGCCCCGGCTATTGATATCCGGAAATTTTCGGGCGCGCTGGCCAGAACGGATACCACGCTGGTGGTGGATAGTGTTACACGGTGGAGGCCGGACAATTATTCCTGGTATCAACAAAACTATATCCCCCTTGTACAGGACATCAACGTAACAGGGGATGGCACCATTTGTTTCAACAATGCGGAAGCTGTTTATATTTCAAATGGCGGTACAACTACAAAGATTGTCAAAGCAGGTGACAGTTTCATGGATAAAGGTGCAAGTTTTAACATCAAAATGTTTATTGGCTCCACGCTATCTTATGCAGGTGATACCCTCAGTTTTTCCGCCGAAGTGATGGAAAACTCTTCTGATACAGCAAACAATTATATTTATCGCCTTTGCAAATACAGCCTGGCAACAAAATCGCTGACAACCATTAACCGTACGCTGCTACAAAAAGGAACAGCAACAGCTAATGCTGTTCCCGGACCATTCGAAGGAAATCCGGCCCAGATACCGTTGATTGCAGTGAATTTGAGAACAGACACAAAGGGCAACGTCTATTTCGTGAATCATTATGCCTACCCCAGAACTGATTTTAATGGCACTACATTACATAACGGAGGCATCTGGCAGAGTGTAGGCGGGCCTTATACCGGCATTTTAAATTCTGCCGTGATATATAAACAGACATTAAAAAATATCTGTCGTATAGATCAGAACGGCAGCCTGGCATCACTCGTTTCATGCGTAAGGCCTGCTTATTATGGAGCGCCATTATATTCCGTTCCGGGATTTCCTGCTCCCTACACGAGAGATTTCAGCATCAGCCAGGACGGCACAAAGGGTTATATTATTGATAATTACAGTAACCAGGGTGATATCAGTTTGGGTGAATTGAATCTTCAAACCCGGGAAGAAAATTTGTCTACCGGTTACAGGCCCAAATACCTGTTTTACTCTTACGATTTCAGCAGAACCGGGCTCCCCAACGGCTCCGATTTTCAAGTCAACTCCTATAATATAAATCTGAATAACTGGCTTCCTTTGCCCAATGGTAATATCCTGCTTCAATATGCTACATCCGTTGCGGCTTTAGACCTCCAGAACCAAACGGCCTATTGTTATGCAGGAACAGAAGCCGGCTTTTACAACTATGGGGTTACGGGACAGGTGTACACTACCGGGAAAGCAAAATGGGTGAAATTCCAGTCCTATGCCAACTATTTTGCCGGTATGGATAAAACGGGCGCCATTTATTTCTGCTATATCACGCAGAATTATGTTGATGGTTTGGTTTTTTATAAGATGTATCCTAAAAAGTAACGGATAGGTGAAAGAGATAAACAGGCTCATCCTATAATTGTCTTTGATGGTTATAAAAACGGACGCTCTCTGGAGAGCGTCCGTTTCATCAAGCAATGACTGGCTTAATAAACAGATGCCTATTGTTTAACTTTGATCAGTTGTACCACTTTCCGTGTATTACCCTGGGTAAAAGACGCATAATAAATACCATTATTATATTGGTGACCGATTTGTATACTGCCATTGGGATCAATGCCAGCCCTGTTTTCTATTAACCTGCCTGCAGCATCTGTTACCTGCATATGTACCGGTGCTGAAAATTTGCTCTGCAATTTGACGTTAAAATAATCATCTCCCGGATTGGGGGAAAGGGTTATTTTCAGCTGATCGGCTATGGTTTTAACACTTGCTTCTTCCCTGGTTATAGCTTGCCTGGACGCTGTAATTGTGGAAGTATAGGTTGTGCATGGTAGCTGATCACATCCTCCCAGTCTATCTCCGGGATGGTTTGCCAAATGAGCAGCTACGGCATTTACACTGATAGCAAGGGTTACCCTGTTGCTCCGTTCATTAGTCCCCCCGGCCGCATTGTGTTCTCTGTTTGTCTGGTGACACAAATAGACTTTTTCATCTTCATTATTACCTTCTTTTTTTACCACCCTGATATCGGTCACACATATATTGATTGAACAAGAGGAGGTGCATCCATACTTGTTGGTAACCAAAACAGTGAAAGTATAATTGCCGGATACTGATGGTTGGAATATAGGCGCTTTACCGGTAATGTTATTCAGCATACCTGCTCCATTATTGGTTGCAGTCCACGCATAAGTGTAGGGCGCCCCTGAAGCTGGAACGATTACAGACAAAGTAGTGCTTTGAGCCCCATAACCTAAATAAAGATTAGTGGAAATTCCTCCGGTATAGATATTGCCAGACGGTATTGATAGTATATTGCAACTTGGTTTCTCACCAATCACAGTCACCTGGGTCGTGCATGAACCACTATTGCCACTTACATCAGTAACTGAAAGTATTACATTATTCACACCCAGGCTGGCACAATTAAAAGACGTACGGGAAACATTTAACTTAACAGGACTGCAATTATCATAACTGCCATTATTAACATCCGATGCTGTGATGTTGGCAGTGCCGTTTACCAATTGAATGGTGATTGGTTTGCATATGGCGACCGGCGCCGTTTTATCCTGAACGATGATCACTTGTGTTTTAGCCGAGGTATTGCCTGATCGGTCTTTTGCTGTCCACGTTCTGGTAATCGTATAATTGTAGTGCGCCGGACTATTGATATCAGTATTTTGCGTGCTCGTTTCATTGAAAATGATCACCGGCTGCGGATCACAGTTATCCGTTGCTGTTACGGCAGCTGCAGAAGGTACGGCATCACAGGATGCGGTTGTATTAAGAGGCACCCCGTTTAGTATGGGAGGTATGGTATCCGGAAGGGTTGTTATCGTTACCGGCTGAGTGGCCGAGATACAGCCGGTTATGATAGATTTCGTTTTGATATTGTACACTCCCGAACTCAAACCACTAAATACATTGCCCGTTTGATAGCTTGAACCATTGTCATTCGAATATAGGAATGGTGTTGTGCCTGAAGCTGATACTGTAATACTTCCATCGCTGGCCCCGGCGCAACTGACACCACTATTTGTGGTTGTTATGGTTGGAAGTGGATTGACGGTGACTGTAACAGGCGCCGATTTGGCAATACACCCGTTTGCGCTGGTAACAGTAACTATATAATTTCCCGGATTTGAAACCGTAATTGTTTGTGTAGTTGCACCATTATTCCAAAGGTAGGAAACACCCTGGCTTGCAGCCAGCGTAACGGTGTTCCCTGTACAGAATGTAAGAGGGCTGTTTGCAGTAATGACCGCGTTGCTGGTAGCAGAGGTTGGTGCATAAACTTCTACTGAAGCAAGCACTGCGCCGCTGTTTATCCCACCTGCTACATAAAAATTATTGTTGATTACAGATCCTGATGCGATATAACGATTGGTGAGCATAGGTGCTTGTGCAGACCAGGTATTCGTGGAAGGGTCGTATGCTTCAACAGTGTTGAGTATGGTTGTACCATTATATCCCCCGGCTGCATATAATTTTCCATGCATGATGCCACCGGCAATATCATACCGGTTGGTGGGCATTGGTGTTTTGGTTGTCCAGGTATTGGTGGCAGGATCATATACATCAAGCGCATTTCCCGGATGATCGGTCCACTCCTGGTCAATTCCTCCCGCCACATAGAGTTTGCCATTGATCACTCCGCCTGCCGGTCCTTCACCATGAATATTGGGTGAATTGGGTAACTGTGTCCAGGAGTCTGTAGCTGGGTCGTACACATGTAAGAAATTCCTTAATCCACTATACCCATTACAAGAAGTAGTAACATATAGTTTGTTATTGATTACACCGGCAACGCCACAAGCACTAAGGATTGGCATAGGCGCCCTGCTAGTCCATGTATCAGTTGGCGGGTCATATACCCATAAGTTATTGTTGGGACAACATGAACCACCACCCCATCCACCTACCAAATATATTTGTCCATTGATTACCCCACATGTGCTATTCCAACGGGTTGACGGCATGGAAGCTTTTGTAGTCCAGGTGTTAGTAGCCGGATTATAGGCAACCATTGTGTTGAGATAACCTCCGCCCATAACATATAAAATACCGTTTACAACTGCAGAAGCTTGCGCATACCGTGGCGCAGGAAGAGGAGCTTTGTAGCTCCACATAACTGTACATGGGTCATTTGCCAGTGTGTCAGTATAATTCCTGTTATTGATGGACGCATGGCTTAGAGATGGCACAACGCTGCAAATCAAAAAGCTGATTACAGAAGCAATCCATTTCATAGAGTTGGGTTTTACAGTCTCACGAAATTAGATAGCCTTACCTGAGAAGGGAATACCGTAGTCATGGTATTTTCACCTACCAATAATTTGGTAGGTGTCGCTAATGCCGTGACCTGCATAACAGGTACAGCCATACTAACCTGTAATACCTGATTTTCCGTCTCATATTATTATCATACTAAGATAAGAAGTGTCATTTGTAATGCGGCGTGTGATTATCGGCAAATACTTTTTCTGCATTTGTCCAGTTTTCTAACAATTGGCTTCGCTGCTGGTTGATGGTTTCATTCAAAGCATTGAACTGGTTGCTCGCGGCATTGATGTCGCGAACACCAGCGTTATAGGCATCTACATCTTCTTTGGTACGGGATGGTTTTGAATCTACTGTCTTTTTGAGTTTTTCAAAACCGTCTTTTTTCAGGTAAAAGTCCAGCATTTTAGGAACGGCCGTTTCAGCAGTCTTTTTATAGAACTGCAATAACTGGCGGACAGCAGCACCCAGGCTCCCATCGCCTTCAAAACTGCGGAGCGAGTCCAGCCCTGCTAATCCTTCATTGGCATATTTAAGTAAAGCGTTCCTTGCCTGCTCTACGTCGTTCACCTTACTGCTATTCATGAAACCCACCATTTTTGAGTCCTGGTAATTGCATTTGAAAAAAAGCAGGTACAGTTTGTTTGTATAGTGTGTTACCTTATTGGTTTTGTCCATTTTCTCACCGAGTTCATCCTTGCTGTCGATCAATTTCACATTATACTTTGCAGAGAACTCTTTAGTGGCAGCACTCATTTTTTCATTGGCCTGGTGGATTTTTTCTGAGGTTTTTTCCTGCAACAAAATATAGGCTTCCATCTGGTCTACCGATTGCTCTGCTATTTCTTCCATGTTCACGATCTTACCATAGTCTTCGTTAAACACGTTGTAGCAGAGCGTTATATAATCCAGACTGCTTTTACGGAGAGAATTGTCGCCCTTATAATAAGGAAGCATAACGGTTTTATCTCTGCTACCCATGATGCTTTGCAAAGCCTGCTGCCTGAGCTTTTCTATTTTACGTGCACGGCGGTCGTGCGCTACAGCGCTCATGTAAGCCATATATTTTTGGTTCATTTCCACGTGGGCATTGCCAATGGCCGTCATGTATCCACCCGGATCGTCCTGCGCCTGTGCGGCGAATGTTGTAACCAACAGCATCAAACTGATCATGATCATTGTAAATAGGGTTTGTCGCATATAGCTTGTTTTATTTTTTTATTTATCGATACTCAGTACCTGGAAAGCAGTGGATATCCATTTGTCTTGCTGTAATCGTATTTTCCAGTGTTGGTTGGTTTCAGCAAGACCTGGTGATAATTTCAGTTTCTGCTCTTCCACAGTTGTATTCTGTACCATATACAGAGCCTGGGTTTTTTGCCACAGCAGGTTTTTATTTACAGCGTCCATCGCAGCTCTTTCGGCAAGTGCTGCCTGTAGCTGCAATGGCCAGCTGGTTGTTTCCGTAACTTTTGATTTTAACAGGGCCAGGTTCTTTTGCAGGTTCCGGCTCCAGGTAGCCGTATCTGCCAGTAAACGTCCTCTCTGTACCATACCGGTAAGTGTTTCCCCGGCATAGGGTGTATAAAAACGATTGGGATCGATAGGTTGCACAACCAGGGCAGACGGATCGTCTTTTTCCCGTTTGATGTACACTTCAGATAGATCGGGAAGCGTGATATCGGGCATCACGCCCCCACCCTGCGCTGTTGCGCCGGTGACGCGATACAGTTTGTCTGTAGTGATCTTGATAAAGCGTTGGTCGCTGGCTGTGGATGTTACACCGGATTTGGCAAGTGTATCCAGTGGCATGATCTCTTGTGCGGTTGCTTTACCAAAGGTAGGTGTGCCTATGATCACAGCGCGGTGATAATCCTGCAATGTGCCTGCTACCATTTCCGATGCGGAAGCGCTGGCACCATTGACGAGTAAAACCAACGGGCCATCATAAATGGTTCCCCGGTTAACATCTTTCACTGCATACACTTTGCCTTCGCGGGGCCTGACCTGCCCCACCGGTCCCGCATCAATAAAAATACCCGACAGTTCAATCGCTTCCTGCATCGATCCTCCGCCGTTGTAACGCAGGTCCAGGATCAGTCCGTTCATACCTTCCTTACGCAGGCGGAGTATCTCCTTGGCGATATCGTTGGCACAGCCTTTTATATTGTGTTCCAGGTTATCCCAATCTGTGTAAAATGCAGGCAGCGAGATATAACCTATTGTATGGGTACTTTCTTTGAGCAAAAAACTTTTTACCCTGTTATCATCGTCATCATCCGTGTCCATGCTTTCTTTCTGCAATTCAACGCGCCGTAATATGCCATCTGCCTTTTTCACCGTTATGGCCAGCTTGCCGTAGTTGCTTTGCGATAGCAGGGCCGATACTTCCTGTATCCCGGCTTCAGATACATCGATGGGTTCTTTGTTTTCCCATTGGAGGCTCATGAAACGATCGCCCGCGTTCAGCTGGCCGCTCTTGAATGCAGCGCTACCGGGTTTCAGTTCTTTAATTAATACCCCTTCTTTTCCACGTTCAAGGGTAAAACCGAAAACCATGGAATGGGCGCCGATCTCGCTTTCGAAATTTTCTTTTTCCGTTCTGGGCATGTAAGCCGTATGTGGGTCGAACGTAGTGGCCAGTGCTTCGCAATAAAGATTTCCCACAGAGGCGCTAAGGCTTGTAGCACCCTGTGTAACCTGTTTAATGTAACGCTGATATATATGGATGATTTTTTTGCGCGCAATGGGTTCCAGGCTATCTGTGAGTATTTGTAACCGCGCAAGGGGTATTTTTATATTCAGTTCACCATGCTCTATGATATAATCAAGCATTTCTTTTTTTACCTGCATCATCAGCTTCTTTTCCTGCGCTACCGCATTGATGGGATAGATGCTGTCTTCAGCGGCACGCAAGTACGTTACACTTGAAAACCCGAAGGGGGTTTGCAGCAGCTTTTTAAGCAATGAATCCATGCGCAGCAGGCGTTGTTCAAAAAGCAATGTTGCTTTCTGAAGCAGATCAGTACGTTGCAAGGATACCTGGTTACACATTTGGGTACGATAAGGGAGTAACTGGGCCATATCAGCGGCCGTAAAAAGCATGCGCTCCTTATCGAGAGATTCCATAAAACTGTCGAAAAAATGAATGGAGAATGTCTCATCCATTGGTTTGGGTTGCACATGTGTCTTTTGCACCATGCGCATGATCAGAAAGGCATCGGTTGCATAAGCATTCCGTTGCTGGGCTGGTAGCCAGTTAACACACAATAAAAATAGTACAGGAAGGCAAGTGTTTTTGCTCAAATGCTGGTTTCTCGTCTCCATATGATCACAGTTCCTGTATTAACTGGTTTACAAAACTCTTGCTCATGCTGTTTACATCATTATTGTACTCTACGAGGTATTCTGAAATGGCAGATTTCCAGGATTGAAAAAACCTCAATCCTTTATCTTTCTCAGTATTTTTCACAGATATTCTCCCCGATTTCTCTACACTGTTGTTTTGCAAAACCGTGTAAGAAACAATAAGATCTTTTACTTCGGGCCTGACAGATACTTTTTCCCATGTAAATGCGTAAAAAACAGGCCAGACTACATGGGTTTTCTCATTAAGTCCAAAAGCGTTAGGTAGCTGTTCAACAACCAGTTCCAGTTTCCGGCCATTTAATTTCTGGTTCAATCCCCTGTTTGCCTGCAGGTGTACAGTTTTGGTAAAGTTAGTAAACGGTATTAAAGGGTTCAGGGAACAGGTATTGATATGGTTCCATTGCCAATAGAAAATCAGCGGCAACATATTGCTTGTCTTTCCTTCTGTTTTTGATACGAAGCTGGAATCAAACGGGTGGGCAGCTGAAGTGATGGTGATATCCGGTAGTTTTTTTCGGTCTTGTTTGGGCAATTCCTTATTATACTGCTTTTCTACGTATCTGTTAACTTGTTTTGGAGTCCAGCAGCTGGAAAGCAGTAAAGCAATCGTTAACAGGGTGATCGGGTGTGTTCTTTTAAATAAATCCATTGCTAATAGTTAAAAGGTTATTGTTCAAATTATCATTGTGTTAAACGAACTTAGTATGCCCGCACCCTGCAAAAGGGTGGTCTATTTCTTAACAATAAAAAAATGGTTATGCGTCTTTTACGCTAAACGAACTGTGTTGTTGGGGGGATTTTCACACAGCTTAAGCGATCAAAATTGCCTCTGTAAAAGACTATGAATTTTACTACTTGTTTATCACGTTTTTCTGCTTTTTCGTATAGTAAATAAACTACATTCCCTAGTGTTTTTCCTGTAACAAATGATTATGTTTCCGTGTTTTTGCGCTACCGGGATCATATTTTCCGGAAAAAATAACTATCTGGCGGAGTTCGTACACTATTTTTTTCCGCCAGATAACTATTTGGTGGCGTCCGTGCACTATTTTTTGGGGGCCGGTAACTATTGGGGGAAGTTTATACCGTATTTTTCCCCATCGGATAACTATTTGTCGGAGACTATGCACTATTTTTTACAGCCTGACAGCTATTTGCCGGAGCCCGTACACTATTTTTTCCTCTCCGATAATTACCCGGAAGATGCCGTATATTATTTTTTTTCTACAGATAATTATTTGAGGGGGTCTATACACTTTTTTTTCGATCAGCTAACTATCAGACGGCGTTCATACACTATTTTTTGTGGTCTTGATGTAGCCTTCCGTGTTTTTGTAGCCTTCCGTGTTCACTACAGGGAAAATATAGTAAATATTGATGAATTTACACGATTTTAATTGACGAATTAATGCGATTAAAATTGATGAATTTACATACAATATGAAGCGCCTAAATCTATTACAATCTTGTAAGTATCCCTCATGAATCATTGGGAAATCTTACCCCTTATGAATGGAAAATGACTCTTTTAAAAAATGATCAGCCTCTAAAAAAAGCTGTTTGAGAATCGGGGTACTTACATTGCGAGTAACATGTCTCAGGAAGATATAGCCAGAATACTCGATACTGCCAGAGGATTTATCGGCCAAGTGGAGAGCCCTAATTATGCTGCTAAATACAATTTAAACCACCTTCAGAAGCTGGCTAAGGAGTTCAGTTGTTCTATGAAGGATTTCTTTCCGGAAGAATGATGAATTTCTTATATTTGCAAAGAGCTGTTCCGTTTTTAAACGTGGAGATTTTTCTTTTACCATTAAGGCAACCTTCGTGTTGCTCAGCTGCTAAGCCAGCTGTTATTAAAGAATCGAATCTCCTAAGTGTTCTAAGCAACACTGTTTAAAAACAGAACGGTTTCTTTTTATACCTGATATAACTCTGAATTTCACCGTTATTTACCGCGTAAAAAGTACATAGGGTTAGAGTAGCGTATAATTACCATTTATTATTAACAGAAGTAAAAAATATCTACAAGCAACTTGTTTTTATCTCTCCACCTTACCCATCCTTTAATAATAGTTCCCGCTGGGCATTGTTCACATGTTTTAAGACATTCTACATAGGCCCAATCTCCACTTACTTTCTTTACCCCATAACTATACTTGTCAGCATTTGGCACTTTCTTTAGACTTACTGTATCTGAGCAAATGAATGACCCACTGTTTGTTTTAATAAAAACAGTCTTGAAAAAACTTTGCCAACCTTGATATGAAGCTAAAGGAGTCTTAATTTCACTTGCTTTAATATACTTCATTTGGCTCCCCACATATATTGGAAATTGCCCTGATTGAATGGCATCAGCATCAAATACCATTAGCCCATAATCCAAATAATATGCCCGAATTCCTTTAAGAAGATCATTGTTTATCTTTTTATCTGCCCCTTTGACTTTGTACTCTCCATCTTCTTCATCTCTATACACAGTTGCAAATACAGAACCTTCTTTGTTATAAATTGTTAAGATGAATGAGTTTTTGAATTTGTTTAACTCAATACGCAATACTCCTGTACGCATTGGTGTATTTGCTAAGCTCTTAATATTCAAGGACAACGTCAACAATACAACAATAAATAACGTCTTATACATACCTTTAAGATTACTCAATAACATAGGATATATTAATTTTGGGTTTAAAGCCTTGTAAATGCAAGTGATTAGAATGGTCACTTTTTATTCCTCTTTCATGTGCTGAACTTGTATGTGGCAGCAACATTGAAGAGCCTCCAGATTTGAACCTTTCAGAAATCATATCTTTCCAACCAAATTTGTTTAAGGCATTGTTCAATGTAGATTGTCTTCCTACATCTACTTTTGGACTACCCAAAACTACTCCGCCTCCAGTTTCATCTTTACGCAAATATCTCAAATCTCCATTCTTTCCATTTACATGAGATACACTTGGATCTGGAGACCCTCCATTAGATAGACTAAATTGATTGATAGTTAAGTCTGTTGTATGAGTTTCTGCAACTGCCCCTACTAAAGCAGCTAGTGCTTCTCCTTTAACAAAAGCTTTATTATCATTACCAGCTTTCACTGAAAATCCAAAATCGCCACCCCATCCATTTCCTTTAACTTCTGAAGGTAGCTGAATTAAACCATTTTCATTCTTATCAAACTGACCAACAAGTGTTCCTACTTTTGTTTCAATTACACCACCATCAACTTTGCTATTAGGTGTAGTTTTTTGTTCAGTGAGATAAAGCCTGTCAAACTTATCATTTGTTACAGTTTTATCTATTGTACCGTCTTTATTAATCCAATAATCATCAAAGTCACCTAACGGGTCACTCCTCAAGATTGGGTTGTTACGCATTGATGAATATGGTGAAAACTCTTGCAATTTATTATCAGTTTGTGGGTCTATCCGCCACCATCTACCTACCTGTTGATCTAGTGTTCTAAACTGAGCTTCATATGCATTCAATCCTAAATCCTCATCTAGCTCAATCCCATTATACTTATGCTTGTTTTCCAACTTCCCAGCAGCCTTACTGCTGATACCAGCCATTGTCAACCCGAACGGATAGTAATGGGTTTCCTCCAACAAAGGCCCGCGGTTATGGATCACCTGAAGATTATCAAAGAACACATCGACATTACTCTCTGCATCAGTTTTGGCTTTGGTACAACTGCTCGCTTACAACACTTCCAGCCAGTCAAAGAACTTTCTTCTCACCTAAAATACATGATTTTTTTATTTCAATTGAAAAATAAAA
>JBHCAK010000002.1:0-232034 GCA_041798205.1 Sediminibacterium sp.
AGTAACGTTGGTTGTGATTTGCTTTCAAAATGTATTGTAACTTAGTTCTTACACAGCTGGCGTGATGCGATTTCAGAAGCTGAGAAAGTTGTGATTTGCTTTCAAAATGTATTGTAACTTAGTTCTTACACAGCATAAAAACAGTTTATGTCCTTTTCGACCTCGTTGTGATTTGCTTTCAAAATGTATTGTAACTTAGTTCTTACACAGCATTGCGAATGAATAATGCCCAAATGAACTGGTTGTGATTTGCTTTCAAAATGTATTGTAACTTAGTTCTTACACAGCAGGATTTGATGAATGCCTTATACAGACTGTGTTTGAGCCAAAAAACAGGATGAAAAAACAGGCTACAAGCTCTCTTTTTTCCATTCTGTTTTTGTTTTCAGAACATTTCTAATTGCTGAACAGGAGCTTGCGCATTTCTCGGCTCTCTGCAATAGAATATTTCGATCATACTAAACTGTTTATCAGTGAATTGAAAGATTCCAACATGCCCTTTGGCAGGTAAAAAACTCTTAACACGTTTAATATGCACATCCGCGTTTTCACGGCTGGCACAGTGACGCATGTAAATACTAAACTGGAACATCTGGAAACCGTCGGCCAACAACTTTTTCCGGAAGCCGGCAGAAGCTTTCCGGTCCTTCTTAGTATCAGTCGGCAGGTCGAATAATACTAAAACCCACATGATTCGATAGGCGTTTAAGCGAGTATGATAATGACTACTCACGGTAAAACCGAAAATTCTGGGTAGTCAATTTTGCGAGCTTTACCTTCAAAACATCGTGCCAGACTAGCAGTAGTGCGTTGAACAGCTACCATTAAAGGGCTTTTTTCATTACGCATCCTTACATCCATTACCGGAATTCTGAGCAAACTCTTTTTAATGGGAGGGCCTAATTCTACCACTGGCCCGTTCATCCGAACAATATCCCAGACCAGTTTGTCAACAAATGGACGATAGGGTTCCATAATATCATCTGCTAGACAATAAGCATTGTATTGATTGCGGTGAAAGATGCCTAAAGTAGGTAGAAGACCACTAGCTACCAGGTTACGGGCAACCAAGGCGCGCAGGATAGCATAACCATAATTTAGCAAGTTATTGGGCGAAGGGCCCTCACGTTCCCGTTTGAAACCTTCGCCTATACCTGTATGGATAAACAAATATTTCCAATAGTATGCGGCAGCAAGTGCTTCGTGGTTATCTGCATCACCGCTTTTTACTTCCTTGGTCCAATTCTGCAGATTCTGACAGGGTAAGTGTTGCCAGTCTAACACAGCAGCTTGGTTTCCGATTTTAGCTGCCACGGTCTGTTGCCAGAGCTGTTTTTTCAGTGGTATAGAAGCTTCTATCTGTGCAGTAAATCGCGCGCTCTGCAGGGTGTGGCCATCTAAGTTCAGCAACAAGCCAGTAGGGTGGTGGGTAGCATCACAGCTGATGAAAGCGACATTACTGGATAATAATTTCGACAATAATGCTGTTGAAATGGTGATTTGTTGATGATCAGCAATTAATACTCCTATATCTTCAATGGGTACCTGAGTAGTTTCACCTGTGTCTGGACTCTCAAACACCAGTTGTTCGTTTCGGGTTTTGAGATATGCAGGATTACCAAAATATAGAGTACGTTTGATCATTTTTTAATCCATTTTATTTCTCCATCTGGTTTCATTTCAAAATCAATCCCTTCAAAGAGGCAATTTATATTTTCTGGCTTTAGGCGTAATCCTGATTGATATTTTTGAGGATCAAACTTGTCTTCACATTCCTTATCTATATCAGGATTGGGACGTGCATCCAAATGGTTTTTAAAATAAATATAATTGTAGTACTTGTTGCTAACTAATGATTCGTTAAACTTAAAAACAACAAATATCCGTTGCTGTATTTCTCTTGTTTTTAAATATCCTATTTCATCTTTTGATTTTTCATAAAACAAAACTTTTGTTCCCTGTGTTATAATTTTGACTAATGGTAAGCTTAATTTATCATTTATTCTATAGTTGTTCCAATTTTCATCATTCCAAATATCCCTTAACGAGTCAAACTCTAAATATCGGAAATGAAAAAGACTAATAATGCGAGCCCGACTTTGAATTTGTTCATCTGGTTTAGGTTTATTTTGGTAGAATAGGCATAAAAAATTGTCGGCTATTTTTGACAAAACATTTTTTTTGTACTCTTGTTTCGATGTGTGTGAATGTTTTTTTAACTCAATGGTTTTTTCTCTGGACTGAAACCCTTTCCCAGTTTTTACACGGCAGCGAATATGGCGTATCTTATTTTCACTCAAATCGGTTAATTCGTTTACTGATCTACCTTCATTTATTTGATTCAAAATGGATTGCTTTAATTGTTCGTCAATAATTATGTCTTTTTCGAAGTTAATTGAGTCAATTGGTAATCTTTTTACTATCCAAATTTCAGGATTGCCATTTTTTTCTCTTCGAATTTCCCATTTATTGTTCTTTTTGACAGCCTTGCCATTCTGATATAGCGGTGGTGTGATTGCTCCCAAATACGATTCTTCATTTATTTGCCCCCTTATTGTATCACCTGTAGCAATCATAGGAATAGGCTTCCCCGATTCATTAAGCATGTGTTTCTTCGTTTTTTTGTTTTTTAAAAAGACAATTTCTCCTCTTTTCCTATTTTTTTTCTTTGTATTGGTTATGTACTTATTATTACAAACATGGAATACTGTTATATTTTTTTCAATATCAAGAACATGTTTTGTGTCAAAACCATTGTAGGGGTCAAGAGTATATTTTTTCTTGTTTCTAATCGCTTCATAATACTCCTTTAAGATGGTTTCTCGCCTTGCTGAACCTGGGATCAGTGCTAATGTAGCTGCATCTTCAGCATGGTGGCTATGTTTACTTCGGTCTTTTGTTTCATTCCCTTTTATTCGATAAATTTTTTTAAAATCATTTGTAATAGAAGCTTTTTGTACATCTACTTTTTCAAAAACAGTTTTTAGATAAGCTCGTGCATACTTTGAAATGATTTGGGTGTCTATTAATTGACTGTTTTTCCATGAATTTGGAATTTCTTTTACAATAAATGTATTTAATTTCTTTTTCCAATAGTCATAATCGAATTGTAGTAAATGCCTATTTTGAATTAAGCTTTTTTTAGTTTCTGGATCTTGAGTTTTTTTTGTTTTTATTTTATTAGTGTCAATAAGGGTTTTTAAATGCTCCACCTTTTCTTCCCACTTTTTTAAACGGGGTTTAATGGCAGTATAACCGTTAACATCATTTAAATAATTGCCTAATTGTGTTGGGATTTTATTTTTTTTGATATTTGTATTGTAGTATTCTTTGCAAACTGTGAGATTAGCTAGTGAGTTGTCAAATGAATCACTAACAGGAAGTGTGTGTTCAAAGTGAGTTTGAGATCCATCAAATAAATCAGTCAGACTTATCATCTCTCCCGTATACATGCAAACGCACTCCTGTTCTTTCCAAAGGCGATATTTCTGAACATCCTCTTTTAAATTTTCAATTTGCTTGTAAAGTGCTTCATTGTCTTTAATCTGCTCCCACCAAAGTCTTACTTTGTTGATATTTTCAATATTGGTTTCATCAATATTGGGATATTTTTCCTTAGCTACTCCAACAATGGCTTTTGCAAATTCTTTATTTTCTTTCTCCCTGTATCTTTGATAGGTTTGAATTGCCCATCGTTTATTCGCGTCATTTAATTCTCTCGCCATTTCCACTACCACTTTTGTTTCGGGGGTAATTTTGCTAACTTTCAGTAAGTAGTTCAGTAGATGCCGCAATTCGTGTAACGTACGCATGGCCATCGGATTTTTCCACCCTTTGGAAGGTGGCTGCGGACTTCCCAATTGCTTTACGAGTTGTTCTATACCATCTACACTGATTCTTATTTCCAGTTTTGACATTGGGTACATATCTATATCTGATGGATGGTACAAATGCTTTATGGCTATGTCAGATAAGTCAAATTCCTTTTTCAGGTTTTGTTTAATAACTTCATCTAAACGGGGTAGTCTGTAATAATCGATTTCAGGGTTCTTGTTTAAATATGAGGATGCTTTTTCATCCTTATTCTGCCTTCCATCCAAAAATTTTAAATAAAGATCTAATATTTCAGTTTCAAATTTTTTTCGATCGGATTCGGCATTGATAACCAAATGAGATTCTCTAAAATAACTCCTCAACTTATTTGTCGTGTCCTGTATTGCTATCGCTTTAATATGGTTGTCTAGCCCTTTTGCCCGTATAGTATTATTGTTGGAGAAGAATTGCTGGATAAGACTGTTGACAATGGTTAGTTTTTCTTTTATTTCACTGGTTTCCTTAATAGTAGTAGTAATTGTCTTTTCTGCTTTTTCTTTAGTGTTATCAAATGTTGAACCTAGTACTTTTTTGAGATTAGCGAAGGAAACGGCTTCGGAATAGATATACCCACTTTGTAGGAAAGGAATGATTTTGCAAACGGCATTATGACTTAACGAACCATAGCCTTGAGGAATGTCAATATTTGAAAATTCTTTTGATTTATCATCATTAAATTCAAGTACATTTTTGCAGAATGTATTCAATTCTTCCTGTTTGTCTTTCGTTTGAATGTAGTCAAACAAAAGATGCCATATCTCATCTGCCTTCAAGATGCGATTTTGTCCATTTTTCTTTCCATATTTGCAAACATAGTTTATTGATAACCCGTCCCAATTTATCCCATAACTATTCTCTTTTTTGATAAACTTGTTTTGCCATTCATCATCAAACACATTCATGAAAGAAGCAATGATGGGACAAGCGGATATATTTGGTTTATTTTCGTAATTGAATTCATATTTCCCATTTTCTGAATATTTGTCAATGATGTTATCAAATTTGAAATAGCTTTCTGAATGTACTTTGCCTTTGTTTTTGCCGCTTTCTAACCTTCTGAAAAACAATTCCTCAAAAATTTTCTTTTTCAGTTGCATAGGGATGGGCTCAAAAACTGGTAGTCCTGTTTTACGCCATTTGATATTATTTATAAATTGCAATGCCCTAAATTCCTCATATTTGGGATGACTTATAGGTATTCTTGTTTTTCGTTTTTCTAATGTACAATTACCCACTAAGCCTTTTTGCGACCGTAACGGTCTGACGAAGTATATAGCTTTGTATAGTCTGTCTGTAAGCTCGGCACCTATATTTTGCTTTTCGCAGATTGCATAAAATTCATCTTCAAAATATTTTCGTTGGATAACACCACTTGCCCTAAATCTTTTGCCTTCATCTATTTTTTCTTTAGCTAAAGTAGAAATATGAAAGTTGGGTTTTTCTAACTTTATCTTTTCTAGTTCTGCATTTTCGGCATACCGGGATTTTCCGTTTTTTCTACTTGATTTAAATCCTCGTCTTTGTACAAGATGGTATAATGCCCTGCCAACTTTTTGTTTTTTCGCAGTTTCATCTTGTTCTTCAGAACAAATCAATTCACAACGCAGATCGTAAGGAGTTTTCAGTATTGATTTGCCGTTATCTGAGACCCCTTTTTGACCAAAATAGACAGGGTCGAATGTCAGCCATTTTTGAAAATATTCATTTCCCACTGGATAAATCCTGCCTAGATTTTTTTTCTTTCCCTCAACTTCTTGCCAGTTTCCAATACTCCATAATCGAAGTTCTTCCAGCGTAAGAGGGCACATTTTATTTTCTACTAGAATTTTTAAAAGCTCCCATTTCCTATATCTTTTTGCATTATAAAGGCGACGTTTGCTCCTGTTTTTTCTTCGTTCAGCCGCCAGCGAAAATTCGCCTGATTTTCCTTCCCCAACACCTTTTTGGAATATTACGACCCCATAGTCAACGATTTCATTCTGAAAATCAGTAATGTTTTTTGAAAACACTTTACTATACTCTTCTCTTTCATGTCGTTCTGTCTCGCGAATACACCAACCAATGGAGTTAGTCCCGAGGTCAAGTCCTAAAATTCTTGACATATTTTTTTGATTTAATTCTTTTTACTACTATGTTTGTTCTGCAAATCACAACAAGGCTATAAGCCGAAGAGTGAATACTCTATTGCCCTGCATACTTCTGTAGGGCTTTTTTTTGCTCAAACCAATAGGTATATTAATTGCTAAGGGGGGATAATCGCATGTTGAATTTAAAGCTTTTTTAATAATTGAAAGCTTTTTTTCATAAAAAATATAGCCAGGACGCTCTATGGGTACAACAAATACCTCTTTCGCATCTCCTTGTAAGCTTTTAACCCAGGCTCCCAGCTTTTTCGAATGTCGGTGGCGGAAAGGCCGGAAGCGATCTGTTCTTTGAATGCAGTAGTGCCCGCCAGCTTGTCGATATTGCCCATTTCTTTGTTTTGCTTATAGTCAAAGAATTTTTCCTTGTATGGATAAGCTTTGAACAATTCAATCATCCATTCAATATGCAGCTGTTTGCTTTTATGCAGTTTCGAAACATCGTAACTGCGCAGGTCGAGGCCGTAGCAGACCTGGTTCATGTGCAATGGTGTTTCTGCCATTCCTTTGATGCTTACAGGAGTGAATGAAAAAGGATAGAACCCCTTCAGATTAGGATTACCCAAAACGGTGAAAGGAAAATAAGTGCCACGGCCCTGGCTGATGATGGTGCCTTCGAACAAACAAAGTGTAGGATAGAGGAGGACGGACTGTTGCGTATTGAGATTAGGTGATGGCTTTACCGGTAAGATGTATGCCATGTTGTGGTTATAATTGGCCACAGGAATGATGCGGATATTGCATTTCAGTCCGTTGGGCAGCCACCCCTCCCCATTCACCATTTGTGCAAATTCGCCGATGGTAAGACCGTATACAATGGGGATAGGGAACATGCCAACACCCGATTTCAATTTCATGTCCAGCACTGGTCCGTCTATAAAATATCCATTAGGATTGGGCCGGTCCAGTATGAGCAATTCTTTGCCATTCTCAGCGCAGGCTTCCATTAGCTTCGCGAGTGCATTGATATTGGTATAAAAACGACAACCTACATCCTGCAGATCGTATACCATGATATCAATATCAGCCAGGTCGGCCTGACTGGGTTTGCTTTTTCCTGATCCATACAATGAGATCAGCGGGATACCTGTAGCCGAATCTAATTCATCCGCCACCTTGGCACCAGCGCTCGCATTGCCGCGAAAGCCGTGCTCCGGGCCAAAAGCTTTTACAATATGAACCCCCAACTTTAATAAGCTATCCACCAGATGCACATTCTTTTTGCCAATAACAGAAGTAGGGTTGGCCAGTATGCCCACTCTTTTTCCTTTCAGGTAAGGAATGTACTTTTCGGTTTGATCGGCACCCGTCTTAATAACTGCTGCCTCTGCATTTAATGATGCATTCAACAACAAAAAGGAAAGTAAAACATGACACACAGGACGCATAAAAAAGATTGAGGCCTCAATATACAGATTTGCGGTTTATACCTGATTTATGCAGGAGTTTCTGCAGATAATTATTTTTATGTTGTTTACAGGTGTATCAAACACAAGGTTGAAACAGAAAAATAAGTTTCCATATTTGGAAACAATTGTTTAACTTTGTAAATCATAAGCTGTGAGGTATTTTGAAACGAGGTTTTTAGAAGAAGCGTCCTCTTTTATTGATGAATTGAATCCGAAGATTGTAAGCAAACTATTGTACAATATTGCATTAGCTGAGCAGTCCAATGATCCGCGTTTGTTTAAAAAACTCCACAATGATATCTGGGAAATACGTGTGAGATATGCATTGCAACAAGTCAGGCTGCTGGCATTTTGGGATAAAACAGATGCTAATAATACATTAGTGCTGGCAACGCATGGCTTTATAAAGAAAGTAGATAAAGTGCCGGCTAATGAGATTGCCAGGGCCATGCGTATCAGGGAAAACTATTTCGAAGAAAAAAACACCTAGGCATTATTCAGTATGAAAAAAACAAAAATGAAATCTTATAGCCTGTCTGAAATGATAGACAAGCATGTAGGTAAACGTGGCACCAAAGCCAGGGAGGCTTTCGAGTATAAACTCAACATGACCTTACTAAGCAACATGATCAAAAGGGCTAGGAAGGAACGTAACCTCACACAGGAACAATTGGGAGAACTGGTAGGTGTTCAGAAAGCACAAATATCCAAGCTGGAAAACAACGCCAACAGCGCTACCATAGATACCATTCTTAAGATATTCCAGGCGTTGCAGGCAGAGATTTATTTTTCAGTTACCATAGGCGGTAATCAACTATCGCTTACTTAACAGGCATCGTCTTTCATGACAAAAGAAAAGGCGGTCGTTCCGTAGAACAACCGCCTTATATGAAATGATCAAATCAGAAATTTTCTCTAGTTATCGTCGCCCAGGTTGAGGGGATAAGTATAAGATCCTTCAAAACCGGGATAGAATCCATCCAGTCTGATTGCGCTGCCTTTGTAAACAGCAAGCAGTTCTTTCAGCTCATCCAGGTTTTTCACTTCTTTGCCATTCACGCCTGTGATCACAAATCCGTCCTGCATCCTGCTCTTCCTCAATAAACCATCGCCTACTTTTTTCACCAGCACGCCTCCGGGAATCTCATTGGCCTGTGCTATTTTCTTATCGAGGTTCTCCAATGTACCGCCCAGTTTTTCCATGAGACTGCTGTTCTTGACCATATCGGTATTTCCGGCCTTGTTTTTCAACACAAGACTGGTGGTGTTCTCTTTTCCGCTGCGTTTATACGTAAGGTTGATCTTATCACCCGGCTTGTAACGCGCCACCTGCTCCTGTAATTCCGGTCCGTTGCTCACAGTAACCCCATTGATTTTGGTTACTATATCGCCTTTTTTCAATCCGGCCGCCGCCGCTGCACCCCCTGTGGGTATTTCTGTGGCATAGACACCTTCCCCTTCTTTCAGTGAAATGCCCAGGTCTTTTTCCATCTGCCTTTTTTCATCGTCGGACATGGTTTCCAGCGGTGCATACTGAATGCCTATATAAGCGCGTTGCACGGTGCCGAATTTGACAATGTCGGTAACAATTTTTTTAACGATGTTCACGGGAATGGCATAAGAGTAACCAGCATAAGAACCGGTGGGTGAAGCAATGGCTGAGTTGATCCCTACCAGTTCGCCGGAAGTATTGATGAGTGCACCTCCGCTGTTACCGGGGTTAACGGCTGCATCGGTCTGGATGAAAGATTCAACCGGCGTCTGGCTCTGTCTTCCGTTGATGCCGATGGACCTTGATTTGGCGCTGATGATGCCCGCAGTTACGGTAACATCCAGGTTAAGCGGGTAGCCAATGGCCAGTACCCACTGCCCCAGTTTCAGCTCGTCACTATTGCCATATACCAGGTAAGGGAATCCTTTTCCTTCAACTTTGATCACCGCCAGGTCGCTGCTGGGGTCTGACCCTATTACCGATGCCTTGTAAGATTTTTTATTGGCCAGTGTTACATTGATCTCGTCAGCCCCGTCAATCACGTGGTTGTTGGTTACAATATAGCCGTCATCGGTAATGAATACACCGCTTCCGCTGGCCTGTTGTTCGGGTATAACCCTGGGGCCGCCGAAAAAGTCGCCAAAATCATCGCCGAATAAATCTGAGAAAGGATTACGCTGCCTGCGGTTATTGCTTACCTGTTTGGCCTTGGTCTTTGTTTTGATGTGCACTACCGCCGGTGTAGCGGTGGTGGCAGCAGGTGTGAAATCTACCACACCATTGCTGTTGTTGTTGCCAAAAAAGCCTGCATAGTTTACCGGCAGTTTACCTGCCTCCTGCACGCCCGCATGCTGATGCTCTATGAATTTACCATATCCCCACACACTCATGACAGCAGTGCCGGCACTGATGGCTACAACGGCTAAAATACTCTTTGGATTCATGTTCATGGTCGTTTAATTAATTCAGGTATGTCAAATGATATGCCTATTGGATAGCAAATAAACGAAGCTGTTTAATTGGCAGTTCACCACCGGTAGCATTTAACAAATGTTTTACGGCAATCCTCGTAGATCGCAGCATAAAGTTAGCTAATTTTTAAAGTGTAACCAGGAACTGAAGGGTATCAACGCCATCGGCATAATCATTCAAAGACGGGCATTGCGCTTCGCCGAAAGCTGTAGCGCCATGTCCGGTTACACACTGGATGTCCTGATTATCCTTTAACAAATCCCATACTTCTCCTATATTGGAATAATACTGGTAATGTACCTGACTGACGGGTGAAAAAGGAGAGGAATTTTCGGTCAGAATGACTGAGTCATTGTTCATATAATACTTATTACCCATGATCAGCAGGGCCAGGTGGTAGTCGTAATTGTGTTTGTATTTGTGGTAGTCGAGAAAATAGGCATATTTTTTCAAAACAGTGAGCAGGGGAATAAAGTCGTATTGCTCCGGTACATACAATTGGGTAATGTTGCGGCACCCGAGACCAAAATACAGCTGTATATCATCTGCCAGCGCCTCCAGTTCTGCTTTTGTTTCAGTGCCGTCCAGCACGGCTACCGAGGTCCTGTTACGCCGGATGATATGCGGGTATTTGCCGAAATAATATTCGAAATAACGTCCCGAATTATTGCTGCCGGTTGCAATATAAGCGTCGCATCCCTTGAGCTGTTCTGCAAAAGATACCCTGTTCTGTATGGTTCTTTCCCATTCATAAAGTTTATCTGCCAGGTGTTTGATGAGCACTTCGTCTTTTGAGGAAGCTTTGATGAGTACGGAATGGCCGCTCAGGAAAACGCAGAGAAAATCGTGAAAACCTACCAGGGGAATATTGCCTGCCATCACCAGTCCCACTGTTTTGGCCTTTTCCGGTGAATCGGGGAGAGCGTACCGGTCTGCCCAGGCTTCCAGTAGCGGCTGCTGCAGGAAGCGGCTGGTGATACTGTATATCGACCGGTTGATGAATTCCGGGATAAACCAGGCATTTTCCCTGTAAGCCCTTGCTTTCACCGCCTCCCATTCGGGATTGTTTCCCTGCATGTATTCACCCAGGCGTACCATCAACTGAATTCGTTCTTGTAAAGTCATTTGTCAACCGTATTTTTGGAACTGCAAATGTAGAATCACTAACCCAACAAACCCCGTTTTTGTATGGCCATTAAAATAACAGAAGAATGTATCAATTGCGGCGCCTGTGAGCCCGAATGCCCCAACAATGCCATTTATGAGGGTGGCGTGGAATGGGCTATTGTTGACGGAACCACTGTAAAAGGCAATTTTACCCTGATGGACGGCACCATAGTGGATGCCGAAAAGCGTTTTGAGCCCATCAGCGTTGACACCTACTATATTACTCCCAATAAATGTACCGAATGCCAGGGTTTCCATGAAGAACCCCAGTGTGCGGCGGTATGTCCGGTTGACTGTTGCATACCCGACGAAATGTACCGTGAAACCGTGGAGGAACTGCTGACCAAGAAGGAGAAAATGCACATCTAATGCACAGCCCCTGTGCCAAACTTTGGCAGGGAAATGCTTGCAAAAAAGCGTGGATTTACTTAGCTTAGCCTTAATTAATTGTTGCCATTCAAAGAGACAACAACTTGTAACGGCGGGTGATATTTCCTGCCAACGTGAGGTGAAGAGACGGGGAGTTTCTTCACCTTTTTTTATCATCCTCCTCACCTATATTTGTTGCACAAACCTCATCCGGCATAAGACCATAAAAACAGACAGATGAAAAAAAAGATAGCCCTGGTAACAGGCGGCTTGAGTAATGAAGCACAGATCAGTTATAAAAGCGCTATTACAGTGGGGAATAATCTGGACAGGAACAGGTTCGATGTATACCGCATCGATATCAATGCAAGCGGATGGTGGTATGAACCGGTGAATGGAGAAAAATCGAAAGTGAACCGCGATGATTTTTCAGTGACAGACCAGGGCCAGAAAGTCAATTTCGATGCTGTATTGCTTTGCATACACGGTACGCCCGGAGAAGATGGAAAACTGCAGGGCTATTTTGATATGCTGAAACTGCCATATACCAGTTGCGATGCGGCCACTTCTGCGCTTACTTTTAATAAGCGATACACAGTGGCCGTTGCTGCTTTCAGTGGCGTTCATGTGGCCAGGTCACTGCATATTTTCAAGCATACTCCCGTATTGCCCGAAACCATCCTGGCAAAGCTTACGCTGCCCGTGTTTGTAAAACCTAATAACGGGGGAAGCAGTATAGGCATGAGCAAAGTAAGCAATGCTGCTGACCTGGCCGGTGCTCTTGAAAAAGCATTCCGGGAAGATGACCAGGTACTGGTGGAAGAATTCATCAGTGGCCGCGAATTCACCATCGGCGTGTTTAAGTCAAAAGGAAAAATTACCGTATTACCTATGACAGAAGTGAGCACGCAAAATGAATTCTTTGATTTTGAAGCGAAATACCAGGGTAAAAGCGTGGAGACTACACCAGCTGTCATCAGTGATGCCATGAAAGAAAAGCTGGAAACCGCTGCCAGGCTTGTGTATGAAGTGTTGAATTGCAGAGGAGTGGTGCGGATTGATTTCATTTATAATGAACTGCAAGACCAGCCCTTCATGCTGGAAGTGAATACAGTTCCTGGTCAAAGTGAAGCGAGCCTGATTCCACAACAGGTAATGACCATGGGATGGAGTTTAAAAGATTTTTATTCTGCAATGATCGATGAAGTTCTCAATTAATTAATTAGCATGAGCAACCTGGTTAAAAAAATCACATCAAAACCGCTTTGGATAAATGTGCTGGCGGCTATCGGGATCATCCTTGTACTGATGATTCTTTTTTTCAGTTTCCTGGGATGGCTTACCAGCTATGGTAAGATTGAAAAAGTGCCTGCAGTTACAGGGCAGAATATGCTTGCTGCCAGACAAATACTCGAAGGTAAAGGGTTTGATGTGGTGATACAGGATTCCATTTATATCGACAGTATTCCCAAACAGGCTGTAATCCGACAATCGCCTGATGCCGATGCAACTGTTAAGGCTGGTCGTACCATCTACCTTACAGTTAACCGCACCATCCCTCCGCAGGTTGAAATGCCCAATATGGCAGGCTTCTCCATCCGCAGCGCCGAAATGTACCTGCACAGCCTGGGGTTGAAATTGGGGGAAGTGACTTACAAACCGGATATCGCACGTAATTCGGTATTGGAACAATATTATAATGGAGCCCTTATTGCAGCCGGAACAAAAATACCGCTGGGCAGCACCATCAGTTTTGTATTGGGCAGCGGAGTAGGAGGTAGTGATATTGCTGTGCCAGACCTGGTTGGCATGACTTTACAGGAAGCAAGAACTTACCTGTCTACCGTAAACATTAACATAGGGTCTGTTGTTGCCATGGATGCCATCAGGGATTCTGCCACTTCATTCGTAGTGAGACAATCTCCTGCGACTTTATCGGATGTACTGGGACCTACCGGCGCCAAAGTGCCGAACAAGATCAGGCAGGGGCAGGTAATGGATATTTACATCAGCACTGTTGCACCGGTAAGGGATACTACAGCTATACAGCCGGCTAATCATTAATCTGTTGAAACTTCGTCAAACAAAATTGCTTCAGACAATATTGACTTCCCTTTCCAGGTGAACATCAAATTTTTCTTCTACGGTTTGAATGATGGAAGAAGAAAGTTCCAGTATGTCTGCACCACTGGCATGGCCATAATTGACCAGTACCAGTGCCTGCCTGGCATGGCAGCCTGCATCGCCCCTGCGATATCCTTTCCATCCGCATTGCTCTATGAGCCAGCCGGCTGCAAGTTTAATGTTTCCAGTATTAGCAGAATAACCTATAATGCCGGGGAATGTTTTTTTCAATTGTTCAAATTGTAAAGATGAGATAACCGGGTTCTTGAAAAAACTCCCTGCATTGCCTATCTCTGCCGGATCAGGCAGTTTACGGCGCCTGATACGAATCACTGCATCTGAAATGACGCGAATGGAAAGTTCCTTCACACCCATTTTTTCCAGTTCCTGTTCTATGGCGCCATAACTGGTATTGAACACTGGCTGCTTGCGCAGCCTGAAAGTAACATTCAACAACACAAATTGATCTTTGTATTGATTTTTAAAAACGCTTTCCCGGTATCCGAAAGTGCAATCGGCCAGTTTGAAAATGACCGTTTTGCGTTCCCGCCGATGGAATGCCTCCAGTTCATGAAAAACATCTTTGATCTCCACGCCATAAGCACCAATGTTCTGCATGGGTGCAGCGCCTACATTGCCCGGTATAAGACTGAGATTTTCAATACCTGCATATCCCTGCGCTATGCAATGCATTACAAAAGAATGCCAGTTTTCCCCGGCTGCTGCTTTCACATAAAAATAATCGGCATCTTCTCCGGCAAGACTGATACCTTTCAATTCATTTTTCAACACCCATCCGTTGAAATCAGTGGTAAAGAGAATATTGCTCCCGCCACCGAGGATCAGTGCAGGTGCACCGGCAACGGCAGCCAGCAATTCTTCCAATTCCTGCACAGAACCAAATGCAGCAAAATACTTTGCACTTGCATCAATGGCAAAACTATTGTAAGACCTGAGCGATTGATTGGTATTGATCTGCATTTGACTGACGAAATTGATAAATGATAAAACCGGTTAAACAGGATCTGCATCGGGCTGGATGACTACAGATCTATAGCGTTTGTTCGATTGTATGATGATTGTCTGTTGGTGAATTTCTTTTTTACATTGATGAATGAACTGGGTGTCTTTTGGCAACTTGAGAAGTATTTCCCAAAGATACTGATTGCGGATGCGGTCAACCACTGGCTGTGCCGGCCCCGTGATATAACGGGCAAAATGGGCTTTCAATCCTTGTGCCATAATATGGGCTGCTTCTTCGGCAATATGTTTTTCACGGTGCTTGAAAACAAGCCGTACCAGCCTGGAAAAAGGAGGATAATTGAAAGCTTTCCTGTTTTGCAATTCAAAATGGAATAGATCGGTATACCGGTGTTCTTTTACAAACTGCAGTACGGGGTGTTGCGTATTGCTTACCTGTATCAATACTTTCCCTTCATCGTCTTTCCTGCCTGCCCTTCCGCTTACCTGTTCCATCAGTTGGAAAGCCCTTTCATTGACCCTGAAATCGGTAAAATTGAGAATGCCGTCTGCATCAATGATTCCTACCAGGTTTACATGCTCAAAATCAAGTCCCTTTACTACCATTTGCGTACCCACCAACAAATCAACACGCTGTTGTTCAAACAACCTGATCAATGCATCATGATCGTGTTTGCCTTTGACGCTGTCATAATCCATCCGGGCAACCCTTGCTTCGGGAAATGCTTCACCCAGCAATTCTTCTATTTGTTCGGTACCGAAATTTTTTTGCGTAAAGCGATGGTTGCCGCAGGCCAGGCAGGTTTGTATTACCGGATAAGCGGTACCGCAATAATGGCAAACCAGTTGGTTTTTTGTTTTGTGATAAGTCAGCGTTACATCGCAGTTCCTGCATTGAGGTATCCAGCCGCAGGTATCACACACCTGGTAAGGTGCATAGCCGCGCCTGTTCTGAAAAAGGATCACCTGCTTCTTTGCCTGTAATGATGCAGTGATGGCGTCGGTCAGCGGAGGTGTGAGTGCGGTCTTGCCTTTGGCGCTGTATTGCTTCACATCAATGAGGTCAATAGCGGGCAGACCCGCATTGCCAAACCTTTCTGTTAGCGATACCAGTCCGTATTTATGCTGCATGCAGTTATAATAACTCTCAATGGAAGGTGTAGCACTGCCCAGCAAAACCTTTGCACCAAATAAAGAAGCATAATAAATGGCCGTATCCCTGGCATGGTAGCGAGGTGCAGGTTCCTGTTGCTTGTAAGAAGCATCGTGCTCTTCATCTGCAATGACCAGGCCCAGTTCTTTAAATGGAAGAAAAAGGGAAGACCTCGCACCCAGCACTACTTTTACATCACCCGATTTTACTTTATTCCATATTTCCACCCTTTCATTGGGATTGAATTTGGAATGATAAATGGCAATATAGCCGCCAAAATGTTTTTGCAGCCGCCGGATGGTTTGCGCGGTGAGCGCAATCTCCGGCAACAGGTACAATACCTGTTTGCCCAGCATGATCTGTTCTTCAATTAACCGGATATAGATCTGTGTTTTTCCGCTTGCAGTAACACCATGCAGTAAAGTAACCTGTTTGTGTGTAAAACGCTCTTTGATTTCAGTCAACGCTTCTTCCTGGATGGGAGACAAGACGAAATCAATGACCATGTCTTTAGGTAATTGCCTGATGCGGTCAACAGCTCTTTTTTCAGTCAGCAATATGTTTTTTTCCAATAAACCCTTTAATTGTACATCAGTGGCGCCGGCTTTTTTAAGGAGTTGCGCTTTAGTCACTTCGCCTTCGGTTTTTTGCAGGTGCAGGTAGGCAAGCAATAGTTCCATTTGCTTGGGCGCCCTTCCCCAGTTATTCAACAGGTCGGCCAGTTTATCTTCCTGTCTGTAAGCGGGAGCAAGTGATAGATATGTTTCTGTCTTGGGCCTGTATTTCTGTTTCAGCTCTTCCCAAACATAACAGATGTTCTTTTCGATGAGTTTCTTGACTACGGGATAAACAGAGGGGATGTCCAACAACTGCTGCACTTCACCCAGTCGCAGTTCTTTCTTCAATTCCAATGCTTCTGTAACCAGGTATTCAGCGTCGGACAGATCAGACGGAGAATAAGCAGCGGTTTCATTCCAGATCAGCACACTTTCGCTGGACAATTTCAGGTTCGACGGTACCGCTGCCTGCATGACTTCTCCTTCATTGCACATGTAATAATCAGAAACCCATTCCCATAATTGCAACTGTGAGGGATAGAGTATGGGTTCCGGGTCCAGCACATTCAGGATATCTTTGGGTGTAAAGGCTTCCGGCTTGTTCAGGTGCACCTGTTTTACAATACCGGCATACTTTTTATTCCTGCCCAATACCACTTCCACGCGTACGCCGGGTTGCACCATGTCCTGTAAATGCAGCGGGACTGACCAGGTATAATTTTTAGGAAGGGAAAGCGGTATAATGACTTCTGCAAACAAAACGACTGAATTTCGTCAAAAATAAGCTTTAAGCTGATGGATATGCGCGATAACGTTTGAGACCTGTTTCCATTGCATCGTATACTTTTTGTTTGAGAGAAAGTATGTCTTTCGCTGACAGACCAGTGACAGGTATTTCGTCCAGAAATACAACGCGATTAGGTCCTGGCGTCAACTCAAAGAGGCCACGGTAATGCAGCCGGTCAATGGTGTCGATGAGCAAAACAGGTTTGATGGGGGTTTCTGTTTCTATGGCAATCCTGAAAGCCCCATCGAAAAAATTTTTCAGTGGCTGGCCTGTTTCGTTGAATGTGCCTTCGGGAAAAATAAAAATGGAAATGCCGTGTTTTAAGGCAGCTTTGAGCGCTCTCACACTGCGGGCCCTCGTTTCAGGGTTACTGCGGTTAACAAGGATAACGGCAGCACGGTAAATCCATCCGAATACAGGTATCCTGGTCATCTCTGCCTTACCCAATACCCTGATGGGCTGGTGTGCGATCAGTACCAGCGGGGGAATGTCCATATAAGAAATATGGTTGGCTACAAAAATGTATTGCTTATTCAGGTCGTGCGGCACTTCGTAGATCTCCTGGTGTGAAATGCCAATCAGGAAATACCATATTCTTCCCCAGGCCATACAGAGTTTGTAAATGATATTGCCTCCATTGACTTTTCCAAACAACAAAGCCAGCAATACAAAAGGAAAAACAAGGAACATCAATACAATAAAAAAAAGGAGGGCATAAATACAATACAGGTATTGAAGCAGTCGGACCAGCCATTTCATTCGCCTAACTTAAGTAAAAACAGATAACCCCGGAAATTGATTTGAGGTTGGGCAAGAAAAAAGCCTGCCATTGATGGCAGGCCTGTGTAACTATCTAAAAAATGCGCCGGTGATCAGGCAACATTTTTTATTTCTTTCTTAGCCAGTAACAGAACAAATACGCTGATACAGGCAATAAGACCAATGGTCAGTAAAGAACCCTCATTGGGCACATTCACTGCTGCTTGAGCTACTAACGGATTCATGGTGTGTGTTTTGTTTCTTGAAATATGAACACCACAAAGTTGAACCAAAAAAGTACATGTTTTTCAGGCATCCCAAGGCAAAAAACTAGCGGTTATAAAGTATAAAAAATGATAATGAGATAATTTTCCGGCTTCTATTCCCTTTTAAAAGAATGCCCGCAAAAGAAACCGGGTTTCTTTGCAAAAAGCGGGAAAATGAGAAGAAGAGCCGGGTTGAAAAGCCGGTTTTTGTCAGTGACCCATATTTTCAAAAAAAGGCTTTTTTTGCCGAAAAAAGTTATCCACATAGCTGCGAAACCCTTGAAAACAGGGTGTTTAGGCTACAAAACAAGGGGCATCCGATGAAGGATGCCCCCGTTTTTGCCGTCATTTATCTCAAAAAATCTGGCCTGATTAATCCTGTGCATGATAAGCCGAGCTGCCGTGCTCGAACAGATCAAGTCCAGGGCCTGTTTCTGCTTCAGGTTCAACACGCAATTTCCAGGGATAAGGGAGCTTATTGACAATCATCATCAATACCATGGCAACCAGGAAAGTTGCGATGGTAATAGTAGCGCTTCCAATCAGTTGGGCTTTGAACACATCCCATCCGCCGCCGTACAATACGCCTTTTACAGGGGCGGAATTATCTGCGCCGGTAGGGCTTGTTGCGCCATACTGACCGCATGCAAACAATCCTAATGATAAAGTACCCCAGATGCCGGCAATGCCATGCACGGGTACTGCGCCAACAGGGTCATCAATGCGCAGGTATTCGAGTAAAAGGGTTCCGTAATAAACCACTGCGCCTGCAATAAGACCGATGAAAATAGCACCCAATGGTGATACCCAGTAACAAGGACAGGTAATGGCTACCAGTCCGGCTAACAATCCATTAATGGTAAAGGGCAGATCGTATTTGCCTTTATTCGGACCGAAATACAAAGGCAGCAACATGGCTGTTAAGGATCCGGCGCAGGCGGCCAATGTGGTATTGGTGGCAATACGACCGATGCCATCGGCATCCATTGCAGATAAAGTGCTTCCGGGATTGAATCCATACCAGCCAAACCAGAGGATGAATGCACCCACTGCAGCCAATGGAAGACTGTGTGCAGGAGGCAGTCCGCCTTTCTCCTTATCGTCTCTCTTGAATACACGACCGATACGCGGACCCAATACCAATGCACCTGCCAGTGAAATCACACCGCCAATTGTATGAACTACAGTTGAACCAGCAAAATCACGGAAGCCCTGTCCCAGTGCAGGAAAGAAATTGCCATTACTTCCCATCAAAGCCAGCCATCCGTCTGGTCCCCATGCCCAGTGACCAATGATCGGGTAAATGAATCCTGTTACACCAATGCTGTACAGGATATCGCCCCTGAAACTGGTACGGCCGATCATTGCGCCGGAGGTGATGGTGGAGGTGGTGTCGGCGAAAGCAAACTGGAATATCCAGTGTGCCAGGATAGGTACGCCGGTTGTTTCGTAAGTTGCCGGAACACCGGAGAGAAAGAACCAGTTCTTTCCGATGAAGCCGTTACCATGACTGAACATGAAAGCATACCCGATGGCCCAGAATAAAATGCCGCAGATAGCGGTATCGAAAATGCATTCGAGTAATACGTTAACTGTTTCTTTGCTTCTGGCGAAACCTGCTTCGAGCATAACGAAGCCTGCCTGCATGCCGAATACGAGGAAGGCAGCTACCAGCGTCCATACTGTGTTGATGGAATTCATCATAGAGGTTTCATGTGCAGAGTAAGTGTCTGCCGCTTTTGCCGGTGTTGCAAGCATGCCTGGCAGGAACTTCATCGCCAGCAGCACTACACAGAGGCCAATGATCTTTCCGCTGAAGAAAGTGAGGCCCATGCGCCATTTGTCTTTTTTTGAAAGGGGAGAAGCAGAGAAAGAGGGGGTGGGTTTCTTTTTGCCCAGTTGTTTTAGTGTATCCATTGTACTTGAAAACATGGCAATAAGGTTTAAGTGGTGAATAATGCTTGATGCAGGAGGGTATTATAAATATGGTTTAGAATTTGTAAACGGCAGCTAAAATGAAACTGGCATCTGTCTTGGTCCCTGCACCGGAACTTTTAGAGAAAACATTGTCTTTCGCATTGTCCAGCCTCAGTTCGGGAATAATTGTCAGGTTATCGAGGTGAATGTTTCCTGAAAGTGTTGTCTGAAAAATACTGGTACCAACACCCGCTACTGATTTCTTGTCATCGAAGTATTCTCCGCGAAGGGTGAGGCCAAACTTGCTGGTAGGATCGTAATTGAAATAGAGCGCATTGCTGGTCCAGCTTTTATTGACGCCTGAGATTTTTGCTGTCTTAGCGGTGCCATCGTAATTGATGCCGAACTTGGGACTGATGACGCCGTTCAAAACCAGGTCGAACTGACTGAAATCTGTTCCCCCCTGGAAATTTAAAAAAGCTTTGAGCTTATCATTCTTCGTGCCGGTGCTGAACTGCGCCAGTACTACTTTGGTAGGAGATGTGGTAGAGGAGAAATCTGTAGGGTTCGCCACACCTATCATAAAAGCGCTCTTTCCGCCCAGGGAGATATCGGCTTTGAGACCAGTATGAAAGAAGGGACCGTAAGAAAAACCATAACTCATGCTGTAGTTTCTGTTGGCATAAGCATCGAGTAATTCATAACCAACATGGGTGGCCCATTTACCGATGGTGAATTTGACAGCAGAAGAGGGAGCGTAGCTGAGGTAGAGTTGTTTTACAGCAGCAAGGGTGAGAAAACCGTTCTTGGCAGGTGACTGTCCGTCGTTGTATGAAAACTCTTCTGCCCTTCTGCCGAATCCCAGGTCAGCCGTAGCGGCTACTTTACCAAAGGAATGGTCTACCTTGATGGAAGCCATTCCCAACTCGAAGGAATTTTTGGAATTGGTAAAACTGGTAAGGTTATTGAGCGGGGAAGCTGCAGAGGCTGGAGCATCATTGAAATCGTACCTGTAGTAAGCGTCAACTGAATAAGTGAAAGTGGTGGATGCTACCGCTTTTTTGGTGGAATCTGATTGTGCATGCAGTGTAATAATGCTGAAAAATCCGCATCCGATTGCCGAAATTTTCTTTAACATTGTCTTGGTTTTATGATTAACAATAGGGTACAGCCGTTAAACTTGGTCAGAAGTTTAGCATATGGCTGTACCTTTTAATTTATATACCTGAAAAAGAAAACGCAGAGAGAATTATCACAACAGGTCAGCGCTGTGATAATCCTGCCTATTTAAAAATGTTCTTCCATCGGGGTTTCTTTGATGGCTCCGTTTTCATGAACCAATAAAGTGCCCTGTAAATATTTTTCATCATGCTGGGTAGCATCCAGGCCCAATTTTTCTTCCATGGTACTTACCCTCAATGGCAGGATGAAGTTGATGAACTTGAAAATGAGGAATGATACGGTGAAACTATAAACTACTACAATTACCAATGCTTTCACCTGTGTGAAAAAGAATGCCGCATTACCATAAAAGAGGCCGTCACTGCCACCGCTGTTAACAGTTTTGGTAGCAAAAATTCCTGTCATGAGCATACCTACCATACCACCTAGTCCGTGGCAGGGAAATACGTCCAGTGTATCATCCAGGCTTGATTTGCTTTTATAAAAAACAGCCAGGTTGGAGATCAGTGCAGCGGTAAAGCCAATGAAAATGCTTTGTGGTATGGCAACGAAACCTGCGGCAGGGGTAATGGCTACCAGTCCGACTACCGCACCTATACAAAATCCAAGCACAGAAGGTTTTTTGCCGCGCAATACATCAAAGAACATCCAGGAGAGACCGGCAGCGGCGGCGGCAGTATTGGTTGTTGCGAAAGCAGAGACAGCCAGTGAGTTAGCGGCTCCGGCTGAGCCGGCATTGAAGCCAAACCATCCAAACCAGAGTAATCCGGTGCCTATGAGCACATAAGGAATATTGGCGGGAGGAATTTCTTTGTGTTCCATATGTACCTGGCGGCGTTTCAGCACAAGAGCACCTGCCAATGCAGCACATCCGGCAGAAATATGCACTACGGTACCGCCGGCGAAATCCAGTGCCCCCATCTTGAATAAAAATCCATCAGGATGCCAGGTCCAGTGAGCAATGGGTGCATATACCAGCAGGCTAAACAGCACAATGAATAATGTATAGGAAGTAAAACGGATCCTTTCAGCCACAGCACCTACTACCAGACCGGGTGTAATGATGGCAAACATGAGCTGGAAAAGTGCAAAAAGGGTAAGGGGTATGGTGGGTGTAAGGCTCCAGGGTGCGCCTGATGCCACCCCTTTGAAGAAAAGGTGAGTAGTGGGGTTGCCGATAAACCCGCCGACTGACTGGCCGAAACAAAGGCTGTAGCCCACAACTACCCAAATGATGCTTACAACACCTGCAGCCACCACACTTTTGATCATGGTGGAGAGCACATTTTTGCGATGTACCATGCCCCCGTAAAAAAAAGCCAGTGCCGGGGTCATCAGGAATACAAGCGCTGTGGCAACAATGATCCAGGTAACATCGGCTGCATTGTATTTACCGGTGCCGTCGAACAGGTTAGCGGAAGGCACAAAGACGGCGCCGATGGCCACCAGGGCCAGTAAGGCAAAAGGGGCGATTTGTTGTAAGGTAATCTTTTTCATGGTTGAGATAAATGACATTAATAAAAAATACAATAATAAATTATTAAACTAAATTACAGCTTATTTTTTAAAATTTAATCATTTTTATTAACATTTAATATTTACTAATTTGTAACCATATTCCTATTAGAAATTCTTTAATTGAGGAAGGCGCCTAATAAAATCTGATATTATCAAAAAAATATACATAAAAAAGCCCGCTTGACGATTCAAGCAGGCTGGTTGAGGGTTGACTATACATATATATTACATACTAATAAGATAGCTTTCATCCTTTGATTCTAACATAGAAAATCCCATAATATACTCATCTACTTTCCTTGCACATTCGCGGCCTTCACTGATGGCCCAGACTACCAATGACTGTCCGCGCCGCATATCACCGGCGGTGAATATTTTGGGAATATTGGTCTGGAACATTTTCTCGCTGGCTTTTACATTGCCTCTTTCATCCAGCTCAACACCCAATTCTTCAATCAGTCCTTCGTGTTGCGGATGCACAAAACCCATGGCCAGCAGGGCAAGCTGGCAGGGTATTTCCCGTTCGCTACCGGCTATTTCTTCAAATTTGGCCGGACGGCCATCTTCCGAAAGTTTCCATTGCAGGTCAACGATCCGGAGAGTTTGTAGCTGCCCTTTTTCATCGCCAATGAATGCCTTGGTGGCGATGGCCCATTGGCGATTCGCTCCTTCTTCATGGGAAGACGAGGTCTTGAGTGTCATGGGATAAGTAGGCCAGGGCATGAACGGTGTCCTGGATTCAGGCGGTTTGGGTAGCAGTTCGAACTGGGTTACTGTTGCAGCGCCATGCCTGTTGGATGTACCCACACAGTCACTGCCCGTGTCGCCCCCGCCAATTACTACCACATGTTTATCGTTGGCCAGTATATCAAATCCGTCAACAGTCCTGCTGGCCACACGCTTATTCTGCTGCTTTAAAAATTCCATGGCAAAATGTACGCCGTTCAATTCCCTCCCCGGGATGGCCAGGTTTCTTGGAATGGTAGACCCCCCGGCAAGTACAATAGCATGGTATTCCCTCAACAGGTCGTTGATGCTGATGTTGACCCCCACATTGGCATTGCATTTGAAAACAACGCCTTCTTCCTCCATCAGGACAATTCTCCTTTCTACCACCCATTTTTCCAGTTTGAAATCGGGAATGCCATAGCGCAGTAGTCCGCCGGGCGCATCGTCTCTCTCAAAAACAGTTACAGCATGTCCAGCATAATTCAACTGTGCTGCAGCGGCCAGTCCGGCTGGCCCCGAACCTACAACCGCCACTTTCTTGCCGGTCCTGAGATTGGGCTTGCGCGGCTTCGCGAAGCCTTTATCAAATGCAATCTCTATGATGTGTTTTTCAATCTCCTCAATGGTAACCGGTGGCTGGTTGATGCCCAGTACACAGGCGCTTTCGCAGGGAGCCGGACAAATACGCCCGGTGAATTCCGGGAAATTATTGGTTGAAATGAGTATTTCATATGCTTCTTCCCAGCTTTTCCGGTATACGGCGTCGTTGAATTCGGGGATAATATTGCCGAGCGGACAGCCACTATGGCAAAAAGGAACCCCGCAGTCCATACATCGTGCGGCCTGTTGGTTGAGTTTTTGTTCGGACAGGCGTTCTACAAATTCCTTGTAATCGCCAATTCTTTCCCGCACGCTGCGCTTGCCTGGCAGCTCTCTGGTAAATTCTATGAATCCGGTTGGTTTGCCCATACTATTCTATTTTGCTTCGCAATGGTTCAGTATTGCGACAGGGTTTCTTAAAGTTGTTGTGTTGCGGTTGCCTGTTTCAGTTCCAGCGCTTTTTTGTAATCCCTGGGGAATACTTTGATGAAATTTTTCAGCTGGTTCTCAAAATCATCCAAGATGAAACCTGCCACCGTACTGCCGGTATGCGCATAATGTTTGGTGATCATATCGTTCAGGAAACCGATGTCATTGATGCTGATAGGATCAAGGTCTACCATTTCCTTATTGCACAATTCGGTAAAATTGCCCTGTACATCATATACATAAGCAATACCTCCGCTCATGCCGGCAGCAAAATTGCGACCGGTATTGCCCAGTATGACTGCATATCCGCCTGTCATGTATTCGCAACCGTGATCACCAACACCTTCCACCACAACATTGGCACCAGAGTTCCGCACGGCGAAACGTTCACCGGCTTTACCCCTGATGAATGCTTCACCTGATGTGGCGCCATAAAAGGCAACATTGCCAACAATGATGTTCTCTTCCGGTACGAATGAAGCATTTTTGTGCGGGTATACAACCAGTCTCGCACCACTCAAACCCTTTCCGAAATAATCATTGGCATCTCCTTCCAACTCAAGCGTCACGCCCCGGGTGTTAAAGGCGCCGAAGCTTTGTCCGGCTGTTCCGGTAAAATTGAAATGAATGGTATCGTCGGGCAACCCTTCTGCTTTATATTTTTTAGTGATCTCGTTAGAAAGAATGGTACCTGCCGTACGATCAGTATTTTTAATGGGGAAGGATGCCACTACTGTTTGCCCCTTTTCCAGCGCCGGTTTGGCAGCTTTCAGTAATTTCCAGTCGAGCACTTCACTCAGTCCATGATCCTGCTCTTCCTGTTGGTATAGCCCGGTGTACAAGGAAGTAGGTTCTTTGTATAAAACAGGAGAAAGATCCAGTTTGCTGTATTTCCAATGCGTAATATCATCCCTCATTTCAAGGTCATCTACCTGGCCAATCATTTCATTCACAGTTCTGTAACCCAGCTCTGCCATTATTTCTCTCAATTCCTGCGTAATGAACCTGAAGAAATTTACCACATGATCGGGATCGCCGGTGAAACGCTTGCGCAGTTCAGCATCCTGGGTGGCTACGCCAACCGGACAGGTATTCATGTGGCATTTGCGCATCATGATACATCCTTCCACGATCAGTGCAGCGGTAGCTATGCCCCATTCTTCCGCGCCAAGCAGCGCCGCAACAGCAATATCTCGCCCTGTTTTCATCTGTCCGTCTGCCTGCACCACAATCCTGCTGCGCAATTTGTTCTTCACCAGTGTCTGGTGAGCTTCTGCCAACCCTAATTCCCAGGGCAACCCTGCGTGCTTGATGGAACTGATGGGAGAGGCGCCGGTACCTCCATCAAAACCAGATATCAATACCACATCTGCCTTCGCCTTGGCAACACCTGCCGCAATGGTTCCGACACCTGCTTTCGATACCAGTTTTACATTGATGCGCGCTGCACGGTTCGCGTTCTTCAGGTCAAAGATGAGCTGTGCCAGGTCCTCAATAGAATAAATATCGTGATGGGGCGGGGGAGAAATAAGACCCACTCCCGGAGTAGCATGTCTTGTTTTGCCAATCCAGTCGTCTACTTTATGGCCAGGCAATTGTCCGCCTTCACCCGGCTTTGCTCCCTGCGCCATTTTAATCTGCAACTCATCTGCTTCGGTGAGGTAATAACTGGTTACGCCAAACCTTGCCGATGCCACTTGCTTGATGGCTGAGCGCATACTGTCGCCATTGGCCAATTTTTCATAGCGGATATCGTCTTCACCTCCTTCACCCGTATTGCTTTTTCCACCAAGCCTGTTCATGGCAACAGCCAGTGTGGTATGTGCTTCCCAGGAAATAGAACCGAATGACATGGCGCCGGTGGCAAAACGCCTGTAAATATTTTCTGCCGGCTCCACTTCATCTATTGAAATAGACGGCCTGTTACGCCTGAAGCGAAACTGGCTGCGCAAAGTGCATGCTTTCTCGCCCTGGTCATTCACCAGTTTGGAATATTTCTTGAACGTATTGTAATCGTTCATTTTGGTTGCATACTGCAGCAGGTGTATGGTTTGCGGATTGAATAAATGGAACTCGCCCTTGCGTTTCCACTGGTATACGCCTCCGACGGACAGCCTGTTAACCGGACTGTCTTTCTTACTAAATGCAAAAAGATGTTTGGCCAGTGTTTCTTTGGCAATTTCATCGAGTCCCATTCCTTCTATACGTGAAGTGGCTCCGCTGAAATAGGTATCAACCACCTGCCTGTTGAGGCCGATGATCTCGAATATCTGTGCACCCTGGTAAGACTGCAGGGTGGAAATACCCATTTTTGAAAATACTTTCAGTAAACCTTCGTTCACTGCCTTGATGTAATTCTTTTTGAGGTATTCTACATCCAATTCTGTATCAAGTTTGCCATTCAGCTTCATATCACGAATGGATGAGAGCGCGAGGTAAGGGTTGATGGCTGTTGCACCGAACCCGATGAGGCAGGCAAAATGATGCACTTCCCATACGTCACCAGCTTCCACAATAATGCCAACCTGTGTGCGATAGCCCTTCCTGATGAGGTGGTGATGCACAGCTGCGGTTGCCAGCAGTGAAGGAATGGGTGCATGATCTGAATCAATGGCCCTGTCGGTCAGTATGATCACTTCAAACCCGTCTTCCACTGCATCCACAGCATAGCGGCAAAGGCGGTCCAGTCCGGCTTTCAGCGAACCAGGTTTGCCATCTGCCCTGAAATAGGTCTGTAGTGTTTTGGCCTGGAAGATACCGGTATCAATACTCCTGATCTTTTCCAGTTCATGGTTATTGAGTACGGGTTGCTTAAGCGCTACGCTGTGGCAGGCCAGCGGGTCTTCATTCAGCAGGCTTCCGGTGCTTCCTGCAAAGGTTGCCAGTGACATCACCATCTTTTCACGGATGGGATCGATGGGCGGATTGGTTACCTGTGCGAACAATTGTTTGAAATAGCTGCTCAGGTGTTGCGGCTGGTCGCTCAATACAGCCAACGGTGTATCGGTTCCCATAGAGCCAACGGGCTCTTTGCCATCGATGGCCATGGGTGCAATGATGGTATCCAGGTCTTCGGTGGAATAACCGAATGCTTTTTGGTATTTAAATATCTGGTCAGTTTCCAGGTGGGTAAACATCACCCTCGGTTCGGGTAATTCTTCCAGCCTGATCTTGTATTTGTTCAGCCATTCTGCATAAGGCTTTTGCGAACAGATGGTCTGTTTCAGTTCTTCATCACTGATGATCCTTCCCTGCTCCATATCAACCACGAACATACGGCCGGGCTGGAGACGTCCTTTTTCTTTGATGATGGAAGGATCAACCGGTAATACACCTGTTTCAGAAGCCATGATCACCCTGTCGTCCGATGTAACGCAATAACGTGACGGACGAAGTCCGTTCCTGTCAAGCGTAGCGCCAATCACCTTTCCATCGGTGAAAGAAATGGAAGCGGGACCATCCCAGGGTTCCATCATACAGGCATGGTATTCATAGAACGCTTTTTTAACGGCATCCATCTGATCATTGCCATCCCATGCTTCGGGAATCAACATCATCATCACATGCGGCAGGGAACGTCCGGTAAGGGTGAGCAATTCGATCATGTTATCGAGACAGGCGGAGTCGGATTGTCCGTCTGTTACAATGGGTAACAACATATCCATTTCTTCTTTGGAAAAATACGGACTGGTGAATCCTTTCTCACTGGCGCGAAGCCAGTTGAGGTTACCCTGTAATGTATTGATCTCGCCGTTGTGTGCAATATAACGGAATGGCTGTGCCAGTTTCCAGGAAGGAAAAGTGTTGGTAGCAAAGCGGGAATGAACCAGTCCGAATGCAGATACCATGCGTTTATCGCTCAGGTCAGGAAAATAACCACGCACCTGCGTACTGGTAAGCTGCCCTTTATACACAATGGTTTTATAAGAAAGCGAAGCCAGGTAAAAACCGATCTCGTCTTTTCTGACGGTACTGCGAATGGTGTGGCTGGCATAATTACGCAATACAAAAAGCCTGCGTTCGAAATCATCGGGGTTGAGGATGTTATGCGGACAGGCAATGAAAACCTGTTCCATGACCGGTTCAACCGACAATGCCGAGCTGCCGATGTCTTTCTGGTTCACAGGGACCTTACGGTAGGTAAGGATTTCCAGTCCGAGTTTTTCTGCAGCGCGATTGAATATATCGCGGCACTCTTCGCGCAGTTGCAGGTCTTGCGGAAAGAAAATAACCCCTACGCCATATTTGCCGAATGCGGGGAGATGTACGCCGAGTTTCAGGCATTCATCGAAAAAGAATTCATGCGGAACCTGGAACATGATACCCGCGCCATCGCCCGTATTGCTTTCGCAACCACAGGCGCCCCGGTGTTCCATGTTTTCCAATACGGTTAATGCATCTGAAATGTGCTGGTGGGATTTGCGGCCCTTGATGTTTGCTACAAAACCAATACCACAGGCATCGTGCTCAAAGGTGGGGTCATAAAGACCCCGGCTGTTTGCTGAAACAAGCATGTACAATCGAATTAAGGATCAGGAATAATATGGCAGGCAATCGAACCGGTTGGTAAATTACGAAAAAAATGCTAATTATTAACCAGCTTGTCTAACAAATTTTATAAGAAGTGTATATTATTCAATAAATAGACTTTTTTATTGAATATTTTCTATGTAAAATACTAACATCTGTTCTTAAACGGCAGTATTTCCCTGCTCACGTAATGAGATGCAACAGGAGGGAAGAATTTATTATCGGGGGGAAAAATGCCAAAAACAGTGCTGCCGCTACCAGTCATGGATGCATACAATGCGCCATTCCTGTAAAGATTTTCCCTGATCCGGAGGATTTCAGGGAATTGCCGGGTAACAGGCGCTTCAAAATCATTTACCAGTATTTCCTTCCAGGTTTCAATGGAATGAAAGATGGCTTCTGACAAGGGTATGGCGGCCGGCCGGGGTGTTAATTGTGCAAAAGCCCAGGCAGTAGAAACATGAATAGAAGGATGGATGAGCAGCAACCGGTATTGATGAAGATCGATTGCCAGGGGTTGCATTAGCTCGCCACGGCCGGTGGCCAGGCAGGGTTCATTGTTAATGAAAAAAGGGCAATCGCTGCCCAACTGCAAAGCATACCGGATCAATTGTTCTTTATTCAGGCCAAGTGAAAACCTTTCATTGAGCAGTTTCAAGGTAAATGCTCCGTCCGAACTGCCGCCGCCCAGTCCCGCGCCCATGGGAATGGCTTTGTGCAGGTGCAGCTTCACCGCCGTTAATTGGGGAAAATCTTTTGCGAGCAGTTGGTAAGCTTTTACGCAAAGATTGGATGCGTTCTCACCGGCAATGGGCAAACCGCTTGTGGTAAATTGCACACCTGGGTTCCCTGCCTGCATATCAGGCAACAATTCCAGCGCATCTCTCCAGGCAATGGGATAAAATATGGTTTCCAGGTCGTGATAACCATCCTCTCTTTTACGAATGATGTTGAGTCCGAGGTTGATTTTACAATGGGGAAAAAGAACCATTATTTCCTTTTATTGATCTCATCCCTGATGGCAATGGCGCGGATATAATCTTCGTGTTCCAATACTTCATTCAACAGATTCTGGAGTTCATCCAGCGGCATGGAGCTGAGGTCTTCCCTGCTGGCCGAACTTTCGGCGCCTACCGCTTCTCCCTTCGTTTTTTTCTCGGGGTTTTCTTCCATCAGGATACCTGCATTTTCAAGTATGTGTTCGTAGGTATAGATGGGGCAACCGAAGCGAACTGCCAGGGCTAATGCATCACTGGTACGACTGTCTATCTCTATGGTATCATGTTCGGTATAACAAACGAGTTTGGAATAGAAAATACCTTCCTGGAGGTCGCTGATGATGATCTCCTGCAGTTCTACATTGAAAGCATTCATGAAATTTTTCATCAGGTCGTGTGTAAGCGGACGGCTGGGTTGCATATGTTCCAGCGCCACTGCTATTGCCTGGGCTTCAAAACCGCCAATAACGATGGGTAACCTGCGCAAGCCACTGGTCTCTCCCAATACCACCGCATATGAATGGGTTTGCGTGATACTATGGGAAAGGGCCACTATTTCCAGTTCAATCTTTTTCATAGCTGACACGAAAATAACTTAATTTGTTTAATACTGAATGTCCGGCTACATGTAGCGGGACATATCTTAACATCATGACGTAATTTGCAGTATGAATCTTGACCTGACTAATAAAACAGCCTTGGTGTGCGGGGCTTCCCAGGGTTTGGGAGCGGCGGTGGCAAATGAACTTGCATTGCTGGGCGCTAATGTATTTGTGCTCGCAAGGAACGAAGAAAAACTGAAGCAGGTGGTTCAGTTCCTCGATATCTCACTACGGCAGCAACATGGATATATTGTAGCCGATACTTCTCATCCCGATGAACTGGCAGTAAAGCTGGCTCCGCTGCTGGCCGGAGGCAGGCAGGTCCATATTCTTGTAAACAATACCGGCGGACCGGCAACAGGTCCTTTGCTGGCCACCCATGCACAGGATATTGAGGCCGCTTTCAGAGCGCAATTAACAGCCAGTCACATACTGGCACAATTGCTGGTGCCCGGTATGAAAGAAGCGGGTTACGGGAGGATCGTTAATATCACTTCTACTTCTGTGAAACAACCCATACAAGGCCTTGGCATTTCCAATACGGTTCGGGCCGCAGTGGCCAATTGGGCTAAAACGCTGGCGAATGAATTGGGTCAGTTTGGTATTACAGTAAACAATGTATTACCCGGGTCTACGCGTACTGACAGACTGAATTATCTTTTTGAAAAGCAGGCATCTCATTCCAATAGCACACCCGACGCCATTATGGAAAAGGCAGTTGCCCAGATTCCTGCGGGTCGCCTGGGTGAGCCGGAAGAATTAGCGGCTGTTGTTGCATTTTTATGTGCACCGGCAGCCGCTTATATCAATGGGATCAACCTGCCGGTAGATGGCGGCAAGCTGGGTGGTTTATGATGCTTTCATTTTCCGGATCTCTTCTGTGAGTTTGGGAACCACTTCAAACAGATCGCCTACAATACCGTAATCGGCTGCCTTGAAGAAAGGCGCTTCCGGATCTTTATTGATCACCACAATTACTTTGCTCCTGTTCACACCTGCCAGGTGCTGGATAGCCCCTGAAATACCCAGCGCGATATAAAGGTTGGGTGCTATCTGGATGCCGGTTTGTCCAACGTGTTCATGATGGGGTCTCCAATGGGCATCTCCAACCGGGCGGCTACAGGCTGTTGCTGCCCCCAGCTCTTTCGCCAGGTCCAGCAGAATACCCCAGTTTTCCGGGCCTTTCAACCCACGGCCACCGCTTACTACTATATCTGCTTCGGTCAAAGGAACTTCTCCTGTTACTTTATTGACAGCCGTTACTTTTACTTTCGGCACATCTACCGCAAGATTCAATTGGTTCACTTCGGCAACACCTTCTCCTGCGATGGTGGTATAGCTGTTCGGATTCAATGAAATGATTTTAATGGGAGTAAGGATGCGTAGATTGGCAAAAGCTTTTCCCGAGAAAACTGTTTTACGTACAGTAAATCCGTCCGATGTGTCGGGCAGGGAAGAAGCGCCCGCAACAATACCGGCTTTCAACCGGGCAGCAACCCGCGATGAAATGGCTTTGCCTGTCTGGTTGTGAGAGAATACAACCACATTGGCGCCGTTAGCGGCCACTGCTTCTGCAATGACTTTGGTATAAACCTGTGCATCCAAATGGTTCAATGCTTCGTTCTTTACCTGGTGTATTTTTTTAACACCGTATTTTCCCAGGGCAGCCAGGTCGTCGTTTACCTGTCCCAGTACCAGCCCCTCGGCAACAGTGCCCAATTGTTCCGCAACTTTGACTCCATAAGTCATGGCTTCAAAAGAAGCTTTCTTGATATGACCTTCGCTTTGATCTATAAATATGAGTACCATGATTTTCGTTCTTCGTTTTTGTTGAAAAGATTAGATCACTTTTGCTTCTTCGTGCAACAGGCGCACGAGTTCAGCAACATTATCCGGACTTACCAGTTTCACACCCGCTTTTGCCGGTGGTAATTCAAAACCTGTAATGGTGGTCAGCGCATCAACAGCTACCGGCTCTACCACTTTCAGGGGCTTGGTTCTCGCCGCCATGATACCACGCATATTGGGAATGCGTTGTTCAGCTACCCCCTTCTGGCAACTTACTACTACAGGCAGTACCACTTCAGCCACTTCTTCTCCGCCTTCTATTTCCCTTATCACTGTAGCCGTATTTCCTTCAAGGTCGAATTTAGTGGCCAATGAAAGATAAGGCGCATCAATCAGCTCTGCCACCATGCCTCCGATGGATGAACCATTGTAATCGATGGTTTCCTTACCGGTTAAAACAAGATCATACCCACCCTGGCCGGCTACAGCAGCAATCTGGGAAGCAATATAATAACTGTCACTGCTGTCGGCATTGATACGGATCGCCTCATCACCGCCCAGCGCCAGGGCTTTCCTGATGATGGGCTCACTGTCCGCCGCACCCACTGTTACCAGGTGCAATACCACCGAGGGATATTTTTCTTTCAATTCAATAGCCCTTACCAAAGCATACCATTCATCATAAGGATTGATGATCCATTGTACACCAGCCTCGTCAAATTTTGTATTGCCATCGGTAAAGGCAATCTTTGAAGTGGTATCCGGTGTCTTGCTTACGCACACTAAAATTTTCATCTGTTGTCTTTTATTTTGTTTAACCAGTTGGAACTTTGTATCCTCCCATTGTGGTCAATCTAAGTTCGCTCCGGAGTTAATAGTTGTTTATGCAACTATTAACAAATATAGGGATCATTTCAACGCGGCAAAGGTTGGGATAAAATTTAATCTGCAAAAACTTTATTCACCGGCTTAACTTTACCGGATGACAGACCGTATTTTGAAGATCAGGGAGTTCCTGAGAGACAACCCACAGGATAATTTTCTCCGTCATGCCCTGGCACTGGAATACATCAAACAGGAGCAGGATGGTGAAGCACGCAGCTTATTTGAAACCATCCTCACCGAATCGCCCGATTATATTGGTTCTTATTATCACCTGGCCAAATTGCTGGAAAAAATGCAGGAACCCGGTCTGGCTATTGAATGGTATGAAAAAGGAATGAAAGCAGCGAAACTGGCTGGCGACCAGAACGCGTATAATGAGCTGCAGGCTGCTTATGAAGACCTTGTTTATTGACCGGGAACATGGCTTCCTATATTTTCTTACTTAGATTTGAAGCAGAAAATGGCCCATGCATCGTTGTTGTGTCCTTATAATCATCCTTTTTTTTGTTCATCCTGTACAATCGCAGACCCTTGGCGGGAACGCTGTTTTCCAATTCCTGCAACAACCTAATACGGCGCAATTGTCGGCCTTAGGCGGACTAAACGTTTCTGCCATCGGCCAAAATGTGGGCATGGCATTTCAAAACCCGGCCTTGCTTCGTCCGGATATGCACCATAAAACAGACCTCTCTTTCAATTCCTTCCTGGCCGGCATCAGTAATTACAGTCTTACTACCGCCATGCACCTGCCCAACGAGCAGACTAGTTTTGGTATCGGGGTCAATTATTTTAATTACGGATCGATGGCACAGACCGATGCATCGGGTAATGTATTGGGTAGTTTTTCTGCGCGCGACTATGTGGTACAGGCAATGGTATCACAACCTTACAAAGAAAGATGGTGGTATGGGATGAGCCTGAAGTTCATGCATTCGGGCTATGGACCTTATCGTTCTTCGGGCGTGGCGGTTGATATAGGTATTGCTTACTACGATAAAGACGCCCAATGGCAGGCCAGTATTGTAGCTAAAAATATGGGCACACAACTCAGGACTTACGACGGCAGTTTCCCGAAAGAAGAATTACCGTTCGATGTGGAAGCGGGTATTTCCAAACGACTAGCCAATGCCCCCTTCCAGTTCTCACTTACCTTACATCATTTGCACCGCTTTAATATTTATTACAACGATACCAGCTTCCGGGCTTCTGAAGGCGACCCCAATTACAGGAACAGCACAACTTTTCAGAAAATCTTCTCTCATGTTGTCCTGGGCACCCAATTATACCTGAATGAAAAAATCAGCATCAGCGCGGGCTACAATTTTCAGCGCCGCCAGGACCTGAACGCCTATAACTTCACCAGCGGATTCAACGGTTTCAGCCTTGGTACCAGCCTGCTGTTGAAAAAATTACATGTACATTATGCTACAGGCTTTTACCAAAGCAATCTATTTCACCACTTCTCCATTACCTTGTAGATGGCTCAATAAGCAATTGAGTATCGAGCCATTTTCACATTAATTAATACCGTTTTTCTTGGGCATCACCGCCTTAGGCTGCTCTTGCGGTGGTTTATTGGCTGGTGGAGGAGGATTGGTTGTTTGTTTGACCGGGTTTTTGGTTTTGTTGTCGTCGAGCTTGATCTGTGATTCGGGGGCTATGTCTTCCGGTTTGATGTTTTTGGGTACTTCGTAATCATTCGATTTGCCTGTGCCCATGTCTTCACCTTCTCCGCCCAGTACCGGTGCATTGCCATTGATGTAATCAATGATGAGGTCGTTGCTCAGGACTTCCGGTTTAACAAAATTCAGCTTGTTGTCGAGTCCGCAATTGGGGTCTTTGGAAGCTTTACTATAGAAATAAGCCCATATGGGCATGGCAGCGCGGCCACCTTGCCCATTCAGGTTGTCCTTATCGAAATGGATGAACCGATCATCGCAACCTACCCAGGTTCCGGCCATCAACTGTGGCGTATATCCCATGAACCAGGCATCGCTGTTTTCATTAGTGGTCCCTGTCTTGCCAGCTACCTCCATGCCTGGCATATCATACTGCCATATGCCGCGGCCGGTGCCGATAGACATTACACCTTCCATCATCTTGATAATGGAATAAGCCGTAACATCACTGATCACTTCCTTGCGTTGCGGAATAAAAGTGGCCAGTACATTTCCGTTCCTGTCTTCGATACGGGTAATATACATAGGTTTTACATTGAAACCCCGGCCGGGGAACATGCTGTAGGCCTGCATCATTTCATAGAGTGAGATTTCGCAGGAGCCCAGGGCAATGGATGGATAAGGTTCTATTTTGGTTTTGAGGTCACATTTTTTCAGGAAATCAACAAAACGTTTGGCGCCATTGTTGCCTTCGTTGTCGAGTTGTTTCATGATATAGGCCGAAGCACAGTTACGGGAAAATGCCAGTGCATTGGCCATAGGTACGGCACCACCTTTGCATGATTTGCCGGTGGCAGGCACCAGTCCGTATTGTCCAAAACTCTGTTGTTCATCGTACACGGTTGTGTTCGGAGTAAAACCGGCTTCTTCAATGGCCAGGCTGTACAGCAAAGGCTTCATAGTAGAGCCTACCTGCCGCCTGGTGTTGAAATTGGCATGGTCGTATTTGAAGGTCTTGAAATCGATACCGCCCACCCAGGCCCTTACTTCGCCGCTCATGGGCTCCATCACCATGAAGCCTGCCTGCAGCATTTGCCGGTGATACCTGATAGAATCGTAGGGGGTCATGGTGGTGTCTTTTCCACGGGTATTGTTCCAGGCAAAAATGTGCATGCGGGTTTTGGCAAAGAATGTTTTCCTGATCTCATCATCATCCATCCCGTCTTTCTTAAGGTTGCGCCAGCGGTCGCTCTGCTTCATGGCAGTTTCCAGTACATTTTCATAACCTTTCCACACAGTTCCCCTCTTAATATTATCCTGTGTGTTCAACAGTTTCTGCATATAACTCATATGCCTTGCCACCGCTTCTTCGGCGTATAATTGCATACGCGGATTGATGGTGGTGTAGATCTTAAGTCCGTCGCGGTAAAGGTTATAATTATCGCCATTGCTCTTCTTATGTTCTTTACACCATTTCTTCATGTCTTCTCCCAATACCATCCGGAAATAGGGACCGAGACCATTGTTTTCGTCCAGTTTTTTATAATTGAGTTCAATGGGTTTCACTTTCAGTCTTTCAGCTTCAGCGGCGCTGAGGTAATTACTGCTTACCATACGGTTCAATACCAGGTTCCTCCTGTCGAGCGCCTGCTTGGGATTACGGCGCGGGTTGTAAAGAGAAGGGCCATTCACCATGCCTACCAGTACTGCTGCTTCTTCCACATTCAAACGATCGGGCTCTTTCTGAAAAAAGGTACGGGAAGCATTCCTGATACCATATACATTGTCGCCATAAGCCACTGTGTTCAGGTATAAAGTGGCAATTTCTTCTTTGGTGAAATTTCTTTCCAGCTTGATAGCAATGATGGACTCCTTTATTTTTTGAAGAATGCGCAACAGGAAATTCCTGGTATCCCAATTATCTGTAAAAAGATTTTTAGCAGTCTGCATGCTGATGGTACTGGCTCCGCCCTCACCCCCCAGGTATAAAAAAGCGCGCCCGAGCGAACGCGGGTCTATACCACTGTGCTCATAAAAACGTTTGTCTTCCGTTGCTACCAGTGCATTGATGACATGTTTGCTGATGTCTTTGTAATCGGCATTGACCCTGTCTTCAATATAATATTTTCCCATAGGCGTTCCATCCTGGGCAAATACCTGGCTGGCCAGGGAAGCGGTGGGATTCTCAATGTCTTCCAGGTCGGGCATAGCTCCCAGCCATCCCCAGTTGATCATCAGTAACAAAAGAATAAAGGCCCCGAAGCCCCAGAAAAAAATGCGCCAAAAAATTCTGACCGGTTTCGACATATGTAAAACGTCTATGATTGTTTCGCAATGGTACGTAAAACTAAACAACAGTTCGGCAAAGATTCTTATCTCTCCGTTAAAATTACTCTGGAAGCAGTTTTTGCATGAAAGCCTTATATCCGGCAATGTCTTTGTTGTTGAGTAACAAAGCCAGGTTAGCCGGACTGATAATGGTAAAATTGTATTTGTCGGCCGGTAACCAGGGAACAATACTGGTTTTGGAAAGCGGCCGTACAGCTTCAAGGTAAGCTACTGCAGTCGCTGCATTGGCGAAGGGACCGAGCAACAGCAGGTTGATATCAGGTGTCAACTTCAGGTTGCTGCTGCCGATTTTGAATGATGCATAGCGTTCCCTGTTGAAAATATTGAATGCGTTTCGCCCCTCACTCACAAAAACGGGGTCTACCTTATTCATGGTAACGACTACGTACTGCGAATCTGCCGGTATAAAATGATATACCTCATTGCTGATGACCAGTGGCTTATTTTCCTGTGGCAAAGCTTTCGCCACCATTGCTATGGGTGCCTGCCGCAGTTTTACGCTGTCTTTCCTTGTATCGGCAGTAAGGGCTGCCGTTGGTGCATTCAGGTCTACCCTGCGGATCACGGCATCTTCTCTTTTTTCTGTATTTAAATTGGTGAGGTAATACTCTATTTCATTTCTCCTTTTCAATACATCAATCATGGTAGCCGCTTTTGCCGCCATGGGCGATTGATTGAACAGCCTGGTAATCTGTTCCAGTCGGTTGATGGCAATACTATCCTGTCTTTCCCTGATATAACTGACAGATTCAATAAAGAGCAGCTGTGGCGTCCAGTAAGAGCTGCCGAACTGCTGATCAGCTTTTAGTTTTGTCTGTCGGGCTTCGTTGAAACGTCCCTCTATAAAGAGCCGGTAAATAAATTCATATTGCAGGGCAGCTGAATCAGGTTGACCGGTTGTTTGCACTTTACGCAGCAGGCCTGCATAACGTCCATTGGGATATGCACTGTTCAGTGCATTGCGAACCGAATCTGCGCGGGTAATAGCATTGGTTTGCTGGCAACAAAACGATAAGTTGAACAGTACCTGCTCCGCTGCTGCACTTTCGGGAAACCGTTTCAGGAAAGCTTCATAAGTGGCAATCGCAGAAGGGTAATCCTGCAGCTGGTGCTGGAAAGCAAATGCATTGGCAAGCATTGACTGGCTCACCAATGTATTGGATGCACTCAATTGCGCTTCGGTAAGCGGAACCTGGGCTAGTAAAGCTTCGAGGGTAAGTTCTTTTTCCTTTGTTGCCTGGCTATTGTCGGCCTGGGTTTTCTGCGTATTAACAGTGGTCTGTGCATTTGTACTGAATGACCGGTCTACTGCTGCCTGGCGTCGCCAGTTGTCTATATTGGGCCTGTTGCCCCACCGGGTCCTGAATTCATTAGCTCCCCTTGTTTTTAACGATGTATTCAAAAAATAGAAGCTGGGTGCATTGTTGTTAAACAGGTCAATATTGACAGCTTTATCGGCACTGGTTCCGGTATTCGTTTCTGTTTCAATATCTTTTAATCCCTTTTCTTTCCGCATTTGCCGGATCATTTTTTTTGCTGCGGCCAGGCGTTCATTTGCAGGCAACATAGCCAGGTGCTGGAGGCTGTCCTGGTGTTGTACCACCACTTCATTTTCTGCAATCAGCTGGAGCGCCGGCTTCCGGTTGGCAATTTTTTTCTGATCTGTTTCACTGACTAACGATGTTTCCACGCTGTCGTAAAATCTGTAAGCGGCTGCATAGAATTTGCGGTCATAATTCAGGTCACCCAAAAGCAGGAAACTTTGCTGTTTTTGAACAGCATTATCGGTATTGTGTTTGATGCTGCTCAGTAAAAGACGCTGTGCGACAGAATCATGCCGGCGGCGCAATTCCAGCCTGGCTGCCGTATAATAAATGATGTCACGGTAATCTGCATATTTGTCGCGATGTGCCATCTTCAGCAATTCATTCAGGTTATCCTCTAATGCATTGTCTTTTTTACCGCTTGCAAGTGTAGCCATGTTCAACCTGGTATAGACTTCCATTACGGGATCAACCGTATGCCGGATGGCATTTTCGAACGCAGCGGTTGCTTCTTTTTCTTTCTGCGCCAGTTGGTACATTTGTCCGGCCAGGTATTCCCATCTTGCCATGCTTTGTCTGCTGCCTGCATTAGGCAGGGCTTTGGTGAGTTCATGAGCAGCGCTGTCGTAGACGGACTGTTTATAATACAGATAAGCGCTGAGTTCGTGTAAAGCGGGTTGAAGCCTGGAAGGAAAATTGGGATCGTGCCGCAGTATTTCGAGCAGTCCGGCAGCATCCCCCGTTTTCTGTTGTTCAAGATAAGTACGTACCTGCCATACCAGTGCTTCATTCCTGCTCGGAAGGGTAGTGGTCAGTTTTTTCAGGAAGGGCCTTTGCTCATTGGTTGCAACCGTAAATACACCTCCGGTATTACTGGCATTGCTTCCCAGGGGAATATCATAACCCTCGTCTTTGGGGGCATAAACATAATTGATGTATTGAAAAACAGCTGAAGCTGAATCAAAATCTTTGCGCAAGAGGTAGGCCCTTCCCATTAAAATATAGAGATTGTCAACCCAGTCGCTGCGCAGGTCATGCAACAGGATACCCGCATTGCATTTATAGATAACCGTATCAATTTCGTCTTTTGCCGTAACATCAAGACTGTAATCGTAAAAGGGCAACAGTTTGCCGTACTCGTCTTTGTTTTGTGTTTTCGCCCTGTCAATAATATCATTGAGCCGCTTATTGGCATTGAAATAGTAATTGTACCGGGTGATCATATTGGTGAAAAAGCGGCGGGGGAGGGTGAATTTTTTGTTGCCGGTTTTCTCTGCGGGCAGGGTTCTTTGTGCGTAAGGTTTGGGTTTGGTTAATTCAATAGTGGTATTGGGCTGTGCACAGACCACCGTAACCATATAAAAGAGGGTGAATACCAGGCTGACGGTTTTTACAAAATGGGGAAATATCGGTTTCGGCATCGGATACATAAAATCTGTTTAAAAATACAGCTATTTTGCATAGAGGATGGTGAAAAGCGGATTGATTACTACCTTTAACCTCATTTCATGCGATGGCAAAACAGGAAAACATAAATACACTCAAGCGTTTGCAGAACAGCTACCGGCTGGTGGTAATGAACGACGATACGTATGAAGAAGTGGTAACCTTCCGTCTGTCGAGACTGAGTGTTTACATCGGATTGAGTACGGCCTTTGTTTTGCTGGTGGGACTGACCATTGCGTTGATCAGTTTTTCTCCTCTCAAATATTATATTCCCGGTTATGGAACCCGCGAAAGCAGGAGCGCTTTACAGGCACTGAAGATCCGTACCGATTCACTGGAGCAGGTGATCAGGTATAAGGAACAATATATAGAAGGTGTAAAAAAAGTGCTTACGGGGAACACACCTTCCCAATTGGATACCATTCCTGCCGCTATTCCTAAAACCGAGACCACAAACGAATAAATGCATGTGGCCGAAAAAGGAGAATCCTTTGATGCGCTATGCCGGGCTGGCTACTGAATTGGCTGCCGGACTGGTCATTGGCGTTTACGCAGGCAACTGGCTGGATAAAAAGATGGCTTTTGCAAAACCTGTTTGGCTTTGGCTGTTACCTTTGTTATTATTGATGGTTTTGCTGATTAAATTGATCCGGGATACTTCAAATCATGATGATGGTAAAAGAAACTAAGGGGGTAAAATATACTCCGCTGATATTGTTATATCTTTTGGTGAATGGTTTAACAATCTTATATAAATCGGGATTGCCGGCTATCGGGATCGATAGCAGTGTTATACTGGCTGCTAATCTTTTGCTGTTCCTGACAGGTTGCCTGAACATATTCCTGCAGGTTAAGGCTGCGGGTACAAGCAATGCGCATGCCATGACACGAAGTGCAATGGCGGCTACTTTTTTACGACTTATTATATTGGGTGTTGCAGTATTCATTTACCTGAAAAAGGCCGGAACAGGCAGGAGTGCAAATGCCATTTATGTCAGTATGGGATTATATGTTGTGTATACCATATTAGAGGTACGTATTGGACTTAAGCTGAATAAAAAATCAGATGCCGGTAACTGAACATCCCATGCAGGCGCTGGCAGCTTTTTTGCCGGAAGGAAGTTTTGATCAGGTGATTGCCTATATCCATCACTATAAAGTACACCTTACTGTTACCAAGCAAAGGAAATCGGTATTGGGCGATTACCGCCATGCCGGCAGGGGAAGCAACCACCGGATCAGTGTTAACGGAAACCTGAACAAGTATGAATTCCTGATCACTTTATTGCATGAGCTGGCCCACCTGCTTACATTTGAGCAATGCGGGAACAAGGTGGAATCGCATGGCAATGAATGGAAAAACCTGTACAGTCATCTTTTGACCACTTTTATCCGGCAACATATCTTTCCGTCTGATATTGAAAAAGCTTTGCAGAAATCTGTACTGAACCCTTCAGCTACTGCTAACGGGGAAACGGAATTATTACTGGTATTGAGGAAGTACAATCCTCACCAGAGAGAGGGACACGTGCATGTGGCAGAATTGGCTGAGGGAGCTTTGTTTATGATGGACAATGGCAAAGTGTTCAGGAAAGGGCCAAAGAGAAGGAAAAGGTTTGATTGTGAAGAAATAAAAACCGGACTGCACTATTCTGTGAGTCCGGTTATAGAAGTTAAGTTGATGGATTAGCTGATCAGGCCACTGCCTTTTTCACCAGTGCAGCTGCTTCGCTGAGTTCAATAGCAGATTGAACTTTCAACCCGCTTTCATCGATTAGTTTTTTAGCTTCCACTGCATTGGTTCCCTGCAGGCGCACAATGATGGGGATATGGATATTGCCCAGTTTGTTATAGGCTTCAATTACACCCGCTGCAACCCGGTCGCAACGTACAATTCCCCCGAAAATATTGATGAGAATAGCTTTTACATTAGGGTCTTTCATGATGATACGGAACCCTGCTTCAACAGTTTGCGCATTTGCGGTACCTCCCACATCGAGAAAGTTGGCAGGTTCTCCGCCGCTGAGTTTGATCATGTCCATGGTAGCCATGGCCAGGCCGGCTCCATTTACCATACAACCTACGTTTCCATCAAGTTTCACGAAGTTGAGGTTGTATTGTCCTGCTTCCACTTCAGTAGGGTCTTCTTCGGTAATGTCCCTCAGTGCTGCCGTATCGGGATGGCGCATCAGTGCATTATCGTCGATATTCATTTTGCAATCCACCGCAATGATCTTTTCATCGCTGGTTTTGAACAGCGGGTTGATCTCCAGCATTCCACAGTCGAGCCCCACATAGGCATTATACAGGTTGGTGACGAATTTTACGCAGTTCTTGAATGCTTCTCCGCTCAGCCCAAGGTTAAAAGCGATTTTTCTCGCCTGGAAGCCCTGCAGTCCGCCGCCCGGATGTACCCATTCTTTAAAGATCTTATCGGGGGTATTGTGCGCTACTTCTTCAATATCCATACCGCCTTCGGTGCTGTACATGATCACGTTCATGCCTTTGGCACGGTCAAGCAGGATGGAGAGGTAAAATTCTTTAACGGGGTTGGGCCCGGGATAATATACGTCCTGCGCCACTAGTATTTTGCTTACTTTTTTGCCGGCAGGGCCTGTTTGTATGGTAACCAGGGTACCACCCAGAATATTTTTAGCTATGCTTGCTACATCTTCCACTGTTTTGGCAACAGCAACCCCGCGTTGTTCGGTGCCTGCAATTTTCCCTTTTCCACGGCCACCGGCATGTATCTGCGCTTTGATAACAGCGAAATTATTCCCTGTCTGGGTCTTGATCTGGCGATAAGCTTCTTCTGCTGCCATTACTGTATCAACCGCAATGCCTTCCTGCACGGGTACATTGTACTTTTTCAGTAATTCTTTGGCCTGGTATTCGTGGAGGTTCATACGTTGGAAAATTTTCGCGAAGATAAGCGAATCGGTCATTCAGACCGCTGCCATAATTATTTATTGTTCTAACATTAAGTTCCTTATTTTTAGGGGAACCGATGTGCAACGCCAACTGTTTAACCAAACCGTGAGAACGTATATGAAAAAAACATTCTTTGCATTGATGGGCCTGGCCCTGATAGCGGGCACTTACTCTTTTGTGCCCCGTATCACTAAAAAGGAGGTAGCGACTTACAATGTAAGTGTGGAAAAGAGCCGTATTGACTGGGTGGCTGCTAAAAAATCGGCCTACCATACCGGTTATTTCCCCTTGAAGAGCGGGGAAGTGCAGCTTGACGGCAACAAGTTGAAAGGCGGTAAATTTGTGATCGACCTGGCTAACTTGAAAGTAACCGATGCAGGTGGTGGGGAGAGGTTGGAAAGTGATTTAAAAACCCCTGGTTTTTTTGATGTGGCCAAATTCAGTGAAGCCGCTTATGAAATTACCGGTGTAAACTACACCGCTGAGAATACTGCCGATATTTCCGGTAATCTCACCCTGAAAGGTGCCAGTTTCCCTGTTAAACTCACTGCGAATATCCGTGGTGCCGACGAGAAAAGCTTTTTTGCACAGGCATTTTTCAGTCTTGACAGAACAACCATTGGTATTAACTATAATGGCCCTGCCAAAGACGTACAACTTGCCATACACCTTTTTGCCAGTAAATAAATATTTCCCGCTGGCTGTTGATGCAACATGAGAAAAAAGGGCCCCACAAATTCTGCGGGGCCTTTTTTAATTACGTGTGCAGCTTTTTCTCATCGTTAGGGTATGCGATCAAAATTTGTGACCGCATACCCTCTAATTCGGCGCGGGTTAACTGAAACATAAAATCCTCTGGAAAACGCTCGATATTCCTTTTTACCTGCTGGTTCAGGCGTTTGGTTTCTGTTTCATAGCGTACGGCCAAATCAAAATCGAGCATGACCCGATAATTCCTGGCTTCGTAAATCCTTTTTTGAATGATTGGGCTGTCTATCTCGCAAATTTGCGAGTATAGACTCCGGTGAGAGCGGAGTATGAAAATGAGGTATTTATACTTATCGGGAAAGATACCTTTCTTCAATAATGGCTTTGTGATGCATCAGGTGTCCGAAAATGACGAACGCTATGGCATTGGCTGAAGCCCTGTGGTTGCTGGAAATGCCTATGGAAGAGAGCTGGTCTTCGTTCAAAGACTTCAGCAGGTGATCGGTCGATCTTCGAACGGCCTTGAATTCTTCTTTCAGTGAATCAAAACTCCTGGAAGCAGTGCCTGCATTGGCAGCAAAGCTTTCTTCGTCGAAAGAAGGGTTCGGTGTTTCATCTTTTCTCGCAATACGCAAAAGCCGGTAACTCAATATCCTTTCAGTATCAATAACATGCTGGAGCAGGTCTCTTAAAGTCCATTTTCCTTCCGCATAACGGTAATCTGCTTTCGATTCGGGAAGATTCAGGTAAAATGTTTCAACAGTTGGCGCTTCTTTCTCAAGGATGGCATGCACATCATTGCTTTGTACTTTGCTGATATAGGCTTCCTGAAAAGGGGCATAATCGGTTACCTGCGGACGTGGCATGATCAGTTGGCTTTTGTGGTACGTTTCTTAATGTCATTCTGGCCTGGTTCTTTCTGAGATTCGGCCATGGTTCTGTACTCTTCGGCAGCTCTAACGGCATTGTATGCGTTAACAATGCCTCCGCTCTTCGAAAGAGTACTGAAAGGTACATACATTTTTTTATCGCCCGGTTTAAAACTCGGAACATCAATAGCAGGGATCAGCACTGTTTTTTCAATAATCTTTTTCACCTGAACAGCGGTAAGTTCGGGATAGTAAGAACGTATCAGAGCTGCGATACCGGAAACAACAGGGGCCGACATGCTGGTGCCCTGCTGGTTGCCATAATTGTGTGTGCCCGGAAGGGTAGAATACATTTTAACTCCCGGTGCGTAAACATCTACATGCTGTTTGCCGTAATTACTGAAATCGGTAGTGATGCTTCCATTGATCCGGGGGTCGCTGCTGGCTCCTACGGTGATGAAATTCTTTGCACTGGTATTCCATTCTTTGAGCCAGGGATTGGGATAGCCGATGGTTGTATCAAGGTTATAGGATTCATTGCCCGAAGAATGCACAATCAATACATCTTTCATCTCTGCATAATGAACGGCGCTGTCTACCCACATTTTTTCTGGCGAATAATATTTGCCAAAACTCATATTAATCACTTTGGCGCCATTGTCAACCGCATAACGAATGGCCAGCGCCACATCTTTATCGTACTCATCGCCATCAGGCACCACCCTTACCATCATCAGTTTTACATTGTCGGCCACACCGTCGATGCCAACATGGTTATCGCGTTGGGCGCCGATGAGTCCGCATACATGCGTACCATGCGAAGGAGAGGGCCCCATTACATCATTATTTCCATAATAACGGTCGGTAAGACTGTTATAATTGTCCTGCACAATCTCTGCGCGATTGTCTTTCACCTGCTCTTTCGATTCAAAAGCCGCTTTCTTGCCTTCAATGTATTCCTCCAATTGTCCAAGTATACTGGCATTTGTTTCGCCGTTCCTTTCATCGTCGGGAATCCCGATCATTTTCATACCGGTAAGGTAAGCCAGCTTGGCTTCTTTACCCAGACGTGAAGCAGGTTCGAATTTTTCCAGTTTATCGCAGGTATATTCCTCGCATCCCATTTCATGACGGAGAATTTTATCGTGCCTTTTCAACGCCTTGCAGGTGATGTCGAGGATCATCAATTCCATTTGTTCATCGGGACCGAAATTAAGTTCATTCACGGCTTTTGTCCATGCCTGGTACTGGTCTTTATCGGTGGAATTGAATACGCTGGTATCAGGCTTGCCTTCAAACCTGGCTTTCCAGCGATGAAAGATCCTGGCGCGTTCATCGGGTGCACGCTTGAGGTTGCGCCCGTCTTTTCCTCCCAGGAAATTCCATCCATGCACATCATCTACATAGCCGTTGCCATCGTCGTCGATGCCATTTCCGGGTATCTCTTTGGGGTTACTCCATAGCATGTTTTTCAGGTCCTCATGCGTAGTATCAACGCCGGAATCCAGCACGGCAACAATAACGGGAGTGGATGTTCTTTTTTTATCTTTCAGGAAGGCATAGGCTTTGTTCAGGCTGATGCCATAAAAAGAATCCTGCACATGGTCCATCTGGTACCAGTTCTTAGGTATATTCTGCGCCTGGCTGCAAAAAAAGAACAGTGGCACTGCCACAACACTTAAAACAATCCCACGATGCATCATCAGTGTATATTTCTATCGTTACAAATTTGCGTAATGATAACGATAAAATAATAAGTAGCGTCCAGTTTTAGGAAAATCTTATCAGAAGGCCGGGTTAACACCCACATAATTGGCGGGGGTGATCGCTTTCAGCTCTTTTTTCAGGGCAGGACTTATTTTCAGGGTATTGATGAATTGGTGGATAGCTTTTTTATCAATGGTATGGTTACCCCTGGTAAGGTCTTTCAGGGCCTCATAAGGATTGGGGTAGTTTTCCCGTCTCAGAATGGTCTGGATGGCTTCGGCTACAACCGCCCAGTTGCTTTCCAGGTCTTCTTTCAACCTGCCTTCATTCAATACCAGTTTACTCAATCCTTTTTCCAGCGATTTCAGCGCAATAAGGGTATGTGCTACCGGAACGCCCAGGTTTCTCAGCACAGTAGAATCGGTCAGGTCACGCTGCAACCGGCTGATGGGTAGTTTGGCCGATAAATGCTCCAGCAGGGCATTGGCTACGCCCAGGTTTCCTTCTGCATTCTCAAAATCAATCGGATTCACTTTATGGGGCATGGCCGAAGAACCCACTTCGCCCTTCTTCGTTTTTTGTTTAAAGTAATCCATGCTGATATAGGTCCAGTAATCGCGGCAGAGATCAATCAATATATTGTTGATGCGCTTCATGGCATCGAAATGGGCCGCCAGGTTATCGTAATGCTCAATTTGTGAGGTGAACTGCATACGCTGCAAACCGAGTGATTGTTCTACAAATTCATTGCCCAGGGTTATCCAGTTCCTGCGTGGAAAAGCAATATGATGGGCATTGAAATTGCCGGTGGCTCCCCCGAACTTGGCTGCATAAGGTACGCTGGCAAACAATTCCACCTGGTTATTGAGACGCTCCACAAAAACCATGATCTCTTTGCCCAGGCGGGTGGGCGAGGCCGGCTGCCCATGGGTACGGGCCAGCAAGGGAATATCTTTCCACTGGGTTGCCAGTTGATACAGGTTGTTCTGCATGTTGACGATGGAAGGCAGGTACTCATGTTCCATACAGTGCTTCCAGCTCAGCGGAATAGAGGTATTGTTGATGTCCTGAGAAGTGAGGCCGAAATGGATCCATTCTTTCAATTCCGGAATACCCGCTTTATCGAGTTGTTCTTTGAGGAAATATTCCACTGCTTTTACATCGTGATTGGTAACAGCTTCGATCTGTTTGATCTGCTGTGCATCGGCAATACTGAAATCATCGGCTACTTTTTTCAACTGTAGTCTCACTTTGGCGGGCAGTTTGAAGAATTTTTTATCTGCCAGGAAAAAAAAATACTCTATCTCCACCAATACCCTGTACTTGATAAGTCCGTATTCAGAAAAATATTCATCCAGGTGGTGCACCTGCTTGCGGTAACGTCCGTCTACAGGAGAAATGGCGGTGAGTGGGAGCAGTTCCATTGTTCTTAGTACTTGTTTTAGGGTTTTGGTTAAAAAACCGTTCTTTGCATGCAAAAGTAACCGAATTGGACAAGAGAATACGTGTTGGAGCTGTTAGTTATTTAAATACCAGGCCCCTGTTATACGGAATCAGGCGTTCCGGGCTGATGGAAAAGATTGAACTGAAAGAAGAATATCCTGCACGTATTGCCAGGATGCTGCTGGAAGATGAAATTGATGTGGGACTGGTTCCGGTAGCCATCATTCCCAAACTGAAAGAGGCTTACATTATCACTGACCATTGTATCGGAACGAACGACGAAGTGGCTTCCGTGGCTATTTTCAGTGAAGTACCCATGGAAGAGATTACGACCGTTCTGCTCGATTACCAGAGCCGCACATCGGTCAACCTGGCGCGGGTACTGTTGAAAGAATACTGGAAAAAAGAAGTGATCCTTGAAGATGCGCGGGAAGATTTTCGTTCACATATCAAGGGTACTACTGCAGGGGTGGTGATAGGCGACCGGGCGCTGGAACAACGTACATTATCGGCCTATACCTATGACCTGGGCCTTGCCTGGAAAGCACATACCGGCCTGCCATTTGTATTTGCCGCCTGGGTGGCGAACAAACCACTGGGAGAGGATTTTGAAGATGCTTTTAACCGCGCCAACGGATACGGACTTCACCATATCGATGAAATCGTGGCAGAGACCAATTGTTCGCTGTACGACCTGAAGACCTATTATACCAGGAATATCAGCTATGAACTCGATGAAGCGAAAAGGCAGGGACTGGCCCTGTTTTTACAGAAACTGACCCATTTATAGAAAAGGAATTAGCGGTAAAGTTTATTTTTATGGCTTTACTGTTGACCGGGTAAAACGAATAATATATTATTGAGCCCAAAGGCATGTTTTATGATCAGATTGATAAGAAAATGCTTGCGACTGTTTAACTACGACCTGGTTAAGCAAAGCGGCAGCAATCATCTTCCCAGCGATTTCGAAGCTTTGCATAAAGACATCTATCAAAAAGTCGCCAGCCGCACCATGACCAGTCCCGAAAGGATTTACAGTCTTATCCAGGCGGTGAAATACATAGAGCAACAAGGAATTGAAGGAGCCATAGTTGAATGCGGCGTATGGAAGGGTGGGAGCATGATGGCGGTAGCTGAAACCTTGCAGGTATCTGGTAATCATAACCGCGACCTTTATTTGTATGACACTTTTGAAGGGATGTCTGAACCAACGGTACATGATAAAACCTATTACGGCGCAGATGCTGCAACCATACTGGAATCCGATGCTGACAGGGAAAAGAACCTGGTATGGGCCTATTCATCCCTGGATACGGTGCAGCAGGGAATGCGTTCCACCGGTTACCCCGAAAACAGGATCAGGTATGTCAAAGGGAAAGTAGAAGATACGATCCCCGGTACCATCCCCGGTAAAATCGCTATTTTGAGACTGGACACGGATTGGTATGAATCTACCCTCCATGAATTGATTCACTTGTTTCCCTTATTGGAAAAAGGAGGCGTATTGATATTGGATGATTATGGTCATTGGGAAGGCGCAAGAAAAGCAGTAGACGAATACCTGGAACAGCACCATGTTCGAATATTGCTGAACAGGATTGATGAAACCGGCAGGATAGCCATAAAACAAGGTTAATGGGTAAAGATCTGCTCAATGAATTTAACCCCTCCCTGGTACATCCTTCTTACCTGACACGTAAAAGACTGTTGGATGGGATAAAACAGTATGCGGGAAATTTAAAAGGCATATTGTTGGATTTCGGATGCGGATCCAAGCCTTACCGCTCTTTGTTCAGTGTAGACCAATACATAGGAGTTGATTTTGAAAATCCAGGGCATCCCCATGTCAACGAATCGATCGATTTTTTTTATGACGGGAAACATTTGCCTTTCCCCGATGAACAGTTCGACGCTGTTTTCAGCAGTGAAGTGTTCGAGCATGTGTTTAACCTGGACCAGATCATGTCAGAACTCAACCGTGTATTGAAACCCGGGGGTAAGATATTGATCACCTGTCCCTTTGCCATTTGTGAACATGAAGTGCCGAATGACTTTGCCAGATATAGTTCATACGGATTGAAGCACCTCTTCGAAAACAAGGGATTTGAAATAGAGAAACTTGAGAAAACGGGAAACAGCATTGAAACAGTGTTCCAACTGCAGCTAATGTATATTCACCAGCATATAGCGCCTTACTTCAAAAAGATACCTGTGGTGAGAAGCGTTTTCCGGTTAGTGGTGTATACCACTATGAACCTGGCTGCTGTTTTTTTCAGCAGGATTTTGCCAAAGCGGAAAGACCTTTATCTGAACAATATTGTACTGGCCACCAAATTGAAAACATCATGACCATTGCTGTTATTTCAATGATCAGGGACAACTGGGGCGGAAGCGAAGAACTCTGGTACGATATGGCAATGGTTGCCATGCGGGAAGGGCATACAGTGGTACATCTTTCTTATGAGGTAAAAGAAAGGCATGCAAAAATGGATGAGCTGATACAAAGGGGACTGATTGCCTATCAACGCCCGGGCTATATTCGGCCTGGCAGTAACCCGGTCAGCCGCTTTCTGCAAATGAGCATTAATTTCATCAGGAAAAAGATCAAGGACCCTTTCAGGCAAGTTGCGAAGCACCGGCCAGATGTTATTGTATATAATGGCACCTGTTATTCAATTGCAAAAGAAGCTGCACTGCTAGCCTATGTGGAGAAAAACAAGAGCAGGTTCTATATCATCGGGCACCTGAATTCCGACCTGGAGAGACCGGCGGGTAAGCATGGAGTGAACATGATCAGTAGTGCTTACGACCTGTGCAGGAAAGTCTTTTTTGTTTCTGCAGCTGGCATACGCATGGCAGAACGGCATCTTTGTAAAACAATAACCAATGCGGCGATCATACGCAACCCGGTAAACCTGGCCGATACAAGCATCGTGCATTTCCCGGAGCTGTTGGCATCGATGGTAAACTTTGCAATGGTAGGTAACCTGGTAGTGATCCACAAAGGGCAGGATATCCTGCTTGCCATTCTTGCACAGCAGGAATGGCGAAACAGGAACTGGCAGCTGAATATATATGGTTCGGGAATTGATGAGGACTATCTTCACAAACTTGTTCAGTTTTATGACCTCTCCGAAAAAGTGGTATTCCATGGCCGGGTGAATGATATTAAAAAGGTATGGCAACAAAACCATATCCTGTTAATGCCTTCCCGCATGGAAGGAATGCCGCTGGCTGTTGTGGAAGCCATGCTCTCGGGCAGACCTTGTGTAGCTGCCGATGCAGGAGGAATTACAGAATGGGTAACGGACGACGAAACCGGGTTCATTGCAGAAGCCGCAACAGTATATTCTTTTGGTAAAGCAATGGAAAGAGCCTGGGCCCGGCAAACTGCATGGAAAACCATGGGGGCAAAGGCGCATGAGCGGGCGATGCGGTTATACGAGCCCCAGGCAGGAAAAAAATTATTAAACTTGATCGCTGGTGAATAAAAAACTTCTTTTCATATTCGGTACAAGGCCTGAAGCTATTAAAATGGCGCCGCTGGTCATGGAAGCGCGTGGTCATTTTTCTGTGGAAGTATGTACAACCGGACAACACCTGGAAATGCTGGAACAAGTGATGTCTTTTTTCCAGATAAAGGCCGACTATGCACTGAAGCTGATGAAACCCAACCAGTCTTTGTTTGATATTACCACAATCGGTTTGGGTTTGCTGGAGAAAGTGCTGGAACAATCCCGCCCCGACCTTGTACTGGTGCAGGGTGATACCACTACTGCTTTCATAGGAGCGCTGGCGGCTTTTTACAAACAGATACCGGTAGCACATATTGAAGCAGGGTTAAGGAGCGGGAAAAAATATGCTCCTTTCCCTGAAGAGATCAACCGGAAAATGGTAAGTGGCCTGGCCGACTTTCATTTTGCCCCCACAGCCAGGGCTGTGGCCAACCTCCAAAAAGAAAATGTGCATCATAATGTTTTCCTCACAGGGAATACGGTGATTGATGCGTTGTTGTATGCTGTGGAAAAAACCAGGAAAGATCCTTCGATGAGGCAGGCATTCGACTTTCTCGATCCTGCGAAGAAGACCATACTCATCACCTGTCACCGGAGGGAGAATTTTGGTCAGTTGTTTGAAAACATTTGTGACGCGCTGGCTTTACTTTCTCAGCGTTACAAAGAAGCGCAGTTTGTATACCCGGTACATCTTAATCCCAATATCCGGGATGTGGCACACCGGAAATTGGCGGGCTATTCCAATATTTTCCTGATAGAGCCACTGAACTATCCTGAATTGGTGAGGCTGATGGACCAGTCGTATTTCATCATTACTGATTCGGGAGGCATTCAGGAAGAAGGCCCTGCATTGGGAAAACCTGTACTGGTGATCAGGGATGTGACGGAACGGGAAGAAGGCATTGCTGCGGGAACCGCAGTGCTGGTGGGCACCGATAAAGAAAAGATCATACGGGAAACCACCCTGTTAATGGAAAACGAAACGCGCTATAACCAGATGTCCAAAGCAGTCAATCCTTATGGCGATGGCACCAGCGCGCAGCAGATCATATGCCATTTAAAAAATGCTTTGTCATGAAGATCGCCCTGTGTATCCGAAAGGAATATGAAACGCTGGCCGGAGGCGATACTATTCAACTACTTAAAACGAAGGAGTTCCTTCAAAAAAAATATAACATAGGCACATCTATTGTAACAGACCCGGAAGCGTTAAACGAACAATACGATATTGCCCATATTTTCAACCTCTATACTTTTAAAGAAACCGGCGCTTTCTTTGCCAAAGCCGGGGAACTGAAACTGAAAACAGCTTTGTCAACCATTTTCTGGGATTACCAATACAGTGCAACCAGGGATGTTGCTTCCTGGTTCCATTATGCCATACCCGTTGCAGAATGGCAAAGCAGGATGATGCTGTGGTTTGATAACCTGTCTTCCTTGCTGATCAATAAGCCCAGGGTCATTTCCAAAGGTTACCGGGATTTCTGTAAACAATACATCCATGAGGCAGACCTGCTGCTGCCCAACTCGATGGAAGAAGCAGATGTGTTGCTGGATTTCGTGGGAGAGGATAAAGAAAAGTTCGGGAAGAAAATACAGGTGGTATACAACGCCACTTCCTTTGCAACCGGCAATGAAGATGAAAACTATTTTCAATCCTTGCATATCCCTGAACAATATGTATTGCAGGTAGGTCGTATAGAATATGTGAAGAACCAGTTGAATGTGGTGGAGGCGCTGCGGGACTTACAACACATACCCATTGTTTTTGTAGGAAGATCATCGGAACAAAAATATTTCGACCGCCTGCAAAAAAAAGCACAACAGAGAGGAAATGTGTTTTTTATTCCACAGATACCGCATCAACAATTGCCGGTACTGTTTAAGAAAGCCCTGTTACACATCCTTCCTTCGCGGAGGGAATCTCCCGGGCTGGTGAGCCTGGAAGCTTTATCGTTGGGCTGCAAGGCAGTGGTGTCGGACAACAGGTTTGCACCGGTTGACACTTACTTTAAAGACCATGTAACAGTGATCAACCCCAACTCAACCCGGTCTATCCGGCAGGGGATCTTACATGAGATGGGTGCCAGCAGAAACATGGATGCAATCAGGCAGTTTGTAACTTCCCGGTTTAATTGGGAAGTGGCAGCCACGCAAACCTATGAGGGTTACAGGCAACTGCTGCAAAAAAATACAACGGTATAAATGGTCCGTCTTTCCATCATCATTGTCAACTACCGGTCGGCAAAATTAATTGCGGACTGTCTGCGCAGCATCGCTGGCAGCATTGATTTTGCATACGAAGTCATCATTGTTGATAATGCATCGGGTGATGACAGCGAAACAACCTTATTGAAAGAATTTCCATGGGTGAAATGGGTATCCATGGGTTACAATGCAGGATTTGCGAGGGCCAATAACGAAGGTATCCGGCAATCAGCCGGAGAAGTGGTGTTGCTGCTGAACCCGGATACGATCATATTGGACCGGTCGGTTGAACAATGTTTCCTGAAATTCATCCGGTCTGATGATGTTGCCTGCGGGGTTCAATTATTGTTTCCGGACGGATCGCTGCAGATATCCGGCAATTATTTCATGAAAGGGGGCCTCAATCACCTGTTGCCATTGCCATACTGGGGTAAATTCTTGAAACTATTGGCGCTGGCCATGAAAACAAAAAAGCCCAATGTGCTGGAAGCATCGGCAGAGGAAAAAGTGGATTGGATCAGTGGCGCTTTTTTGATGGTGAAGAAAACTGCTATTGCAAAAGCCGGAATGATGGATGAAGATTTTTTTCTGTATGCCGAAGAAGTGGAATGGTGCAGCAGGTTGAAGAAAGCAGGAGAGCTGCGGATTTATGGCGACTTACGGATCATACACATACAGGGAGAGACCATACAAACGGTTGCTCAATCGGCCGATAAGGGATACATGAACCTGTCGGACAGGAAAGGCTTGCAGTTGATGGTATCCAACCATCTGCGTATCAGGAAACAGTTTGGAGCCGGATGGTTTTTCTTTCAGTTGCTGAATTTCAGTTTTGAAATACCCGTTTATTTGGTTTGCAGCATCATCGATAACCTCATACACGCGCGGAATCCCTTGAAAGACTGGGCAGCTATCAAGGGCTTTGCAGGTAATGTAATAACTGTGTGGCGGCTGGTTCCCCGTATTCTTTCGCAGAGGCCCTATTTTTATAAAATGCTGTAATGGCAGCTTTCACCTCAGGCATTTTTTCCAAAGAAACCGCTGAGCCTGTCAAAATATTGTCCGGCCAGCTTGACCAGGTCGGGAGCAATCTTACTGTAATAAACCGTGGGCAGGAAAAGAGCCAGGAAGATCAGCGACCGGTAAAGGGTATCTGTATAGAGGTTTCCCATGGCAGGAATATGGAAAACCAATAAATAGATCATGGCGCTGGTAAGGGTAACGAAAAGGTGACGGAAAGTATAGGGCTGGAGATTGAATTTTTTCCACAGGAACCAGTAACGCACACTGTTGTACAGGAAAAGAGCCATGAGGTTGGACAAAGCCAGTCCGGGTAACCCGAAATGTTTGATCAGCACAAAATTGAGCGGAATAGAAAAGATCAGGTAACAGATATTGGTGGCGAAATCGAATTTCCAATAATTGGACGTGCCAATGATCTGTGCATTGATACCCGTTCCCAGGTCTATTACTTTTGCAATACCCATGATCAGCACTACAGATTCTATGAGTGAATAATCGGTTTGTTTATGTTTTGTGAGGCCATTGAGAAAAAAGCTGAGGTTGTGAATGTTGAGCCAGATCAATCCGAAAAGGCAGAGCGCAATCGCCAGCAGGTTGGAAACACTTTTGTGGTAGATATTACGGATATTCCCAAGGTTCTTATTTTTCCACGACTCGGCCAGTATGGGTATGCTGATGCTGTTAATACTGCGCTGGGGTATTTCCAGAACAGCAATTACATAAGTGGCAATGGCGAATATGCCGGTTTCATTCAATCCCTTCAGGCCGAAGATGAGGAAAGTGTCGTTGGTGCGAACAAGTACGTTCAAAAACTGAGCGCCAAATACGAAGAGGGCAAAACTGATCATTCTTTTTTTGAGTCGTTGTGTAACGCGACTGATGGGTTGCCATTTCAATTGCCATTGATGCGACCGGAGTAATATCCATAAGAGCGCTAATACGGGAAGGAGATAGGTGAGACTGAAAAGCACAATAAATGTCTGGAAACTGATCCAGCCCACGCCATACAAAACGATGGCGATGGTTGTAATGATGCGCAATGCCGTTTCCTTGAGAAAGTTGGTAAATACTGTTTTTTTTGCTGCCCATGCGAAAGCTTCCAGCCATACAAAAAGTAGCATGAGCAGTGTAAAAGGATAGGTAAGCGAAAAATATTGGGCATAGAGTGGTGATTTGCCCAGCTTCTTGATGATAAAATCTTTGAAGAGATAACCCAGCAATAATACCAGCATAAAACCTGCCAGGTTCAGCAATGCTGTGATCATGGGCAGGTCATTTTTTTTAGGCCCCAGGTAGTCGTTGTAAAACGGATAGAATTTGTATATCACGGGAAGAGAACCCAGGGTACAAAGGGTAGAGAGTGTAAGAGAGGTATCAATGAGCGCCCGCGTAAGACCGATCTCTGCCTGTGAAAAGAATTTGGGAAAGAGTACCAGCATATTGAAAGCACCGATGGCAAACCCAATGGTGATGAATAAGGTAGACCGGATGCTTTGTTTCTGAATGATACCCATGCTGGTGAAAATACGATTATATATTAATGCTATTGCTTTAAAGGCTGGAACTGGAGAAAACCTTTGATGGCATCTGTTCTGAACCTGATCACAGGCGCTGCTTTTGAGAAATGCCCCTGGCAGGTGTACAGGATGCCGAGTATGATGGCCGCTCCCAGTTTGAAAAGGTATTCCAGCATTTTCATTGCCACGGCCATTTTACCTTTTTCTTCCATTCTTACCCTTTCACCCCTCCCAATACCGCTGGCAACGCGATGCATGTATTCCCTGCTCAGTTTTTTTACTTCTACTATATGATGTACTATAATAGACGGATCGTAATAAATATACTTGCCAAGTGATTGCAGGCGCAGAAAAAAGTCCTTGCCTTCGCCTCCGATCCTGAGAGTACCTGCCACGCCAGGCAATGCCGTATTGAAACCATTGATCCGGTCGAAATCAGTCTTTTTAACAATCATGTTGGATTCTAATGGGTATTTGCCTGGTTTGAATACAACCGGAGCAGGTGCATAATTGAAATTACCCACCAGTGAAGACACATAATGACTCATCCAACGGGGTTCAGACGGAATGTATTTCGGAATGATCCTGCCACCCAGTCCGCACGCGTCAGGATGCGCATCGAAAAAATCCACCACAAGTTCCAGGTAATCGGGTGTAGCAATGGCATCGTCATCAATGAAACAAAGCAGTGGCGCGCGTGCCATGGCAGCCCCTGTATTGCGTGCATAAGATGCACCCTGTTTCGCTTCATTCAGAAAATGGAAACTGACTTCCGGGTGTTCATTGATGTATTGCCGGCAAATGGCAGCTGTATCATCTGTTGAATTATTGTTCGCGATGATCACTTCATAATATACCCTGTCAAGCGATTGCCTGTAAAGACTTTCCATCGCTTCCCTGATATAGGTGGCGCGGTTATAGGTACAGATGACTACCGATATTTTCGGAGTTATGTTCATCCCTCTTTGCGGGTTTTTCTGAAACTACTAACCACTGCACCCAATAATAATATCCAGATGAATGCAGAACCTGCAATCGCCATCCTGAGGCTGTTATAATAAGAGCCGGGCCTGAACTCAAACAGGATGGTGTGTTCTCCGGCAGGAATGGCCAGGCCGCGAAGTGCATAGTTTGTCTGAACAATCGGTGCCTCTTTACCATCGATGGTAGCTTTCCAGCCGCGGTCGTAAAAAACTTCACTGAATACGGCAAACTGGGTGGTTTTGCTGGAAGACAGGTATTTGATCTCATCGTTGTCGTTGTCTACCTGTTTGATCCAGGCGGTACTGTCTGCCACCGGTCCGGCGCCAATATCATTTTTAAATTTATTCTCTACGATGGCAGTGTCTTTTGCATTGAAATGGTTCAATGCCCGCATGGCAGCTGTGGGCCCGTCTACATACTCAATATGTTTAACAAACCAGGCATTGCCCAGTGCGTCAGGATTCACCTGCAAAACAGGTTGCCCGTTCTGCTGGTTGGGTACGATGAAATATTTGGTATTCAGCATATCCAATACCTGCATGTTCATGGGTTGTTTGCGCAGCTGGAAGTTGAGCAGGTCTTCATAAATACTCAATTTAGCGGGGTGATAACCTCCTACGGAACGGTGGTGATAAGCGGTAATGGCGTCTGCAAAAGGATCTCCGACGGCCAGGTTGAATACACGCGGGCGCGTGGTATCTTTTAGTATTTCAAGGTCAACGGGTGTTGGTTTAAAATAGTTGTCGTTCAATGTTTCCTGGTCCTGGAAATTTGCGTCGTTCAAATACCTTCTGCCCACCGAAAAAAGATCAAATGAACCCAGCAGTATCAATACAATCATGGCATACATGGGTTTGAGTTTGTCTTTCACCGCCAGCCAAAGCACTGCTGCGGCGGCTGCCACCAGCAGTATGCTGCGAAGAAGGTCAGCGCCGAACAAGGATTTGCGGTCTTCTTTCAAGGCATTGTAAAATGCGGTGGACATATCCTGCTTGCCCCCCAGTAATTGGGTCATATAAGCTTTGAGGTTTTCATCGCCGTTATTGCTGTAATTGAAAGAGAGATAACAGCCAATCACCACCAGCAATAAACCGCCGGCGATATAAGTGGTTGTTTTCAGTTTCTTAAATGCTTCGGCTTTATTGGTTTCTTCAAAGAAAAATTGCTGCAGGGCCATGATGGCTACCAGCGGGAACAATAATTGGGGAATGACCAGTATAATACTCGGCGCCCTGAATTTATTGTATAAGGGGAGGTGATTGAAAAGGAATGTATTGAAGACCTCAAAATTTTTACCCCAGCTCATGAGTAAGGCCAGTACGCAGATACCCAGTATCCACCATTTGTGCCATGTTTTCAGGTAAACCATACCGAACAGGAAAAGGAAACAAATGACGGCGCCGAGATAAACAGGGCCGGCATTGCCAGGTTGATCACCCCAATAGGTATAGTTGGAGGCCAATTGTTGTGTGAATTGCGTGGCCTGTTCTTCGGGCATGCCTTTTTCCAGGGCCAGTTTGGTGAAATGCGAACTTCCGTCCAGCTGCGTTGGACCGCCATAGATGGCCGGCACCAAAAAAGTAAAACTTTCCGCCTTGCCATAACTGCCATACAGGAAAGCATAGTCTATAGGCAAACCACTGGTTTTGGTGACAGTTTTGTTCACGGCGCTGGTATCCATACGAAGGTTACTGCCGCCGCGCATGGTGGCTTTGGCATAGTCTGCCGTGGTTGCTAGGCTTACCATATTAGTAACAACACCCACACCTGCAGCAGCCAGGACAATGGCTACTGATAACAGCAATTGTTTGTATTCTTTTTGCCTGATACGGTGAATGGCATAGGCAATGCCCATGAAACAAGCCATCAGTATGAAATAATAAGATACCTGCAAGTGGTTCATGCCAATGAGCAGACTGGTAAAAAGTGCGGTTAATGCAGCACCCCACCAGTATTTTTTTTGAAAGATCAGCCACACCGCACCTAACAATGCCGGTAAATAACCCATGGCCTGCATTTTGGTATCGTGGCCCACGACTGCTATAATGGGACTATAAGTAGCATAAGCATAAGCAATGCCCCCCAGGATGCCGAGCCATGGTTTGATACGAAGTACCTGTGAAAGAAAATAAAAACTGATGCATAACAGGAAAAAGAAACCAGCCGGTTTGGGCAGGAAAAGCATGAACAGGTAATGGAGGTATATCGGAGAGATGTTGTTTTCGGCGCCCATGGCAATCTGGAAACCGGGCATACCGCCGAAAAGGTTATTGTTCCATAAGGGCCAGTGATTGTTGTGTTTTTCTTTGTAATTCACCATGTCCTGCGCCATGCCCTGCCAGTGGATCACATCGGTCTGTGCCAGCACTTTGCCTTCAAGGGCAGGCTTGCAATAAATTACTGCTACCAAAAAAAATACGGCCACTGCAATGGCATGGGGTATGATCGCTTTCCAATGGAAGTTCTTCATGGTTCTTTTTTTCGCTTGTTCGCAAACCTACAGGAAAAATGTTTGATTTTTACAGCACAAACAGTCATTTATACACGGCAGGATTGTAATTTGTGAAGGAATTATACAACCCATACCAATGAGCTGATATGAAAAGCCTTTCTTTCCTTTCACGACTGGCCTTTATATGCAACCTGCTTTTCATTGTTTGCCTGGTCATCCAGCGAACCCATGATTTTATTGGAAGGCAAGAAGTCAGTCATACTGTGATTGTATTGGGATGGTTCATTGCTCCCTTCCTTAACCTGTTTGTGAATGCATGGTATGGCATTCGGTTGATAAAAAAACAACCCGTTTTGTTGCCCAAATGGCTCATCATCGTTAATTTGTCGGTATTGTTTCTGCAATTCTTCATTTATTTTATATTGCCCTGATGATACACAGCATACTGAAGGACAAACCAACCAAACTTTTTTTAGGAATCACCGCTTTTTTTGTTGCCAATGCACTCATCGCAGAATGTATTGGCGGAAAAATATTTTCACTGGAGAAAGTATTCGGGTTTCATCCGACCCATTTCAGCCTGTTCGGACAGCAAGACCTGTCTTTCAGCCTTACCTGCGGCGTACTGCTCTGGCCGCTTGAGTTTGTGATTACGGATGTGGTGAATGAGTATTACGGACCCAAGGCCGTTCGAAGGATCAGTTATACAGCAGTAGTATTGATCGGTTATGCTTTCCTGATGTTTTATGCCGCCATACAGATTGCGCCGGCCAATTTCTGGATCGCTTCCAAACAATCTGACGGGATACCGGATATGCAACAGGCTTTTGGCGGAATATTCGGACAGGGTATGTGGATCATTTTTGGCAGCCTAACAGCTTTCCTGGTAAGCCAGATCGTAGATGTAACGGTATTTCACCGGATCAAAAAAGTTACCGGCAACAAATGGATTTGGTTAAGGGCAACGGGCTCTACGATCGTTTCCCAACTGGTGGATAGTTTTGTGGTACTATTCATTGCGTTTAAAATTGGCAATAACTGGAGCTGGCAATTGGTGCTGGCTATTTGTATAGTGAACTACACCTACAAATTCATCATGGCTATTTTGCTGACTCCTTTGATTTACCTGATTGAAAGAAGGATTGAAAATTATGTAGGCCACGAAACTGCCCATAAGATGAAAATAGCTGCCATGGGTAAATCGGAAGCATGACAACCTTAAATGAAGCTTAAAAGAAAATGGTTTTTTTGATGCTGGCATAGTTGTTGGCAATTTTGCCTAAGAATTACATGACCTAAATAAACCCTATGAAACGATTATCTACTCTCGGAATCTTCCTTTTACTTTCACTGGTACGTTTGTCGGCACAGGACAACAACAAGGACAGCACGGATAGCAAAGACAGCGCTACCCATGCTCCCGGTTGGCGCTTTGCTGCCGGACTTAACCTCGTCACTGTTCCTACCTATCATATAGTAGGTACAGATACAAATTTTAACAACTCGCTTTCGCTTGGCCCCTCCATTTCACTGAGTCACAGCAGCGGATTTTCTGTTAGCTATTCACCCAGGTTTGTCATGGGTGGAGCCAACCAGGGCTTGTACATGCATGCGGTAAGTGTTGGATTTGCCAAATACGACCAGGCCCTTTTTGATTATGGCATCAGCTACGGTCATTATTTTTTTACGGGTAACAGCAGCATTCCATATACCCCGCTCAGCAATGAAATTTATCTCGACCTGAGCTATAAAAAAGCCTGGCTAAGGCCTTATGTGGCTGCCGGAATCGGATTTGGAAAGAATACCACTACCAAAACCAGCACATCTGTGAGCGATGTCGGCGTTTCTGCCGGCTTTAACCATTCATTCGATTGGGAAAGCGGAGACGTTGGCTTCTCTTTTATTCCCGCGGTGTTATTGAATGCAGGCACCAATGATTATTTTTCATTCCTCAACATTACCAAGTATATTGGACACAGCAACAAGTCTGTCAATTATGTAAAGAATGGAACGGGCTCTACCAGGAGAGGAGGCAGAGGGGGTAGTTCCGGCGGTACAGGTACCGGAGGAACAACTACCACTACTACCACTACCACCACTCAAAAATTCGGACTTACCAATCTGCAATTGAACATGGAATCTTCTATTGATTTCAATAATTTTTCCATCCGCCCTACAGTGAGCGTGTTTTTCCCGGTAGGAAATGCTGCTTCCGGCAATGAAACCACTACTTTCTGGCAGTTATCGTTTGAATATAAATTTTAAACGGAGCGCTGCTTCAGTATCTGCCGGATCACGATTTTGTCAATGGGAAGGGTCATGAGGTCTTCATGGACCTCTTCCCATTGAATCCATCTGAACACTTCGCTTTCTCCAAGCGGATCGGCAATTTGTTGGGGCGCAAAATCGAAAGGTCGGGTTTTGGTTTCGAGATGAATGGGTTCTGTAGTATGCACATAATAATAGATGGAAAGGATCTGGTCGCCAGGATGGAAAGCAGAAGGCTGGTAGAAGTCAGTAGTATATATATGCTCTCCAATGGTCACTTCCAGCCCGGTTTCTTCCAGGAATTCCCGTTTGAGACAGTCCCGGGTGCCTTCGCCAAATTCCAGTCCGCCTCCGGGCAGTTTGGTGAAATAATCGCCGCGGATGAATTCATCACTTACCAGTAATCTTTTGTTGCTGTCGAGCAAAATGCCATAGACCCTTACATTTAATCTTGCCATATCAGAACCATTTCTTTTTCATGAAATACCAGCTGATGATCACTGATACCAGCAGTGAAAGTATGATGGGGATATAAAACGCATGTGGTGAATGCATGTAGGGGATGTCTACGTTCATACCGTATATGCTGGCCACCAGCGCCGGAAGCGATAGTATGATGGTGATGGAAGTCAGCCGTTTCATTACGCTGTTCAGGTTGTTGCTGATGATGCTGGCAAAAGCATCCAGTGTACTGGTGAGGATATTGGTATAAATATTGGCCATTTCAAGGGCCTGGCTGGTATCCACGATGAGGTCGTTTAGGAATTCACGCTCTTCTTCATTCAACCCGAGAAAATTACTCCGTTCCAGTTTCATCATCAGCATCTCATTGCTGCGCAGGGCTGTTACAAAATATACCAGGCTTTTCTGAATCCGCATGAGGTTGAGTAAATCTTCATTGCTATTGCTTTCATAGAGACTTGTTTCGTACTGGTTGCGGCGGTGGTTGATCTCCTTGAGAAATTCCATAAAATTCTGCACCACTTTATCGAACACTTTCAGGATCATCATATTCTTTTTATCGGGATGACGCTTCTGGAAAGAGTTGAGGAATTTTTTGATGGCGCCGTTATCAAAAGAGTTCACCGTCACAATCTGGTTATGGGTAAGTATGATGCAAATAGGAATGGTAATATAGAAGGCATCGCTGTCGTTAAACGAATTGTTCTCGGTAGGAGTTTTGATCACCACGAACTTAACATTGTCTTCCAGCTCATACCTTGGCCGCTCGTCAATATCCAGCGAATCGCGCAGGAATTCGATGGGTATTTCCAGTTGTTTACCCAGTTCAATGAACTCCTCTTCCTTGAAAGGAGGAACCAGGTTTACCCAGGTGCCCGCTTCCGGCTTATTGATCTCGATCGTTTGGCCGTCTTGGTTCTTAAAGTATTGTATCATTTCTGATTGCCGATTTGATGATGGCTGATTTAAACATATCCGATCATAAATCAGAAATGATCAAATGAGCAATCAGCCATTATATCTCTATTTCTCCTTTGAATACAAATGTAGCCGGACCGCACAACCATATATTTTCGAAGCTTTGCTCCCCGGTTTTATCAAACTCAACCGCGAGGTGTCCGCCCAGGGTTTGCACTTCTACCCGGTTGAATCCCTTGTCATTATGGGCAGAAACAAGGGCAGCAGCGGTAACCCCGGTTCCGCAGCTATAGGTTTCATCTTCCACGCCACGTTCATAAGTTCTTACAATGATCTTTTTATCATCGTTCTCTACAAAATTCACATTGATGCCTTCGGCTTCAAAGTCCTTATTGTAACGGATATCCCTGCCAGCCTTAAAAACATCCAGTTCCATCACATGGTGGGTGAACTTCACATAGTGCGGAGAGCCGGTATTGAGTAAGAGGTCGCCATGGTATTCCTTTACTTGATGCACATCCTGCATTTTCAACCGGATCCATCCGTTCTCACCCAGTTCCGCTTCGTGATCGCCATCTACCGCACGGAACAAATATTTATCCTTGTGAATACCCCTGTCGAATGCAAAGCGGGTAAGGCAACGGCCTCCATTACCGCAGAGGCTGCTTTCGCGGCCATCGGCATTGTAATACGTCATTTCAAAATCATAATCTTCCAGGCTGTTCAGCAGCATCAGGCCATCGGCCCCGATACCAAAACGCCTGTCACACAGAAATTTCACCTGCTGTGTACTGAGTGAGATGGAACCATCCCTGTTATCGATGATCACAAAATCATTCCCGGCGCCCTGGTATTTGTAGAATAAAAGTTTCATCATTTCTTTGAGCTATTTTTTAAAATACAGCAACCCTCATCCATTGCTGAGTATTTCCAATGTATGCACAATCAGTTTTTCTACGGCTGCGGCACTATCCTTGCTGAATTCTTTTCTTACCCTGTTTGCCACAATGGCACTCAGGCTCAGGCAATGATGGCCCAATAATTTGCCAATGCCATAGATGCCGCTTGTTTCCATTTCAAAATTAGTGATCCGGTGGTTTCCAAAACGAAATGCTGTCAAACGGTCTATAAAATCGGGATTTACAAGACCCAGGCGGAGCACCCTTCCCTGTGGACCGTAAAATCCCGGACAGGTAACGGTAATGCCATGGTAAAAGCCATTGACAAAGTGTTTTAGTACAGCCGCACCTGCGCCGGCAATATAAGGGGAGGCCATACCACCACCTGTTTGTGTATGTTCAGTAAAGGCTTTGAGGATGTGCAATTCTTCGTCGTTGTTTTCCTGCCGGTAAAAATTCAGCAGGTTGTCCATCCCCAATCCGTGTGTGCTGGCTACAAAACTATCTACCGGAATATCCGCCTGCAATGAACCGGAAGTGCCTACCCTGATGATGGTGAGTTTCGACAGCTCTTCTTTGACAACCCGATGGTTGAAATCGATATTCACCAGTGCATCCAGTTCATTCAAAACAATATCAATATTGTCTGTCCCGATACCGGTTGATACCGCTGAAATCCTTTTCTGACCCATGTAACCGGTATGGGTTACAAATTCGCGGTGCTGGTATTTGCCTTCGATCCGGTCAAAATGTTTGCTCACTTCCTGTACCCTGTCGGGATCACCCACCGTAATAATAGTGGACGCCAGTTCTTCCGGCCTGAGGTTCAGGTGGTATACAGCGCCACGACTATTGATAATCAACTCACTTTCAGCAATTCGATTCATAAATGATCCGTTGTTGGGTTACAAATCTCGTATATTAGGTGTATGAATTTAGAATTTTGAAATTCAACGGTTTATTTTATTTTCGCACCCTGATTCTAAAAAGGTCCTGTGGCCGAGTGGCTAGGCAGAGCTCTGCAAAAGCTTCTACACCAGTTCGAATCTGGTCGGGACCTCAATTCAAAACCATGGAAGCCCCTTTCGGGGCTTTTTTAGTGCCCATAGCTGTTTGCTTCGCTATGGATTAAGGTTATATCTACCCATAAGCCAGTGTTAAGCCATATATCTCTGGGATATCTATTTGTCAATATCGAACAAAGCAGGGGGATGGGTAGAACCGAAAGTCGGCGGACAAACCTTAGGAACTTCATAAGATTTGAGGCAGGAAGGGCAGAGGCAATTGCTGAACTGGCAGCTTAAATCGGTCAATGTAGAGGTTGAAAGGTAAACCGACTCGCACCAGCAACCCGGAGCTTCATTTTTACATTCGAATAGTGTTTGGCACTTGGAACAGGTCTTTTGCATGGTGTGCTAAATTAACATTATTATTTAGGAGCGGTAGCCGGGAACATTGTTCAACCTGCTGTAAAATTTAGATTTGCTTTGATATATCTGGGATACATTTATAGCACCGTTAAACAAACAGACATGCAGGAAGACATCATCATTCAGATCAGCAATCGATTGCGTGAACTTCGGAAAGAAAAGGATATTACATTGCAGGAACTGGCCGATGCGGCAGGAGTTTCCAAAGGGATGCTCAGCCAGGTGGAAAACAGCCGTACCATTCCTTCCCTGACGCTGCTGCTTAACCTGATCAGATCTTTGCAGATAGATTTCAACGATTTCTTTAAAGACATCAACTTACTTGGTGCAGATCATAAAGTGATCTACCGGAAAAAGGAACAATACCAGCCATTTGAAAAGGAAAATGCCAACGGCTTTTACTACCAACGGCTGTTCTCAACCAATGTACACGATTACCTGGTGGACTTTGTATTGTTGCGCCTGGAAAAAAATGCCGAACGACCCATGGTGCGTACCGATGCCTATGAGTTTAAATATGTGCTCAAAGGCAAGGTGGAATATGTTGTTGGAGAAGAAAGTTTCCTTTTGGAAGAAGGCGATTCGCTTTTTTTTGATGCGGGCGATCTGCACAACCCGCGTAATGTGGGTAAAGAAGATGCTTTATTACTGGTTATCTATTTTTTCAAGGAAAGATCGGTTTGACAATGAAAACTTTACCTCAGGCTGCGGCAGTTTCATATAAACTTACCGAATGAAAAAACATGTACTAATCCTGTTACTGTCCTTAACCGCATACAATGGTTTGTTATGGTCTCAGCAAAAAAAAGAAAAGAACATTGAACATTCCCGGAAAGAGGCCGAAGAAGAGCACGAAGAACAGGAATTAGCGAATGAAAAAAACGAGTATGCCCATGCACACAGCAGCTGGTATACCGAAATGATCAAAAGGAAACCCAATCTTGAAAGAGCACAACAGGCATTCAGCGAATATTTCAATACCCATTCGGAAGACAGTCGCCTTAAAGACCGTTTTGTAAGCTGGATACAACAGGCCAGCCTTTACAAAGACAAACGTGGTTATGCTATGAGTTTCCCCGTTTCGAAGAGAGATAAGCAGTTGCCGGCGATCTTGTCCGCACCACCCCCTGGCTCCAACATTTTCGGAAGCTGGAAAATGATTGGTCCTGCTAACTTAGCCAAAGCACAATGCAATAACAATGCAAACCTCACCGGAGGTTTTTGTGACAGGGTATATGTAAACCCATACAACACGCAGAATTTATTTGCAGGATATAGTTACGGCGGACTTTGGGTAAGTACCGATCAGGGCGCCAGCTGGCAATTGACAGATGGTAATTTCGCCAATGGAAGCAATACCTATGCCAACCGTGATTATTATTACGGAGAAATAGAAGCGCATAAACTGAACAGCAGCCTTGTATTTGCCGCAACGGAAGCAGGCCTGCTCAAGTCAACTACAAGCGGCACTAACTGGAGCATACTGCCACAACTCAACAGGATCAGCTCTCCGAACGAACGGCCTTATTTTATTGCATTGGCTACCGATGATCAGAATGTAGTGTTGAGCACTTTCGGCAGAAAACTATACCGTTCAACAGATGGCGGCAACAGCTGGTCTGTGGTTTTCGACAACAGCGCAGGTGGTTCTAATCATTATTTTACCAGCCAGTACAATAAAGGAACCACTTTTGGTTTGAACGACAGGACTTTTAATTTTTTTGGCCTCGAAGCCAATTTCAACAACTCCAATGAGTTTTACCTGGGTGTATGGAATGCACAAAACCAGGCCTGCATCTATAAATCGACCGACCGGGGCACTACATTTAATTTACTGGTCAACCTGAACACCACTTTAAATACCAGCTGGACCCAGAACTCAACACTATGCATGAAAGCCATTCCCTCGAGTCCTGATAAATTCATGGTATACGAGCAGTTTGTGAATAACAAGCCATGTTATAAATTTTCTTCTTCCGGTACATTACTCAGCTCGGTCCCTATCAATGCTTATGCCGAAGCATTCGATATTGATTGGAACAATGAAAATACCATGTATGAGGGGCAATACGGTGTATACAATGCTACGAGCGGTTTTTCAAAATCCTCCGATGGAGGAAACAGCTTTACTTCTCCCTTTAATAACAGTTGTAATTTTATCCATGCCGATATCAGGGGAGTGAGTGCTGTGGGTAATGTGGTATTGATAGGAAACGATGGCGGATTGGCTTTATCAACTGATGGTGCTCAAACTGTAACAGGCACCGGGTTTGAAGTGAATTCAATGGATATATGGGGTTTTGCTTCTTCTCCCAGGAGTGATATATGTGTGGCAGGGCTGGATCACAACCATGTTTTTGTACGTACTTCATCTGCTGATGGCTGGCAAATGCTTGGGGGTGCTGATTCAGGCCCTTGTTCCGTTAATCCTGTTGATGATCATTGGATATACTATAATTGGGGCTATGGCGTGAGCAAGGGATACCTGTCTGCCAATAATACGGTCAGGGAATCATCTGTTGCAAAGAATGTTGATTTGGGAACACTTCAGTTTCATCCCTACCTGTTGAAGAATATCTTCGGCATACTGTCCAAAAGCTCGCAGGATACCATTTTTCAGTCCTCCGACAACATGACCACCAACAGCTTCTTTACTGCATTTTCGCAAAAGATCACAGCATTGCGCATTGCAAGGAGGGATCCCAGGACCATGTATGTGTTGCTGAACCAGACCAATATTAAAAAAACGACCGATAGTGGTGCTACCTGGATAGATATTACACCGTCTTCATCAGTAAGCAACGGACAAACCAACATCACGTCTATTGAAACAGGTAAAACGCCGGGAGAATTATGGGCTGCTTATGGCAATGCACAAAACAGTGTGAAAGTATTGTACACAACCAATGGGGGTGGCAGCTGGGTCAATATCACTACCAATAATTTGCCTGCGGCTGCGGTAAGTGATATCGCGTACCAGCGGGGTACCAACGGCGGCGTGTATATCTGTATCATTACCAGTAACGGTACAACGATATGGTACAAAAACAACAACATGAACCAATGGCAACAGGTAGGAAATACTTTGCCGCTGATGGGATATATTAAAAACAGGTTGTTTGTGGTGCCTGCCATGAATAAGATCAGGTTTGGCGGGTCACGCGGCGCCTGGGAAACAGACCTGTATGAAACATCGGGCGTGGAAGCTGCGCTGGCTATTGACAAGCCCCTGCCTGTTTGCAATGGCGACAGTGTACAGTATTATAATGCGTCGGCAACGGCTCCCGGAGCAGCGGTTTTTCAATGGAAATTTCCCGGTGGAACGCCTGCAAGTTCCACGCTTGAAAATCCGAAAGTAAGTTATGCTACACCGGGTGTTTATGGTGCCACAATGATTGTAACCACAGCTGCCGGGACAGATACAGTAACAGTGAATAACTTGGTTACAATGGGACCGAGCCAGTGTACAATTGATACGATTGCAGGCAACGCCATTGCTTTTTCAACAACGGCCCCTGTAGCATCTCCGGTATTATTGAGCGGGTATAATGCGTTGGCCGGTACGAACGCTTTTACCATCAGCGCCTGGATCAAACCGGCTGCTGTGCAAACAACATGGGCGGGACTGTTTTGCGCCAACAATGAGAGCTCCAATACAACCATCAATTTCCGCAACAGCAATTTTGAATTGGGCGTTCATTGGAAAGGCAACCTGTGGTCAACCGCTACCAATCTTTTTGTCAATCCGGATGAATGGAATCATATTGCCATGGTGGCTTACCCGGACAGCATCCGTATATATCTGAATGGCCAATCATTTACTTACATACAGACCAATGCCGCCGCAAACTGGAAAGACATATTATTGGGAGGATTCAACAACCGGAACGACAGGAACTATGCCGGACTGATGGACGAAATAAGGATCTACAACCGTTCATTATCGCAGGACGAAATCAGGGCACTCCGGCACCTGACGATTGTTGATGTAAACGCAGAAAATGGATTGACAGGATACCTGCAATTCAATAACACCAGCAATTTTGTAATTGACAAAAAGCTGGGGGCCACTGTTGCCAGCCTTTTCTTTAATAATGTTAATTATAACCCCAGTACGGCGCCGGTTGCTTCCGGAGTAAGCGAAAAGGCAGTGATTGGAGCAGCTGGTATGTATCACTACCTGGCTCCGCAAACCGATCTGTCTTTTGCGGCAGGGTCTGCAATTCCCAATGGAGATGTTTGGGTATCGAGACTGAATACACTTCCTTTTAATGCTGATACTACGGTTGCTTATCCGCAGAACCGGTATTATATTATTAATAATTATGGTCAGAATGTTTCTTTTACAGCGCCGAACCTGCTCAGTTTGAAAAATGTTACGCTGCCTTATCCAACCTTTGTTAATTCCAACAGGTTATACCTGGTAAAAAGAGGGGATAATAAGGACCAGTTGTCAGACTGGAGCGCCAATCTTGATAGTGTTCAATTGGCATCGAATAATACCAATACGATCGATGTACCTTTTACGCACCTGCCAATCACAGGTTTTGGGCAGTTTGTACTTATTGCCAGGTCTAATTTCAGCATCAGCCTGGCAGGCAGCCTGCAGCAGGGAGGAACAACGCTGTTGAACTGGCAGGCAATACGCGACGGGAATGGAAAGAACTACGATTTGCAGCGGTCTACCGACCGGGTCAATTTTTCCACTCTTACAACTGTCGCTACTGTGAATACTACAGATACCAGCCGTTACAGTTTTACCGATCAGCACCCTGTATTGGGCACCAATTATTACCGGATTAAAAGAACGGCCATGGATGGAAGCGTTACCTATTCCAATACCATTTCAGTGAACCTGCAGGTAACAGCTGTTACGCCTGTGAATATACCGGTTAATGATATTGCCATAGCGCCGGTACCGGTAGCCAGGGGAACAGTCTTAAATGTGGCAACAGGTATCAGCGGGAAGATCAGCTACCGGATTTTGGGACTGAACGGACAAACAATGGCTTCGGGTAGTTTTTATACAAACACCAACCTGAATATTGATCGGTTGTCTCCCGGCACCTACCTGATCCAGTTCACTGCACAGAAACAAAATATCACCAAGCGGATATTGGTGGAATAAACCGGAGGGGCACAATAAAAGCCCGTCATTTGTTTAGTATTAATAAACATTATGTGGATAAACAGGGTCTTTGTTTACAAATGCTTTACTTTTAGTTAACTTTAACTAAACCTTCCCGTAACACTGCACGGATATTTTTGCCATCTAAAACATCAAAACCCTTGTTTATGAAGCATCAGCTGATTCGCTACTTCAAGGCATTGTTATTGTCGCTTGCGGCACTTGTGGTAGGCTCGTATTTGCCTGCACAGTCCGTTTCTGTAAAAGGAAAAGTAACAGATGCCGTTACCAAACGCCCCGTAGAAGGCGTTAGTATTACTGTTAAGCGTACCAATATTGGCACCACTACCAATGTAAATGGTGAATTTGAACTGCATACTGCTCCTGCAAATAGCCAGTTGCTGATCAATTATATTGGGTATGCCCAAAAGCAGGTGAATGTAACCGGTCAATTTTTGGATATCCTTATTGATCCTTCGTCAAAGCAACTGGAAGAAGTGGTAGTAACTGCCCTGGGTGTAAAAAAGGAAACCAAAAAACTGGGTTACTCTGTTCAGGAAGTAAAAGGTTCTGATCTCGTAAAAGCCCGGGAGCCTAACCCCGTAAACGGCCTGGTGGGTAAGGTTGCCGGTCTGGATGTAGCCATCAGCAGGGAAATGCTCGCTGCTCCGGCCGTATCTCTCCGCGGTTATAATATCTCCTTATATGTAGTAGATGGTATACCCATCACATCCGATACCTGGAACCTCAGTCCGGATGATATCGAATCTTATACGGTCCTGAAAGGCCTCGCCGCTACTGCTATTTACGGTAGCCGTGCTCAGGATGGCGCCATCCTCATTACTACCAAGAAAGCCAGGAAAAATGACAAAGGCTATACCATAGAATTCAATTCATCTACCCAGCTTGACAAAGGTTTTATAGCCGTGCCGAAAACACAGGCGCTTTATGGCGGAGGCGATTATTCGCAATATGCTTTCGGAGATGGTAAAGGCGGTGGTATCAATGATGGCGACTATGATGTATGGGGACCTAAGTTTGAAGGACAATTGGTTCCTCAATACGACAGTCCCATCGACCCCGTAACAGGAATCAGGAAAGGTACTCCTTATGTTGCCCGTGGTGTGGATAACCTGAAAAAATTCATCCAGGCTGGTCTGTTAACCACCAATAACCTCAGCTTCTCATCTGCCAACGACAGATCCAACATCAGGATGTCGCTGTCTCACACTTACCAGCGGGGCATTGTACCCAATACCAAATTGAACACGGTTAATTTTAACATCAATACCGGGTACAACCTGAGTGATAAATTGAAGATTGAGGGTAACCTGAACTATAATCGCCAGTTCTCTCCGAATTTCCCGGATGTAGTATATGGACCTAACAGTATCATCTATAACCTGACCATCTGGACTGGTGCAGATTACAATGTAGATGATCTGCGTAATTACTGGCAGCCTGGTAAAGAAGGCGTTCAATCCATATATGCAGAATACCAGCGTTACCACAATCCCTGGTTCATGAGTTATGAATGGTTACGTGGCCATTATAAAACAGACGTGTACGGAACTGCAGCGTTGACCTATAAACCCAATTCGCATATCGAAGCCATCCTCAGAACGAATGTGAGCACTTACGATGTATTGCGTAATGAGAAACTGCCTTATTCTGCGCACCCTTACGGCAGGGAGCTGAACCGTGGCGATTATTCTGAAGACAGGCGCTCGCTGTTCGATAATAACATAGAAGCCCTGGTGAAATACTCCGGCAAGATCAGGGGTGGATTTACTATTGATGGTCTTGGTGGTGTGAATGCCCGCAATTTCAGCTATAACTCCAGTTTTGTGAAAACGGATTACCTGAACGTTCCGGGACTTTATTCTTTCGCCAATACCCTGAACCCGCTGAAAGCTTACAATTTCAATTCGAAAATGCTTGTATTGAGTGCGTATTACTCTCTCAGTGTTGACTATAAAAAATTCCTTTCTATAACTACTACAGGCAGGGTAGATAAAAACTCTACGCTTCGTTTGAATAACAATACTTATTTCTATCCATCGGTTTCAGTAGCATCTGTTATTTCAGATTATATAGACCTGCCCCGCGCCATCAGTTTCCTGAAAATCAGGGGAAGCTATGCTACAGCAAAAGCACCCAGTACCAGTCCTTATCTCGGACCGGCAGGATATCCGCTGGGTTATGGAACCCCTTATACAACTGTATATGGCGGACCTTCGTATTCACTGTCTGATCCTGCTTATGGTATTGGAACTGTTTACAACAACCAGACGGGCGCCTATGCACCGGGCAATAAAGTAGATCCCAATATCAAATCTTCTGTTTCTACCAGTACAGAGTACGGTCTGGATATCAAATTCCTGAAAAACAGGCTGGGCTTTGGTGCTACTTATTACGACAATATCAAAGGTCCCGGTATCGTGATTTCACAGCTTTCAGAAACATCCGGCTTAACTGGTATCATTACCAATGCGATCAAAACAGAGATCAAAGGTGCTGAACTGTCGTTGACTGGTTCACCTATTCAAAACAGGAAAGGTTTGTCATGGGATGTGTTATTGAACTGGTCTACTTTCCGGGAAACTTTTAAAGAACTGCCTGCCAACCTTTCTGACTATAAGTTCAAGCAGGGCGACAGGGTGGATAAATTGTTTGCAGGTGTGACTGCTAAAACTCCGGACGGACAGGTGATCAATGATGCATCAGGCTATCCTATTTATTTACCGAAAGCCCAGTACGTTGGTAATGGAGATGTAGATTGGAGCTGGGCGGTATACAATAAATTCACCTACAAAACCTTCAGCCTTGCTTTCCAGTTCGACGGTAAAGTGGGTGGAAAAGTACAGGATAGGGTACTGAGAAAAGGTATTGAAGGCGGAAGCAATATTGAAACCGTTCAGGGTGCAGTGGGTGCAGCCAGGGATTATGAGTTCCATCATTATAAAGATCCGGGATTCAAAGGTACTTATGTAGGCGAAGGCGTACAGATCATCAGTGGTACACCCAAGTACGATCCGGTTACAGGCGTGATCACCAACTATAAAGACCTGCAATTTGCACCCAATAAATCCGTTGTGAATTATATCCAGGACTATGTGAGCAGTTATTTCAATGATTTTGAACACACTTCTGTAGCTAAAACCTATGCCAAACTGAGGGAAGTAGTACTGACCTATTCTGTTCCCCAGCGATTCCTGGGTAAGAAATCTTTCATTACCAAAATCGATGTGTCGCTGGTTGGCCGTAACCTGCTTTATTTCTTCCCTTCCCGTTTCAAAGACATGGATGTGGACCAGTATTCTGGTAGGAATATCAATTCCGGCAACAGCAGGGAACCAAATCTGCAAACGCCCACAACGCGCAGCTATGGATTTAACTTAAACATTGTTTTCTAAACAACAAATAACCACGCATGAAAAAGAATATAATTACCGGAACGCTTCTTTTCACTATTGCACTGGTGGCAAGCAGTTGTTCCAAGAAGTTCGAAGAATATGCAGTCAATCCCAACCAGCCTGTGTCTGTACCTGCCTACCTGTTGTTAAGGCAGGTAGAAAATGACATCATGGAATTTCCTGCAGGCGACGCGGATAAATTTTGCCAGTACACTTTGTCTACCTATACCTACTATGGCCTCAACGAATATTGGAGTGGTAGCGCAAGGCTGGATTATGGTACCCTGCGTAATGTAGTGGCCATGGAAAATGAAGCTGCAAAAGCTGCCGGAAATAATAACCCGTATAGCGCCCTGGCTAAATTTTTCAAGGCATATTTTTTCGTGAAGATGAGCCTGAAAGTAGGCGACATCCCCATGAGCGATGCGTTAAAGGGATTGGATAATCCCAAACCTAAGTACGATACGCAGAAAGATGTTTTCAAACAGTCGTTACAATTGCTTGAGGATGCCAATACGCAACTGACAAACCTGATCGCAGCATCCAATACCTCTTTACTGGGCGATTTCTACTTCCAGGAGCGCATCAGTGGAGGTAAGGACCCGCTGACGGCTTTAAAACAGTGGCAAAAAGTAGTCAATACATTCAAACTCCGTGTGCTCATCGAACTCAGCAAGCGGGCAGATGATGCCGACCTGAATGTCAGGCAGAAGTTTGCAGATGTATTGTCGAACCCTGCCAAGTATCCTATTATGAACGATCTCACCGATAACCTGGAGTACGTTTATAACGATGCTTTCAACCAATACCCCAACAACAAGAACAACTATGGTAATGATGCATTGAGGTTGTGTGTGGCGGCGACATGGTTGAATACGCTGGCCGGACTGAACGACCTGAGAGCGATGAAAGTGGCGGAACCTGCACGTGGCCTGGGTTATGCTGATACGTCGTATAAATCATTTGTGGGTGGAAGCAATGGCGCTCCTACCAGTAACCTGGGCGGTGATGTGGTTGCGTTCAGAATATCTGCCATCGGCCGTAAAAGGTATTACGACGGCTTCAAAGGCGAAAACACTTTTATCATCGGGTTCCCTGAAATGTGTTTCAATATTGCTGAAGCCATTAACCGTGGCTGGGTGGCAGGTGATGCCAATAGCTGGTATCAGAAAGGCACCAAAGCCATGTTCGCTTTTTATGGCGTAAACGACGGAGCCAATACTGTCAGCTTCTTAAAAACAACAGCCCCCGGCGTTTATGTGGATTATAATATTACCTTTAACTACAGCGACTATTTTGCCCAACCCGCGGTAAGTTATGCAGGTAACAATGCAACAGGACTTAACCAGATTTTAACCCAGCGTTACCTGTCACTGGCCCGTAACTCAGGACTGGAAGCGTATTACCAGTGGCGCAGAACAGGTGTGCCGGTTTTTGCTACCGGTTCGGGCGTAGGTAACGGAGGGGTGATTCCGATGAGATACCAGTACCCGGCTTCTGAATTGTCTACCAATAAAGACAATTATACTGCGGCCGTACAGAGCCAGTACAGCGGTAATGACAATATCAATGCAGCCATGTGGCTGATCAAATAGATCATTGACTCTGTAAGAGCATAGTTTTTAGATTGTAAAGGTGATGCCTGTAAAGGCATCGCCTTTATTTTAAACATCCAGCGATATGACACAACAGGAGGCGGCCCAGATCGTAAAAGAGATCATTGCACTCTATGAGGAATATGGAGATGCCGATTATATAGGCGAGCCGGTGTCGCAGTTAGAACATATGTGCCAGTGTGCACAACTTGCCGAAGAAGAGGGTTACGATACGGAAGTGATCCTGGCAGCTTTCATGCATGATATCGGGCATCTCTGCGGTAATCTTTTGTCCGCAGCAGAGATGAATGGCTTTGGTATTGTGGACCATGAAAAACTTGGAGAAGTGTATATCAGGAGCAAAGGCTTTTCGGAAAAGATTTCCAAACTTGTAGGCTCACATGTATCCTCAAAAAGATACCTCACTTTTAAATACCCCGAATACTACGAAAAATTATCGCCTGCCAGCAAACAGACCCTGGTTATGCAGGGAGGTATGATGACGGAAGAGGAGGCGAATGTTTTTGAAGAAGAAGAATTGTTTCACCTGTACATTACCCTTCGCAGGTGGGACGAAGAGGCCAAGAAAGAAAATATGCCATTGGCTTCTTTACAACATTACAGGCGATTGATGGAAGAACATTTGATAACACAATAAGGACAAATAATGAATACAGCACTGGTTGTTTTTGATATTGCCGGCACCACGGTATCGGATAAAGGAAATGTAAACGAGGCGTTCAGGCAGGCTTTTGCCTCATCGAATATCGATGCTACAGAAACGGCCATCAATAAAGTAATGGGATACCGTAAGATTGAAGCGGTTGAGATCATCCTGGACCAGTTTGCTCCGGGCAGGAGGGAAGCAGAGCCCGATCTGGCAGATGAGATACACGACAGGTTCACTGAGAGTATGGTACAGTTTTATGAAAATGATACCACACTGCAGCCTTTGCCCCATGTGATGGAAGTATTTGCATGGTTGCGGTCCAACAAGATCAAGCTGGCGCTTGATACGGGATTTACGCGGGTGATCACTGATGCTGTTTTAAAAAAACTTGGATGGGATAATGGTTCAGTGGTTGATGCTGTTGTATGCAGCGACGAAGTAGCCGAAGGCAGGCCTCACCCTTATATGATACAGGAACTGATGCGCCAGACAGGTGTAGGCGATGCCGCGCAGGTTGTAAAGGTAGGCGATACGGAAGTGGACATACTGGAAGGCAGAAATGCCGGATGCGGGCTGGTTGTAGCCGTAACAACAGGCGCTTACACACGGGAGGAATTGATGCCTTATCAGCCCGATCACATCATTGATTCCATGCAGGAACTGGTGGCTAAAATTCAATAGGATTTGGAAAAGAAACAAGACCGGTGGGTGGCATTGTATGCGGCCGTCATCACTTTCCTTACGTATGCGGCTGTTTATGCTTTCAGAAAGCCTTTTACAGTGGGCACTTTTGAGCATGAGAAAAATATATTGGGCCTTCATTACAAAGATGCACTGGTGATTTGCCAGGTGCTGGGTTATATGGCCAGTAAATTTTACGGCATTCGTTTTATTGCTGAACTGAAGAAGATAGGACGGGGCAGAACCATCCTGTTGCTGGTGGGTATTTCCTGGCTTTCATGGCTGTTGTTCGCAATAATACCCGCTCCCTTTAATATCATTTGCCTGTTCTTGAACGGCTTTCCGCTGGGTATGATTTGGGGTATTGTTTTTTCTTTTGTAGAAGGAAGGAAAGCAACCGATTTTATCGGGGCTTCTCTGGCCGTGAGTTTTATTTTTTCATCCGGCATGGTCAAAACAATTGCCAAATGGCTGATGTTGTATGCCGGTGTGAATGAATTCTGGCTCCCCTTTGTAACCGGATTACTGTTTACGATCCCCATGATCATACTGGTTTTCCTGCTCGAAAAAATTCCCCCGCCTTCTGCAGATGATATGAACAACAGGGTGATTCGGTTGCCTATGGACAAACAGGAGCGAAAGGCGTTTTTTCAACAGTTCAAAACAGGACTGGTATTGCTCATCATCATTTATGTCTTCCTTACGATTTTCAGGGACATACGCGATAATTTTGCAGCAGATATGTGGCAGGAACTGGGTTTTGGCAACCAGCCTGAAATTTTCACCACCACAGAAATTCCTACCACCATACTGGTTCTGGTGCTCATCAGTTGTATGATGCTGATACAAAACAACAGACGGGCTTTTATAATCACTCATTTTATCGTTATCCTCGGATTTTTCCTGGCGGGTATCAGCTCTTTGTTGTTCATTACACACCATATCTCTCCCTTTATATGGATGACTTTGGCGGGCCTGGGGTTATATATAGGTTATATTCCGTTCAACTGCATCTTATTTGACCGGATGATTGCTAGTTTTAAGTGTGCAGGCAATGTGGGTTTTTTGATGTACCTGGCCGACTCTTTCGGTTACATGGGCAGTGTGGGTGTGATTGTGATCAAGACTTTTTTCAACCTGAGACTAAAATGGACAGCCGTATACAGCAATGGTGTGATGGTATTATCTGTAGTGGGTATTGCTTTAACCCTGCTGGCGCTGGCTTATTTCAATAAAAAATACCAAACAACTATTGCAAAAGAATTATGAATAAAGGAACAGCGATTGTAGTAGGAGCAGGCATAGCGGGACTGGCAACGGCAAGGGCTCTCTCATTAAAAGGGTATAAAGTAAGGGTTATTGAAAGAACAGGGAAAGCGGTAGGTGCTTCAATACGCAATTTCGGGATGCTCTGGCCCATTGGCCAGCCCGATGGGTTGTTATACAATCGTGCGCTGCGGAGCAGGGAGATATGGAAAGAAGTTGCAGACAGTATTGGTCTTTGGTATGAAGACGCCGGAAGCCTGCACCTGGCGCACCAACCGGATGAATGGGTGGTATTGCAGGAATTGTACGATGCATTCAAAAAGTCAGGAAGACCTGTTGAGTTATTGGATAAAGATGCCATCATGCGGCGTTTCAAAGGTGTGAACGGTTCTGGTTTACTGGGCGGCTTGTTCAGCTCAACAGAAACAATCGTAGATCCCAGGGAAGCTATCGCAACTATCCCGACTTACCTGGAAGAATACCTGGAAGTAAGTTTTACCTGGGGGAAGCAGGTGAATGCCGTTGAGCCCGGTAAAGTTTATGCAGATAATGAAGTGTATCATGCCGATATTGTTTTTATCTGCAGCGGCGCTGATTTTGAAACGCTCTTCCCCGAACAGTTTGCTGCACTTCCTATTACCAAATGCAAATTGCAGATGATGCGCTTTGCATCACAAAAAAACAACTGGCGTATCGGTACTTCTTTATGCGGAGGACTGTCGCTCATTCATTATAACAGCTTCAAGGCAGCGCCTTCATTGGAGCTGCTCAGGAACAGGTATGCAAGCGAGATGGCAGACTATGTAGGGAATGGCATCCATGTGATGGTATCGCAAAATGACAAGGGAGAATTAACGGTGGGAGATTCACATGAATACGGTGGTACATTTGACCCGTTTGACAGAGCGCAGATCAACGAAATGATCGTTCATTACCTTAAAACATTTGTTGTGTGTGATGATTGGAAACTCATACAGACCTGGAACGGAGTGTATCCTAAAATGACAAATGGAGAAACAGATGTTTTGTTGAACCCGGCAGAAGGAGTGTATATTTTGAACGGACTGGGTGGCGCCGGAATGACTTTGTCGTTCGGATTTGCAGAAGAATCGGTTAGAACTTTATAAATCAGCGGTATATGAAAAGAATAGTATGGTTATTGTCTGCTCTCTGTATTTGGGGCAACCTTGCATCGCAAAGTCTGCAAAAGCTTGAAGCAAACCGTGTTGGACTTCCCAACGGATGGAGCCTTACGCCGGTGGGCAAGAGCCTGCCGCTGGGCGACCTGCCTTTGAACATGGCCATCAGTAGTTCTAAAAAATACATGGCGGTAACCAATAACGGTCAGAGTACACAAACGATCCAGCTGATCGATCTGCAGCAGGACAAAGTACTGGATAATATTACTGTTCCGAAATTATGGGTAGGACTGAAGTTTAGTGCAGATGAGCAACACTTGTATGCATCGGGTGGTAATGATAACTGGATATTGAAATATGCTGTTCAGCATGAGAAGCTGGTATTGAAAGACAGCATTTCCCTGGGTGCCAAATGGCCCAATAAAATATCGCCTGCCGGGCTTGATATTGATGACGCAAAGCAACTACTGTATGTGGTTACAAAAGACAACAATGCTTTGTATGTGATTGACCTGGGTACCAGGAAAATTGTGCAACAACTGCAACTACCCGGCGAGGCTTATACCTGTGTGCTTTCGCACGACAAAAAGATACTCTACATCTCCTGCTGGGGTTGTGGCAGGTTGCTGGCCTATCATACTGACTCGCGTCGTTTGACGGCTGAGATCAGTGTAGGCAGTAACCCGAATGATATCTGTATTTCAAAGAACGACCAGTTCCTTTATGTGGCCAATGCCAACGATAACAGTGTATCTGTAGTAGATGCAAAGAAACAAACAGTGCTTGAGACGTTGAATGCCGCACTATACTCCGATGCTCCCAATGGCTCCACCACGAATGGGGTGGCTTTGAGTCCGGATGAAAAAACACTGTACATCGCCAATGCCGATAACAATTGCCTGGCAGTATTCGACGTGTCGAAGCCGGGCAGCAGCCATTCAAAAGGGTTCATTCCGGTTGGCTGGTATCCTTCCTGCGTGAAAACAGTGGGTAAAAAAATACTGGTAGCCAATGGGAAGGGATTTACTTCCAAGGCCAATCCATACGGTCCCAATCCTGTGAACAAAAAAGTACAGCTTGGTTTCCAGAAAGGCGACCTTAACAAACCGGCTGAAGTACAATATATAGGCGGCCTGTTCAAGGGAACGCTGAGCATCATTCCTGTTCCCGATGCAAAACAATTGAGTGTTTATTCACAGGTAGTGTATCGCAATACGCCTTACACAAAAGAAAAGGAACTGATCACAGAAGGGGAGGAAGGCAATCCGATTCCCCGGAAAGTTGGCAATGCCTCGCCCATCAAATATGTGTTCTACATCATCAAGGAGAACCGTACTTACGACCAGGTATTGGGCGATATACCTGAGGGTAACGGAGATACCAGTCTTTGTTTGTTTGGAGAAAAAATAACCCCCAACCTGCATGCACTGGCCAGGGAATTTGTATTACTCGATAATTTTTATGTGGATGGAGAAGTGAGCGCCGACGGGCACAACTGGAGCATGGGCGCTTATGCTACCGACTACCTTGAAAAAACATGGGTAACCAGTTATGGCGGCCGTGGTGGTGACTACGATGCAGAAGGCAACAGGGCCATTGCCAATAACAAAAAAGGATTTATCTGGGACCATTGCAAGAGGGCAGGGGTAAGTTACCGCACCTATGGAGAGTTTGCAGACGATTACAAACCCAATATACCTGTTCTGAAAGATCATTTTTGTCCTTATTATACCAGTTGGGACCAGCGTGTGCGCGATACTACCCGGGTAGGCCAGTGGAAAAGGGAATTCGATTCACTGGTAGCCAATCATGCCCTGCCTCAGTTGAGTACGCTGCGCATCATCAATGACCATACGGAGGGATTGAGCAAAGGACGCCCGACGCCTTTTGCACATGTAGCAGATAACGACCTGGCCATTGGCATGTTCATTGAATACCTGAGCAAAAGTCCGGTATGGAAAGAGTCTGCTGTGTTTATATTGGAAGACGACGCGCAGGACGGCCCGGATCATGTAGATGCACACAGAAGCACAGCTTATGTCATGGGCGGTTTTGTGAAAAGACATTTTGTAGACCATACCATGTATTCTACTTCGTCTATGCTCAGAACAATTGAGCTGATACTGGGTATTCCACCCATGAGCCAGTACGATGCCGCTGCTACTCCTATGTGGCGTTGCTTTGGTTCAACTGCGAACCTGACGCCTTTCACTGCAAAGCCTTTGCAGACAGATATCAATGAAAAGAATGAAGTAGTGAATGCCTGGCAGAAAAAAAGTGAGCTGTTCGATTTTACCAAAGAAGACAGGGCGCCCGACAGGGAGTTTACCGAAGTGATCTGGAAGGCCGTGAAAGGAGAGCATTCCATTGTGCCTGCGCCAAGAAGGGCTTCCTTTTTCAAGCCCAATCCCAGGATGGTAGACAACGATTAAGATAATCAGATCCAGCTGGAGGGCTGGTCGGTATCGTCGGGAGAGGGGTGGCTGATCGCGTTGATCTTTGCATCAATGTGGGCCTGGTTGTCGATGATCAGGGGTGAAGCGCTGATATTACCGGTAATAGTGGCGCCGTTCCTGATCTTCGCCTTTCCCGCTACGATGATCTCACCCTGGATATTTCCGTCAACGATCAGTTTTCCTGCACTGACATTACCAATAATGGACCCGGTATTCCCCAGGTATATCAATGTACTGGCTTTTACTTCTCCGTAAATAGTGCCGTATACATACAGCGGTACCGACACGTCCATCCCGCCATGTACCACGGCTCCCCTGGGAATATAACAGTTCCCATGCTTGCGTATGAAAGAAATCAGTTTCAGCACATGTCAGGCTTTGAAGTCGGGGTTCGTCAGGTTTTCTGAAAAGAAAGATAAGACGGAAAATGCATTGCCCAGGTCAATGCCTGCGCAGCGATTGGGGTAATTGTCAGACAACCTGAGTGAATTATACAGGTAACCGATGCTGGCAATTCTTTCAGGGTGCGGCATTACTTCAACGGGTAACAGGTCTTTGAATTCATTTTCCACAGCGTGGATCAATTCTGGGTAATGGGCTCCTCCACCAAATAAGTATATTTTTTCGCAAATTTCCAGGTCGCGATCGGTGAAATAAGTGCGCATGGAAGGAGACACTACTTTCTGGTAGTATTGCTGAAGCAATTCTTTGCGCATATCGGTGATGTCGATCCGCTTCCGGTTGGTAAAGATGGAACCTTTCATGAATACCTCATCCAACTGGTGTTCATTTTTGAGTTCGAGGTAATATTTTTTGTTCAGTTCCTGGGTAAGGTTATGAATGGCATAGCGCAGCCCATGTGTGCTGAAAGCTGTACGCTGTATCAATCCTTCATCCGAAACCATGATACCTTCCAGTGTTCCGAAGCCGAAACTGAGTACCATGAAATGCTTGGGAATGGGAGGTGTTACCAGGCGTTTCAATCCGATGATGCCTCCTACTATTTCGGGAATGACTTCAAACTTTTCAATGTCAAAAGCTTCCCGCCTGACCTGGCCTTTTACATGAAATGTTTGTGTATCATATTCCACCATGAAATGCCTTTTGGAAAGGTATTGCTCGGCCATGTGCCGGAAAGCATGATAAGTGGAAAAGGGGAAACCGATGGTTACCGTCATAGGTTGCTGCAGCCTGGATGCCAGGTTGATCAGGGCCGAGCGGAAAAGAATGTCGAAATCCTCTTCTGCAGGTGTGGCATTGGTAATGCGCGATGGGCTGATGCCATTATTCCGGGCCAGGTTGCCAACGAGGTACCAGGCATTGTCTTTCTTTACTTTAATACCATTCAGCAGGTCCTTCGCGGTATTTTCCATATTACCGAATGCGGTTTCGAAAACACTGGGGAAATTAAGTGTAGCAATATTCATGGGTAAAATGATTGGGTGCAAAGCAATTTAAAAGGCTTCCTCCGTATCTGCCATAGCAGCAGAAAGAGTTAATAGAAAATTATTAATGAAAAATGATTTAGGTTTGACGCATGAAATATTCCCAACAGGCGGGCCTGCTGGCTGCTGTTTTCCTGATCATCGTTTGCTTCTTACCCTGGACCTATATTGTCAGCCGCCAGATCACCATTACCGGCTTATCTGCAATGGGCACCAATTTCGGTAAGCCGGGATTGTTCAATATTGCGATGTCTGCCATCGCCCTGTTCCTTTTTTCAGTACCTCGTTTATGGGCCAAGCGTACGAATGTCTTTGTTTGCGCCATTAACCTGTCCTGGTCCATCCGAAATTACATTATTTTATCCACTTGTATGCTGGGAGAATGTCCCGAGAAAAAATTGGCATTGTATGTATTGGTGGCATTGGCGGCGGTGATGCAGTTGATGGCCTTATTTCCCAGGATTGAATTGAAGAAAGATTAGGGGTGCAGGATGGTTTGTTTGATGATGCCTGCCACTTTACCCGCCCAAACAGCATGCTCCTTGCCGGAATAATGCAATTGATCGTTTGCCAGCAGACTGGTGTCGTGTTTTGCTTTCCTGCTGTCGCCCGTAATATCGATGTACTGAACTTTGGACTGTGCAGCCGCTTTGGCACAGACTTCATTGAAACGGTCAATTTCTGCGGTAATCAGATGGCCGTCGCGGTTTGAGGCATAGGGGGTAACGCCCCAGTCGGGAATAGATAAAAGGATCACCCTTTTATCATGGCCGCCGGTGAGGTGTTTCGCTTTCTTTAAAAGAAAACCAAGATCGGTTTCAAACTCTTCAGCAGGAAACCCCCTGTATTGGTTGTTCACACCAATGAGCAAAGTAGCAAAATCGTATTGCTCCAGCAGTTTGGTATGCAGGATATGTTCGGCCAGTTCGTTGCTGGCCCATCCGGTCTTGGCCACTACCTCAGGTGCATTGAAATGCAAACCTGCTTTACGCAGTATTTGCACTGTCTGGTAAGGATATGACTCATGCAGGGGAACCGATTCTCCAATGGTATAGGAATCGCCCAGGGCCAGGTAAGAAAACTGGTGCTTGGTCATGAAGAAGGATTATGCTTACCCTAAAGATAAGCTTTAACCATGATGCAGGGGCTTGTTGATAATTTCCTGTAATTGCAGACAGATTGATTAAGTTCGCAGGATAAAATAAATTGCACCGACAGATCAAACCAACGCAATATGTTACGCAGTAAATTGTTCCTGTTTATGTCATGTTTACCCCTGTTAGGCCTGACGCAGGCAACCGTATCCATCATTCCCAAGCCGGTTTCGGTACAGGTCAATCCTGGCTTTTTTACCATTGATCAGCACACTTCCATCAATTACAACAGTACACAAAAAGGTGCACAGGCTGCAGCTCATTTCCTGCAGGAAAGCATCCGCACCGTTTCGGGATACAGTTTGCCCTTCAATAAAAAAGGGTACAAAACTGTTGATTTAGTATGGGCTAAAGCAGACAATATGGGCAATGAAGCCTATGTTTTACAGGTAACTGATGCGGGTATCGTGATACGTGCCAATGCAAAAGCAGGGATGATTTACGGTATACAATCACTGCTGCAAACCTTACCGCAAACAAGAACCAACGCTGTTTTGAAAATACCGGCTATGCAGGTAATTGATTATCCCAGGTTCAAATGGCGTGGTATGCACCTGGATGTAAGCCGTCATTTCTTTTCGGCAGATGTGGTGAAGGAATACATCAACCTCATGGCAAGTTATAAAATGAATGTATTTCACTGGCATCTCTGTGATGACCAGGGTTGGCGATTGGAGATCAAAAAATATCCCCGGCTCACGGATGTAGGAGCCTGGCGTGTGGAAAGACCCGGAAAGAACTGGAGCGACAAGGAACCTGGTCATGCGGGGGAAGCAGCGGCTTACGGAGGTTATTATACGCAGGAGCAGGTAAAAGAGATCATTGCCTATGCAGCGGAAAGAAATGTAACCATTGTTCCGGAAATAGAAATGCCCGGGCATTCTGCGGCGGCGATCGCAGCCTATCCGCAACTATCTTGCACACAACATCCGCAAATGGTGGTAACAGGTGGGCAGTATCCGAAAGATAACCAGTCAAACTACTGCGCCGGGAACGACAGTGTATTTGTTTTTTTGCAGGATGTATTGAAAGAGGTTGCCGGTCTGTTCCCTTCCCGCTACATACATGTGGGTGGCGATGAAGTGGATAAGAGCGACTGGAAAAAATGCCCGAAATGCCAGGCAAGGATTAAAAAGGAAGGACTGAAAGATGAAAACGGCTTGCAGAGTTATGTGATACGCCGTATGGAAAAATACCTGAACGGACTCAACCGGAAATTGATTGGGTGGGATGAGATACTGGAAGGCGGACTGGCGCCTGAAGCAACTGTGATGAGTTGGAGAGGAGAATCGGGCGGTATAGAGGCAGCCAAAATGAAACATGATGTGGTGATGACACCCGGCTCGCCCTGCTATTTCGATCATTACCAGGCAGGACCCGAAGGAGAACCGCTTGCCATTGGCGGATTCAATACACTCAGGAAAGTATACGACTACGAACCGGTACCCAAAGAGCTTAACAACGAAGATGAGAAATATGTGCTGGGAGCGCAGGGTAATGTATGGACAGAATTCATTCCCACCACTGAACACCTCGAATACATGGTATTGCCACGTATGCTGGCACTGGCAGAAGTGTTGTGGTCGCCCAGGAAAACGAAGGATTGGGTAAACTTCAACAAGCGACTGTTTTATCATTTCACCGGGTTTGAGCAAAAGGGTTTGCATTATTGTAAAGGAAATTTCACCGTCAATATCAAACCTGTTTCCAGGGATGGAAAACTGAGCGTGTCGCTCACTACGGAAACATTGAACGGAAGTATACATTATACCACCAACGGATCGGCGCCAACCGCAGCTGATCCTGTGTATGAAGCACCATTTAACATAGATTCATCGGTGACCGTCAAAGCAGTAACGGTATTGAACGGCAATGTGATGGGCAGTAAACCTGCAGAGCAATCTTTTGTAATGCACAAAGCCATTGGCAGTAATGTAACTTATACCAACCCGGTGAGTAAATACTATCCGGCCGATGGCCCCAATTCCCTGACCGATGGTGTGCGCGGGACAGAAGCTGTGGGAAAATACTGGCATGGCTTTTATGCAAAAGATGTGATTGCAACCGTTGACCTTGGCGAGGCCAAAGAAATAAGATACCTGTCATTGGGTTGCCTGCAGCGATACCGCGACTGGATATTTCTGCCGCAATCGGTAACATTTGAAATATCAACAGATGGGATCAGTTATACGCCGGTGCAAACCGTTACACATACTATTGCTGTGAATGAAAAAACTACAGTGATGCACGATTTTATTGCAAAGTTCGCCACACAAAAAGCCAGGTATGTACGTGCAACGGCAAAGAGTATGGGTGTATGTCCGAAGGGACACAGCGGCGAAGGCCAGCCGGCATGGATATTTTCCGATGAATTGGTTGTTAACTGATGATTGAATAATAAGCGACAACTTTTTTTAAAATCCTTTACAGTGAAAACAAGTTTCAGTCTCACCACCCTGTTTTTTTGTATAACGCTTACTACTGTTCATGCGCAGCGTGATACGATTGCCGTAGATAACTGGCAGTTTGTAGCCGATAAAAATGCAGCGGGAATGCAAGCCAAATGGTACGAACAACCATTGAACAATGCGAGAACCGTACACCTGCCACATACCTGGAATATAGAAAAAGAGAACGAGGCCTTTTATGGATGGGGCTGGTACCAGAAAAAACTGATGGTGCCGGGTGACTGGAAAACCAAAAACGTGGTACTGCAGTTTGGCGCCGTGAACCATACTGCTTATGTCTATGTCAATGGTAAAAAAGTGGCTGAAAATATTGGTGATGGGTTCAATAAGTTTTTTGTGAAACTGGATGGCGAGCTGGATTATGGGAAAGAGAATACCATTACTGTGGCTTGTAACAACGATTTCGGTAAAAACAAAGTACCCTATACCAATTCTTTCGACTGGCCCAATGATGGTGGTTTGATCAGACCGGTAACATTAATGGTAGCTCCCGGTCTTGTTAACTATCTTCATGCCAATGCCCGGTTGAACACTGCTACCAACGAAGGAGGTATTCAGCTCAAACTGGGTTTTAATGGAGCAGAACACCCCAATACAAAACTGACAATAGTTATTACAGAAGAAAATCAGTCTACCAGAACAAAAATATTGGATACAACGGTTGGTGTTACATGGGATCATGGAACGGCCACTGCTGCGCTTAAACTTCAGCAGGTGAAACCCTGGCATTTTGATTTTCCCAATTTATACAGGATCGATGTTACGGTATGGCAGGGTCGTAAAGCAGTTGATAAAATAGGCACACAGGTTGGTTTCAGGGAGATCAAATTTGTAAACGGACAAACTTTTCTGAACGGAGAGCGGATCAGGCTGATGGGTGTTGAATGGACTGCTGGCTCGAACCCCAATTATGGTTTTGCAGAACCCGTATCGGAAATCATCCGGCATGGCAAACTGATGAAAGATGTGAACTGTATTTTCAGTCGTGTTCATTTTCAGCAGGACGATGCATTTTATGATTTCTGCGACAGGAATGGCATATTGATACAGGAAGAACTGCCCTTGTGGGGCTGGGATACACCTCCGGGTAATGATACGGTCAGCCAAATTGCATACAGGCAGCTGGAAGCCATGATACGCAACCATTACAACCATCCTTCCATCATGACCTGGGGTGTGGGCAACGAATTAAGAGGGCGCGACCCGCGGATGAAGCAAATGATACACACGCTCATTGGTAAAGCCAAAGCGCTGGATCCCGACAGGTTTGCAAGCTATGTAAGCAATAGCCTGAATGAAAGCTATTACACTTCTCCCAAATTCACCCCCGATGCTGCCAGCGAGGGTGATTATATCATGATGAATGAATATGGCGGCAGCTGGTGGCAGGTACCAGTTGGTATGATTGGCCAGTATATCGACAGTGTACACCTGTCTTATCCGGATAAGCCTTTTTTCATTTCAGAATTTGGGTTATGCGAACCCAATTTCAAAGGGGGAGACCAGCGCAGGCTGGAAGACCTGGTATACCACATGAGTGTCTATGAAAGCAAACCTTATATAGAAGGCGCCATTTATTTCGACCTTACCGATTATCGTACGCATTTCGGAGCGGGGGAAGGCAAATTCAAACAAAGAGTGCATGGTATATACGATATGTATGGGAATCCAAAGCCATCAATGCGCGTACTGCGCGAACTTTCTTCACCGGTAGAAATGCAGACCCTCAATCAATGGAAAAAAGGTAAACTGACAGTAGCCATGTTTGGCAGTATAGGATTACCGCAGCATATTGCGAAGGGATACAAATTGTATGTCTCTGACCGGACGGATAATTTCAGGGAAGGCAAAGCATACGATCTGCCGGTGATCAAACCGGGACAGCAGGTATATGTAGACATTGACGACCAGTTCAGCGGCAAAGCGGTCATTACCATTGTGAGACCAACGGGTTATGTAGTGTCGCAGAAGATATTTAATTAAAAATGATCCTTTAAAATGGTATAGAAGCGATAAACGTCTTCAAAACTGCAATACAGGGGAGCAGGGGCAACCCTTACCACGCCAGGTTCGCGGTAATCTACAATGATGCCATTATCGATCATCTGTTGGTGTATCTCTTTTCCTTTCTCTTTGAAGAAAAGAGATAGTTGGGCGCCACGTTGGTTTACGTCAGAAGGTGTAAGTATATCAAAACTGAGACGAGGCAACTGTTGTAAGAGGAATTCAAGATAGGCAGTCAGGCGGATACTTTTTGCACGCAACTGTTCTGTGCCTGCTTCTTTAAACAGTTCAAGTGAAGCCTTCAGCGCTACTGTATTGAAAACCTGCGCCGTGCTGATATTCCACCCGGAGGCATCCTGTTTCGGAATGAATCCTTTTTCCATTTTAAAACGGGCCTTCTCATCATTACCCCACCAGCCACCGAGGCGGGGCTGGTGTTTATTTTTCGCATGCCTTTCATGAATGAAAGCACCGCCCACAGCGCCCGGTCCCGCATTGAGGTATTTGTAACTGCACCATACTGCAAAATCAACCTTCCAGTCGTGCAATTGCATGGGAACATTGCCCGCTACATGTGCCAGGTCGAAACCGGCAACTGCACCAGTTGCATGTGCAGCCGCGGTAATGGCCTCCAGGTTGAACAATTGACCGGTATAATAATGAATGCCTCCGAATAATACCATGGCCAATTGGTTGCCTGTATCCCGGATGGTTTGAATGATATCTGACGTATGAAGGATCTTTTCCCCTTCCCGCGGAGCGATTTCTATAATGACTTTATCGGGATCAAGGTTAAAATGACGAACCAGTGTTTCAACTGCGTACTGGTCAGAAGGGAATGCACCTGCTTCCATGATGATCTTATACCGGTCCGCCGTTGGCCGGTAAAAACTCTGCATCAGTAAATGCAGGTTTACCGTAAGCGTATTCATCACGGTTACTTCGGTTTCTTTAGCGCCCATCATATTGGCCAAAGATGGTTGTACATAATGCTGGTAATACAACCAGGGATTTTTTCCGCCGAAATAACCTCCTACTGCCATTTCCCGCCAGGCAGTCAGCTCGGTTTCAATAGCTGCCTCCACATTTTTAGGCTGCAGCCCCAATGAATTACCACAAAAATAAATCGCGTTTTTCCCATGATGTTTTGGAAAATGGAACCTCGATTTAAAAGGCAGCAATAGATCGTGCTGGTCGGCATCCAGGGCAAACTCCGGGGAAGTATTAAAAGACTCGGGCATGCAAATCGTTCATTTTACCGAAAATAACCTTTTGTGCATACGATTGTGTATACAGCCCTTGCTTTTTTTGTGTAATATTAAAGCCGGAACTGTATAACCCCCAACTGTTACCATGAGAGCCGTCAATCTGTTCGGATGTATGGTTATGTTATGTCATGCCATCACTTCCTTCGCGCAGTCAAATGAAGTGCCGGTCTTCCAATCGGGCACTGAAGGATACAAAAGCTTCCGCATTCCCGCCATCATAAGATTGAAAACAGGAACCCTGCTTGCTTTCTGCGAGGGCAGGGTAAACAATGCGGCTGACTATGGCAATGTAGACCTGGTTATGAAAAGGAGTGAAGATGGCGGCAGGAGCTGGTTGCCCCTGCAGGTGGTGGCCGATAATGGTGCATACCAGGTGGGCGGACCAGCACCAGTTGTTGACATGAGTGATCCGCTTTATCCCCACGGGAAAATTTATCTTTTTTTCAATACCGGTAATGCCGGTGAAAAAGAGATCAAAGAGGGAAAGGGTATCAAAAACTGTATCTATAAAACATCGGTGGATGATGGCCATACATGGTCAAGGCCTGTGAAGATCACCGGCCAGGTACACAGGCCCAATAAACCGGATGTGGACTCGGGTTATTGTTTTGCGGAAGACTGGCGATACTATGCCAATACGCCCGGCCACGCCATGCAGTTTGAGGCGGGACCTTATAAGGGGCGAATCTTTGTATCGGCCAATCATTCGGCAGGAGAACCCAGGCAGGATCGCAGTGAGTACTTCGCGCATGGCTATTATACAGATGATCATGGCAGGACTTTCAAATTGGGCAACAGCCTGCGTTTGCCCGGCAGTAATGAATCCATGGCCACAGAACTATCGGGGGGCAGACTGATGATGAACAGTCGTAATGAAAAAGGAGATATCCGCACACGCATTGTTTCCATCAGCAGTGATGGAGGAGCTACCTGGGATACTACTTATTTCGACCATCAATTGCCCGATCCGGTTTGCCAGGGAAGTATTCTCACCATTGGAAAGCGCCAGGGAAAAAACATACTGGCTTTTTGCAATGCAGCAGACAGTCAGGAGAGGAACCATCTTACGCTGCGCATCAGTTACGACGATGGGTACAGCTGGACCAGGAATTTTGAAATAGCGCAAAAAGAGGGGCCTGGCAGTAATGGGTACGCAGCATATTCAGACCTGGTAAAACTGAATAAACATGATATTGGTGTAATGTATGAGAAAGACAATTACAGCAGCATTGTTTTCAAAGTAGTTAACTGGAAATAGGTTATTTCTAAAACCAATTAGGTAAACTCGTTCTCGCTTTTGGCTATCACCAGGGTGGCTACTCCGTTACCAATGATATTGGTGATGGCCCTGGCTTCGCTCATGAATTTATCAACGCCTAACAGGAAGGCCAACCCTTCGAGGGGAATGCGGTGAATAGCCGACAGGGTAGAAGCGAGTACAATAAAGCCGCTGCCTGTAACACCGGCAGCTCCTTTGGAGGTAAGCATCAATAACAGCAGGATCATCAGTAATTCCCCGGTATCCAGGTGAACATTGTATAACTGAGCCAGGAAAATAACCGCCATGGACAGGTAGATGGAAGTACCGTCGAGATTAAAAGAATAACCGGTTGGGATTACGAGTCCTACTACGGGCTTACTGCACCCCATGTTTTCCAGTTTACGCATGATAGAAGGCAGTGCGGCTTCGGAGGAAGATGTGCCCAGTACGAGTAAGAGTTCTTCTTTGATGGAGGCGAGGAAACGCCAGATATTGAAGCGGTAATAACGCATGATGCTCCCCAGCACCAATGCCACAAATAAAAACATGGTCAGGTATACGCAGGCCATGAGCTTAAGAAGGGGCAACAAAGTATTCAGGCCGAATTTACCAATGGTAAAAGCCATGCCGCCGAAAGCGCCCAGCGGAGCGAGGTACATGACATATTTTAAACCGGTAAAAACATAGCGCGATAGTTGTTGTAACAATGCCACTGCATGCAGACGGTACCTGGAATAATTCAGCAATACACCAGTGATGATGGCGGCGGCCAATACCTGTAAAGTGATGTTTGACTGGAAGAATTTTATCCAGCTGAAATGTGCAGCAGCAGCCCCGGTGAATTTCGAAGCATCCTGTAATGGCAGACCGGTTTTATCTATTTTACCAGGTTGAAGCAATAAAGCAACTGCAATCCCTATACCCAGGGCCAGCGTGGTAACCACTTCAAAATAAAGCAGTGATTTGATGCCGATTCGGCCTACTTTTTTCAGGCTGCCCATGCCACTGATGCCCAGGACAATGGTCAGGAAAACGATGGGCCCGATGAATAGTTTGATGATGTCGACAAAGGTTTTTCCAACGATTTCCATCTTAATGCCAGCGGCAGGTGCATAATGACCGAGCAGGATACCGGCCAGGATGGCAATGAGTACATAAAAGCTCAGGTTGCGGGTAATCTGTTTCCACATTTGCGGTCAAGATAATTTATTTTTGTTAGGTTGCAACCAGAACGCAAATCAAAAACGATATGGCTGCCAGAACCGATCTTTTCCAATCGCCCGATTATTATGCGATAGACGACCTGCTTACCGATGAGCACAAGCATATCCGGGAAGCGGTACGCGCTTATGTTAAAAAAGAAATATCGCCTGTCATAGAAGATTATGCGCAACGCGCCGAGTTCCCGGCACAGATCGTAAAGCAGATGGGGGAACTTGGGTGTTTCGGTCCAACTGTACCCGTGGCATATGGCGGCGGCGGACTGGACTATATCAGCTATGGCCTGATGATGCAGGAACTGGAACGTGGAGATAGTGGTGTACGAAGTACGGCCAGTGTACAGGGAAGCCTGGTAATGTTCCCTATTTATGCTTATGGCAGTGAGGCTCAAAAGCAAAAATACCTGCCCAGGCTGGCCAGTGGTGAATGGTTGGGTTGTTTTGGGCTAACAGAACCCAACCATGGAAGCGATCCCGGCAGTATGGTTACCCATATCAAAGATGCAGGAGACCATGTGGTGCTGAATGGTGCAAAAATGTGGATCAGCAATGCCCCCTATGCCCAGGTAGCGGTAGTATGGGCAAAAAATGAAGCAGGTGAAATACAGGGTCTTATTGTGGAAAGAGGAATGGAAGGATTCTCAACGCCTGCAACGCATGGAAAATGGAGCCTCAGGGCGAGTGCTACGGGTGAACTGGTATTCGACCAGGTAAAAGTGCCCAAAGAAAATATACTGCCCGATATCAAGGGATTGAAAGGTCCGCTCAGCTGCCTTACCAAGGCCAGGTATGGCATTGCCTGGGGCGCACTGGGTGCGGCCATGGATTGTTATGATACAGCGCTGCGGTATAGCAAGGAAAGGGTGCAGTTCGACCGGCCCATCGGCGGTTTTCAACTCCAGCAAAAGAAGCTGGCCGAAATGATCACTGAAATTACCAAGGCGCAATTGATGGTATGGCGACTGGGGGTATTGATGAATGAGGGGAAAGCTACCCCGCAACAGGTGAGCATGGCCAAGCGCAACAGTTGCGAAATAGCAGCGGATATTGCCCGCGATGCCCGGCAGGTATTGGGGGGAATGGGTATCACCGGGGAATACAGCATCATGCGGCATATGATGAACATGGAAAGTGTAATTACTTATGAAGGCACACACGACGTACATTTGCTCATTACCGGTATGGATATAACAGGATTGAACGCGTTCAAATAATCAGTATGAAAATATTCTTGATAGGGTTGATGGGTACAGGAAAAAGTTACTGGACAAAACGGTTATCAAAAAAACTAAAAATAGGTGGGTACGATCTTGACCATCTTGTAGAATCGCACGAAGAGAAAACCATAGGTGAAATATTTGCGGAAGACGGAGAGACCTATTTCCGGAAGACAGAAACGAAAATATTGCATTGGTTTGCAGAGAAGAAAAATTTTGTACTGTCTACGGGGGGAGGAACACCTTGTTTCAGTGATAATATGGACTGGATGAACAAGCAGGGGGTAACCATCTGGATAGATGAACCTGTAGAGGTACTGGTACAGCGATTGTTACCGGAAAAAGCGCATCGGCCTTTGATCGCTTCCCTGTCTGACAATGAACTAAAACGATTCCTGGAAAACAAGCTGGCCGAACGAAGGTCTTTTTATAACCGGGCCAAAGGTTACCTGCAAGGCAATGAAATCAATGAAGAAGGGTTCATTCAAATTCTGAGGATTTATGCATAAAGGGTTTCTTACAACGGCAGCATTATTGGGTTGCCTGGCCGTGATACTGGGAGCATTCGGTGCGCATGCATTGAAAGCAATGGTCTCTGAACAAGTGTTGAACGCTTATGAAACGGGGGTACGATACCAGTTTTACCATGTATTTGCATTGGCGCTTACGGGTATGCTGATCAACATCCGGCCGCACCCACTCCTTGATATCGCCGGGCGTTTGTTTGTCACAGGTATTATTCTGTTCAGCGGATCACTCTATCTCATTACCTGGTTCCATGCAACAGGCATTGAAGGATTCAAATGGGTGGGTGCCATTACACCCTTAGGGGGAATTGTATTCATTGCGGCATGGATTTTCCTGGCATTGGGCATCCGGAAAAACCTGTAAAGTGGAAAACTGAAAACACTGGCACCAGTTTTGCACATAAGGACAGCATCCGTTTTATGGCTCTGGCGGTTGACTTATATTTGTTTTCATGGCAAACCGTTTAAAAAAGAAAACGCCACCTCCACCCAGTCCGGAGCAACTGAATCCGGACAAAGAAACCCAGGTAAGCGTTACCGAAGTGGTGAAGGACGAACGTACCGCCAAGATCATTGGCGCGGTTAGCCTTTTGCTTACGGTGTTCCTTTTTGTGGCTTTCACTTCCTATCTCTTCACCTGGCAGGAAGACCAGGATAAAGTATATCGGTTCGGTATCAAAATCTTTGCAACAGATGATGTGCACGTGAGCAACCTGTTGGGCGTATTGGGTGCCTATGTGGCGCACCTGCTTTTTTACAAAGGATTCGGACTGGCTTCTTACCTGTTCTGTACTTTCTTTTTTGTATTAGGGGTCAATTTATTATTCGGTAAAAAAATATTCAATCTTTTACGCAACCTGAAATATGTACTGACGGGTTTACTGGTATTGAGTACGGCATTTGCTTTCGTGGCGCGGAACAGTAGTTTTTCCTGGGGTGGTGCGGTAGGGGAGTTGCTGAATGAATGGTTCATTAAGTGGATCGGCAATATAGGTACCGGTATGATGCTATTACTGGCATTGTTCAGCTATTTTATCTGGCGTTTTAATCCGAGTTTCCACCTGCCTCAGTGGAAACGCAAACAGCGGACAAAAGACCAGCCTGAAACAATATCCGACGGGGATGAAGAAGAGCCTGTCCGGCATCTATGGGATGAAACAGAGCCGTTGATGCTGACCGAAAAAGACGAAGCACCCGTAAGTAATAATAAACTGAAAACGGAAGGAGGGAAAGGCGTAGTGGTGATTATGCCGCAAGAGACCCAGGATCCAATGAATGAATTTGAAATGCTGGAGAAAGAAACCAATGCTTTTATACCAGGTATTACAACAATTGAAGCTGATGAGGCTGAAACTGCTGAAGTATATTATGAAGAAGAGGAAGTAGGCAGACTGGAGCTGGAGATCAATGAAACACCGGAAGAATCCGGAGATATTGTGAGTGGTGTTCCGGGCAAGCCAGGTACAAAATACGATGCAACACTGGATCTCAAGGGGTACAAATTCCCTTCACTTGATCTGCTGGAAACACATGGCAGTGAAAAAATTGTCCATGACCCGGCAGAACTTGAAACCAACAAGAACCAGATCATCGCCACACTGAAAAATTATGATATCGCTATCCAGCGTATTGCGGCAACGGTTGGCCCCACTGTTACCCTGTACGAAATTGTTCCCGCCCCCGGTGTGCGTATCAGCCGGATTAAAAACCTGGAAGATGATATAGCCCTGAGCCTCGCAGCCCTCGGTATCCGCATCATAGCCCCCATTCCTGGCAAGGGCACCATTGGCATAGAAGTGCCCAATGTGCGCAAAACAGTGGTAAGCATGAAAACACTGTTGTCTAGCGAGAAATTCCAGGCCAGTAACTTTTCATTACCCATTGCCATTGGTAAAAAGATCGATAACGATAATTTCATTGTAGACCTTACCAGTATGCCACACCTGCTGATGGCAGGTGCAACCGGTCAGGGTAAGTCTGTTGGTCTCAATGCCATATTGGTTTCTTTACTGTACAAAAAACATCCTTCACAACTGAAGTTTGTACTGGTAGATCCCAAGAAAGTAGAGTTGAGCCTGTACAGGGTCATAGAAAAACATTTTCTGGCCAAACTGCCAGGTGAAGATGAGTCGATCATCACCGATACCAAGAAAGTGATCAATACACTCAATGCACTTTGCATTGAAATGGATAACCGTTACGACTTGTTGAAAGAAGCGGGATGCCGCAACATACGCGAGTATAACGACAAGTTCCAGGCACGCCGACTGAGTCCTGAAAAAGGACACCAATACCTCCCGTTCATTGTGCTGGTAGTGGATGAGTTTGCCGATCTGATCATGACCGCCGGTAAAGAAGTAGAAATGCCCATTGCAAGGTTGGCCCAGTTGGCGCGCGCGGTTGGTATACACCTGATCATTGCTACACAAAGGCCGTCTGTCAATATCATCACAGGTACTATTAAGGCCAATTTCCCTGCAAGGATTGCTTTTAAAGTGTCAAGCAAAATAGACAGCCGCACGATCCTGGATGCGGGCGGAGCCGAACAATTGATAGGCAAGGGAGATATGCTGATAAGCCATAACGGGGAAATCACCCGCCTGCAGTGCGCTTTTGTAGATACACCGGAAGTGGAACATATCTGCGAATTCATTGGAGAACAAAGGGGATACCCGCATGCTTTCCTGCTGCCGGAATACATTGATGAAAAAGACCTGGAAGGAAAGGACTTTGATGCAAATGACCGCGACCCGTTGTTTGAAGATGCAGCCAGGCTGATCGTACAAAACCAAATGGGATCTACTTCTCTCATACAACGCCGGATGAAACTGGGTTATAACCGGGCGGGCAGACTGATGGACCAGTTAGAAGCCGCCGGAGTGGTTGGCCCTAACCAGGGAAGCAAGGCCCGCGAAGTATTGTTCAAGACCGATATGGAGCTCCAGGAATTTCTCGATTCATTGGTATAGAACAACACTCATTATCCTCAATTACCTATTCACCGATTGGTTTAAACTTCTTTTTATCCAATCAGTCCTTCCAATAGGGAAATTGTATATTTGCGCCCAATTAACGTAACCTAGCATGAAGAAATGTTGTCTTTTTTTGATTGTTTCCTTGTTGATGATCAGCCAGTCTTCCTTCGCCCAGAACGATCCAGCCGCCAAAAAAATATTGGATGCCGTAAGCAATAAAGTAAAAAGCCTGAAATCCATCGTAACTACTTTTACCATTAAACAGGTAACCAGCAAAGGCAGGGAAAATGGCACCAAGACCGGGAATATTTCCATCAAAGGACAGAAATACCTGTTGAAACAGGGCAGGATGGAAGTGATCTGCGACGGATCAAAAACTTATAATTTCGACGGGAACAAAACCATCACAGTAGCAGCAGCAGATGAACCCGGCCAGACACTCACCCCTCAGAAAATTTTATCCGGAGCTTACGAAAAAGATTTTTCCTATAAACTCGCTCCTGCTCAGGGTAGTTTTAACGTAATAGAATTAAAGCCGTTGGATGCAAGAAAAAGTTTTCAGAAAGTGACCATTTTCATCGATAAGGCAAAGAACCTGATCACAAAAGCAGTGATCCTGGACAAGAGCAATAATATATTACAGGTAAGTTTTACCAATATCAATACTTCAGCCAATCTTGCCGATAACCTTTTTGTATTCAACAAGGGCAAGTATCCGAAAGATGTGGAAATTCTGGACTAGGTATTTTCGTATTTTCATTGCATGAAAAAAATATTTTTCTGTTCCCTGATATTGGCCGGAACACATCTGCATGCCCAATACACTGTTCGACTTATTGTAAATACCGTTGCCACCCGCCAGCTGGATGATGTTTACCTGGCCGGTAATTTCAATGGCTGGAACCCTAAAGACGAGAATTATAAACTGAAACCATTTGCAGGTTCACGGAAAAGCATTGTGATCAAAGACGTGCCTGCAGGTACTTATGCTTTTAAATTCACCAGGGGTGGGTTCGACAAAGTAGAATGCGCCGCAGACGGCCGTGATATCAGCGACCGGGTAGTAGAAGTGAATAACGACACATCCCTGGAAATTACGGTAACCGGATGGAAAGACGATTATCCCGAAAGACCCAAACCTTTTACTGCCAGTCCGCAAGTACGTGTTCTCGATACTGCTTTCAACATACCCCAGCTCGACCGTAAAAGGAGGATCTGGGTATACCTGCCGAAAGGCTATGCCCTTTCTTCCAAAACTTATCCTGTGCTTTACATGCAGGACGGACAAAATCTTTTCAATGAACAAACCGCTGCTTTTGGTGAATGGGGCGTAGATGAATGCCTGGATACGCTTCAGCGGCAATTGGGTAAAGAATGTATTGTAGTAGGAATAGACCATGGGGGCAGCAAGCGCATGACGGAATACAATCCGTACGACCATGAAAAATTCGGAACAGGGGAGGGCAAAGCCTATATCAATTTCCTGGCCCATACCCTGAAACCTTATATTGATACCAAATTCAGGACAAGAAAAGGACCCGACTACAATTTTGTAGCCGGCAGCAGCATGGGCGGCCTGATCAGCCTCTGCGCCGTAATACAATACCCGGATGTATTTGGAGGTGCGGGCGTATTTTCACCTGCTTTCTGGGCCGCTCAGGGTCTGTATGCCGATCTGGAAAAATTCACCACCACTACAATGCCTCATTTTTATTTTTATGCAGGCTCCAAAGAAAGCGCCACCATGGTAAGCGATATGCAAAAAGCTGCCGACATACTGCAGAAAAAAAAGCGTTACCTGATCACAACCGTGGTGAACCCCCTGGGGAAACACAATGAAACCTATTGGAGGCAGGAGTTTGCGGCGTTCTATGAATGGTTTGTAAAATAATTGCTGATTTCTGATTTTAATACTGTCGAAAATTAGGCAACGCAAATCAGAAATCAGACATAATAAGTTACACCTTCAATCGCCAGTTGCGTATTGGGAAATTCCCGGATGGTTTCTTCGAGGAAAGGTTCAAGGGTTTCGTATTTGCTGCTGAAATGGCCGATGAGTAATTTTTGTGCATTGGCTTTTTTGGCAATGGCCGCAGCCTGTAAAGTGGTGGAGTGAAAACGGTCTGCAGCCCTCGCTTCCAGGTCTTTCAGGTAAGTGGTTTCATGGTAAAGCAGACTGACGTCTTTGGTCTTTGCAGCAATGGATTCGTCGTAAATGGTATCGGCACAGAAAGCATAGCTTTTGGGAGGAATGCCAGGCAGGGTTACCCATTCATTTTTGATAATACCGCCCGATCTGGTTTCATAATCCAATCCCTCTTTCAGCCGTTCATAATAAGCAGCCGGAATTTCATAAGTGGTTATTTTTTCTTTGTCTATTTTACGGGGCTTCTTTTTTTCACGGATGATGAAGCCCCAGCAGGGGATCCGGTGCTTTGTGGAAAAACAGGAAACAGAAAACTTGGCATGATCGATCAGGGCGCCTTCCTGTTCCAGCGGATGAAAGTGCAGTGTAAAGGGCAGGTTGGTAGAAGCCACACTTAACTGCAGCTCAATGATGTTTTTCAGGGGCGGGGGAGCATAAATATGCAGGTCATGTTCTCTGCCCAATAAGCTCATACTGGTAATAAGGCCCATCAGACCGAAATAATGATCGCCATGGAGGTGGGAGATGAATATGTGGTTGATCTTGCCCCGTTTCACTTTGTAGCGTGCCAATTGCATTTGGGTACCTTCGCCGCAGTCGATCAGGAACAAATGTTCATTCAATGTTACCACCTGGGCGGTAGGGTGTCTCTCATAGGCCGGGAGAGCGGAATTATTGCCGAGTATGGTAACGCCGAACATGTGTGAAGGGTCTGAAAATGAATCAAATAGGATGATGAATACGCTTACAAATAAACAATTTTCCTTTTGTATCTAAAAATACGCTTATAAATTCTCCTTTTGTAGGATTATTTCCTAACTTTGCCGCCGATAAAAAAAAGAAAAGAAACCATTCGGAGTCTTATTTAAACATTTTGAGATGCCTTATTTAACTACAGAAAAAAAAGCGAGCATTTTTGCTGAGTACGGTGGAAAAGCTGCCAATACCGGTTCCATTGAAGGACAGGTGGCTTTGCTGACCGAGCGAATCATTCAGATCTCCAATCACTTGCAAACTAACCAAAAAGATCATTCCACCCAGCGTGGCCTGATGAAAATGGTAGGTCAGCGTAAGCGTTTGCTGGGATACATGCAAAAGCACAACCTGCAGGGTTATCGTGCGCTCATCGAGAAATTAGGCCTGAGAAAATAATTTTTCAGTCATGATAAATTGACTATTCCCAACTGATCTTTTAAGCGGTTGGGAATAGTTATTTTTATCACTCTCCCCGTTTAATGACTTCATTCCTTAACCGGAGTTGCGGAAATACTGTTATCCTGCCTATTTTCCGCAGCTCGAACAACAAGACACATTATGTTATCACAACCAATCAGCGTGCGTTTCGATCTGGGCGGTAACCGCGAGGTATTCATCGAAACCGGTAAGCTGGCCCGCCAGGCCGACGGCGCTGTGACCGTACGCCAGGGCAACTGCGTTATCCTTGCTACTGTTGTAGCTAATAAAGAGCCCAAAGAAGGGCAAGACTTCTTTCCCCTGAGTGTAGACTACCAGGAAAAATTCGCTGCAGCCGGTCGTATACCGGGTTCTTTTTTCAAGCGTGAAGCCAGACTGAATGATTACGAAATACTGACCAGTCGTTTGATAGACCGCGCGCTGCGTCCGCTTTTCCCCGAAGATTATTTCTGCGATGTACAGGTATTGATTTCCCTGGTTTCCAGTGACGCTGAAGTAATGCCCGATTCCTTGGCTTGTCTTGCTGCTTCAGCAGCATTGGCTGTTTCCGATATTCCCATCAAAGAGATCATCAGTGAAGTGCGCATTGCACGTGTGAACGGTGAATTCGTGGTGAACCCCACCCGCAGCCAGTTGGAAATTGCTGACCTGGAATTCGTGATTGCTGCTACTGAAAAGAACCTGATGATGGTGGAAGGCGAATCCAAAGAATGTTCCGAGGCCGACCTGGTAAAAGCGCTGGAACTGGCACACGATGCCATCCGCGTACACATCAGGGCGCAGGAAGAACTGAGGGCTAAAAAAGGGATCACCGGCAAGCGCGAATACAAGAAGCCTGAAGAGGATGAGGCTTTGAAAGCAAGAGTAGAAGCTTTTGCCAAAGAGAAAGTATATGAGATTTCCCGCAAGGGTTCCGGTAAACACGAGCGTACAGATGCCTATGGTTTGCTGAAGGAAGAGCTGCTGGCCAGCCTGGGAGAGGAAGCAACCGATCTTCAAAAGAAACTCACCAAAAAATATTACGAAGACCTGAAATGGGAAGTGGTGCGCAACATGATCCTGGACGACCGCATCCGGCTGGATGGCCGTCAGCTCGACCAGGTGCGCCCGCTGGCGATGGAAATAGAACCATTGCCCACGCCACACGGATCTTCCTTGTTTACCAGAGGCGAAACCCAGTCGCTTACAACGGTTACTTTCGGTACTGCCCTGGATGATCTGCTGGTAGAAAGCGCTGCAAAATCAGTAGAATCGAAATTTTACCTGCATTATAATTTTCCCCCTTTCAGCACGGGTGAAGTGAAAATGTTACGCGGACAAAGTCGCCGCGAAGTAGGGCACGGTAACCTGGCCATGCGTTCCCTGAAACAAATGGTACCAACGGGCGATTATCCGTATACCGTACGGGTGGTGAGCGATATCCTGGAAAGTAACGGGTCTTCTTCAATGGCTACTGTTTGTGCCGGTTCACTGGCGCTGATGGATGCAGGCGTACCTGTTCCCAAGCATGTGAGCGGTGTGGCCATGGGACTGATCACCCGCAATGATGGTAAATACGCTATCCTGACTGATATCCTGGGTGACGAAGATCACCTGGGCGATATGGATTTTAAAGTAACCGGAACAAGAGATGGTATTTGCGGTGTGCAGATGGATATCAAAGTAGACGGACTGAGCATGGATGTAATGCGCGAAGCACTGGAGCAAGCCAGGAAGGGACGTTTGCATATCCTGGATGCCATGTATGAATGTATTCCAGCCGCCAGACCCGAAGTGAAACCGCATGCACCGCGTATGGTGAAACTGATCATCGACAAAGAATTCATTGGCGCAGTGATTGGACCGGGTGGCAAAGTGATCCAGGAGATACAACGCGAAACCGGCACTACCATTAATATCGAAGAAGTGGGCAATACCGGAGAAGTGAGCATTTTCTCTCCGGAAAAAGCCGGACTGGACAAAGCCGTAGCCTGGGTGAAAGGCATTACCGCCGTACCACAGGTGGGCGATGTGTATGAGGGACCTGTGAAGGGCATCAAGGAATTCGGTGCTTTTGTGGAATTCATGCCTGGTAAACAAGGGTTGCTGCACATCAGTGAGATCAGCTGGAAGCGACTGGAGAGTATGGATGGTCTGTTCAAAGAAGGAGATATGGTGAAAGTGAAGCTGGTGGGACTTGACCCGAAAACCGGTAAGTTCAAACTCAGCCGCAAAGTGCTGATGCCTAAACCCGAAGGAAAGCCCAAAGGCGAGACCAGTACAGGAGAATAGACAGTAATTAATAAAATTCAAAGTCAGGATTCAAAAACCACCGGAACAAAATTCGGGCCTTTTGAATCTTGACTTTTTCATTTTGATGGAAGAAAACTTATGTCACAATACCAATGTATCACTATAATCGTCGCCAGCCAGGAAACAAAGGAGTTGCTTATTGCCGAATTAGCAGAGATAGGGTATGAAGGCTTTGAAGAACTGGAAGGGGAACTGAACGCTTTTATTCCTGCTGAGGCTTTTGACAATAATAGTCTTGAAAATTTATTGAAGAACTATAGTTTAACCTATTCTAAATCAACTATTGAGAAGCAGAATTGGAATGCGGTTTGGGAATCCAATTTTGAGCCGGTGAGTGTAGGTGATTTTGTAGGAGTAAGGGCTGAATTCCATGCGCCATTTGAAGGGGTAGCACATGAAATAGTAATTACACCCAAAATGAGTTTCGGTACAGGGCACCATGCCACCACTTATATGGTCATGCAACTGATGCGGGAAATCGATTTTGTGGGGAAAACGGTATTTGACTTTGGTACAGGTACAGGCATACTGGCTATCCTGGCCAAAAAGCTGGGTGCCAGGGAAGTGCTGGCGGCCGACAACGACGACTGGTGCATTGAAAATGCCGCTGAAAATATTATGATCAACCAGGTTCAAAACATTGTAGTACAAAAAGTTAATACTGCAGAAATAAATAAACAGTTTAATATTGTGATAGCAAACATCAACAAAAACATCATCCTTGACAACCTGCAATACCTTGCGAAAGACCTGCAGGCGGGAGGAGAGGTTTTATTGAGCGGTTTACTGAAAGAAGATGAAGAAGATATATTGACAGCCTGTGCAAAAATGGGTTGGAAGCACCACCTCACCCTTGAACGGAAAGGGTGGATAGCATGCCGGTTTCGGCAATAATTTTCCCCAGGCCACTTGTTAACTTATTATTATCTCTATTTCAGCTATATTTGTTTCCCCAAACTTCAACCGCCCCCTGATGAACGAATTGTTGCTCATTGTATTAGCTTATTTGATCGGATCGATACCGACGGCCGTATGGGTAAGCAAATCCTTTTTCGACATCGATATCCGTGATTATGGTAGCGGCAATGCCGGAGCTACCAATACATTCCGCGTGCTGGGCTCCAAATGGGGCAGTTTTGTGATGCTGATAGACATCATCAAAGGAATAGTGGCTACTTCATTGTACATCCTTTTGCCGGCTTACCTGTCAGACGAATGGGCTCGCACCAACCTGATGATCGGGTTAGGGCTGGCGGCAGTACTCGGACATATCTTTCCTGTCTGGGCCGGCTTCCGTGGAGGAAAAGGGGTGGCAACCCTGTTGGGTATGGCGGTGGCCATACAACCCCTGGTAGCTGTCTGCTGCATCGGGGTATTCCTGCTGGTACTCTACCTTACCCGTTTTGTATCGCTCAGTTCCATACTGGCCGGTATTTCTTTCATGGTCTTCATCCTTTTTATTTTTAACGAAAAGGAACCTTTATACCGCATTTTTGCGGTACTCGTTGCATTGATGGTAGTACTCACCCACCAAAAAAACATCGGTCGCATACTGAAAGGCACAGAAAGCAAAGTGCCTATTCTCAAATACCGCGATCGCCGCAAGCAAAGAAGAAATTCTTAACCCGGGCACAGGTCATTTACTGGATTTCAACCTTACTGTTTTTGGCACGGTTCTTATCTTTGTATTGAAAAACCATCAATATGAAACAAATGAAATTATTGGTTGGTGCAGGTGTGGTGCTGACTTTATTAGCTTCCTGCCAGCGCAACGCCATCACAGGCCGTAACCAGCTTAGCCTTTTACCGGAATCTGAAGTACAGTCGATGGCTTTCGGTCAGTATAAAGAATTCATCTCTGCTAATAAAGTAATCACCCCTTCTACCAGTCGGGATGCCGAAATGGTCAAACGGACCGGCACCCGCCTCATCAATGCCATTACCAGTTACTATACAGAAAAGGGAATGAGCAAGGAACTGGAAGGTTATAATTGGGAAATCAACCTGGTGAACGACAAACAGGCGAATGCCTGGTGTATGCCGGGAGGAAAAATAGTAGTGTACAGCGGCCTGTTACCGCTTACCAGGAATGAGGATGCGCTTGCGATTGTAATGGGACATGAAATTACCCACGCACTGGCCAAGCATGGCAATGAAAGGATGAGCCAGGGATTATTGCAGCAGATGGGAGGTGTGGCACTGGCCGCCGCACTGTCTAATAAACCGGCGGAAACGCAGAACCTGTTCATGACCGCTTATGGTGTGGGCAGCAATGTAGGTGTTATGTTACCTTTCAGCCGTAAAAATGAATTTGAGGCCGATAAATTCGGACTAATGTTTGCCGCCCTTGCCGGGTACAACCCGCGTGAAGCCATCCCATTCTGGCAACGTATGGCTGATGCCAGTTCTGGTAATAAACCGCCAGAATTCCTCAGTACACACCCCAGTGATGAGTCGCGCATTGAAAGATTGCAGTCCATCATGGATGAAACGGTAAAAAATTATTACCGGCCGGCAACCCATAAAACACATTGATGGAATCTGTTATATAATAACAGGAAAACGCCAAAAAACGTTAAAAAACGCGGCAAATATGCAAATTTGCTGCGTTTTCTTTGTATACCCAGTAACATTTTTTTAACTTTGCACTCCATATTAACATCCCCCTGAAATCTGTTTTAGGCATGTCAAATCAGAGTTTGTTTGAAAAGTTACAATTAAAAGATGAAAGGACCCTTTTAATACAGGGTTTGCCCTCTTCCATAGAAAAACAGTTTGCCAAACTGACTTATGCCAAAAATGTTACCCCTTTATTGAAGAATAAGAAGGTAGATTTTGTGTTGCTGTTTGTGCTTAGCCAGTGTCAGTTGAACAATATCCTCAAGGAGATTTTTTCAGCGTTACATGAAGACAGCAAGCTATGGGTGGCTTATCCCAAGACGACCAGTAAGATCGTGAGCGACCTGAACCGGGACTGTAGCTGGGATTTGCTGAAGGAAAATGAATACGAATCTGTCAGACAGGTGGCTTTGGACCATGTATGGAGTGCTATCCGTTTCAAAAAAACAGACAAAATACCTAACCGCAGCCGGGCCTTTGCCGATATGAAGCATGAAGAAATGAACGGCATTGATTTTGAAAAAAGGCTGGTGATGCCCCCTGTTGAATTGGGAAAACTGTTTACCCGCCATAACGAAGCCGGTGAATTCTTTTCTTCCCTCTCTTTCACCAACCAGAAAGAATATGTTACCTGGATTGAAGGAGCCAAAAAAGAAGAAACCCGTAAAAGAAGACTGGAAACCGCTTTGGAAAAACTACTCGCCGGTAAGAAGAACCCTTCGGAAAAATAAGTCTGATTACTCAATGGCTCAATACCCAATTCCATTATTTAATAATCACCGTCCCCAACCTTTTCGTTAACTCAGTTTCAATTGATTTGAGATGCTTGTGCACTTCCAGTAAGCGTTTGAATTCTTCAAAGCCGGCGGACTCCATGTCGCGCTGGTTTTCTTCAAACATTTTTTTGATCTTGCGCAGCTTATAATAATTCACGCTCAATATAACATCCTGGCGGGAGGTATCCTTGTTGAGTATGTTCATACTTTCCATGACTTCATCCCATTTCTGGCTCAGTTCATGAGGGAAAACGGTAAGAGCCACCACCAGGCTCCGGATTTCTTCATCATCATGGTAGAGCAGCGTTTTGACCGAAGGTTCCAGTCCCTGGTAATATTGCACCTTATAGATCTCGTAAAGTTTTTCCAGTAAGGGTGTTTCCAGGTGAAATTGTTCAAGCTCTTCAAAAATGTATTCGGCCATGGTATGGGTCTCGTCCCAGGAACGCTGTCCGTATTCGAGCAATACTTTCAGGATATTGCGTTCATGCGCTTCATCCTGCAGCAGCAAACGCTGGGTATCGTCCAGCACATCTTCGGGTTGCTGTCCGGCAGATTCAAATGATTGCTGCGCGGGCGATTCAAAAGGAAGTTTTTTTTCTTCTTTGGCCAGTTTGTCGCGCTTGTATTTGTTCACGAGATTGGTAAGGCCATTCTCATCAATGCGAAGCATACCGGCACACTGGCGGATATAGTCCTGCTGTTTGGTAAAATCCTCCGCCCTGCTGATCCTGCTCAGTGTTTCCGCGATCTGGTTGACCACATTGCTTTTCCTGGTTACATCATTACCCGCTTCCTGTAGCATCACTTCCAACTGGAAAATGATGAAGTCTTTTTTGGAAGCGGCCACGAATTCATTGAAAGCTTTGGCCCCCACTTTGTTCACATAGCTATCGGGGTCTTCATTATCCGGGATCAATACCAGCCTTACATTCAGGCTCTCGTCCAGGGCCATATCCAATCCCCTCAGCGCAGCTTTCACCCCTGCACTATCGCCATCGTAAACAATGGTCAGGTTATTGGTGTATTTCTTGATCAGTCGCAACTGATCGGTGGTAAGGGAGGTACCGCCACTCGCCACCACATTTTCAATACCGGCCTGGTGCAGACTGATGACATCTGTATAACCTTCTACCAGCAAACATTCATCGGCCTTGTCAATGGCCATCCTGGCAAAATAGGAACCGTACAGGATCTTGCTCTTAACGTACAATTCATTTTCCGGCGTATTGATGTATTTCGGGGCACGGTCGTTTTTCCCAATGATGCGCGCACCAAAACCAATGATCTTTCCAGAATTATTGTGAATGGGGAAGATGATGCGACCACGGTAATTGTCCACCAGTTCATTATTGCTGCGGAGCGAAACCAGTCCGGTTTTGGGTAATAATTCCGGATTGAACTGGTTGGCCAGTAAGGCTTGGGTCAGTATGTCCTTCGCATCAGGGTTGTACCCCAGTTGGAATTTTTCAATAACAGCATCACGGAACCCGCGCTCTTTCATGTAAGAAAGTGCAATGGCTTTACCCTCTTCGGTATGTAGGAGTTGTTCGGTAAAAAATTTCTGGGCAAAATTGTTGATCACATAGAGACTGTCGGCCGTTTGCATCAATTGTTTCTGTTCGGCACTTGTTTCGGTTTCCTCCACTTCTATATGGTAACGGGCGGCCAGCCACCGGATGGCTTCCACATAACTGTATTTTTCATGCTCCATCAGGAAGGTGATGGTATTGCCGCTTTTACCGCAACCAAAACATTTGTAGATTTCCTTGGAAGGAGATACCGTGAAAGAGGGGCCTTTCTCATTGTGAAAGGGACAAAGCCCAATATAATTGGTACCCCTTTTCTTGAGTTTGACGAATTCGCCTATTACATCAATGATGTCTATCCGGTTGGTGACCTGTTGTATGGTATTTGGACTGATCATGGGTTACTGACAAGGGCAGGAGGACGAAGTTAGCATACCTGTTTAATTATTATTCCCTATTTTTATCCATGCTTAAAAAAGAACGACAGGCTTTTATCATCCAGCAGATCAATATTCACAATAAAGTGTTGTCATCCGATCTGAGCGTACAGTTGAATGTGTCTGAAGACACGGTACGGCGTGATCTCCAGGAATTATCTGAGGAGGGGAAGCTGATCAAGGTACATGGCGGCGCCTTGTCCAAATCCTTTCATTTCACGCTGGAAACCAATACCATTTATTCCCAACCCGAAAAGAAAAGTATTGCTTATAAAGCGGTTCAACTCATCCACGACGGGATGCTGGTATTACTTTCGGGGGGCACTACCATCAGAGAACTGGTCAAAGCATTGCCGCCCGAGTTGAATGCTACTTTCATTACAGTAAGTGTTCCCATCGCCCTTGCCTTGCTTGAACATCCGAACTGCGAAGTCATTTTTTTGGGCAATAAACTATCCAGGAACGCGCAAATGTCCGTCGGCGCCGAAGTGGTTCAAAAACTGTCAGGCATCAAGGCCGATCTTTGTATCCTTGGCACCAACAGCATCGACGCCAACCATGGCATTACCGACCTGGAATGGGAGATCATTGAAGTGAAGAAGGCCATGGTGCAGGCAGCGTACAAAACCGTTTCACTGGCCATTGCCGAAAAACTAAATACAGTACAGCGTTTACAGGTTTGCAAACCCGAGGAGATCGATATGCTGGTAACGGAGTTAGACCCTTCCGACCCCATTCTGAGGGCTTATCATGAGAAAGGGATACTTATATTGTAGCCGGAATTACGGAAGCAATCGATAAAACTTAAGGAAGAACTGCCCAATAGATCAACAGGCATAAGAGCATGGCTGCAAGGAATGCCAGTAATACCTTGTACCTGTCCCAGTAATACCGCCTTCTCATCCCCGCACTAAATTGTATTATTTCCTGCAGAGATGCCGGGTCGCTTTCTGCAATGGATGCCAGTTGAAAGAATATCGGTTGGGCAGAAGGCCAGGCAAGCGGGTGCATGGCGCGTAACAGCTCACTTACTACCAGCCGGTTGATAGGAACATCACCCCTTTGTTTCAGAAGATCCAGGTGATGGGCCGAAAGGATATGCATGATTTCCAGTTGTAAACCATCACGGTTTACCCGGTGGACCGGCTGTTGTTCTATCCGGCTGACCAGGCTATTGCACAGTGCCAGTATTTCGGCAGGTTCACTGGCAATGGCTCCTGTAAAAGAATAATTGCCACGGTTTACATACCTGCCCAGGTCGTATTGCCGTCGTTTAACAGGATTGTACAGAATGGAGTAGGCTTCCCGGATGGCTGCAAAATGGGTAGCTGCTTCAGGATCATGCTGGTTCCGATCGGGATGGTACAAAAAAGCCATATGCCGGTATGCCTTTTTGATGTCGGAACTGGTAGCAGCCGGACTAATATGTAATAGTTGGTAAAGGTCTGGAACAAGCATGGATCCCTCTTCGGATGAACAATCAGTCATTAGCTTCAAAACTAATATCATCTTCTCTCAGCAGTTCCCTTTCTATTTCCTCCATCTGAACAATATCCCAGGCCTCTGACTCAGTAGGGGTTATGTTCAGGGTTTCTGAAAGACCCGTTTTTTCGAACAGGCCGGCTACCGTCGGCCACAGGCAACAGAGCACGAATGAGGCATGATGGCTCTGAAACTGCTGTTGCAGCGAAGCGATCCTTTCTGCTGCCTTAACTTCAAAGGAGCTTACCGATTCCAGGTTCAGGATAATGTTTTTTACGTCGTTTTGGAGGTAGGCCATACAAGTATTGGCAAGGTCTGCTGCTATATTGTCAGATATGGAGGGCATCATTGGTGTTACAACGGTAAATTTCTCCTTGGTATCAATTTTGACTTCCATTTATCGTAAATTTAGATTAACAGTTGTGTATAAGTGCCGCACAACTTCGCTCAAAAATATTCGTTATAATTGTATAAATCCAATTTAGGTTATGGATAATAATTTTTCAGCACAGGTTAAAGAAATCATTTCCTTCAGCAGAGAAGAGGCGTTACGCCTGGGGAATGATTTTATCGGAACAGAACACCTATTGTTGGGTTTGATCCGTGATGGCGATAATACCGCTATCAAGGTTCTCAAACAACTCAATATTGATCTTTATGAATTGCGTAAAGAAATAGAGCTGGCTGTTAAAGACAAAACGGGTAAAAACATAGCCAACATCAATAGCCTGCCCCTTACCAAACAGGCCGAAAAAGTGATACGGGTTACAGTTCTTGAAGCTAAAGCGCTCAAGAGTCCCCTCGTGGAAACAGAACACCTGATGTTGAGCATACTCAAGAACAAAGAAAACATTGCTACCCAGATACTGAACCAGTTTGATGTGGATTATGATCTTTTCCGCAATGAACTGGGTATGGTAGGTACTACCAATCCCAATCCGCGTAGTGAATTCACCGATGAAAATGAAGATGAATTTGATGAAGAAAAGCGCGGTGCAGGATACCAGCAACAAAGGACGGGCAAACAGGCTGGCAATGCCAAGAGTAAAACACCGGTGCTGGACAATTTTGGCAGGGATATTACCCGGCTGGCGGAAGCTGGTACCCTGGATCCTATTGTAGGCCGTGAAGCTGAAATTGAAAGGGTGAGCCAGATACTCAGTCGCCGTAAAAAGAATAACCCCATCCTGATCGGAGAACCGGGAGTGGGTAAGACAGCCATTGTAGAAGGACTTGCGCTCCGCATTGTACAACGTAAAGTGAGCCGTGTTTTGTTTGATAAACGGGTGATCTCGCTTGACCTGGCAGCGCTTGTTGCTGGTACCAAGTACCGCGGCCAGTTTGAAGAGCGGATGAAAGCCATCATGAACGAACTGGAGAAAAACCGTGATGTGATACTCTTTATAGATGAGATACACACCATTGTGGGCGCCGGCGGTGCAAGCGGTTCCCTTGATGCTTCAAATATTTTCAAGCCTGCACTGGCCAGGGGAGAACTCCAATGCATCGGCGCTTCCACGCTCGATGAGTACCGTATGTATATTGAGAAAGACGGTGCGCTGGACAGGCGTTTCCAGAAAGTACTGGTAGAACCGCCCAGCGTGGAAGATACCATTGTCATACTCAATAACATCAAAGCGAAATACGAGGACTTTCACAATGTATCTTACTCATCGGAGGCTATTGAAGCCTGCGTAAAACTGAGTGACCGTTACATGACGGACAGGCTCCTGCCCGACAAAGCGATTGATGTGCTGGATGAAGTAGGTGCACGTGTTCACCTCAAGAACATCAATGTGCCTGAGAACATCGTTGAACTGGAGAAAAAAATTGAAGAGGTAAAGAACGAAAAGAATAAAGTAGTGAAGAGCCAGCGTTTTGAAGAAGCGGCCTCTTTGCGCGATACGGAAAAAAGACTGGGAGAAGAACTGGAAAAAGCAAAAACGCTTTGGGAGGAAGAAAGTAAGCACAAGCGTTATCCGATCTCTGAGGAACATATTGCTGAAGTAGTAAGTATGATGACGGGCATTCCTGTAAAACGAATGGTACAGGCCGAGACAGAAAAACTGCGCCGCATGAGCGAGGATATGAAAGACATGGTAGTTGGACAGGACGAAGCCATCCTCAAAGTGGTGAAAGCCATCCAGCGGAACCGTGTTGGCTTGAAAGATCCCAGGAAACCCATTGGAACCTTTATTTTTCTTGGACCTACCGGTGTGGGTAAAACAGAACTGGCACGCGCACTTGCACGTTATATGTTCGATTCGGAAGATTCACTCATCCGTATTGATATGAGTGAGTACATGGAGAAATTCACCGTGAGCCGGTTGATTGGTGCACCTCCCGGCTATGTGGGATACGAAGAAGGCGGACAGCTGACTGAAAAGGTACGTCGCAAACCATATTGTGTAATCCTGCTGGACGAAATTGAAAAAGCGCATCCGGATATCTACAATATCCTGTTGCAGGTGTTGGACGACGGACAGCTGACCGATGGTCTTGGAAGAAAAGTAGATTTTAAGAATACCATGATCATCATGACCTCTAATATAGGCGTTCGGCAATTGAAAGAGTTTGGTGATGGGGTGGGCTTCGCTACGGCTACGCGCATACAGAATGCGGAAGAGAATAACAAGGCAGTGATAGAAAAAGCGTTGAAACGTACTTTCTCTCCAGAGTTCCTGAACCGTATAGATGATGTGGTGGTATTCAATGCACTGACCAGGGACCATATTTTCAGCATCATCGACATACTGATGAAAGGAGTTACCAAGCGCCTGAACAACCTGGGATTCTCATTGGAACTGACAGAAGCTGCCAAAGATTTCATTGCAGATAAAGGGTATGATTCGCAGTTTGGCGCGAGACCATTGCACAGGGCGATACAGAAATACCTGGAAGACCCGCTGGCAGAAGAAATACTGAACCTGAACATCAAACAGGGCGATGTATTGATAGCTGATCTGGACAAAGAATCGGGTAAATTGAAATTCGATTTTCAGAAAAGGGTAGAAGAGGGTGCCAACGTTTAGAGAAAGTAAGTACAACCTATAACCCAAAGCCGCTTCAATTCTGAAGCGGCTTTTTTGAACATCATTGAGCATTAAGTTATTTCAGGAACCGCTTGATCTCTTTTTCCACATCCCTGTTCTTGATGGTCTCACGTTTGTCGTGCAGCTTTTTACCTTTGGCCAGGCCGATCTCCACTTTTACCAGGTTTTTTTCGTTGAGGAATACACGCAGAGGAACGATGGTAACTCCCTTGTCTTTTAATTTGCCCTCCAGTTTTTGCAGTTCTCTTTTGGTGAGCAGTAATTTCCGGTCGTGTACGGCAATATGGTTATTGGCTGTGCCGTGTGAGTATTCGGCAATATACAAACCACGTACCCATAGTTCACCTTTATCGAATAAACAAAAAGCATCGTTGAAACTGACTTTACCGTCGCGTATGGATTTTACTTCGGTACCCATCAAAGCAATGCCTGCTACATATTTGTCTTCTATGTAGTAATTAAAATAGGCCTGCCTGTTATTCATTTCCTTCGCCATGGGCCGCCATTATGCTTGAAAGATGATCAATTGCGGAACAGGGTGATCAGCTGGGCCAGTTTGTTTTTCAGGTCCTTGCGGTCGACAATAAAATCGAGGAACCCATGTTCCAATAAAAATTCACTACGCTGGAAACCTTCAGGAAGGTCTTTTTTGATGGTTTCTTTGATCACACGGGGACCGGCAAAACCAATCAGGGCGCCGGGTTCGGCAATATTGAGGTCTCCCAGCATACCAAAACTGGCCGAGATGCCGCCAAAGGTTGGATCGGTGAGCAATGAAATATAAGGAAGTCCTGCATCGCTGAGTTGTGAAAGCTTGCCGCTGGTCTTGGCCAGTTGCATCAGGCTGAAAGCGCTTTCCATCATACGCGCACCGCCACTCTTGCTGATCACCAGGTAGGGAAGCTGGTGTGTAATGCAATAATCAACAGCACGGCTGAATTTCTCGCCCATCACACTGCCCAGCGATCCGCCAATGAACTCAAAATCCATACAGGCAACCACCAGCCCCTCGCCGTTCACTGTTCCGGATGCCACACGCATGGAATCTTTCAGGTTGGTTTTGGAATGGATATCGTCCAGTCTTTTCTGATAAGGTTTCAGGTCGGTAAAACCCAACGCATCTATGCTCACGATATTGTCGAACATAACGGTATACTCTTTTTGGTCAAACAGTATATCGAAGTATTCTTCACTGCCTATACGATGGTGGTAATTACATTTCGGACAAACATACAGCGCTTCCTTGAGTTCAGTAGTGGTACATATATAATTGCATTCCGGGCATTTGCTCCAGAGCCCTTCGGGAGTTTCTTTTTTATCGGCAGTGGAAGTCAGGATACCTTTGCGGATACGCTTAAACCATCTGGGTTTGCTGGCTTCTTCGCCCTGTACTTCTTCACCGGTCAAATTGGCTTCAAAATCTTCTTCTCGCTCTTTTTTCATGTGTCTTTCAGCGTTGTTTTAATGGTCACATGTAATTCGCCAACTCAAACAAAAACAGGTTGGGGCGTCGAAGATAGACAATAATTGGTATATCAGGCAATGGTAACAGCGTTGTCTGCATAAACGTCCTGGATGGTATGCAGCATTTCAATGCCTTCTGACATTGGTCGCTGGAAAGCTTTGCGACCCAATATCAGTCCCATACCTCCGGCTCTTTTGTTAATCACTGCAGTATACACAGCTTCGGCCAGGTCGCTGGAGCCCCTGCTTTCCCCGCCCGAATTGATCAGACCCACGCGGCCATTGTAACAATTCAATAATTGGTAACGACAGAGATCAATAGGATGGTCGGTAGTCAGTTTTTCGTATACCAGCGGACTGGTTTTGCCGTGCTTGGTGGCGAGGTACCCGCCATTATTGGTGGGTAATTTTTGTTTGATGATGTCGGCCTGTAAAGTAACTCCCAGGTGATTGGCCTGGCCAGTGAGGTCCGCCGATGTATGGTAATCCACTCCGTCTACCTTGAACGCATTATTGCGTGTATAACACCAGAGGATGGTAGCCATACCCAGTTCATGCGCCATTTCAAAAGCTTCCGCCACTTCTTTCAGTTGACGAGAACTCTCTGCACTTCCCCAGTAAATGGTAGCACCTACAGCCAGTGCTCCCATATTCCATGCACTCCGAATGGTACCGAACATGGTTTGGTCATAACGATTCGGATAACTCAGGAATTCGTTGTGATTGATTTTCACAATAAAAGGAATGCGGTGTGCGTATTTACGGCTCATTAGTCCCAGTACGCCAAAAGTAGATGCCACACCATTGCAGCCACCTTCAATGGCCAGTTTGATGATGTTTTCCGGATCAAAATAAATCGGATTGGGAGCAAAAGCTGAACCACCACTGTGTTCAACGCCCTGGTCAACCGGAAAAATGCTGCAATAACCTGTTCCTCCCAGGCGGCCATGATCCAGCAAAGACTGGAGACTGCGAAGCGTCTGGTTATTGCGGTTGCTGTTGATCCATATATTTTCTACATGATCGGGAGAAGGAAGATGGATACCCGATTGGTCAATGGTCTTGCATTTGTGGTCAAGCAGGTAAGCTGCCTGATCACCCAGCAGGTCAACAATTTTTTGATGCGGCATGAGTCTACTTTTAGTAAATTAACAGTTGTTAGTTTACTAAAAGTAGGGAAAATAGATGAGCATTTCGATTTCTGATTGCTGATTTGATCATGCATTGCGGTTAATACAATTGAGGTCTTCAAACGCAACCTCCAGACGTTTTGAAAAATTCTCTTCTGCTTTGCGTAACCAAACACGAGGGTCGTAATATTTTTTGTTGGGCTTGTCGGCTCCTTCCGGATTACCCAACTGACCCTGCAAATAAGCCTGGTTCTTCTGATAGAACTGCTGGATGCCTTCCCAGAATGACCATTGCAGGTCAGTATCAATGTTCATTTTGATGGCGCCATAACCGATGGCCTCCCTGATCTGGTGCTGGGGAGAACCGCTGCCGCCATGGAATACAAAGTAAACCGGCTTTTTGCCGGTCTTGAGTTCCTGCTCGATATAGTCCTGGCTGTTTTTCAGGATCTCGGGACGTAGTTCTACATTACCCGGACTATATACGCCATGCACGTTACCGAACGCTGCAGCCACGGTGAATAATTTACCCACTTTGCTCAGTTCGGTATAGGCGTAAGCTACGTGCTGCGGCTGAGTATACAATTTATCATTTTCAACACCGCTGTTGTCTACGCCATCTTCTTCACCGCCTGTTACCCCCAGCTCAATTTCAATACTCATGCCCAGGGGGGCCATGCGTTTGTAAAATTCAACAGAAGTATGGATGTTTTCCTCAATCGGCTCTTCAGAAAGGTCCAGCATATGAGAACTGAAGAGGGGTTGTTTTTTCTCTTTGTAAAATTGTTCGCCTGCATCGATGAGTCCGCTTACCCATGGCAGCCATTTTTTGGCAGCATGATCGGTATGTAATACTACCGGCACGCCATAATATCTGGCAACATTGTGAATGTGCAAGGCGCCGGATATTCCACCGGCAATATTGCCCTGCAGGTTATCGTTGGGCATACCCTTACCCGCAATGAATTGGGCGCCGCCATTAGAGAATTGTATGATAACAGGTGAATTAACTTTTGCAGCTGTTTCAAGCGTAGCGTTGATGGTGTTGGTTCCGATGGTGTTCACTGCCGGCAGGGCGAAATGATTGCTCTTTGCGTCGTTGTATAAAGCTTCCAGTTCTTCTCCGAATAAGACCCCGGCTCTGTACTTTTTCATGCTAAACGGTTTTTTTATATGATTGAATGCTTCAATGGCTTATAATTCCGGCAAGATAAGATAGTTGGTACAAATGCTTGTTAGCTTTTGGAGCGAAGCACAATGAGCTGAGAAATATTTTCTATAAGAGAGGAAAGATAGGCGAAAGCATATTGCAGCCTGCTGCCATACCAGCTGAAGATTTCGCCATCTACCATTTGAATAATTACATGAGGCATTGCCTGCCGGATTTCATCCATGTGCTTTTCACGAAAAGGATAAGGTTCGCTGGATAGCAGAATGAGTTCGGTATGCTTCGATAGGAGTTCATCAATAGTGGTGGCCGGGTAGCGGGACTGACCGGCAAAAACATTTTGAAATCCGCAGCGGGTAAGCAGGTGGTGAATAAAAGTATCGTTACCTACACTCATATAAGGATCCCGCCAGATGAGATAGGCTGTCCGGGGTTGATAGGAAATGGAGACCAGCTTGCTGAAATCCTGCTGAATGGTTTGGATGATTTTTTGGGCGGCAGCCCCTTTTGAAGTAAGAGCCCCCACCTGTTCAATCATGGTGAGCGCTTCTTCCAATGTGCTGATATGACTGGTATAAACAGGTGCTATGTTATACAGGGGTAATACCTGTTCGCGGAGATTCTCTTCTTTATTGGCGATGATGAGATCGGGTTTGAGTTCTTTCACCAGTTCATATTTGACGGACTTGGTTCCACCTATTTTTTTTTTGTTTTGAAACCATTGTGGTGGATGCACACAAAATTTGGTGATGCCCACTACTTCGTTGTTCAATCCGAGATCAAACAACAACTCTGTTTGAGATGGTACCAGCGAAACAATTCGTTTTGGTACCTCCTTTAATTCAACCTGCCTGCCTATCTGGTCATATAGGGAAATCATGTTATTGCAGTGCAATATTTATTCAGTTATTCAAAACCTGAATATAAGAACAATTGCTGCGCTTAAAAAAATTGCTTTACTTGTATTTATACCAGGATCCTGTATTAAAGAAAAGCACTGTTTCATCTTCGTGTATATAATCTTTCTCTATCAGCTTCTTCAATCCAATGTAAGCAGCTGCTCCTTCGGGTGATAAGAGTCTGCCTTCGCTGATGGCAATTTCCCTGATGCCTTCCGCGATGGATGCTTCACTTACTGCAACAGCAGTGCCCCTGCTTTCTTTGATGATTTCCTGTATCATGGTTTTTGCAAAAGGATATGGAACTGCCAGGCCATATGCACTGGTAGGTTCCGGTGAAAAATCGGATGGTATGGTTCCTGTTTCGAATAGTTTTACCATGGGAGCACAATTGGCAGACTGTACCACCACCATACGTGGCAACCTGCCTTTGATCCACCCCAGTTCAAGCATTTCTTTGAATGCTTTCCACATGCCAATAAGCCCGGTGCCGCCACCGGTAGGGTATACAATGACATCGGGCAGATGCCAGCACAACTGTTCAGCTATTTCCAGTCCCAGTGTTTTTTTGCCCTCTAACCGGTATGGTTCTTTAAGTGTGGAGAAATCGAAAGCTCCTGTTGACGCGCAAAGCTCTTTTGCTTTCCTGCCGCAGGCATCGATGAGACCATCGACCAATACCAGTGAAGCACCATATTGCCTGCATTCTTCTTTCAGTATCTCCGGCGTATGCCTGGGCATGACAATAGTTGCTTCCAATTGTGCCTTGGCAGCATAAGCGCTCAGGGCGCCCCCTGCATTACCAGCAGTGGGTATGATACAGTGTGTAATGCCCAGCTCTTTGGCTTTGGAAATGGCAACACTGATGCCCCTGGCTTTGAATGATCCGGTAGGATTAACGCTTTCATCTTTTAGTACAATTGTTTTGATGCCCAGTCTTGCGGAAAGAGATGGCAACAGGTATACTGGCGTCCACCCTTCTCCTAAACTTACCACATGCTGTTTGTTGTGTAAGGGCAATAACTCGTGGTAGCGCCATATATTCAAAGGCCTGCCGTTGAGGATGCTCCTGGAAAGGGGGGTAGGTTCATAATGAATTACCAGGGGCTGGTTACAACAGGTTGCATAAGTCTGAATATGGTCTGCACGGTACTCTTTGCCGCAAGCCGGACAAAAAAGATTGGTTGCCAGAGAATAAGTTGATACTGCCGTTTCCACGCAGTAAAAGTAATGGAAGGTTTATAACTGTATCAATACATAAATGTTATAAACCATAACTACAGGTTATATATTTGTTTGGCCAGTTTGACGAACTGCGTATGCAATTCGCTGCTTTCTCCTTTGCGTTGTATGAAATAGAAATTTCTTTCCACTTTCATGTTTTCAAAAATCACTTCTACCAGTTCGCCATATTTCAATTCTTTTGTAACGGAACGCAAGGGCAGGAATCCCAGGGAATCAGATTCAATGAGAAAGTTCTTCAATGCTTCGGTGCCGCCCAGTCTCACTTTGATCTGCAGATCGCTCAGTTTTATTTTGTGTTTCTCCAATGTGTATTTCAAAGCTGCCAGCGTACCGCTTCCCCTTTCACGGATAGCCAGCGGCATCTGGAGAATGTCTTTGACCAGGTAGGATTTCTTTTTTGCCAGCGGACTCTTCCTGCTGCAAACTGCCACCACTTTATCTGTCATGAAGGGCTGGTAGCTTACATTGGTGAGTTTGGAACCGCCCTCAATGCATCCAAGATCAATGTCTTTGTTCAGTAGGGCGTCCATTACAATTTCTGAATTGCGGTTCAGCAGGCTGATGTTGATCTTGGGATAATGCTGGTTGAAGGCGGACAAAACTTTTGGAAGTATATACAAGGCAACGGTGGTACTAGCGCCAAGTTTGAGGTCGCCCTTGGCCTGTAATACATCATTAATGGTGGATATCTCAAATTCCGTCTGTTCCTGTATGCGTTTCACTTCGCTCAGCTTATCGAACAATAATTTTCCTGCACGGGTAAGTTCTATGGCAATGCCTTTGCGTTCAAATAATTTGGTGCGGTAATATTCTTCCAGTGACCGGATATGTTTGCTGATGGCAGGCTGCGAAATATACAAAACCTGGCTTGCTTTGGAAAAACTCTTCTGGCGGGCTACTTCGTAGAAAACTTCATGTCTTGCAGAGATCATAGTTGGTAATTGTCAGATGCTGGTTGTCTGGATGTTAGATGAACGCGATCATGACATCTATCAACTAACAACCCATGCTTATTTCGCCAGACTTTGGATTACGTCGTATTTTGTTACGATATGATAATCGCCTTTTTCGTCCCTGGCTAGTACTGCGCCATTTTCTTTGTTGATGAGGCTTCCCAGTTTTTCAACCGGGGTTACAAAATCAACCACAGGATAAGCATGTTCGATAACGCTTGAAACTTTCGCATTTTTTATTTCCGGGTTGCCAAATATTTTCTGGAACAGTCCGCTTTCACTCAGCGAACCTACAAGTTCATTATTCCGCATAACAGGTATCTGCTCAATATCATGCTGCTTCATCAGCTCAACGGCCTCGGCCACACTGTGATCGGGGGTTACCGTAACCAGTTTTTGTCCCGCGCGGCCACTCACGATGTCTTTGAAAGTTTTTACATCCAGGAATCCTCTTTCCATCATCCACTGGTCGTTATAGATTTTGCCTACATAACGGCTGCCATGGTCGTGAAAGATACAAACCACCACATCGCCTTCTTTCAGGCTATTCTTCAATTGCATCAGTCCCTGTAAACAACTGCCCGCACTGTATCCGCAGAACAGGCCTTCTTCCTTGGCAATTCTTCTGGCCATCACGGCGCCGTCTTTATCGGTTACCTGTTCAAAATGATCAATGACGCTCATGTCGTAATTCTGTGGTACAAAATCTTCTCCAAAACCCTCTGAAATGTATGGATGCACTTCATTCATGTCTATTTCGCCGGTCCTGAAATATTTGGTCAGCAGTGAACCATATACGTCAATGGCCCATACTTTAATACCAGGATTTTTTTCCTTGAGGTACATGGCGGTTCCTGTAATAGTGCCACCGGTGCCAGCCGTACATACAAGGTGCGTGATCCTGCCTTCGGTTTGTTGCCAGATTTCCGGACCCGTAGTCTCATAATGCGCGAGTCTGTTGGCCAGGTTATCGTACTGGTTCATGTACATGGAATTCGGAATTTCTGTAGCCAGGCGTTTGGCTACGCTGTAATAACTCTTGGGGTCGTCGGGTAAAACGTTTGTGGGACAAACGATCACTTCCGCGCCGACAGCTTTCAATATATCGGCTTTTTCTTTGGACTGTTTATCGGTGGTAACAAAAATGCATTTGTATCCTTTCACACAGGCGGCAAGGGCCAGGCCCATACCGGTATTGCCACTGGTTCCTTCGATGATGGTGCCCCCGGGTTTCAGTTTGCCTTCCTGTTCAGCTACTTCCACCATTTTCAACGCCATGCGATCTTTGATGGAATTACCCGGATTAAAATAATCCACTTTGGCTACTACGGTAGCAGGCAGGTCTTTGGTAATCTTGTTCAGCCTGATAAGGGGGGTATTGCCAATGGTCTCCAGAATATTGTTCAGCCACATGATAAACTAACGATTGTTTGGGCAAAGATAGATGGAAAAGAAAGATTTCTGATCTGTTCATTTCTGATTTAAATCTGTCAATGTTACAACCAAGTCAGTAATCAACAAATCAGAAATTTATTTGAACGATTCCAGCATTTTATCACAAAGATTGCTCTGAATCATTTTCTCTGCCAGTGAGATCATGTTTTTGAAAGCTTTGGCATTGCTGATGCCGTGGCCTATGACAACGGGTTTGGCTACGCCCAAGACGGGTGTGCCACCATAATTTTCATAATGAAAACGATTGAGGTATTCGTCGTTGGCGAGTTTGCGTTGGCAGGCGATATCGTAAATCGATTCGGCCATTTTAAGGATGATATTGCCGGTAAAACCATCACAGACCATTACATCGGCTTTGCCGGTGAAAATATCACGGCCTTCAATGTTACCAGTAAAATGGATCTGCCGGTTTTCCCTGAGAAGGGGATAAGCTGCCTGTGCCAGCAGGTTGCCCTTGCCTTCCTCTTCACCCACATTCATGAGCCCTACTTTCGGGTCTTCAATATTGAGTATGTGTTGGGCGTAGAGGCTTCCCAGTACAGCAAACTGGTTCAGGAATTCCGGCTTACAGTCGGCATTCAGCCCAACGTCCAGTAAAAGGCTGGTACTGCCGTCAAGTTTGGGCACTATTGTAGAAATGGTAGGACGCTGAACCCCTTCGATAGGTTTGATACTGTACATGGCACCTACCAGCATAGCGCCTGTATTACCCGCGCTGATGAAGGCATCGATCTTGCCGGTAGCCAGCAGGTGGAAGCCGATGGCAATGGAAGACCGCTGTTTTTCTTTCAGGGCCTTGGTGGGGTGTTCGTGGTAACCAATGACTTCAGGAGCATGTATCAAATGCAAAACAGGTGATGTAACCCGGTATTCGGCCAGTAATGGCTGAACCTGTGTCTCATCACCGATGCAATATAAACTTGCGGCATTGTCATTGCCAGACAGGTATAGCTGTAAGCCTTTCACCGCTTCCAGCGGTGCAAAATCTCCACCCATCATGTCTAAGCCTATATTCATGCCAGCAAGCTAAGGATATAATTTGAACTAAAAGGTTACGCTTTCAGGGGAGCTTTTTCAGCTACCAGTTTCCCTTTGTAGAACAATTTACCTTCGCTTACGTGCGCACGATGGCGTACATGGGCTTCGCCCGTAGTGGTGTCTTTGCTTAAAGTCACTTGCTCCGCAACATAGTGCGTTCTTCTCTTAGCGCTGCGCTGCTGCGAATGTCTGCGTTTAGGATTCGGCATATCTCGAAATTTATAGTATCAAAAAAATTATTCCAGGTTCTTAAATTGGTCCAGTCCCTTCCAAACCGTATTGCTGTTATCCTTCTTCATCCCTTCTTCCATCTGTTTCAGTTTCTCCAGCACTTCAGGGTTGCATTTGGATTTCCCTTTTTCATCTTCCCCGCACATTTTCTGCAGGGGTATGCTCAGGTTGATGAATTCATAGATCCAGTCTGACAGGTACAGGTGACTTTCTCCGCGGCTGATATAATAAACATCCGGATCATCTTCCTGTTCATTCATGGCATCTGGCTCGTCCACCATTTTCACAATAATATTGAACTCATCCCAGAGTTGCAGGGGCAACGGATTGCCACAGCGGTCGCAGGTTGCTTCCACGATTCCGTCAATATCAAAACGCAATTGCATGAACCCCGTTTTTTTATCCAGGCTCAGTTTGATATTGGCATCGCAGTTGTTGAAATCCTGCGGCCCATACGGTGCAAAGAACTTATCATCCACCCTGTATTCGTATACATGTATCCCCGGCTTCAGACCCACAAATGCTATCTCGTATTCCCGCCGATGACTCATAACCTTTTTTTAAGGGCTTGCAAAGGTAACGCTAAATGGCCGAAATGCCAAAGCAAACTTGGATTTCCCGGAGATTCACTTATTCACAGCCCTGAATTAGTTATAAAATAACATATTTGCATATATGAACTCCACAACAAAGATAAGCGCTTCCCTGTTTTTCAGACTGCTTTGGCGATTATTACTGGCCCTGTTACTATGGGTGGTTAGTTTTTTCCCTGCCTTTGTAGAGCAATGGTACAGTACAGGTATTTACCCTGCCATTGGCGCTACCCTGCGGTTGTTGACCAAGTGGGCGCCTTTTAGTCTGGGCGACCTGCTCTACCTGTTCATAGTCCTTTGGTCATTGATCAAACTGATCAAATGGGTGGTGAAGCTCAGTAAGGAAGGCCCTTCGAAGTTTTTTCTAAAAGCCAGTCTGCTGAAGGCAGTAAATTTTTTCCTGGGTGTTTACATTGTTTTCAAACTGTTATGGGGACTCAATTACAACCGGCTTGGAATTGAATACCAGCTAAAGCTGGAAAAGCAGCCTTATTCCCAGGCTACCCTGAACCAATTGACCAATGACCTGATCGATTCGCTGAACTTTTACCGGAGCCGGTTTGATACTGTATTGCCTTCTCCTCATCCCGACACCATTTATCGCGATACTTACCGCGCTTACCAGCAGATAGCCGAACGATATCCTTTTCTTTATTACCGCCATCGCGATGTAAAAGTCAGCCTGTATACACCTGTTTCAGACTATATTGGATTCACCGGTTATTATAATCCTTTCAGCGGGGAGGCGCAGTTGCGGACCGATGTTCCCCGCGTGCTGATACCCTATGTCGCCTGCCATGAAATAGCGCACCAGTTGGGTTATGCCAGTGAAAGCGAAGCCAATTTTGTGGGCTACCTCGCGGCAGGCACTTCAGTCAATCCCTATTTCCGCTATTCTGTATACCTCGATCTGTTCTCTTATGCACAGGGTGAACAACTGGCAAAGTATGCGCTGGACAAAGATTTACAAGGGTTTGAAGCAGCCATCAAAAACAACCGCGAAAGGCTTGACACCCTCGTAAGAAAAGACCGCAGGGAAATCAGGGATTTTTTCCAGAAACGACGGAATAAAGTCTCACCTGCCATGAACAGCCTGTACGACCAATACCTGAAAATGAACAGCCAGGAAAAGGGAATGAAAAGTTATGATGAAGTGATAGGGTGGGTGCTGGCTTATAGAAATCAGAAATATTAGAACTTGTTCTTCCACATCATACTTTCCACCGGCTTATTCGGCTGGCCGCTGTATTTGGCATTGCTTTTCTGGTTGTATTTTACTTCGATTTCTCCTTCAACAGGGAAATAGATCAGCTGGCCAATGGGCATTCCCCGGTATACCCTTACTGGTTGTTTGCAGGAAATTTCCAAGGTCCAGTTGCCGCAAAAACCCACATCGCCTTTGCCGGCTGTGGCATGAATATCGATACCCAACCGGCCGGTAGAAGATTTGCCTTCCAGGAAGGGCACATGCGCATGGGTTTCGGTGTATTCTTCGGTCACACCCAGGTAGAAATGATGTGGCTCCAGTACAAAACCTTCATCGGGAATTTCGAAATATTCAATCTGGTTGTGTTTTTTAGCGTCCAGCACTTCATCCACATAGCGCGCCAGCCATTTTCCCAGGTGCACATCATAACTGTTGCTGCCCAGGTCCTCACGCCTGTACGGCTCAATTTTGATGGTGCCCTTCTCTATTTCCTCTAAAATGCGCTTATCTGTCAGGATCATGCTCTGTTTTTATGGTTGAAATGCAAATAAATCTTAAATCTGCAATCTAAAGTCAATTCATTCAAGCGTGCCGCTGTTTTATCAACAAGATATCAACGAAACCACCCGTATGGGTGTTTGGAAAATCGAAGAATCTGAAGCATTCTTCCTGTCGCGTGTGCCATTGCAACGCAATATCACACATCCTCACAAAAGGCTGCAGCACCTTGCCGGCCGTTACCTGCTGCCTTGCCTGTTTGCCAATTTTCCGCACCATGAAATTGAGATCGCCGATACGAGAAAACCTTTCTTGCCTGATGAACAATATCATTTCTCTATTTCTCATTGTGGCGATTATGCAGCAGCCCTTGTAAGCAGTACCTCCAGGGTTGGTATTGACATTGAAATGATCACGCAGAGGGTAGACAAGATTAAGCATAAATTCCTGCATCCGACGGAACTGCTATTTGTAAACAGCTATCCGTTGAATCGCCAAATGGAATTGCTTACCCTTTTATGGAGTGCCAAAGAAGCCATGTTCAAATGGTGGGGACAGGGAGAAGTAGATTTCAGTGAAGCAATGCGCACGGGAAGTTTTGATTTACAAACGCGGGGAAGTTTTAACGGATATTTTCAGAAAGATGATTTCAGGCATGACCTGCTACTGAATTACGAACTCGGTGGCGGACTGAGCCTGGTATGGGTATATTCTTAATCGTCCTGCCGGTTTTTCATTTTGGGAACCAGGAGCAGGTTTTTTTGAAGCGTCTGCTTCAACTGACGCTTGACCAGTTGCCCCATGGTTTTTGATTTCAAAAACGGAGAGGGGTTTTGAAAATGTTCGCCCAATTCTTTTTTCAATTGTTCCAGTTTCTCGGGTTTGGAAATTTTGTCACCACTCATGATATCCAGCAACTCTTTCATGCGGTACCGCGCCGATACCAGGCGGAAAGTCATCATAGTTCGCTCTTCGGTCTGGTATTGCGCAATGGAGGATTGGTCGAGATGCTTCAATACAATATCCACAAAGGGTTTATTGTCTTTGAAAAACTGCGGCAGGTACAGGTTCTTCCTTCCTTCATAAGATTGCTGATCGAAATCTATGGCGCGGATACGGTATTGCACATCTTCAATATCGGGAGTGATATTGACCACGAAATTATACGAACGCATATCACCCAGTAACTGCACAAAACAACGTTCATTGAATTTTACGAACTCCTTGGCCAGTCTGATCAGGTTGGTATTGGAACTGTTGATGTATTCACTGACGAAAGTATCACCGGGGATACCAGGTATATGTTCTTCGATCAAAGTGGCATGATTGGTAAAATAGGTCATGCGGTTGGGGGAAAGGAGGTGTTCCAGTTCCAACCCGTATATCCTGCTGGCATCGGCCTGTTTGATGTAATAGTGATCGTAATTGTCGTTGAATTTATTAACAATGCGGATGCGAAAAGGCTGGCTGTTGCCGAAATAGCAAAAATCGATCCTGGCTACGTCCAGGTGCTTGCTGAAGCTCATGTCACCCTCTGTTTTAAGGATGGCATAAATGCGCACCAGGTTCTCGCGAAGGAATTCCCATTCCCGCATATCATACGAAACTTTTTCCCAGGCGGTATCATTACCTTTTTTGTCTTTCAACGGAACTGTATAGGTAAATCGCTGCAGGTCCTGGTAACTCACCGGCAGCTTCACTTCCCTGCCATATTTGAGCAGGTATTTGCGCAACGGATCGCTCACAGGAAAAATCGGCTTTTTCTGCGAGGGCCTGCTCATCTGGCCTGAAGTGGTAATATGGTCGAAAAGATTATTCAAGCATCAATGAATCGGTATCTCCCAGCAGGTTCAGGTTTACGTCAGAGCCGGCAATGCCTTCTACCGAACCCTGTATATGTGCTGCGTTAAGCAATACTTTCTCGAGTTGTTTTTCGCGGGCCTTCCACAATTTTTCCATAGCATCGCGTTCTTTCTGGATGCCTACTTTGATGCTCATAAAACCTTCACGGATGGCTTTCCATTGCTCGCTGAATTCTCCGCTGGTAAGGTAATCGTACAGCATCACCATTTTATCGCCTTTGTTCTCCTGGCTTTTTTTAGCGTCGGCAATCCTGAGGATGGCATTACGCAGCAGCAAAGCAACACTTTTCACCTCGGCAAACGTACAAACGTAAACGCCGTCTTTTTCTCCAAAACGCTCCATATCTTTTGGCAGTGTCTGTGTAACGATCACCGCCACATCTGCCCCCTGGCTCCGCATATCGGCTTTCAGTTTTTCTATCCATTCATTGGCGAAATCCTTGGTACGTTTACTTTCATAAATGATGCGGCCGCACTCATTGCCAAACTGGTTGCGAACGGTCTGGATACAGTCGGCTCCACGAATCCCTTTACCCACTTCTTCGACTTTATCGAATGGGAAACTAGCCTGTAACAATTCTTCCAGCATCAGTTCCTGTACCTCGCCCTGTAATTGCGTGCTGCCCTGCTCGGACTTGCGGCGCATTTCTTCAGCCAGTTTTTTCTGGTCTTCCAGCTTCTTTTCGAGCTCTTTCAATTGCAATAGGTATTCCTGTTCTTTCAAACTCATTTTTTCTGCTTCTTCTTTTGCCAATTGCTCTTTCAGTTGTTCCCTTGCTTCCAGCAGTCTGCGTTGTACGGAAAGCTCCAGCTCTTCTTCTTTGGCTTTGAGGGCCTGCTCTTTTTGGAGGAAATCCAGTTCTTTTCTCCGCGCCTCCTTCAATTTTTCCTCTTTTTCAGCATCGGCCTGTTGCAGCATTTTTAACTGGTTCTCAAAATCGGCAGCAATGGTCTTGCGCATGTTCTCCTGCAATTCGTCATGGAGGCGTTTTTTTTCTGCCTCCATTTGCCTGGCTGTTTCCTGTTCTTTTAACCTGAATTCTTCGTCTTTTTTCTTTTGCCATTCAATCATTTTGCCGCGGAGTTCTTTTTCCACTTCTTCGCGGATAGAATCACCCGGTTCGAACTGGTGGTGGCAATTGGGACAGTTTATGATAAAGGAAGCCATGAGTTATTTTTTTACAAATTAAGTCTACCAATCGAAATAAAAAACCTGGACTTATAGAAAAAAGGAGCAAACTACATACAATCAGGTATTTATACCTTATAATTAAAGTTGAATTTTATTTTAATTTGTATAGCTAAATGTTGTCAATGATTATAAATGGATAGGGAAACAATGATCAATGAAAGTTACATTATTAGTAAAATATACCTGATACGGGGCCGGAAAATAATGCTGGATCGGGATCTTGCTGTATTGTACGATATAGAAACACGGAGATTGAACGAGCAGGTGAAACGGAATGCAGAGCGATTTCCTCAAAATTTTATGTTTCGGCTCACAGAAGATGAGATAGAATGTATGGTGTCGCAAAATGCGATACCATCAAAGCAGGTGCTGGGAGGAGCATTGCCACATGGCTTTACGGAACATGGTGTATTGATGCTTGCCAACATTTTAAAAAGTAAGAAGGCTGTTGAGGTTAGCATAAAAATAATTGACATTTTTGTTCGATTACGCGAAGCATTATGGATCAATAGAGATATCCTATTGAAGTTGGAGCAGCTGGATAAGAAGCTCATCAACATGGACCACGACCTAAAAATGCACGATGGTGAGATTGAAACTATCTTCGAACTGATCAAAGAGATCATGGAAGAGAAGATGAGACCCAAGCCACGAACACCCATCGGCTTCAAGCCACAAGCTTGATTACTAAAGAAAAAGGAGCTACTTGAATAATAGCTCCTTTAAACCATATAGTGCGGAAGAGGAGATTCGAACTCCCACGGCTGTTACCCCGCTACCACCTCAAAGTAGTGCGTCTACCAATTTCGCCACCTCCGCAGGTATTGAGGACTGCAAAAGTAAAGGAAAACAGTCTAAAAATTATACCCTGCCTGACACTTTTATTCCCATCACACATTCCTTTTTGACCAAGGCAGGGTTTGTATTTAGTTTAACACCGGATTGTTTTAAGTGGTCTAAAAAGCATTTTATTTTTATTCTATATGTTTAAATTTACGCTTGCTGCCATTGTATCACTTTCTTTTTCTGTCGCTTACTCCCAACAGAGTTATTTGGTTTTTAAAAAAAGAAACAAAGTAGTGGAGCATTTTTGGAAAGGGTCAACCATTGCTTTTCAATTGTACAACAAAGAATGGCAAAAGGGGGAGATTACGAAAATATCGAATGACTCATTCTATATAAGGCCGGTTGTAATTAAATACCATTTAATGGGGGCTGACACATTTCATTACAATATTCTGGGTTTTTCTATTGCCGATGTGTATGCACTTCCCAAAAATGGGATATTGATTGATTATCTCAACGGACATTTTCAAATATCGAGGGCAGGCGGACATGTGCATTTTTATTGGATCAAAAGCGGTTGGCTATTTCGTGTTGGTGCGGCAGGGTATACAGCTTTAAATATCATAAACGGACTTGTGCGAAACGACTTTTCCTTTTATGAAAATAGAACCCGACTGGGCATTGCAGCGGCGATTTTTTTAGGCGGGGTTCTGCTACATGAAATGTATACCCCGGTACTAAGGCTTGGGAAAAAATATCGCCTTGAAACTGTTAAGCTTTCTGATTAAAGCAACAACAATAAATTATTGTTCGCGGCTTTACATAATTACATCCGGTCGGGCACTTTAATTCCCAATACGGCCATCCCTTTTTTGATTACCTGTGCTGTCAGTTGTGACAGCAACAGGCGCAATTCTTTTTTCTCGGCGGTTTCTGCACTGCCCACCGAATGTTCGGTGTAAAAAGAGCTGAAGGTTTTGGCCAGGTTAAAAGTATAGATAGCCACTTTGGAAGGATCGTGTTCGGCTGCCGCTTCCTGAAGAATAGCAGGAAACTGCTCCAGTTCTATGGCCAGGGCTTTTTCCAAAGGCAAAAGACTGTTGCCAGAACCACCGCCTTCCGGCTGCGTTTTACGAAGGATACTCCTGATACGTGCGTGTGTGTATTGGATAAACGGACCGGTGAATCCATGAAAATCAATGCTCTCTTCGGGATTGAAAATCATTTTCTTCTTCGGATCAACCCTCAGCAGGAAAAACTTCAATGCGCCCAAGCCAATTGTATCATAAAGTTCCTGCAATTCGGCAGGCGTAAAATCTTTTACCTTACCCAACTCTTCGGTTTTCTGCCTGGCAATATTCACCATCTCATCTACCAGGTCGTCAGCATCCACTACGGTCCCTTCCCGGCTTTTCATCTTGCCGGAAGGTAATTCCACCATGCCATAACTCAAATGATAAATACCATCGGCCGAAGGAAGTCCTAGTTTCTGACAAATCAATTTCAGTACCTTGAAATGATAATTCTGTTCATCACCTACTACGTAAATACTTTCATCTACTCCAAATTCCTTCTGCTTTTGTTCGGCAAGACCAATGTCTTGTGTAATATATACCGAAGTGCCATCTTTCCGCTGCACCAGTTTTTCATCCAACCCGTCGGCAGTGAGGTCGATCCACACACTGTTGTCGTCTTTCTTCACAAAAACTCCTTTGGTCAAGCCTTCTTCCACCAGGTCTTTACCCAGCAGGTAGGTATTGCTTTCATAATACACTTTGTCGAAATTACTCCCGATTCTTTGATAAGTAACATCAAAGCCTTCGTATACCCAGCCGTTCATTTTGCGCCATAGTCCCATTACTTCGGGTTTACCGGCTTCCCAATTCAGCAGCATTTGTTGTGTGGCTTTCATGATGGGTGCTTCTTTTTCTGCTTCTGTTTCGGTCATGCCGCCATCTGTGAACGCTTTCACCTGTTTTTTGTATTCGTCGTTGAACTTCACATAATAATCACCCACAAAATGATCGCCTTTGATGCCGGTGCTTTGCGGTGTATCTCCATTTCCAAAATATTGCCAGGCGATCATGCTCTTACAGATATGGATGCCCCGGTCGTTTACCACGCAGGTTTTTACAACATCATGACCGGTTGCTTTGAGTATTGCTGCCACGCTCCAGCCCAGGAAATTATTTCGCAGATGCCCCAGGTGAAGGGGTTTATTGGTATTGGGAGAGGAATATTCCACCATCACTTTGCTGCCGGTGGGAGGCATTGTCCCGAAAAACTCATCACCAGCACAAGTCTGTATAAAATGCAGCCAGTAGCTATCGGCGATGGTCAGGTTCAGAAACCCTTTGATTACATTGAAGGCGCTGAACAGATCGGGATGCTGTTGAATCAACCGGCTGCCCAGTTCCTGACCCAATGCATCGGGAGCTTTCTTCAGTAATTTGATGAAGCTGAAAAGTACCACGGTATAATCGCCCTCAAATTCGGGTTTGGTGGCATTTACCGGAACGTCATTTAACTGTAAATCAGTACCGTATAATTCCTTAAGCGCCTTGGCCGCAGCGTCTTTTACCTTTAAAACAACGTTCATGATCTTAACAATTTCGGGTTGCAAAAGTAACCAATTAAGCCCTACCTTCGCCGCCATCGATGCGAAAGTTGCACGAACATATCCGTTCCCTGATCCTGAACACGGTAGACCTGTTGTATCCGTTGTTCCAAAGAATGATGCCCCTGCAAACCTTTCGCTATGCAGCCTGTGGCGGTTTCAATACCTGCCTTGATATTACCTTGTTCTTTATCTCTTATAATTATATCCTGCAAAAACAACCGGTACATGTTGGGCTCCTTACCATCGGTCCGCATATTGCCGCATTCCTGATCAGTTTCAGCATTACATTCCCCATTGGTTTTTACCTCAGCCGGTACGTGGTATTCCAGGCTACTTCTGTTGCTAAAAGAGAACAATTGGGCAAATATTTCATGGTAGTATTGGGATGCCTTTTCCTGAACTATGGCTTCCTGAAATTATTTGTCGATGTGATGCATTGGTACCCCACGCCTTCCAAATTGCTCACCACCGTATTTGTGGTGGCATTCAGTTATGTTTCCCAGAAACATTTTACTTTCAAAACCGCCTGAGATCGGCACCCATATGCCTGTATCCGAACAGGTGGTTGATGCCGGAGATTTTTTTTCCGAATACATCGAAGAAATCATCACCGTTGTAACGCAGCCGGATCAGGTGTTCGCCATCGCCGGCAATGGGTTTCGCAACAAGCGTGGAAGGAAAAACAGCTGCCCCCTTCTCTATGATATCAAAACCGGCTACTGTTTCAGGCTGCCAGAGAGGGGCCCCACTTTTTTCAGACTTTATGGGTCCCAGTATTTCGAAATGATACAATCCTGCTGTATCTATAGATGTCAGCCATAGTAAGGGATAAGCGAAATTATATGGTCCCCATTCAGTGATCCTGATCTGGTTCCTGCCCTGTGGAAAAAGCAGATCGGGCAATTGTTGGTGCTTCACCTGTTTCAAACGTGCGTCTTCCTGGTATTCCAATTCCAGTAACTCCTGGTTGCGCAAGGTATCGATGGCATTACAATCATTAGCGACCTTCAGCCATACCTGTGCCTCTTCATACCGATTGCCGCTGAAAGCGACGGTATCGGTATGTTTCAGGTCTACAGCGGCTATATTACCGATGAAGCGATTGGCTGCTATCCAGTAATTCATGCTGTTGGTATTCCTCAATTGCGGATATTTCCAATCGGCCGGCTGTGATTCCCGCGCCCATAGCCGTATGCCTGTTGCATCGTGCCTGAAACGGTTCATGGCAATATTGATGCCCTGTCCGTGTTCAATGGCAATGCCAATACGGTTATCTGAAAAATCATTATCGGTAATATCGGTATCAAAACTATAACCGCCCCATACGCCATGGTCACAGCCCGATATTTTGTTGTGCATAACGAGGTTCCTGCTGAAAGTAATTTCTATTCCGTTGGTGGGAGCATATGAGAAATCATTGCCGTAAATAAAATTATCGTTGCATCCGCCCGTACCGGTATCCATGGTAGTCTGACCAGCCCAGAGGAAGAAACCGTCGCCGCTATGTGTTGCAGAATTGAAAGCGAAAATATTGCTGCTGCTTTGTTCAAACACCAGTATCCCTGCACTGTCCTGCCCCCGGTGATATTTACCGTGACTATATCCCCTCACATTCCAATCGAGCCGGTTATTATACATCTTGTTGTTGCTGCTCCGGTATAGCCCGATACCAATACCTGAATTGAAGCTGAAATTGTTATCAGAAACAGTACAGGAACTGCAACCGGTCATCATCAGTGCGCATTGTCCGTTGGTGGCAATGTTGTTGTGAACAACAGCCTTATTGCAATGCTTCAAATAAATGGCTGCTCCATAACGAAGCCACTCATCGTTTTCATTGTGGTGATAGCTCATCCAGTCGCGTTCATCTTCCTGTTCGCGGCCACTATACAGCCGGTCACGCCAGTTATAACGGATGTCACAGTCTGTAATACTGAGGTTCTCGACACTATCGGCCAGCACGGCAACCTTGAATCCATGTATGCGAGCATGGCGTATGGTAATGTGCCTGGAACCTTTCTTTACGAGTATGGCCAGTCCATAAAACCCGTTGGGCAGTTGCCTGTCATTCGATCCCTGTAAAACAGCATCATTAAAATCAACCGTGATATTCGATCCCTCAATTTGCACCAGGGGTGTAAGCAATGAATCAGGGGCATTCAGAAAATATTGCTGGCGGATAATGGTAACCGATGACCTGATGACCATACCAGGTTTCAAAGGTAGTTCCGGGTTGGCTTTTAAATCGTTGGAATGATTTAAAAGCAAGAGAAAAACAATAAAGGCTGGAAATCGGCGCATACCTAAATGTACGCATTCAGACCAATATCAGAATTGCAACCTCACACTTCCGAAGATGCCAAAATCATTGGTGTTTGATTTGTAGAGCCGTGGATTGGCGCCCGCCGGAATATTGCGCAATGGTGCAAACCGCCATACACAATCGATCCGTAATATTTTGAAAATGTTTTCCAGGCCTGTACCCAGTTCGGTATAGAAGCCCCCCCGGAGTGAACGCATACGGTATTCGTAATAGAAATCGTGTATATTCATTCTTTGGTTCGCAGAAGAAAGTTTACCCCACACGGTTTTGGCATTCCAGAACTGCCGGATATTGCTTTTGCGCATAAAGGGCAGCAGGTTGAGCAATTTCTTTTCGAGGTTATGTTCAATGTTCATTCCTACAAATTCATCGCTTACATATTCAAACCTGTTCATCAGGTTAAATGCCTGTTTGTTGTAATAATAAATTTCATTGCCCGGATGCACTTCCAGTAACATGAATGGAAGGGGCTCATTAGAAAATACTTTACCTCCATAAACCATATAACTGATCTTTCCCCATCGGGGTATGCGGGTATTCTGGTTGACATTGGCACTCAACCGGTAGTATTTATAATCGGAAGAGAAGAGGCCGGACATACCGCGCGCAGCACGTAACTCAAATACAGGCAATGAGCTCCTGAGTTTTAATTCTTTCCTGTGACGGGTAATGGTTTTTTCTCCGGGAGCATACCTGAATTTCATGCCCATTTCGGCGTTGACAATATTTTTTTGTGTTGGATGACTCAGCAACAATCTTTTTTCAGGTAATGGTCTGAAAGTCTCATAATTGGTACAGGTAATGAAAGGCTGTACGGAGAATTTGTTGCGCCACTCTTTCGTAACAGCCAGTTTGGCCTCTTCCACACCCAGGAATTTTTGACGCACATTGGGGCGGCGTATGAGCTGACTGAAAACATTATCCGTAGTAAAGTCTTCATCGTTATAGCGGGTTCGGCCATTGTCAAGGTCGTGCGTATACGAGGCAAAAAGGGTAATGCCCTCATTGCTGGGTAAACGGTAAGTTACATCGGCCCTGCCTTTGAAACGGTTGTCCCGGAATCCGTAGGCCAGGTAACCATGCAAACGGAGGTATTTGCTGAATTGGGCGGTAGTGCCCAGGTCAAACCGTACCCTGAACTGCTCAAGCTGGTTACCGCTTACCCATTTGTACCAGGGACCGATCTCTACGGCTCCCAGCTTTTTATGACCGTCCAGGATAAAAGTAATGGCGTTGGTATACTTGATGAATGCCGGAATCGTCTTGATGGTATCCATCATCTTATATACTTTCTGTTCATTCGCACTCAATATTTCATGCCTTTGTTCATCCCAGAAAGCGGCATCTTTTTCACGGGCGCTATCGGCCACTACCACTTCTTCCTTTTGCGCATTGGCGGCCAGTTTTACCAGGATGGAAGAATCATTTACCCGTATGTTTTTATAAGTACTCGTTTTGCGTGCAATAAATGAAAGTTTTTCTTTTCCCAAAGGAGAGAAATCTATCACCAGTTTGTCTTTGGAGAACATCCAGTTACTGTCGGGCAACAGGTTGAATTCCTGTACGATGCTCAGCCGGTTCACGAAATTAATATTGGCAGTGGAGGAAATATTCAGGTTGATGCGGTAGATACCCCAGGTGGTTCCATGTATCCAGCAATCACCGCTGAAAGTATTTTCCCCGTCACGCTTGGGGGTGAAGAAAAGATGTAAATAACGTTGTCCGGCGATATACTGGGTATCGGCGCCGCGGTAATTGTAGTACCTGTCGCCCACACTGCTGAGCGGACTGATGAACTCTTTACCCAAGGCATGGGCCTGGTCCATATACACATTGATCTTCTGGTTCATACCACCTACGAACTGCAGAATACTTTCGTTTTTCAGTCCGTCTGTTTTGGCCGCTTTGATCTCTTCCCTGATCTTTTTTGGGTCGACGCTGTAATAATAGTCAGACAAGGCTTCCGTGAGGTAAACGGGCAGAAAAGGTTTGTTTTCTGAAACACTGTCAATATTATCCAGCACAAAAGCAAAGGGCTTGAGCAGTTTTTTATCGGTAAAATAGCGCCTGTCCAGGTTGTTCAGGTCTATTTCCATTTTATTGTACAGCTCGTAAGCATAGCTCTGGTATTTGTATGGATTGTTCTTTTCTTTGTTGGCAACAATATATTTCCACCAGCGGAGCCCCTTGTTGAATTTTGACTTCACTTCAACCGTACTGCCTGTTTTCAATTGATGAAGTGAAAGGATCATTTCCGAACTGTCTTTATGGTGACCATGAATGGTCTTGTGAAGTTCTTCAAATCCCACATAACTCACTACGAGCGTATCGGGGTGATGCGGACTACGTTTCAGTGTAAAACTGCCGACGCTGTCGGTCACAACCCCAAACCCCGCTTTTTTCCAGAAAATGCTCGCAAAGGGAACCGGTTCTTTGGTGAAATCGTTCATGATCCTGCCGCGCAGGGGGGAGGTATATAGATGCTGAGACCACAGAATGGTGCAGATTAGTAAGGTACAAATGAGTAGTCCACTCGCTTTGTAAAAAAAGCCAATTCTCGCCACGTCAGGGATTATAGGAGGTTACAAATCTCAGTCTGTTGGGATATAGGATCTACTAGAAATTAAGGACAAATTAAGGCTTTTTTTCTGGAAAAAACCAAATGTGACAAAACCCTGCATATCTGGCTGACAATTTTGCATTTTAAGCTTGATGGCATGGTCATTGACCAATATAAACGATTATTAATCCGAAATTCAAAAGACATGGGTAAAATAATAGGAATTGACCTAGGAACAACCAATAGTTGTGTGGCCGTTATGGAAGGTAACGAGCCGGTAGTGATAGCCAATGATGAAGGGCGCAGGACAACCCCCTCGGTAGTGGCATTTTTAAAGAATGGAGAGCGTAAGGTGGGTGATCCTGCCAAGCGCCAGGCCATTACCAATCCCCAGAACACCATCACCAGCGTGAAGCGTTTCATGGGGCGTCGTCACGACGAAGTGACCGAAGAAATCAGCCATTGGAGTTATAAAGTGGCAAAAGGTGACAATAATACCGTTCGGGTAGCCATTGAAGATCGTTTGTATACTCCCCAGGAAATTTCAGCGATGATTCTTCAGAAAATGAAGAAAACAGCTGAAGACTATCTCGGACAGGAAGTAACCGAGGCGGTAATTACCGTTCCAGCTTATTTCAATGACGCGCAGCGCCAGGCTACCAAGGAAGCCGGCGAAATTGCCGGTCTGAATGTACGCCGTATTGTAAATGAGCCTACCGCTGCGGCGCTGGCTTATGGCCTTGATAAAAAACATGCCGATCAGAAAATTGCCGTATTTGACCTGGGTGGAGGTACTTTCGATATCTCTATCCTGGAATTGGGTGATGGCGTTTTTGAAGTAAAATCAACCAATGGCGATACGCACCTGGGTGGTGATGACTTTGATAAAGTGATCATGGACTGGCTGGCCGATGAGTTTAAAAAACAGGAAGCCATTGACCTGCGTAAAGACCCGATGGCTTTGCAGCGTTTAAAAGAAGCTGCTGAAAAAGCGAAGATCGAGTTGAGCTCTTCTGCAGAAACAGAGATCAACCTGCCTTATATCACAGCAGTGGACGGTGTGCCCAAACACCTGGTACTGAAACTCAGCCGTGCCAGGTTTGAGCAGTTGGCGGACAACCTGTTTGCCCGTTGCCTGAAGCCTTGTGAAGCTGCGTTGAAAGATGCGGGTTACAGCACTTCCCAGATCGATGAAGTGATCCTGGTGGGTGGTTCAACCCGTATTCCCAAAGTACAGGAGATCGTAGAGAAATTCTTTGGCAAGAAGCCTAACAAGGGTGTGAATCCCGATGAAGTAGTGGCTGTAGGAGCTGCCATCCAGGGCGCGGTGCTGACCGGAGAAGTGAAAGATGTGTTGTTGCTCGATGTTACTCCGCTTGGCCTGGGTATTGAAACCATGGGAAGCGTAATGACTGTGATGATCCCGTCGAATACCACCATTCCTACCAAGAAAACGGAAATTTTCTCTACCGCCAGCGATAACCAGCCGGGTGTGCAGATTCATGTATTGCAGGGCGAACGTCCGATGGCCAGCCAAAACAAGAGCCTGGGTATCTTCAACCTAGATGGGATTCCTCCTGCTCCAAGAGGGGTGCCCCAGATTGAAGTGACTTTCGATATTGATGCGAACGGCTTGTTGCATGTAAGCGCAAAAGACAAAGGCACTGGTAAAGAGCAGAAGATACGTATTGAAGCAGGTAGTGGCTTAAGCAAGGAAGAGATTGAAAAAATGAAGGCCGAGGCAAAAGCCAATGAAGCAAGCGATAAGGAAGCACGTGATAAAGTAGAGAAACTCAACCAGGCTGATAGCCTGATCTTCCAGACCGAAAAACAATTCAAAGAGTTTGGAGATAAGATCCCGGCCGATAAGAAAGCGCCTATTGAAGCTGCACTCACAAAACTGAAAGAAGCGCATAAAAGTCAGGATATAGCGGCAATTGATGCGGCTATGGCAGAAATGAACAATGCATGGACTGCTGCCAGTGAAGAGATTTACAAAGCACAGCAGGCTGCCGGTGGTCAGGATGGTGGAAACGCCCAGGCCAACAATGCAGGCACAGGTTCAGGTTCACAACCAGGTGGTAATGATACAGTAGAAGATGCGCAGTTTGAAGAAGTGAAATAATCTTTGAAGCAACGATATAAGAAAGCCCTCATACTGTAAAGTGTGTGGGCTTCTTTATTGGAGTAAGGTATAAAAAGCACGGGTAGCAGTATCCCTGACAATACCATCGGGGGTAATATAAATAAAGTAAGCGCCCATATCTTTTTTCTTTTCCACGAATTCCATGGCTTTTTTCAATCCCATACCCATTAATGCATTATCGTAACCATCGGCAGTGATGCCGTCTTTGGCCCATACGGTAACGCTGATCAGTTCATTCTGGAAAGAATAACCGGTATGTGGGTTGATGAGGTGGTTGATCTTTTTAGCGCCGCTTTCATAAAATTTCCGGTAATTACCCGAAGTAGTAAGTGCACCATGATCCAGGCGAACGATCCTTTGGTAAGGAGCAGGTTCATAGGGATCATTGCCGGGAGATTCAATGCCTACTGTCATTTTCTCACCGCTTGGTTGTCTGCGTCCACTCACCACCAATTCTCCCCCAATCTCTGCCAGGAAATTCCGTATGCCCTTCGATCGCAGGAAGTCAGCTAAGATATCTGCGCTATAGCCCTGTGCAATGCCATTGAGATCTATTTTCACACAGGGTTTTGTTTTATGAAGATGATTAGCCCTGAGCTGTATCTTGTTACCGCCTACACATTGCAGCAGGGCGCTGATGCGGGCAGAGTCGGGCAACCGGTCGGGATGCCTGACGCCAAACCCCCAGGCCTCCACCAGTGGTTGTACTGTAACATCAAACAGGCCGTCTGTTTCCTTGTTGATCTCAATAGATTTGGCCACCACGGTTTTCAGGTAATGATCTGTGGTAATACCTTCCTGAGAATTGTTAAACCGGTTGATGAGTGAATAAGTTTTATACAGGGAAAGCGAACTGTCGATGCCATTGAGTATGCTGTCAATCGAAGCCTGTTTGATGATTGCCCTGGTATGGTAATAGGTAATATGGTAGGTTGTACCCTGTGCATACCCTTCCAAACGAAAAATCTTTAAGCCGGGCTTCTGCACAAAAGAAACCTGGCTTAAAAACAATACTAGTAGCAATAATGAACGGTACATGTCAGAAATTATACTCCGGTTTCCATTGCTGTATGGTGTTGTTGTAAATGGCATCATTGGCCAGGTGTACACATACAGCCGTTCTGGCGCCGGTGAATACATTTGAAGCCGGGCTTTGCTGTTGTGTGATGGATTTATGAAAATCAACCAATGCATAATAAGTGCCATCTTTTGTTGGCTCGGCAAGAATGGGAATGCCACCATCTTTATTCCAGGTAATCTTCGTGGCGCCCGTTACGCCGTCCACCGTCTGGAGTTCTTTGCGTGTTTGTGCTTCAGGATAAAAAACACCTTCATTCACCAGCAGTGACACTGTTCCCTTGCTTCCTTTCAGCTTGAAAATATAACCCTCCCTCGCGTTGGCGCAGGTGGCCCCGAAATTTCCAATCATGCCTTCTTTTGCATAACGCAATACTGCCTGGACATTGTCGTATGTTTCTCTGCCATCCTTGTAGAAATCAATGCCACCGGTACCGGTAATATAATCGGGATGCGTATTGAAAGCCCAGTTGATGAAATCGATCTGGTGCGACAGTAATTCGGCAGGGAGGCCACCGGAATATTCCCTGTACATCCGCCAGTTGATCTTTTTTTCCAGGGAAGGATCCGGAACAGGTCTTCGCCAGTTCCAGTTGCGGTCCCAACGGCAATCGATCTGCGTTACCTTACCCAGGTAACCTTTTTCAATCATTTCCTTTACCTTATAATACAACGGGGTATAGCGGTACTGATGACCTACCTGTAAAACCTGTTTGTGATAATCGCCCGCGATTTTGATCAGGCTGGCAGCCTGGGGAATATCATAGGTCATGGTTTTTTCCAGGTAAACCTGTTTGCCGGCTTCAAGTGCGTCTTTGGCAATGTTGTAATGCAAGTAAAGTGGTACGGCAATGATCACTGCTTCAATACTTTTATCATCCAGCAATTTGCGATGATCGGTATACTGTTTTACCGAACCGATGGGTACTATTTTCCCGGTTTCCTTTAACCTGAAATCCAGTACATCGCATATGGAGGTAATATTGAATTTGGCAGGCAGCTCTTTCAATATCTGTATAATGCCTTTACCCCGGTCGCCACACCCAATAATGCCTATATTGATGCGATGATCGGCATCCAGAGCAAAAGCTTTCATCATACTATTGTGTAATAAAATGCCGCCGGTGAGCAGACCGGTCTTTTTAATGAAACTTCTCCGACTCATAACATACGATCTCCTGATCAGATTTTTGGTTCCCATCCTTTTTCGTACTCACGTCTCCAAAGGAAGTCAGCTTTTGGATTGCCTAAGATATGACCATTCCGCTGGTCAATATTCAATGTATATCCCACTCGTTGAGCAATATTACCCAATTGTACCCATAGGGTACTTTTATGTCCGGTCTCCACATCGGCATTGGGCATTTTGTTGTTTCGGATGGAGTCGAGAAAATTAGCAAAATGCACCACATCCAACCCTTCACTCGGACTGATGGTATTGCGTCCGTCGATCTCGATATTGGATTTGACTTCTTTCACCACTTTATTTTTCTTGTCATAGATGGTATAACTATTACCTCCGGTGCTCATGCTTCCGCCCTCTCCATAAAAAATCACACCACGGTCTTCTCCTTCCACGAGGCGACTGTTGCAACTGCGGCCTTCCCATACTACAGCCGTGTTGCCCGGGCAATCGAAAGTGATGATCTGGGTGTCAGGCGTTTCCCAGTCGTCTTTGAAATAATACCTGCCACCAACAGAATTGACCCGTAAGGGATAGTCAATACCAAGACCCCATCTTACCACATCAATTTCATGGGTTCCGTTGTTGAGCGCTTCACCGGTACCCCAGTGCCAGAACCAATGCCAGTTGTAATGAATAAGGTTGTCGCGGTAAGGTTTGCGTGGCGCAGGGCCCTGCCATAATTCATAATCCAGTCCGGCTGGAACAGGTACTTCCTTTCCAATGCCGATACCCCCCCGGTTGTTGGTATACCAGGCTTTTGCCATATGCACTTTACCTATGATACCGCCTTGCAGAGCCTGAATACCTTCGGTGAGTACGGGCCAGGAGCGGCGCTGGCTGCCCATCTGTACCACACGATTGTATTTCCTGGCGGCCAGCACGGCAAGTGCGCCTTCATGCGGATTATGGCTGAGAGGTTTTTCAACATACACGTGTTTACCTGCCTGGCAACTGAGAATGGTAGCGGGAGCATGCCAGTGGTCTGGAGTGGCCATGGAAATGGCATCGATATCCTTATTACTTAAAAGTGTTCTGAAATCTTTGGTGGTAGCAGGCTTTTTGCCTATGCGTTTTTCGGCAAAATCAATGCCCTTGGCCAGCGCTTTGTCATCCACATCACAGAGAAAAGCAATTTCCGTATTGTCCAGCTTGCCGAATGCGCCGATATGCGAAAGGCCGCGGCTATTGGTTCCCATCACCGCCACCCTGATCCTTTCATTGGAACCAATGATATTAGCATAGCTTTTTGAAGTGAAACCGAGGCCCAGACCGCCTATGGCCAGCCCTGCAGAGCCCATACCGATTCCTTTGATGAATTCTCTTCTTGATTTTTCCATGGATGCAATTATTTAGGTTGAGATTAAAACGGAAAAGTTTGTTTAAATCCTGCTTAAAATTTTAACCACCTAAATATAGCATTTGTATGTACGATTAACCTTCCATGGCAAGTAATTTTTCAAAAAGCGCTTCGTATTCATTATTCAATGATATGAATGTTTCCTGCGCTTTTTTATAGGCTGCTTCCAGTGCAACAAATTTTTGTTTGTCGGTATAATTATCCGGATTGCCCAGGGCTTCTTCGAGTTGCTGTTTCTCTGCTTTTGCTTTGTTCAAAGTGGCTTCCAGGTTATTGAGCCTGCGCTGTTGTTTCTGCAATTCTTTTTGCTGTTCCTTGTCTGGCGCCACAGGGGCCTGCCTCATTACTGGTTGTGTTTTTATTTCAGGTTCCCTGGCGGGTTGTTCCTGGTTTTTCTTCGCCATCCTTTCATTCCAGGCCACCCACTCATCATAGCCGCCTTTGAACTCTTTGATCTCATGGTCTACGATTCCCCAGATCTTATTGGCGGTTTTTGAAATGAAATAACGATCATGGCTCACGAGTATGTAACTGCCCTCATATTTATTCAGCGCATTGGCCAGCAGTTCCACCGAATGCATATCGAGGTGGTTGGTAGGCTCGTCCAGGAGCAGGAAATTGGCTTTGCTCACGATGGTCTTTGCCAGCGCTACACGGGCTTTTTCGCCCCCGCTCAATACTTTGATCCTTTTCTCCACATCATCACCGCTGAACAGGAAAGCGCCCAGCAGACTGCGCAGTTCCACATCTGTTTTTTTACTACCGCATTGCTGTAATTCTTCCAGGATATTATTGGAAAGCGTCAGCGCTTCCAGCTGGTGTTGTGCATAAAAGCTTTCTTCCACATTATGTCCCCATACCCGTTCGCCGCTGAAAGCTTCCGTTCCGGCAATCATGCGTAATACGGTGGATTTACCTTTGCCATTCGCACCGATCAATGCAATTTTATCGCCCCTTTCAATCTCAGCGCTGGTATGCGTTACAATATTCAGATCGCCGAAACTTTTGCTTACATCATTCAGGGTAACCAGAATTTTACCCGGCACTTTCTCCAACTGGAAATTGATGCGTAAATCGGGACGCTCGAGCTGCACATCTTCAATCTTTTCCAGCTTATCCAAACGTTTCTGTACACTTTGCGCCTGGGCGGCTTTACTGGCTTTTGCCTTGAACCGTTCGATGAACCGTTCCTGCTGGCGTATATAATCCTGCTGGTTCTCAAATGCTTTCTGCTGCATTTCTATGCGAACCGTTTTTTCACGTTCATAGAAATCATAATCGCCGCTATAGATATGCAATTGCCGCTGGTATAATTCCACGATTTTGTTCACCATCCTGTTGAGGAAGAATTTATCATGGCTTACAATCACCACACTGCCCTGGTAATGCTGCAGGTATTTCTCCAGCCATTCAATAGAGGGCAGGTCGAGGTGGTTGGTAGGCTCATCCAGCAGCAATACATCTGGCTGCTGCAGGATCATTTTAGCCAGTAATACCCGCATGCGCCATCCTCCGCTGAATTCTTTATAAGGCCTTGCCAGGTCTTCATTGCTGAAACCAAGTCCGTGCAAAACTTCTTCTGCTTTATGGTGGATATTATAGCCGTCCAGTACATCCATTTCGTGCAGACTGTCGGTATATTTCAGCAGGAGCACTTCGTTCTCCGAATCTTTTTCCAGCTCATGCCCCAGCGTTTCAATTTCTTTCTCTAATTGTCTTACTCTTTCAAAAGCCCCCAGGGCCACTTCTGTAATAGAATCATTAGTATCGAAACTGAGCAGGTCCTGGTGAAGGTAACCAATGGTGGTATCTTTTCCTTTTTCAACAGCGCCTTTTGACGGGGTATATTCTCCTACCAATACTTTTAGCAGGGTAGACTTGCCGGTACCGTTGTAGCCGATCAGTCCAATGCGGTCGCCCGGCTGTATATGCCAGGTGGCGTCTTCCACAATTACACGTGCACCAAATTCGAAAGTCAGGTTCTGAAAGCCTATCAACATTGCTTAACGGATATTTTAAGGGGGCAAAGTTAATTGTAAACTGCTTGTGTTCCGCTAAGGTTGAGGCGGTTTGTATTCAACTACTACTTTGGCGTTGCGCGATTCGTTTGAAGTAAGGAATATCTCGTACCGTTTCTGCGATTTGCCCATGGTAACCACCATCAGCGCGGTATTGGGGGGAATATCGCCCAGGTTTTCCGCTACGATTACAAATTCATGGTGGTTTTCGGCGGCATTGCATTTAGCCTTGTAACTGATGGGGGAATAACTGAGCCTGCCATTACTCACCACCAGTTTGTTGTTGTGATACAAAGAGATGGTATCATTGTCTATGGTACCGTTATCATAGAGGTCTATATGGATGTCTTCATCGCTGCAATAAAGTGTTTTCACCAGTTTGTTCTCGCGCTCCAGTAATACGCGCGGCACAGGCGCTTTATTGGCAATAATCTCTTTGGGACGCAGGATGGAACTGTCGGCGCTCCAGCTGTGCGTGATGGCTTTATCGGCCTGTTCGATCGGCTTTACAGGGGCAGCCTGTTTTTGCACGGGTTTTTTGGGCTGAACCGTAGATTGTTTTTGTTTGGATGGGAGGGGCACAGGTTTTGTGAGAGCCTTGTTTGGTGCAACGGGCTTTTTCTTCAGCAGAAAATCTTCTTTGGCAAAATCCGAACTGGTTACTTTTTCCAGGTACACTTCTCCACTGCCACAGTCAGATTTACTCCCCTGGTTTACGGAAATAAAAGTTCCCTGCAATACCTCCAGCTTACCCATGGTGGAATAATCGAGGTAACAGGTCATGAGGCAGGGCGAACTACCTTTGTCAATCTTCAGTTCAAGAATCCTGGTTTCCTTGATGATGAGCGATTTAGACTGAACGGTAAAAATGCCCTGCAACCCGGTCTTGGCATAAAACGCAGCATTCTTGTATGAATAAGTGATGCCCTGTACAGCGTTGTTGGGCAATTGTTCTACCTGGATCTCGTATTTGTACGTTTCTTTCCGTGGAAATTCCCTGAGTGTGCTGCCGGAAGAAATAAAATATCCCCTCCAGATACCGGTCAGGTGCTGTGCATTTGCGGAAAAACCGAACCATAAGAAAAACAGGAAAGTAGAGATCCATCTCATCAGACAAAACTAACAAGCTAATATAGTGAGTGCATATAATAAAGCGTTAAAAGAAAACTCGGCGCTTTCCTTTATTTTTGCATTCTTTATAAAAGGTTTTTTTAATAACAGTATGATACATATCAGTTTCCCGGATGGTGCTGTAAGACAATATGAAGCGGGAGTTTCAGCATTGGATATTGCCAAATCGATCAGCGAAGGGCTGGCCAGGAAGGTGCTGGCTGCGAGTGTGAACGGACAGGTATGGGATGCTACGCGGCCCATTTATGCGGATGCTGCATTGAAACTACTGACCTGGGATGATTCCGACGGGAAAAATACATTCTGGCATTCATCGGCGCACCTGCTGGCCGAAGCAGTGGAAGCTTTGTATCCGGGTGTAAAATTCTGGGTAGGCCCTGCGCTGGACAAAGGTTTTTATTACGATATGGACCTGGGTGGCCGGCAGATGAGCGAAGATGACCTGGTCGGGTTGGAAAAGAAAATGAATGAGCTGGCTAAAAAGAACAGCCAGTACATACGCAAAGAGATCAGCAAGAAAGATGCGGTGGCCTATTTTGCCGAAAAGGGCGATGAATACAAACTGGATCTTTTAAACGGACTGGAAGACGGGAATATTACTTTTTATACACAGGGAAATTTCACCGATCTCTGCCGCGGACCGCATATACCCAATACCGGTTTCATCAAAGCGGTAAAGCTTACCAATGTATCGGGCGCTTACTGGAAGGGTGATGAAAAGAATAAGATGCTCACCCGCGTGTATGGCATCAGTTTCCCTAACCAGAAAGAGCTGGACGAATACTTGCAGATGCTGGAAGAGGCGAAGAAAAGAGACCACCGTAAACTGGGCAAGGAGCTGAGTATTTATACCATGAACGATGATATCGGCCAGGGACTGATTCTCTGGATGCCGAATGGTACTGTTATCATTGAAGAACTTGAGAAACTGGCAAAGGAAACAGAATCGGAAGCCGGCTATAAGCGTGTGGTAACCCCTCATATCGCCAAAGAGAATCTATACCTTACCAGCGGGCACCTGCCTTATTATGCCGATAGCATGTATCCGCCGATGGAACTGGAAGGAGAACGTTATTATCTCAAGGCGATGAACTGCCCTCATCACCACAAAATATTCGACGCCGAGCCCAAAAGCTACCGCGATCTTCCGTATCGTATAGCTGAATATGGAACCTGCTATCGTTACGAACAAAGCGGCGAATTGTTCGGACTGATGCGCGTGCGCTGTCTGCACATGAATGATGCACATATCTATTGCTCCAAAGAGCAGTTCAAGCAGGAGTTCCAGGCAGTGAATGATATGTACCTGAAGTATTTCAAAATATTCGGTATTGAGAAATATGTGATGCGGCTTTCACTGCACGATCCGGCGAAACTGGGAGAGAAATATGTGAACGAACCGGAGCTGTGGAAGGAGACCGAGGAAATGGTTCGTAATGTATTGATCGAAACAGGTGTTCCTTATGTAGAGGTGAAAGGAGAGGGTGCTTTCTACGGACCAAAGATAGATGTGCAGATATGGAGCACTATCGGAAGGGAGTTTACACTGGCTACCAACCAGGTGGATTTTGCACAACCACGTCGTTTTAAATTATCCTTCACCAATACGAATAACGAAGCCGAGATCCCCTTGATCATTCACCGGGCGCCGTTGGGTACTCATGAACGATTCATCGGTTTCCTGCTGGAGCATTATGCAGGTAAGTTCCCGTTATGGCTGGCGCCATTGCAAGTCAAGCTGCTTCCGATAAGTGATAAGTTCATGGACTATGCGGTGTCGGTTAAAAATCAATTAGGAAAAGCCGGCGTTCGGGTAGAGATCGACGACAGGAATGAAAAGATAGGCAAGAAGATACGCGATACCGAATTAATGAAAGTGCCGTATATGCTGGTAGTGGGAGAGAAAGAAGCCAATGAACAAAAGCTTTCGGTGCGCAGGCAGGGTAAGGGCGATTTGGGTGTTTTCGATGTACAGGTCTTTATAGACCTGGTAACAACAGAAATTCGGGAACGTAAATCGGGCGAGTAGTCATCAATATCTATATCTTTAACAAAAATAGAATTATTCACTAAACAACTTTTAATGGCATTACCACCAAGAGGGGGCGGAAGATTCAACCCCAGGTTTAACAGGCAGCCGGAGCCTGAACATCGTATCAACGAGAGAATCCGGGTACCACAGGTGCGTTTGGTTGGAGATAACGTAACTGTAGGTGTTTATTCAACACAGGAAGCATTAAAGATTGCGCATGAGCAGGAACTCGACCTGGTTGAAATATCTCCAACAGCAGATCCGCCAGTTTGTAAGGTAATCGACTATAAAAAATTCCTTTACGAGAAGAAGAAGAAAGAAAAGGAAATGAAGGCCAATTCCAAGCAAAGCGAGGTGAAAGAGATCCGTTTTACGCCTGGAACCGATGATCATGATTTCGATTTTAAGGCCAAGCATGCCGAAAAATTCCTGAAAGACGGTAATAAAGTCAAAGCTTATGTACAGTTCAAGGGACGTGCCATCATGTTCCAGGACAGGGGCCAATTGTTGCTGCTGAAGTTTGCAGAAAGACTGGCCGAAGCCGGAGCCCTGGAAAGCATGCCTAAGTTGGAGGGTAAGCGCATGTTTGCCATCTTTACTCCTAAAACGGGGAAGAAAAAATAAGCTGATAATCAGTTGATTAGATAGAATGGTTGCGGAAATATAATCTTTCTGCAACCATTTTTCATTATAAAACCTTACCTTTGCAACCCATTTCCCACAAGGCTCAACAAGTGTCCCGGCTGACCGGGGCCGCCAGCAGGGTATAATCTTAAGCAGATTATTGAGTATGCCAAAAGTAAAAACAAACTCAAGCGCCAAGAAGCGCTTCAAGGTGACCGGCAGCGGTGAGATCACCTTCCAGAAAGCATTCAAACGTCACATCCTTACCAAAAAATCTAAAAAGCGTAAAAGAGCCCTGCGCAAAAAAGGCGTTGTTGGAGATACCAACAAAGACTTCGTTTTACGCTTGTTGCGTTTGAAAGGTTAATCAGTAAATAATTTTAAACAACCAGACCCGGTTTGTCCGGTCTCAAAATAAAATATTATGCCACGTTCAGTAAATGCAGTAGCATCAAGAGCAAGGAGGAAAAGGATCCTCAAACAGGCCAAGGGCTTCTATGGTAAGCGCAAGAATGTGTATACCGTAGCCAAGAACATTGTTGAAAAAGGGATGACCTACAGCTATGTAGGCCGTAAACTGAAAAAGCGCGAATACCGCCAGCTGTGGATCGCACGTATCAATGCTGCGGTAAGGGCAGAAGGTTTAACCTACAGCCAGTTCATCAACAAACTCAGCACCAAAGGGATTGATTTGAACCGCAAGGTACTGGCCGACCTGGCCATGAATGAACCTGACAGCTTCAAAGCGCTGGTTGATTCTGTAAAATAGGCGAATAACAACAGCTATAGAGAACCGGGAGGTAACCAATTTACTTCCCGGTTTTTTTGTGCATAAAATTGAACAAACTATTATTTTTGTGCAATTTAAAAATTGGAACCATCCTGTTCACAATTTAACCACTTACCCATATAATGAACAATAGCTACACCTCGCTGGTGAACCAGACCTTCCACTTTCCGCAGGAAGGATTTGATGTCAATGATGATGGTTATCTGCAGTTTAATGATCTTGATCTCAAAGCGCTGATCGAAAAATATGGTACGCCCATGAAGCTTACCTACCTGCCTAAGATTGGTATGCAGATCAATAAAGCCAAGCAGATGTTCGCCCATGCTTTTAAAAAACACAAGTACGAAGGCGACTATTTCTATTGTTATTGTACCAAGAGTTCGCATTTTTCTTTTGTAGTGGAGGAAGCACTCAAACACAATATCCACATTGAAACATCCTATGCTTACGATATTGAAATCGTGAACAGGCTTTACCAGCGCAGGAAGATCAATAAGGATACTTTTGTCATCTGTAACGGGTACAAACAAAAATCCTATACATCACGTATTGCCAAGCTCATCAATTCAGGATTTAAGAATGTGATCCCCATCCTCGATAACAAAGATGAGCTTACGGCTTATAAAAGAAGTGTCAGAGAACCGTTCCGCCTTGGTATCCGTGTGGCAGCGGAAGAAGAGCCTACTTTTCCTTTCTATACATCCAGGCTGGGTATTCGCGCCAAGGATATACTGGAATTTTATGTGGACGAAATTGAAGGATACGAAGAGAAATTCCAGCTAAAAATGCTCCATATCTTTCTCAATAAAGGTATCAAGGATGATATCTATTACTGGTCAGAGCTGAACAAGATCATCAACCTTTACTGCCAGCTGAAGAAGATCTGCCCCGAACTGGACTCCATCAACATCGGAGGCGGCTTTCCCATCAAACATTCCCTGGGTTTTGAATACGATTACCAGTTTATGATCAATGAGATCGTGGGCAATATCAAGAAAGCCTGTAAAAAGGCCAAAGTGCCCATGCCCAATATTTATACCGAGTTCGGCAGCTATACGGTAGGCGAAAGCATGGCGCATATTTACAGCGTTCTGGGGCAAAAGATCCAGAACGACCGCGAGTGCTGGTACATGATCGATTCTTCTTTCATTACCACCCTGCCCGATACCTGGGGTATTGGAGAAAAATTCCTGATGCTGCCGGTGAACAAATGGGACAATGAGTACCAGCGTGTTGTGTTGGGAGGCATTACCTGCGACAGTCACGATTATTACGATTCGGAAGAGCACATCAATGAGGTATTCCTGCCCAAGCTCACTTCAACCGATGTGAAAGATGAGCATACCAATAAGGAACCGTTGTATGTGGGCTTTTTTCATACAGGGGCTTACCAGGACCAGATCAGCGGTTACGGCGGTATCAAACACTGTCTCATTCCTTCACCCAAACATGTGATTGTTGAATACGATAAGAATGGGAAGCTGACTGACTGGGTCTATGCCAAAGAACAAACCGCACAGAGCATGCTCAAGATTCTGGGTTACCTGAGATAATGCTTAACTTTGTATCCATGATCCCGGATTATCCGCATAAGATTTTCGGCGACAAGCGATTCTGCTACTGCCTGCTCATGGAAACGCTGGCAATGGATGGGTTGTGATATTTTCCGATTGACCGAAGGCCGGTGGCCACAGGTCTTGCACCCATCTTCCATTCCAACCATTTAGTTATGTCAACAGTTACAGAGCGCCAGACCGTGCGTAATGAGCAAACAGATTTCCTGCCTTTGCAGGGAACCGATTATGTAGAATTTTATGTAGGCAATGCCAAACAGGCTGCCCATTTTTATAAAACAGCTTTCGGCTTTCAGAGCCTTGCCTATGCGGGTCCGGAAACGGGTATGAAAGACCGCGCCAGCTATGCCGTACGGCAGAACAAACTCACTTTTGTATTTACCACCCCCCTCCGCATTGATAACCCCATGGCAGACCATGTTTACAAACACGGCGATGGGGTGAAAGCGCTGGCCCTGCGTGTAGATGATGCTGCCGATGCGTGGGAACAAACCACACAAAGAGGAGCCCAAACCTTCCTGGAGCCGGTAAAATTAACCGATGAGTATGGTGAACTGGTCATGAGCGGTATCCATACTTATGGAGATACTGTGCACCTTTTCATTGAAAGAAAAAATTACAACGGCGTTTTCATGCCGGGCTACAGGCCATGGAAAAGTCAGTATAATCCTGCCGAAGCCGGGTTGATGTATGTAGACCACTGTGTGGGCAATGTGGGCTGGAACCAAATGGACCCCTGGGTGAAATTCTATGAGGAAGTAATGGGATTCCGTAACATCCTATCCTTTGATGACAAGGATATCTCTACCGAATATTCCGCACTCATGAGCAAAGTGATGAGCAATGGAAACGGTTTTGTCAAATTCCCCATCAACGAACCTGCCGAAGGCAAAAAGAAATCACAGGTAGAAGAATACCTCGACTTCTACAATGGTGAAGGCTGCCAGCACGTAGCCCTGGCCACCGCAGATATTGTTAAAACCGTGACCGACCTGCAGAACAGGGGAGTGGAATTCTTGCAGGTGCCCACAACTTATTATGATGATCTTTTGCAGCGGGTGGGGCATATCGATGAGGACCTGGCGCCGCTGAAAGATTTAGGCATACTGGTTGACCGGGATGAGGAAGGCTACCTCCTGCAAATATTTACCAAGCCGGTAGAAGACAGGCCCACGCTATTCTTCGAGATCATCCAGCGCAAGGGGGCCAAAAGCTTTGGCAAGGGAAATTTCAAGGCTTTGTTCGAAGCCATTGAACGAGAGCAGGGCATGAGAGGTAACTTATAATTTTTTTGTACCATCCGAGCGCACAATTTTAAGCAACCAGGACACGTTTTATAGGGGAATAGCTATTTTAACGAAAAATCGGCCTGTTCAATCTTGATCATTCCATATTTTCGCCTTTATGAAAGTCCTGGTTCTTATTTTGTGCGGTTGTATAACAGTGTTGAGTCTGCCGGCCCAGTCTTCATTCATGGACGGACAGCGTGGTTATCCGCGTGTGATGAATGCCATTAAAGAGAAAGAAGATACCCTGAAAAAGCAATTCCAGGCAGCCCACCTCGCCTGGCCTGCCAAACAGATCTATCTGCGCAGTTTCAAGTACGACAGTCAGCTTGAAGTATGGGTGCGTAATAATTCGCATGAACCTTTTAAACTGTTCAAAACCTATAGGATCTGCGCCTTGTCCGGCTCCCTCGGTCCGAAACGGATTGAAGGAGATTACCAGGTACCCGAAGGTTTTTATTACATCAACCAGTTCAATCCGAAGAGTGTTTACCACATGTCATTAGGATTGAACTATCCCAATATGTCAGACCAGCTGCTGAGTGATTCTTCCAACCCGGGCAGCGGCATTTATATACATGGCAGTTGTATTACGGTAGGTTGTATTCCTGTACAGAACAGCCAGATTGAAGAATTGTACCTGCTGGCATCTTATGCGCGTAACCAGGGGCAGGATTTCATCCCTGTACATATTTTCCCCATCCGTTTCAATGTGGAAAGAAGTAAGGAGTATTTGCAGAAAATCTGCAAAGAGGACAAGGAATACCAATCCTTTACCACACATCTGAAAGATGTATTCGATTATTTCGAGGCGCACAAAAGGATACCGCTTATTTCAGTGAACAAGAAAGGAGAGTACGAAGTATTTTAATTTTCACACTAAACTTCCCGGTACAATACCTGCACGGTTTCTTTGGATTGCTGTTTTAACAGCACATCTTTGCCATGTGTAAGCAGGTTAAGTTTTTCTTCGGTATAATGCCTGATAGTGAGCAGGAGCAATCCTTTTTCCAGTTGCACATCAAACTCATCACTGGCTCCGGCGGCAAGCTGTTCAATCCGTTCAGTCCGGTCGTCCAGGCACAGTTGCACACCAATGGCCCCGGTTTGTACCAGGTTGGGTTTGATCCGGGTTTTATTGATCAGTGCATAGAGGTTGCTCATGGGTTGCTCGCCTACAAAAGAAAAATCTTGGCTGTTCAATTGCATCAGTACCTGGTTTTGCTTTACCACAATAATGGGCGGTAATGCTTTTGCGTTTTTCTGGTGAATAATGGTACCCGGGAGTGAAGGATCGAGAAAACATTTTACCAGCAGGGGAATGTTTTTATTCTGCAGCGGCTTGATGGTTTTGGGGTGAATGACCTGCGCGCCATAATATGCCATTTCAATCACTTCGCTGAAACTCAGTTCATGGATCAGTTGCGCATCGGGAAACTGTTTCGGATCGGCATTCATGACGCCTTCCACATCTTTCCAGATCGTAACACTTTCAGCCCCGAGAATATTGGCAAATACCGCCGCCGTATAATCGCTTCCTTCGCGGCCCAGCGTAGTGCTTTCATTATCGGCAGTGGAGCCAATGAAGCCCTGGGTGATGTAGACAGGAGTGGTTGGTTGCGGGTTGTAAGTTGTCAGATGATTGTTGGGGATGGCATGGAGGATTCTTTCGGTGCTGGCGAACCAGTCAATGGCTGCATCGCGGAAATTATTATCGGTCTTTACCAGGTCGCGCACATCAAGCCATTCATTGACAATGCCTTCCTGGTTCAGGTAATGACTGATGATACAGGTGCTTAACAATTCTCCGATACATACCACCTGGTCGTAATAATAATCGAAATCTCTCACCGGCTTGTCGTGCAGCAGCCATTCAATCTCCGTGAAAAAATCGTTCAGTTGCGTATAACAAGGGTTATAATGGGTAACAAGCAGGTACTTGGCTGTGGTAAGGTGCTGGTTTTTGACCACTTCAAAAAGCTGTAAAGCTTCTTCTTTTTTTCCCGCATAAAAAGCTTCTGCCACTTTTTCCAGTGCATTGGTGGTTTTGCCCATGGCAGAAATGATGATGGTAAGCGGGTAACCGGCATGCGACTGAACAATGGCTGCAAGGTTTTTTATCCGATCTACATTGTTAACGCTGGCGCCTCCGAATTTGAATATTTTCATCTTGCAAAAATAGCTTTTCACCTATTCATAAACTTAAAATTTAACCGGTCTCATTCTTTGGTACATTTGTTGTCTGTGCATTCTAAAATAAATTTTATGCCACGGAAATCTATTATCCAATTCCCTGCTCTTTTCCTGCTTGTTACCGGATTGTTATCCTGCAGTCCCGCCCAGCCAATTGCAGAAACCACGCCCACTCCTGTTACTTATCATGTGGTACGCAGTAAAATGAACGACGATATCCTGTATTATGTGAACCAGCACAGGGAAGCATTGGGACTGGGTAAACTCCAGGCATTCGATGCAGCAACGGAACAGGCTTATAACCACAGTAAAAATATGGCTACGGGAAAAATCGCTTTCGGGCATAATGGATTTGAAGACCGTATCAATGCTATTATGAAAAGTGAAGGCAGGATGAGCGCTTCGGCTGAAAACGTGGCTTATGGCAACCTTACGGCCAGGGAAGTGGTGAAAGGATGGCTCAACAGCCCTGGGCACAGAAAGAATATAGAAGGTAATTATGCACTTACAGGTATTGGCACTTATATCGATAGAAGAGGTGTTGTATTTTTTACACAGATATTTCTGAGAAGATAAAATTTCACTGCCGATTAATTCCTGGATACTACCTTTATCCAAACGATCGTTTGTTTTATGATGGTAAACAGGAATATTCTTACGCTGGATGAATTCACACTGCAACAACTAAGACAGTTCCCGACGGCGACAGGTGAGCTGAGCAGCCTGTTAAGGGATATCGGGCTTGCTGCCAAAAGAGTGAATGTGGAAGTAAACAAAGCAGGACTGGTAGACATATTGGGTGATGCCGGATCGGTGAACGTGCAGGGCGAAGATGTGAAGAAACTCGATATTTATGCCAATAACCAGTTCATGGGTGTGTTGAAGCATGGGATCAGTTGCGCGGGTATCGGCAGTGAAGAACTGGATGATTTTGTGGTGTTCAATGATGAAGTAAGCAATAACAGCAAATATGTGGTATTGTTTGATCCGCTGGATGGAAGCGGCAATATAGACGTGAATGTTTCCATAGGAACCATTTTCAGCGTATACAAACGGGTAAGCGAAAAAGGCAAGCCCTGTACCAAAGAAGATTTTCTGCAGTCGGGTAACCGGCAGGTGGCTGCCGGTTATGTCATTTACGGATCGAGTACCATGCTGGTTTATGCTACACGCAGGGGGGTGAACGGGTTCACGCTCGATCAGTCCATCGGTGAATTCTCCCTGAGTCATCCCAATATCAAATGTCCCGAATACGGCAAGTTTTATTCCGTCAATCACGGTAATTTTTTTCAGTACGATGAAAGGGTGCGCAAATACATTGATGGATGTCAGCGCAAGACCAAAGACACCGGCGGGCCCTATACCCAGCGTTATGTGGGAAGCATGGTGGCCGATGTGCATCGTAACCTCATCAAAGGAGGTATCTTTATGTATCCCGGAACCATTGACAAGCCTAAAGGGAAACTGCGTCTGCTGTACGAAGCCAATCCCTGCGCTTTCATAGTGGAAGTGGCAGGAGGCGCGGCGACGGACGGTGTGCAGCGGATATTGGACGTACAACCTGCCGAGCTGCACCAGCGGACGCCGTTGTTTATTGGAAGTAAAGGAATGATGGATGAATTAGAATTGTACCTTCAGGCAAAAAAATAAAAGGAATGAATGTTAGACTGATCGGAATTTGGGTGCTTTGTTGTTTTTGTATCAACAGTACAAAAGCGCAATTGAAAACCAATCCCGGGCAAATGAATTATCTGATGGGTGCCAGGACCAATAATATACTTTATCGCGACACGGTGTACAGGGGAAGCAGGGAGTTCAGGCAGTTGTTTGCAAGAACAGGAGACAAAGACCTGATGCGTTTATACAGGCAGCACCAGACATCCAAAATACTGAGTGGGGTATTGACTTTTGCAGGCACTGTTTTTATGGCAGTAGGAATAGGAGAAATCAGCAATGGCAACAGCGATCTTAAAACAAGTGGGTGGATATTGACGGGTAGCGGGTTTATCATAGGAACTTCCGGCGGGTATTTAACCCTTAAAAGCCAGCAGCAGCTTGCAACAGCGGTTGCGCTTTTTAATAACCGGCATCATACGGGAGGATTAGGTATTGGCGCCGCACATCAGCAATTAGGGTTAGTGTATAAATTTTAAGCCATGCATAAAACCATCATACAGGTGAAGAACCTGCACAAAAAATATGGCGATTTTGAAGCCGTAAAAGGCATCAGTTTTGATGTGATGGAAGGCGAAATATTCGGCTTACTGGGGCCCAACGGTGCGGGCAAATCAACCACGCTGGAGATCATAGAAACATTGCGCGAAAAAACCGGCGGTGAAGTATGGGTAGATGGACTGAACCTTGATGAAGCACCCAATGAGATCAAAAAGATCATTGGTGTTCAGTTGCAGACTTCCGGTTATTATCCCATGCTCAGCCTGGTAGAACTGATCCGTTTGTTTGCCGGCCTGTACAATGAAATCATAGACCCCATTGCTTTGCTGGATACTGTGAGCCTGGGCGATAAAGCCAAAGCCAGGTTCAAAGAGTTGAGCGGCGGACAAAAACAGCGTTTCTCCATCGCCACCACGCTTATCAACAAACCCAGGATCATTTTCCTGGATGAGCCTACCACAGGTCTCGACCCGCAGGCGAGGAGAAACCTGTGGGACCTGATCACCAATATCCGCAAGCAGGGTACTACCGTGATCATCACTACCCATTACATGGATGAGGCGGAAGTGTTGTGCGACAGGGTGGCCATCATCGATAGTGGTAAGATCATTGCAATGAATACGCCCGATAAACTGATCGATGAACTGGTGGCCAGCGGTTTTGAAAGGCCCAGGGAAGTAAAAAAAGCCAACCTGGAAGATGTATTCATACATCTTACCGGCCATGCATTACGAGAGCAATAACCACTTTAATATTTTTATGTATGAGCAACGACCCTCGTTACCCCATTGGCAAGTACGAGCCACAGCCTTTTTCCGAAGAGCAAAAAAAAGCCTGGCTACAGGATATCCAGTTCCTGCCGTCAGCATTGGAAAAGGCCATACTCAACCTCGATGCACAGCAATTACAAACGCCTTACCGCGATGGCGGATGGACGGTGAACCAACTGGTACACCATGTGGCCGACAGCCATTTGAACGCCTATACCCGTTTCAAACTGGGCCTCACCGAAACCAATCCTGTTATCAGACCCTATGAAGAAAAAGAATGGGCCATGCTGGCCGATGTTACTGCGGTGCCAGTGAATGTGTCCGTCACTTTGCTGCATGCCCTGCACCAGCGCTGGCATGTTGCCGTGAAAGACCTTACAGATGAGCAATGGCAGCGTACAGTAGTACATCCGGAACATGGGAGACAAATGACACTGTGGTTCCTGCTGGGCATGTATGCCTGGCATGGCAGGCACCATACGGCACATATTACAACATTGCGTGAAAACAAAGGCTGGTAATTGATTATGGAAAGAGACCTGAAGTGGAAAACCCTTTCATCGGAATATGTTTACCACGACCGTTGGTTCAAAGCCCGTGCCGCTACCTGCGAATTACCCGACGGACGAATCATAGAGCCCTATTATGTTGTAGAGCTGCCCGACTGGGCCAATATCATTGTGGTTACCAAAGATGAGCGCATGGTATTCGTACGCCAGTATCGTTATGCAGGTGATATCATCACCATTGAATTGCCCGGAGGGGTGATTGACAAAAACGAATCTCCCGAAGCAGCTGTGAAAAGGGAAATGACGGAAGAAACCGGCTATATTTCCAACGAAATAGAATTCCTTTACCAGGTATCTCCCAATCCGGCAATTAATGACAACACTGCGTATTTCTACCTAGCCAGGAATGCAGTCCTCGGCGGCGTGCAAATGTTCGATGCATTCGAAGACATTGAAGTGGTGAGTTTCAGCAAAGAAGAAGTGATACGAATGTTAGGAGAGGGTAAATTTCAACATGGGGTTCAGGTGGGGGCTGTTTATGCTGCTTTGGTTAAATTGAAATGGTTGTAAGAGTTTTTTATTTCACCTCTCCCACCAGGAACACACTCCCGCACACCAACACCATATCTTCCTTCGAAGCATTTTCCATGGCTTTGCGCAGCGCTGTATTTACTTCCTCAAATGCATGTCCTCTCAACTGGTGTTTAGCAGCCATTTCCTTTAGTTGCTTTTCATCCAGAGCGCGTGGTATTTGCGCTTTGGTAAAATAATATTGAGCATAGGAAGGTAATAAAGCCAGCACTTTGTCCACTTCTTTGTCTTTCACCATGCCAATGACAATATGCAGTTGTTTATACGTAGATAATTCCAACTGTTCCCGTATCAGCCTGATGCCGTCTATATTATGGGCTACATCTAGCACCACAACGGGGTCGTGATGAATCAGTTCCCAGCGGCCATGGAGACCGGTTATTTTTTTCACCTGCTGCAGGGCCAGGTGTATCATGTGCTGGTCAATACGCCAGCCCTTCAATTGTAATTGGGTTACAGTTTCCAGAACGGTGAGCAGGTTTTTTACCTGGTAAATGCCGGGAAGATCCAGTTGGTATACCAGGTGTTCATTGTGCCGGTTATCGGCCACTTCAACCACCAGTTTATGCTGTTCGTATTTCCAGTCAGTCACATAACGGGCAGTTTCTGCAAAGAAGACGGGGGAAGGAGCAATGCCCAGAGCTTCATCGCCGGCAGCTTTTTGCTCAAAAACTGGTTTGGTCTCGGGAACTGTTTCACCAATCACTACGGGAACACGGGGTTTGATGATGCCGGCTTTTTCGGCGGCAATCAACGGTAGTGTATCACCCAGCATATTCATGTGATCCCATCCGATATTGGTAATGACACTTAATTCAGGGTTAATGATGTTGGTACTGTCCAGCCGGCCGCCCAACCCCACTTCAATCACGGCCACATCAACCTGCTGATTGGCAAAATAATCAAAAGCCATGGCAACGGTGATCTCGAAAAAGGAAGGCTCAATGGTTTCTATCAGTGGCTGGATGCGTTGGGTAAATTGGGTTACAAATGCTTCACAGCACATTTCGCCATTGACCTTGATCCTTTCCCTGAAATCTTTTAAATGGGGGGAAGTGTATAACCCTGTTTTATAACCGGCAGTCTGCAAAATAGCCGCCAGCATATGGCTGGTAGAACCCTTGCCATTGGTACCGGCAACATGAATGGTTTTGAAACGCTGCTGCGGGTTGCCCAAAGCTTCACATAAACGGATGGTATTGGTAAGGTCTTTTTTAAACGCAGCGGCACCAATTCGGCTGAACATAGGCAGCCGGGTGAAAAGGTAGTCAAGGGTTTCCTGGTAGTTCATGGGAATGAAAAAGCAAAAGTAAATGTTTGCTTTTGTTTATCAGCCCCTCAATTTAAAGCTGAATACCAGTGTGCCGGTTTGCTCATCTGCATTGCCCGCATTGAGTTTGAGCATCCTGGCTTTACGCAGTGCAATGTTGCGGATATTCTGGTTGGTGGTGGTAGTGCCCCGTACATTCACCAGGGCCTGCGTTACGTTGCCGCTGCGGTCAACCGTGATATCAACGGCTACTTTGGCATTTTCATTGAAATCATCTTCAAACGAAGGGAGGCGGGTGATGCGTCTGCCGTCAAGTCCACTGCGTATGCTCACACCACCCGAACCGCCATTGCCACTATGGCCGCTGGAAGCATTACCAGTATAACTATCTGAATTGGGGTTACCATTCGGGTTCCCCTGATCGCCCCGGCTGCCGGCAATACCCTGGTCACGCACGCCATTGTAACTGTCGGCCCGGTTGCCACTACTGGTGGTGCTGGTTCCACCCTTGAACACCGCTTTGGGTTTGGGGGGAGTGGGGGCGGTATGAGTAGCTGTAGCTGTTGTTTTTCTCAAAGGAGCTTCCGGACGTATCTCCGCCTTAGCGGCAGATTTATGCAACGGCTTGTTTATCACAGGAGCATCGACATCTGCATTTTCATCGGCACTGATGTCGGGCTGGTTCGAAGGAGCCTGCACTGATTTGGGGGGAGCACTTTGTTCTTCCTGCGTAGCGGAAGGCTCTCCAGGAATTTGCGGAGCCACAGAACCGGAGCCGGTTTCGCTGTTGCCCAGGTTCACTTCAATACCTTCACCATAACCGGGTTGAGGAATTTGAGGTAAGGTCCATTGCAGGAAAAAGAAAAGCAGGAAGAGCAACAGGCATACCACAAGTGTGATGGCCGATGCCTTAAGGTTCTTTTCCCTTTCAAAACTTACCTCCATGGAATAGGAATTGTTCATCTCAAATATACATAGCATGCCGGTGCAGAGCAGGCAATGTTGAAAATTACTGCCAGAATGCTGCCGTAATTCACGTTTTGGTATAAAGAAAAGTTAAGAAATGGTTGATGTCTGGTGTGTCCATCTCTGATCTGATGTATATATTTTAAAATTTTCAAATCAAATCAGGTATCAGCAATGAGCAAATCAGGCATCCTCATCCTATTTTTGTGTATCGTTACATGAAAATGTCTGTTATGAAAAATAGCCTTATTCCAACCGGTTTCGTTGTGGTTTTATGCGGCAGTTTATTAATGGCATGCAGTGCATCAAAAAACAGCCGGCAATCTGAACCGGCGGCAAAAGCGGACTGGCAAACCGGTAAACTGGTAATCGACGGGAACGACAGTGACTGGACGGGACCGCTTCGTTTTCAATACAACAATAAAAAAGAAAATTTCAGCTATTCCATTACGAACGATCAATCACATTTGTATGTGTTATTGCGCAGCAGCGATGAAAATACACAACAGGAAATATTGAGGGGCGGGTTAACAGTTCTTTTTAATACCCATGCGGTGAACGATGAACATGGCGCTGCGGGTATTGTATACCCGACAGGGAATATACCGAAAGGACCTATGAACGGACGACAGGAGTACAACAACAATAAACATATTGCTATCAGTAACGCGCAGGATTATTCCCTATTTGGTTTCAACACGGTGAAATCATTGGAGAATTACGATTATGGCAAAGAGAACAAGGAAGGGATTGAAGTGAGTGTGGGACTGAACGCGGCTGGCGAACTGGTATACGAAGCGGCTGTTCCTTTTTCGGCTTTGTTCAACCGTAACAGTTCCGTGAACCAGGGAGGAAGAAGTCTGTCTGTTGGTTTTGTGATTGATCCCGTACCTGCCGATCCTTCTGGCAGAGGCGGCAGAAGGGGCCCTGGTGTTTCGGTAGGCGGCGGCTTTGGTTTTGGTGGTTATGGAAGTGGCGGTGGCATAGGTATATCCATTGGTACAGGCGGACTGGGAATGGGGGGAAGACAGAAAATGCCCAAGCCTCTCAAAATATGGCGCGAGGTTGTACTGTCAAGAGCGGCACATTAAACGGGAGCCGGTCAAACATAACGCTCGGCCCCTGCAAACTCCTTATTGTAATTGCCTTTGATGCGTTCCATGGGGGGATTGAAATAGCCGAATTTCAAGCGGGGAAATTCTTCCCGGATCAGGTTCATCAGTTGTTTTACTCCGAGCATTTCACCGGTTTCATGAACGCCGATCTTGCCCATGTACCAGTCGGGATCAATGTTGAAATTGCGCCACTGGATCATCGACAGATCAGTATCAATGATGAGTTTACGCAGGGCTTCATATTCTTCCACACTATCTGTCATGCCCGGGAATACAAAGTAGTTGATGCTGGTCCATCCACCATAACTGCGTACCACTTTCAGGCTTTCGATGATGTCTTCAAACCGGTAGTTATTGGGGCGGTAATAAGGTTCATAAACGTGTTTGCGGGCCGAGTTGGTGCTTACGCGTATGCTGTTCAGTCCGGCTTCACATAAAGCCTTTACGGCATCTGGCCTGGAGCCATTGGTATTGATGTTGATGCTTCCTCTGTTGGTATGCTTGCGTATCTCAAGGATGGCTTCGCGTATGGTTTCCCACATCAGCAAAGGTTCTCCTTCACACCCCTGTCCGAAACTTACAATGGGAAAAGGGGCTTCCATCAAATGAGGTACTGTGAATTCCACAATCTCTTCAGCGCTGGGTTTGAAGGTTAAACGGTCCTGCGTGGAAACAATGGTCTCTTCTTCGGGTTGAAAAGAGATACAACCGATGCAATTGGCATTACAGGCCGGTGAGGTAGGTACAGGGCATTCCCACCTGGCCATGGAAAAATTCCTGGCAGCCGGGCAATGATAAGTCATGCAGCAATTCTCCATCAGGTGTTTCACCAGCCTGTTGTTCGGATAAGCCTGCAACAAATGTTCGGTACCCGATTTGATTTTTTCATTATCGTAACCTGCACATTCCTGGCGAATATCCTGTTCAATCCTCACTGCCGGTACATAAGTTTTATCATTGAACCACCCTGCAGCCGTATAACAGAACAAAGGAAGCGTAGGAGCATCCGGTAATGTTTCATAAGCTGCGATGAACAAACCGGTGTGTGCAGGCGGAATAAAAGCCGCCACTGCCCATCCTTTTTCACACAAACGCATTTCGCCTGTGGTTACATCGATGCCGATACCCCTTCTACCCGGTAACTCATACAGGTTACCGCCATCCGGCAACACTATCCAGTCTTCTGCCGGAACAGGAAAAGCATCCCACCCTGCACGCCCTGCGGCATAAAGTGAAGTATCTTCAAAAATATTCCCATTGCCATCGGAATAAAGCAGATATGGAGATTGTGTTAACATAGCATCATTTAAAAGTTCAAAAAATCATAAATCATAAATCAGAAATTTCCTCCAATTGTTTTCTGCAAAATTCATTGAACTCTTTCTCCGTTTGTTGAGACACGGGACTTTCCGTTTCTTTCTGAATGAGTTTATTGTTCCTGAAATCAATGGTGAGCAGGTTGTCTTTCAGCACCACATTGTTCAGGTCGCTCCACTTGTATAATTTTCTCGGAAGGCTGTTGAATACGATCTCATCTTTATCGAAAGCCACTTCCTGTGGAAATTTTGCCTGCTTTTCCAGCAGGGCCGCCAGCAGGTAAGCTGTGAAAGGGAGCTGCCCATGGGGCAACAGATACCAACCGCAGGCTGCGAGTGCCAATGCTATCCTGTAATAAGGGGCTTTGCCTTTTCCTTCCTGTATATTGAGGTAAACGACATAACCAATGATCAGTAGGGTAATGACTGAAAAAAAGAAAGTTGACCTGGATAAAGGAGTTGTAAAAATGGAAAAAATAAATACCGCAACGGCCAGTAAAAGCATGAAAAGGCTGATGCGGTCCACGATCTTAGGGTTGCGTGATTTGAAAGTGATGATATAGTCGTAGGTCTTCATTTATTTTACCATGAGGTTACAAAGGCGCCACAGGAGTTGTGCACCCACTATGCTGTCCCAGTCGGTCTGCCCCACACCAATTTCAACGAGGTCAAACCCAATCAGTTCGCGGCCGCTTTCTTTTACTTTTTTGAAAAGATACAATACCTGCTCGCTGTCAAAACCGCCCTGGACGGGGGTGCCGGTATTCGGACAAAGCTTGCGGTCGAGACCGTCCACATCAAGACTGATGTACACTTTCTGCGGCAGTTTGTCAACAATGTCCTGGGCAATCTGCTTCCAGGTTTCGCCTTCAAATTGTCTTTCCCTGATGTTGCGGTCGAAATAAGTAACCACCCTGAAATTACTGTTGCAGATGTATTGCCATTCTTCTTCACAATAATCGCGAATGCCAGCCTGTACCAGCTTCTTTAACTGCGGCACTTCCTGCAGGGCATTGTACATGACAGATGCGTGCGAATACGTGAAATTCTCATAACCTTTTCTCAGGTCACAGTGTGCATCGATCTGCAGCACGCCAAAATCGCCGTGTTTCTCGCCCATTGCTTTGAGCATACCCAGTGAAATGCTATGATCGCCACCCAGTAATGACACCAGCTTGTCGCGGTTCAGCAGGTCGCGCGCCTGCTCATATACCCACTGATTCAGGGCGGCACTGCCGGCATTGATCTCTTTAAGGCTCTTGCACATGAACTTGTTTTTCTCCAGAAGCTCACCTTTTGAAATATAATCGATGTACAACTCAGCTTCTTTACGCAGGTAATCGCTTTTCAATAATATGCGTTTATCAGCCTCCCGCATGAAAAAGCCATGTTTCCAGCCATCGGGCACGTCGGCATCGAAAAGGTCTACCTGCATGCTGGCTTTGAATATGTGTTCAGCAGCACGTGAGGTGCCGGCACCGTAACTTACCGTTACTTCCCAGGGCACGGGAATGATTATCAAACGCGATTCCTCTTCTGAAAAAGGAAGGCCAAATACATTGTTGTGGGGATTACTCACCGAATTGGGATCGAATTGCGATAAGTCGGTCATGATAGCTTCTGAGTTTGCAAACGGCGCGAAGGTAGTGTAAAGTTAGGAGTACTGTTTGATTTGTGTCATTTCTTGCCACCTGTGTTATTGCCCCATGCCAACACCTTATTTTGGGCTAATTTTGCGCAAAAGATGGCGAGATGAAGAAAACACATATCATTTTATTGGTATTGATAGCGGCGGCCATTGTGGTATTGATCAGTTATACGGGCGACCTGACTACTTACGAAACCATCGCTTCGGCAAAACAAAAAGAAGGCAGGTTTGTGAACCTGATTGCCAGGCTGGACAAACAGCAACCCCTTGAATACGATGCAGTAAAAAACCCCAATTATCTTAGTTTCACAGCTGTAGATACCCTGGGAAACAGTATTAAAGTGGTGTACCACAACAATAAGCCCACCGATATGGAAAAAAGCGAAAGACTGGTATTGAAAGGAAAGGTGCAGGGCGATCATTTTGAATGCAAGGACATCCTGTTGAAATGTCCTTCTAAATACAAAGACGACCCTAAAGCCACCCAGAACAGGCTGCAGGCCGAAAGCAAATAAACCTACCCGGGCATATTTCCTTACGTTAACTGAATTTCTCAAATCGATGAACAATTACATAGGCGAACACGTATTTCCCGGTCAGGCTGGACAGTTTTTTGCAGTACTTTCCCTGGTAGCTTCCCTGGTGGCTACCATTGCTTATTTCAAAGCGAACCGCACAGGTGCTTTAACAGAAAAACAAAGCTGGACAAGACTGGCGCGCCTTTCTTTTCTTGTGGAAACAGCGAGCGTGCTTGCGCTTTTTGTGATACTCTATCATATCATTTCAAACCATCTTTTTGAATATAAATATGCTTATACGCATAGCGACAAAAGTCTGCAAACTGAATATCTCCTGAGTTGTTTCTGGGAAGGCCAGGAAGGAAGTTTCATGTTGTGGAGTTTCTGGCATTGTGTATTGGGATGGATACTTATCTGGCGTGCGAAAGACTGGGAGGCAGGTGCGATGACCATCATCAGTTTTGCGCAATTTGCCATTGCCAGCATGCTGGTGGGTATTTATTTTTTCGGAGTGAAAGTAGGAAGCAGTCCCTTTGTACTCTTACGCAATGAAGGATTTCTTGATAACGCCCCTGTTTTTCAGGATGTAGTGAACGGAGGTATCCGCAGCGATTACCTGCAGTTTGTAAAAGACGGAACGGGGCTGAACACTTTGTTACAGAACTATTGGATGGTGATCCACCCGCCGGTGCTGTTCCTTGGATTTGCATCCACCATTGTTCCTTTTGCATATGCCATGGCCGGATTGATGAACAGGAGGCATGACTGGACAAAGCCTGCCATTGCCTGGACCTGTTTTTCGGGAGCAGTGCTGGGTACTGGTATCATGATGGGCGCTGCCTGGGCTTATGAGAGCCTTTCGTTCGGTGGTTATTGGGCATGGGATCCGGTAGAGAATGCTTCGCTGGTGCCCTGGCTCACATTGATAGCAGGTTTGCATACCAACCTGGTATACAAACACAGCGGCTATTCACTCCGGCCTACTTATTTCTTTTACATCATCAGTTTTTCACTGGTATTGTATTCTACATTTTTAACCCGCAGCGGTATATTGGGCGATACTTCGGTACATGCGTTTACCGACCTGGGTATGAATACACAACTATTGTTATTTGTACTGGTCTTTTTTGTACCGGCCATGACGCTTTTTGCAGTACGTTATAAAAGTATTCCATCCATTGCCAAAGAAGAAAACACCTATAGCCGGGAATTCTGGATGTTCATTGGTTCGCTGGTATTGTTTCTGTCGGGCATTGTAATCATTGCCAAAACTTCCACGCCTGTTTTCAATAAATTATTCGGCACCAATATTGCCCCGCCTGAAGACCCTGAATTTGCCTATAACCAGATACAGGTATTTGTGGCTATCGTAATAGGGTTACTCTCTGCCATAGCGCAGTATTTCAAATACAAAGACACGCCCAGGGCTTATTTCGGAAGGAAGATATGGTTGCCAACGGCCATTGCCCTGGTCATCAGTATCGCCATCAGCACATTTGGTGTCATAGGGTATGATAAAAAAGGGCCGGGCTTCCTGGTAGCCATTCACCTGGCCATTTTTGCAGCAGTTTATGCCGTGGTAGCCAATACCGCTTACATATGGCTGGGTATGAAAGGAAAGCTGAAAGCTGCCGGCGCTTCTGTTGCGCATATCGGTTTTGGAATGGTGCTGGTAGGTATTCTCATTTCGTCCAGTAAAAAAACGGTGTTGAGTTGGAATACCACAGGTATTACACCGCTGCGTGCTGAAGACGCCAAATCGAGGAATAACCCGGCGGGCAACCCGGCCGAAAACCTCACTTTGTTCAAAGGAGTGGCTACTGATATGGGCAAGTATATGGTAACATATACACTGGATACCATGAATGAGCGCGACCGCAAACGTTATTTTGAAATAGATTTCAGGGCCAAAAAAGGAGAAGAGCATTTTAAACTCTATCCCGATGTAATTAAGAACAATAAGGGCATGGAAGGCTTTGCCGCCAATCCCGCTTCCAAACATTACTGGTACAAGGATATTTTTGTATACATCACTTCTTTCCAGGAAAACAACAAGTCCGATACCACCAGTTTCCACAACCAGCAGTTAAAAGTGGGCGATACGGTCTTTTACAGCAATGGGCTGATGATCCTGAATAAAGTGGTGAAGGAAGGAGCGGCTTCTATTTTCCTCGACATCATGGTGGTATCGAAAGACGGTCGCCGTTACCCTGCTAAACCCGGTATTGTTATTGAAGGGCAACAAATGCGAACCATCACAGATACGGTACGCGCGCAAAGTATGGTATTGAAATTCAACAAAGTAGTAGACCCTGCAGCAGGAAAACTGGAAATAGGCGTGAAGGAGAGCGGGGGTATCACCGATCTTATTACGCTCAAAGTATATGAGTTCCCCATGATCAATATCCTCTGGCTGGGTATACTGGTAATGGTGGCAGGCTTCATTATGTCCATCGTCCAAAGGCAGAAAAAGCCGGTACTCAGGGTAAAATAACCCCTTCTGCCGGGCAGTAAAATTGTTAAAGCGGGTTACTTTTTAGTTCAGGCAGCATTAATGATGGAATATAGTTCTATTTTTAAGTCAGTGAATAAGCCCCGATCAAATACCATTATTTTACTGGTGCTGTTTTGCTTATTGGCATTGGTGCAGCAGGTGCGTTCCCAAACGAATGGCCGGGGACCCTATGATACTGTGAAAGTCTATGCCATGGTTACGCCGGAAGGTGATACCATTCCCTATAGTTATCTCCCCAACGTTATGGTGATAGGCAAGCTCACCCGTCAGTGGAGAAATTACTGGGCAAACTGGACACGCCTGCGCAATGCTGTTTATGTTACCTATCCTTATGCCAAAGCAGCCAGCCGTATCATGAATGAGATCAACCACCGGCTTGCCAATGTTTCCGATAAAAGACAGCGGCGCATCATCATCCGCTCTAAAGAGAGGGAACTCAAAAAAGAATTTACCGATAAACTCACCCAGCTTTCTGTATACCAGGGCAAAGTGCTCATGAAACTCATCAACCGTGAAACGGGCAACAACTGTTATGAGATCATCGAGGAATACAAGGGGTTTATCACCGCCGCCTTTTGGCAAACTGTTGCCGTGGTATTTGGCAGCAACCTCAAACAGAGTTATGATGCCAAGGGCAAAGACGCTGACATGGAAAGCATTGTAAAAGATGTGGAAAAAATGTATGGCTATGCAAAGGGCTGATCCTTATGCAACATACCAATAAAATCTTCCCTGGTGATCATCCTGGCGCCAAGGCTTTCCAGGTGTTCGGTATATACCTGGCAGTCGATCAACCGAACGGCTTCCTGTTTTAATTGTTTCACATACTGGATGAAGGCGAATTTACTGGCATTGCTGTGTTTGCTGAACATGCTTTCACCAAAAAAGAAATTGCCCATACGAATGCCATAGAGACCGCCGGCAAGCTCACCTTCATGCCATGCTTCTGCAGAATGCGCCACACCCATTCGGTGCAGTTCATTGAAAGAAGCTTCCAACTCATCGGTGATCCAGGTACCGTCCTGTCCTTTCCTGGAGAGGGACTTACAACTGGCAATTACTTCGGCAAAAGCGGTATTGGTGCGGAACCGGAAAACTTTTTTCTTTTCAATGGTTTTCATGCTTTTGCTTTCCTTCAGTTCATCGGGGAATAATACAAAACGCGGATCAGGACTCCACCACAGCGGAACAGTGCCATCGTACCAGGGAAAGATGCCGCTTTTGTAAGCAAGCAGTAAGCGGTCCACGCTAACATCGCCGCCCATAGCCAGCAGCCCGCCTTCCAGGGCTTCATGTACGGGAGGGAACCAGAGCTGGTCGTTCAGTGCATACAACGACATGTTTATAGATCGGTTGATTCAATCGTGGCGCCAATGCCGCGATCGGTAATGGCGTCGCACATGGGTTTAAGGGTATCGTAGTCGCCTTTCTTCACAGCATACCTGCCTTTGAAATGAATAAGCAGGGCCGATTGCTCTGCCTGCTCCAGCGTATGACCGCAAACAGTCATCAAAGTTTCAATCACCCATTCAAAAGTATTCACTTCATCGTTCCACACAATAAGGCTGTAAGATTGTGCGGTTTCAATAAGTACATCCTGCTCTGCCACTTCCCAGGGCCGGGGTGATTCATTAGTGAGATTCGCGATCATACTACAAAGTTAGGTTATGTTGGCCTTTTTGCCTTTGATACTGCCTGCTTAAAGTGTTAACAAACGCTTGTTCTTTTGGTTACTCTACTGTTTTGATAGGATATTATTATCTTTGCTGCAATGGAACATATAAACATACCGGATCAAAAGACTGGCGATAAACTGAATACCATCAACCCGTTATTCCCCGTATTCCTGCAACTCAACAACCTGCGCCTGCTGATTGTAGGTGGCGGCATGGTTGCTCTGGAAAAACTCACCAGGGTATTGCAAAATTCACCGGAAACATCCATTACACTTGTCGCACCTGATGTAAACGAAGAAATAAGAACATTGCAGCAACAGCATGCGAATATCAGGATTGTACAGAAAATCTATGATGCAGGTGACCTGAACGATGCAGATATAGTTATTGTAGCCGTGAATAATATAGATACGGCGCAACAGATTCGCAACGATGCCAGGCAAAGGAGGCTGCTGGTAAACGTAGCCGACAAGCCTGATCTTTGCGATTTTTACCTGAGCAGTGTTATGTCAAAGGGCAATCTCAAAGTAGCCATTTCCACCAATGGCAAATCGCCGACCATTGCCAAAAGGGTCAAGGAATTGCTGATAGAAGTATTACCCGATGAAATAGACGATGTGCTCAAAAACATGCACCTGATCAGGGACCAGCTCAAAGGCGATTTTGCGAGCAAGGTGAACACGCTGAACGATCTTACCAAAGTTCTGGTGGCTAAAAAAATAGACCTGCAGGAGATCAGAACGCCGCGGGAAAAAACAGGACAGAAGATCGTTAAGTGGAGTCTTTTTGCGTTTGTTTTCATGATCATCGGATCTGCTATCGTTTCTTATTTTCCATTTTCTAATATGGTGGATGCGGTCAAATCCATTCCGCAACACATCGACACCAGGATGATACTGATGATGCTGCTGACGGGTTTCCTGGCGCAGATGGCCGACGGATCACTGGGCATGGGGTATGGAACCATTTCAACGGTTTTTTTGTTGGCCGTAGGGGTTCCACCGGCCATTGTGAGCAGCCGCGTACATTCAGCGCGTGTATTTTCCAGTGGGGTATCGGGTTACAGTCACCACCGTTTCGGGAACATCAACCGGAAGCTTTTTAAAACGCTGGTGATACCGGGTATCATTGGCGCGATTTCGGGGGCTTCACTTGCCTGCTTTTTCAGCAAATCACATCCGCAGTTGGCATTATGGGTGCGTTTTTTTCTCACATTCTATACTGCTTACCTGGGCTATTATATTATCCGCAAAGCGTTCATTAAAAAGCAGGCCTTGAATAAAGTGAAAAGGGCCGGCTGGCTGGCAACGATAGGAGGGTTCATGGACGCTTTTGCAGGGGGTGGCTGGGGTGCGTTGGTAACCAGTACACTGATTGCCAAAAGAAAAGATGCGCGTTATGTGATTGGCTCAGTCTGCCTGGCTGAATTCTTTGTAGTGCTGGCAAGCGCTATCACTTTTTTCATTTTACTGGAAAACCTGCCTATTGGAGAAATTGCAGGATTGATCATCGGGGGGATGATTGCCGCACCTATTGCAGCAAGACTGGTAGGGAAGTTGCCTTTGAAAACCATGTACATTACCATCGGGGGCTTTGTGGTGCTTACCAGTATTTACACATTATGGAATGTGGTGCATAAGATATGGATGTAATCATGACTGAACTGCTCATTCTGTAACTCCAAACTCTACAATAGCATAAGGTTTGCTGGATGATACCGATTGCATCTTTTTATAAGCCTGATCCAACAGATTTTTAGGAGCAATATAACTGTCTGTTTTTTTCTGCGCCCCGTAGGTACTTATGCCTATCCAGTCGATATAGTTGTCCCCCGGATAATAATACCGGGCTTCATTCCACCATTCATCCGGTGAACCTGAAACATCAAAATGAAAAAACCAGGTTATATTATTTACACCTTGTTGTTTGAAAAGGTCAATAATATGACGATATGCATCCCGAAAAATTTCAGGGCCATCCGGATAACTTGGATCGCCGTATCCATTCAGTGTACCTCCTCCATTAAAGCTACCGTTCCATGAAAACCAGCTGCCGTTTACCTCTGTCCCAAATTCTACCAGGAGATTGGTTCCGCAATTTTTTGCCGCATTTGCCCAGGCTTTCAGGGAAGTGTCCAACTGTCCATCGATGATGTCTTTTAAATGCCATTTGGGGTCCGGCTTATTTGCTACGAACTGGCTCCGGGGCATCATTCGGATAAAAGGAATTCTTCCTGCACTCCTGATAATCTCTACCTCTTTTTGCGGAAATTCAATGCCTTGTATCCAATTATTGGAAAAATAGGCCCAGGCAATTTTCTTTTTTGCAAGCGATTCAAAATCTGCTATTCTATTGGCCGACACAATATCTTCTGTAGCACCGAAATTGGGAAAAGCCGCGTGATATAACTTGTTGGTTTGTACGGTTAACTTACCGTTTACAAAAGTGCATTGTTCTATAAAACGGTTGTTGCCCACTTCAAGTTGATATTGGTGTAATGCAGCTTCGCTGGAATTGATGGCTAAAAAAGAGTTTTCGAAATTTTCATGCCACCAACTTACTGCATAAATGTTGGCATAATCAACGGATTGCAGTTCTTTGAAATAATCTTTTATCCATTGCTGCTTACTCCTTTGGGGAACAGATGCCAGCGTAAACTCCTTTTTACATTGCATGAACGCAAGGGGTATCAAAAAAACAAGCCCTGTTCTTGCCATGTACAACACTTTTTCTTTCATCTGTTTTAATGTTAGGAATGAATTTATTTAAATAATATGACAGCAGAAAAAGATTTTGGTCCTATTTATCAGGAATAAAAATTAATTAACGGAATTCTGTTACAGGAATCAACATAGTCCGGTATATTTATATAGCAGGATGGGTTGATCAAAAACGAATTTTCACAGTGTTTTTGATGAACTTTTAGGTATGGGGCTATATCCTGAGTATCATGGCAAATCCCTTTATCTTGAAATATTACGCTTAAAAGGATCAGAGAGTAATGGAAATTAAAGACGGAAAAAAAGCTGTTACAGCACATACGCGGGAAGAATGGCGGAAATGGCTGGAAAAAAATCATCAAACTGAACAATCGGTCTGGCTAATTCTTTATCACAAAAAAAGTAAAGTGCAAAATGTCACCATCAGTGATGCCATGGAAGAGGCATTGTGTTTTGGTTGGATTGACAGTAAAGCGAAGAAGAGAGATGAAGAAAGTTTTTACCTGACTTTTTCCCCCCGTAAACCAAAGAGCAAATGGAGCAATATTAATAAAGAGCGGGCCAAAAAGATGATAAAACAAAAACTGATGACACCAGCTGGACAAACAATGATCAATCTTGCGAAAAAAACAGGAACCTGGGATGCTTTAACAGATGCCCAGAATATTGTAATACCGATCGATTTGCAGCAATTATTTGATAAGAGCGAAGTGGCCTGTAAAAACTTTCATAACTTTCCACCTTCTTCAAAAAGAGTAATACTTGAGTGGATTTTAAACGCCAAAAAGCCGCAACCAGGCAACAAAGAATTCAACAAACGGTTGAACTTGCTGCAAAAAATATTAAGGCAAATCACCCTTATACACCCAAACGTGTCTGATAGCTGTTAAACTTAAAACACAACTTTTTTATTTAGATAGATAGCTTTTCAGGAGATACGTAAATGAACATTCAGTATGGTTGGTGAATACGTAGATTAATGATCGTTTTATGAAAATATGTGTAAGTGCGGCCGTACTCAGCTACCTTTCATAAGGGTATCAGGATACAATAAATAGATTGTGTTAGTTCCGCATTATTGCGAGAAACTTCGTGATTCGGATTGGATTCGAACCAATGACCTACTGCTTAGAAGGCAGTTGCTCTATCCAACTGAGCTACCGAACCAAATATTTTCAACGAACGACCCAATGACCTTCCCGACCAGAAATCGGGATGCTCTATCCAACTGAGCTACCGAACCGGGTTGATGAACCGGGCGCAAAATAAAGAAAAAAAAGCCACTAAAAAAAACCTTACTTTGCCCCAAACCAACGATTGCATGAGCTATAATTATTTGCCGCTGGACCGTAAATGGCTTCATTTTCAACAAGTCAAAAACCTGCTCGATTTCAACCAACTGGTCTCCATTACCTTCGACGCTCATGAAAGAATCATCGCCTGCCGCGAATACCTCGATAAAAAAATGGCTGAAGAGAATGCCCTTTTCTATGGCATCAATACCGGCTTTGGGTTCCTGCAAAATGTAAAGATCGATGCCAGCCAGATAGAACAACTCCAATACAATTTATTGGTATCTCATGCATGCGGACTGGGTGAAGAAGTACCCCTTGATATTGTGAAACTGATGCTGATGCTCAAGATCAAATCGCTCAGCTACGGGCACAGCGGAGTGCAGATCGATACAGTGAAGCGGCTTATGGACATGTACAACAACGATGTGCTTCCCGTGATCTATACCCAGGGCTCTCTCGGCGCTTCTGGCGATCTGGCGCCGCTCAGTCACCTCAGCCTGCCACTCATCGGTCTGGGTGAAGTATATCACCAGGGCAAAAAGAAGCCCACGGCCGAAATCATGCAACTGCTCGGATGGGAGCCCATTCACCTGCAAAGCAAAGAAGGACTGGCTTTGATCAATGGCACACAGTTCATGAGCGCTTACGGGTTGTACTGCCTCAAAAAAGCAGAGCACCTGTTGCAAATGGCCGATATCATCAGCGCTCTTTCTTTCGATGCTTTCGATTGTATTTCAGAACCACTCGAAGCGCATATTCATGCTGTAAGGGCACATAAGGGTCAGGTGGCAACGGCTGCGCGGCTGCGCGATTATTTATCGGAAAGTGTAATAGGCCGGCAATACAAACAACAGGTGCAGGATCCTTATTCTTTCCGCTGCATACCCCAGGTGCATGGCGCTTCCAAAGATGCTTTTGATCATGTGCTGAACGTGTTTTTACGCGAGATCAATTCTGTAACAGATAATCCCAATATTTTTCCTGATGATGACCTTATTGTAAGCGGCGGTAATTTCCACGGACAACCACTGGCGCTGGTACTCGATTACCTGGCCATTGCCATGAGTGAACTGGCCAATATTTCGGAAAGAAGAACCTACCAGCTCATCAGCGGACAGCGTGGCCTGCCCCTGTTCCTGGTGAAAAATCCTGGACTTCATTCCGGCTTCATGATTCCCCAGTACACTGCCGCGGGTATTGTGAGTGAGAACAAACAGCTATGTACTCCTGCTTCGGTAGACAGTATTTCTTCTTCCAATAACCAGGAAGACCATGTAAGCATGGGTGCCAATGCGGCTACCAAATGCTGGCGGGTGATACAGAATGCAGAAAAAGTGCTGGCCATTGAACTGATGAGCGCCGCACAGGCGCTGGAGTTCAGAAGACCTGCTGTGAGTTCGCCCGTCATAGAAGAATTGGTAAGCGCTTTGCGCAGGGAAGTAAGCTTCAATGAAAAAGACAGGGTATTGCACAATGATATGGTGAAAACCATTGCTTTCCTGAATAACTACCGTTTGCCTGCCTGAGGTTGGGGTGCAAAGCTTAACTTTGTGACCCTAACAGTATTACACATGTCAGAGGAAAGGAGCCTGAATTTTATAGAAGAGATCGTAGAAGCGGACCTGAAGAGTGGAAAATATGCTTCCATTGCCACCCGTTTTCCACCTGAACCCAACGGATACTTGCACATAGGCCATGCCAAAAGCATTTGCCTCAATTTTGGCCTTGCCAAAAAATATGGTGGCAAAACCAACCTGCGTTTCGATGACACCAACCCCATTACCGAAGAAACCGAATACGTAGAGAGTATCAAAGATGACGTGCGCTGGCTGGGTTTTGAATGGGCCAATGAATTGTATGCTTCTGACTATTTTGAAAAATTATTCGAGTTTGCCATCCGGCTTGTCACCAAGGGTTTGGCTTATGTAGATGATAGTACCAGCGATGAGATCGCCAGTCAGAAAGGAACACCTACCCATCCGGGCACTGAGAACCAGTACCGTAACCGCAGCATAGAAGAGAACCTGAAACTGTTCAATGAAATGCGGGATGGGGAGTACAAAGACGGTGAAAAAGTATTGCGCGCGAAAATTGATATGACCAGCCCGAATATGCACATGCGCGACCCCATTCTCTATCGTATCAAGCATGCCCATCACCACCGTACGGGAGATAAATGGTGTATTTATCCGATGTATGACTTCGCACACGGTCAAAGCGATGCCATCGAGAACATCACACATTCGATCTGCACCCTTGAATTCATCCCGCATCGTCCGCTGTACGACTGGTGCATTGAACAGCTGGAAATATTCCCCTCGCATCAATACGAATTTGCCCGGTTGAACATGACCTATACCATTATGAGCAAACGTAAACTGTTGCAATTGGTGAACGAAGGTTATGTAAGCGGATGGGACGATCCACGCATGTCTACCATCAGCGGCATGCGCAGGAGAGGTTATACCTCCGAAGCCATCCGCGATTTCTGCGACCGGATAGGGGTGGCCAAAAGAGACAACCTGATTGATGTAGGGCTGCTGGAGTTTTTTGTGCGTGAACACCTGAACAAGATTGCATTGCGCAGGATGGTGGTATTTGATCCGCTGAAAGTGGTGATCACCAACTATACACAGGATCATGAATGGCTGCCGAGTGAAAACAACCCGGAAGATACTGAGGCCGGGCACCGCGAAATTCCATTTGGAAAAGAACTTTATATCGAAAGGGAAGATTTCATGGAAATACCTCCCAGGAAATATTTCAGGCTGGCACCCGGACAAATGGTACGACTCAAAAACGCCTATATCATTCAATGCAATGAAGTGATCAAAGATGCGGCAGGCAACATCACCGAACTGCACTGCACTTATATTCCCGAAAGCAAGAGTGGCGCCGATACTTCGGGTATTCATGTGAAGGGCACCCTGCACTGGGTGAGTGTGGCACATGCCATAGAAGCGGAAGTGCGCCTGTACGATCGCTTATTCAAAGTGGAAGATGTGGGTAATGCAGAGGGAGATTTTAAAGACCATATCAACACCGGTTCGCTGCAGGTGGTTCAACATGCACTGGCTGAACCAGCCCTGAAAAATGATCCGCCTGATGCCCGTTACCAGTTCCTGCGCAAAGGATATTATATCCTGGATAGAGAAAGTACAAAAGACAAACTGGTCTTCAACAGAACCGTTACTTTGAAAGATACCTGGGCGAAGGAGGTGAAGAAAACCAATTAAATTGCTTGAAGCTTTCACATATTATTGGAAAAAGAACTTCTCACCACTCACTACTCACTACTCACCACTATTGTTGGCGGTGAGTGGCGGAGTAGACAGTGTTGTATTGACGGACCTGGTGGCCCGCAGCGGGTTTGATTTCAGGATTGCACATTGTAATTTTCAGTTGAGGGGGGAAGAAAGTGAAAGGGATGAACAATTTGTCCGGGCGCTTGGTAAGAAGTATGGAAAGGAGGTATTGGTAAAAAGATTCGATACACAGGCTTTTGCGGCCGCGCATAAAATGGCCATCCAGGAAGCCGCCAGGGAATTGCGTTATGAATGGTTTAAAACTATCCTGCAGCAAAGCTTCCTGGTTACTGCGCATCATGCAGATGATAATATTGAAACCATGTTGATGCACCTGTTCCGCGGCACAGGTATCAAGGGTCTTGCAGGTATTCAGCCGGCGCAATGGGACCGTGCATTATTACGGCCCCTGCTCCCTTTCAGGAAACAGCAGTTGACGGATTATGCGCGGGCGCAGCAGCTTGATTTTGTGGAAGATACTTCGAACAGTTCAGATAAATACACTCGTAATTTCTTTCGTAACCGGCTGATCCCTGCCATCAGGGAAGTGTTTCCGCAAGCCGAGGAAAACATGCTGCATACCATTGATCATTTGCAGGAAGCATTGCAGGTATACGACCATGCCATTGCCATGCAATTGAAAAAACTGGCAGAACGAAAAGGTGAAGAACTGCATATCCCCGTGTTGAAATGGAAACAGGCGGCACCCTTGCATACCATTACCAGAGAATTATTGAAGCCTTATGGTTTTACACCGGCTCAGACAGAGGAAGCCATCAAACTGCTTGATGCATCCAATGCCAGTTATTTGCAATCGCCTACGTACCGGCTCATCCGCAACCGGAAATGGATGATCATTGCTGAGAATGCAAATGAAGCAGTTCAACATATTCTCATAGAGAAGCATGATCAAACAATTGCATTCTGCAACCATATACTCACCATACATCAATCGCACCTTACAACTCATCACCAGCAGCTGACCAGCCCTTCTGTTGCGCTTCTCGATGCAGGCAAGATCCGTTTCCCCCTGTTACTGCGCAAATGGAAGCAGGGCGATTATTTTTATCCGTTGGGCATGCAGAAGAAAAAAAAGCTGAGCCGTTTTTTCATCGACCTGAAATTATCACCCACTGAAAAAGAAAAAGCATGGGTGCTGGAAATGGATCAGAAGATCGTCTGGGTAATAGGATACAGGATCGATGATCGTTTTAAACTGACAGAACAAACAAAGGAACTGTTGCTGCTTACCTGCCAAAATAGCCACTCACATCACTGATGAAGTGATCCAGGGCATTGAATTCGCTCACCCACCTGGAGAAAATGATTACAAATGCGATCCCGAATACCGCACCCCAAAGGTGGGCTGAGTGGTTGATGTTGCCATGTCCTTTTCTGGCCAGGTAAGCAGAGACAATCAGGTACAGGGGACCAAATACAAAACCGGGAATATGAAAGGGCAGGGGGAAGATGCCCATGCCCAGGGTAGGGTATAGCAAAATACCGGCAAAGATCACAGCCGATACGGCGCCGGAGGCGCCGAGACTCCTGTACTGGTAATTATTCCTGTTCCGGAGGTAAGTGGGTACCAGGCATACTGCCAGCGCCATCAGGTACATCAGGGCATACAAAAGTTTTCCTTTTTCTTCAAAAATTGAAACGAATGCGCGTTCAACCATATCGCCAAAAAGATAAAAAGAATACATGTTAAAAGCCAGGTGCATGAGATCGGCATGAATGAAACCGCAGGTAATGAAACGATACCATTGGTTGCGATTATTGATCGCAGTCGGATCGAAAATAAGGTCATTGATCACTTTCTCATTCGAGAAAGCGCTGAAAGAAACGATGCAGGTAAGGGCGAGAATGGCGATGGTTACGGTGATCATAGGGGTAAGGTAAGGGTTTTGTCAGTTTAGCTGTGGTGATATTTCTCATTTCGTAAAATGGTACAGGCCCTGTATAATTGTTCGGCCAGCATAAGGCGAATAAGCATATGGGGAAATACCAGTTTCGAAAAACTCCAGCAAAGATTAGCCCGCTGCCTGATACGCTCATCAACCCCAAAAGCTCCTCCAATCAGGAATACCAGTTGCCGGGCGCTTTCATTGGCCCTTTGCTGCAGGAATGCCGCAAGTTCAGGCGAACTGAGCTGTTTACCCCGCTCATCCAGCAATACCAGGTAATCGTCTTTCTGCAATAACTGCAAAACCAGCTCTGCTTCCGCTTTTTTGAGCTCGCTTTCAGAAAGACTGGCTGCATTTTTAGGCGGCGCAATTAGGTGCCACTGCGCCGGAAAATATTTGTTGAGCCGCCTGGTGAAATCTTCAATACCCGCATGCGCATAGGGTTCATGTGCTTTACCGACAGACCATAATTGAAGCTTCATGCCTCTAAAATAATTAATTATTTTATTTGAGGCCTGAGCATCAGTACCTGCAGCGTTGAAAGCGGGTGAAGGAGGTCTGTGACAGATTTATTCATCCATCCAAAAAGGTTTTTCTTTTTTTCAGGTGCCACCAATAACAGGTCGGCCTTTACCTGGTCGGCATAACGCAGGATCACCCCGATATCCTGTTTGCCCTGCAGTATTTTGTAATGAGGTGTATGACCGTATTCTGTCAGCCGTTTATAAGTGAGGTAGAAAGCATCCGCATTCTGCCGGGAATGGATTTCATCTGAATCCAATATCGTTACCAGGTATATCTGGGTGTTGAATTTTCTGGCAAACGCTAGGGAAGCCTGTACCTGTATTTCCGACACAAAAGACCCCACTGATAAAAGGATGGGCCTGATGGGATGGGTCAGACACCCATCGGGAGAATACAACTCAAAAGCCCTTTCAACAGCAATAAGTACATGCTCGGATGAACAAACAGGGATCAATATGTTTTTATAAATTGCCAGACAACGATTTTTTGATTGAACAAACCTGGACTGCAGGTATTAAGCGCTTCAAAAAAGCCGCTCCTGGAAAAGAGCGGCGTTAAACTAAACCCTGAGCAAATAATAACAACCTTTATTTAATTCGATTAGTATACTGCCTGATCATGATCAGGCAGTAGTATCAGGCAGATGACCTGTTTCAATGAATGATGAGAACGGAGGCAAGATGCTGAATTCTTATTAATGGCGGATTAATCCGGGATTAGAAAAGAATTAGAAATCGTTGGTATGCTTACAGATGATGAAAAGTGCGGGCAACAGGCAAGTTAATGATGAAACGGGTTCCGCGCGGGTTGCCAGATTGTATCTCTATTTTCCCTTTATGCAATTGTATGATACGCGAAGCAAGGGATAATCCAAGCCCGAAACCCTGGGAATGACTGGTGCTTTTTGCCCTGAAAAAAGGCTGGAAAACCAATTGTTTATCTACTTCACTGATACCGGGACCATTATCCGATATCATTACCTGTAATTCATCGTCAACAAAATTCAGCACTACGGCAGCAAAATGATCCATGGAATATTTACAGGCATTCAGGGCAATATTTTTGATAGCGCTGTACAGCAGGTCTGAATTGCCGAATACCAGCAATTTATCTTCATCATCGGGAAAGCTGTTGAAATGTAATTCTACCTTATAATCCTTATTTGCTTTCCGCAATTCTGAAGGCAGCTTCATCAGTAACTCATCAATCCTCACCAGCGATAATTCCATACCATCGGTACTGCCGGAAGCTTTGGCCAGTTCCAGCAGGCTGCGTGTAAGCTGGTTGAGCTGCTTTACATCATCGTACACCGAACTGATCACCGAACGGTATTCTTCGGCACTCCTTTCGTTTTGTAAGGTGATCTCTAACTGGCTGGAAACAGAAGTGAGGGGGGTAGACAATTCGTGAGATGCATTGGCAATGAACCGCCTTTGTATTTCAAAAGATTCCTGCAGACGTGTGAGCAGGTCGTTAAAAGTGGAAGACAACTCATGCAGTTCGTCTTTCGGTTCATAGATATTGTCGATGCGCCTCGATAAATTCTGCGATGAGATCTCTTTTACTTCATTGGTTATTTTCTTGATGGGCACTACCAGCCGGACAGAAAATATAAGACCACATATAATCGTTGCCAGTATGCCCGTTATAAAACTCATGATCAATATGAAACGCAGTTGTGAAAGCCTGGCATAGCCATCGTGATCATAAGCGGAAGACAGTACCACGTATTTTTTGTGGGCACGCGTATAAGCAAGGGCAATGATGGTTTTGTGATGGTCGGTATAAATATATTCATTCTCAGTCCTCACTTTTGTCAGCAACGCAGTATTGGCCGTTTCGGCATCTACTGCACTGTCTACATAACGGTATATTTCATGGTCTTTGTCATCATAAACGATCACGCTTTTTTCCTGTATGGTGAAAAACATATTCGCATCGATCTTGCTCATGAGGTCTTTGTCGATCCCCTCAACTTTGGTAAGCAGGCTTACCGTAGTGAGCGCCCTGTTGCGGAGCCTTTTCCTGAAATCATTCTCCCGGTTAAGGTTGGTGAGATAATAAACGGAAGTACACACGATCAGCAGTATGATGGTAACCACCAGTGTAAACAATAAAGTGATGCGGTACTTGATCTTCATCTGTTATGGCTCTTTTAAAATATAGCCCATGCCCACCTGCGTGTGAATAAGACGGGTGGAGAAATGTTTGTCGATCTTATTGCGAAGGTAATTCACATATACATCTATCACGTTTGTTTTGGTGTCGAAATCGATATCCCACACGCTTTCCGCAATATCAGCCCTTGAAAGAACGCGGTTGCGGTTGCGCATAAAATATTCAAGTAACTGGAATTCTTTGGCAGTAAGTAATATCTGCTGCCCTTCGCGCTTCACTTCCTTGGTATCGAGGTTCATTTCCAGTCCGCCTACTTTTAAAATATTACCCGTAGGCAACTGTTGATACATGGTTCTTTTGAGCAGGGCCCTGATACGAACCAGGAGTTCTTTGAATTCGAAGGGCTTGATCACATAGTCATCGGCACCGGCATCAAAGCCTTCGATCTTATCTTCGGTGGAACTCAGGGCTGTGAGCATGATCACCGGTACCTGCTGGTTATGATTGCGGATGATCTTGCAAAGTTCATAGCCATTGAGGGCAGGCAGGTTGATATCGAGAATTACCAGGTCGTACGAATGGGAAAGGAATAATTTTTTTCCTATGAGTCCGTCAAATGCCATTTCGACATGGTATCCGTTCTCCGTAAGCCCTTTTTTCAGCGCTGCGGCTATCTTTTTCTCGTCTTCTACAATCAACAATCTTCGCTCTTCCATAATCAACGATACGGCTTTTCTTTAATTTGTCCCGCATGCTTCCAAAATCTAATCTGCTTCTAATACTTGCGTTGGGCCTTTGAAGGCCATTCCCGGGGCCCTGTCTCTGACATGAGCTAATGCATAAAAAAAGCCGGATATGATTTTAGCATCTTGATACGGAACTTAGGTTTATCTTACAGGGCAATTTGAACTGAATGAGACATTTATTTCCCCGTTTGTGTTTTTTTATGCTTTTCATCCTGTTATCACATGCAGGATTGGCCCAGCAGATAGATTCCATGATGGCAGTTACCCAGGAGCAATTTCCGAAAGAAAAAATACATATTCATTTCGACCGCTCTATCTATAACAAATCAGAAACCATCTGGTACAAAGTGTATATACTGGCCGGCAATGAACTAAGCGCCCTGAGTAAGAATGTATATGTTGAATGGTACGATACTACCGGTAAAATGCTTTCCCAAACCGTTGCGCCATTGTTCCAGGCCTCGGCCAAAGGAAGTTTTGATGTTCCGGCGAATTATACCGGTAATTTCCTGCATGTAAAAGCTTATACCCGCTGGATGCTGAATGATGATTCAGCCTTTATATATGAAAGAGACCTGTTGATAAACAATCCTGTAGCCGCACAAAAAAAGAATACACCGGCTGTCACGCGAACCAAACTGGAATTATTTCCGGAAGGAGGTTGCCTGGTGCAGGGGCTCAATACACGCATTGCTTTTAAAGCCACCAACCAGTTCGGAATGCCTGTACGCGTGAAAGCTTTGCTGCAAAACGACAAAGGCAGAACACTGGATACTTTGAAGGTGAAACATGATGGGATGGGATTCTTCTACCTGTTATGCAATCCCAATGAGATGTACCGGATCAACTGGACCGATGAATACGGCAATAAAGGCAGCGTACCTGTTGTTGCAGGCAAACAGGAGGGGACCTCGCTGGCCATCAGTACTACCAACGATAAAGCTTTTGTGAAAGTAGAGCGAACAACTAATGTGACCGACAATTTCAAACAGTTGCACCTGCTGGTACACATGAACCAGCAACTGTTTTATAAGGTGGCGCTCAACATGACAGAAAAAACTTCACTGAATGCGCAGATACCTATAGATGAATTGCCAACGGGCATTCTCCAGTTTTCCTTGTTCACGTCTGACTGGATACCCGTTGCCGAACGCATTGCTTTTGTAAACAACCACCTGCACGAATTCAATGTCAAATTCAGCACACCCATTGTAGGTCTGGAAAAAAGAGCCAGGAACATCATTGAAATACTGGTGAACGATACGGCTTCCGCTAATATGTCCGTTGCAGTAACCGATGCGTCGGTAGTGCCGCCGGATAAGCAGACGATCTTTTCAGACTTTTTATTGAGCGATGATATCAAAGGGAAAGTTCACAACCCTGCTTATTATTTCACCAGTGATGCAGACAGTATTACGTCTAAGCTGGACCTTGTAATGCTTACCAATGGATGGAGACGGTTTGATTGGGATAGGATCAGAGCGAAACAACTTCCTTCAATGCAATATCCCCGCGAAACAGACTACCTGAAACTAACAGGTAAAGTATATGGCATGAGTGGCAGTCTTGCCAGGATGCCCTTGCAATTGAATTTCATCCTCCGGGCAAAAGACAGCAGCAGTACGCTGCTGTTTGTGCCGATAGAAAAAGACGGAAGTTTTGAACAGAAGGGTTTGTTCTTTTATGATACCGTGAAAGCCTTTTATAGTTTCAACGGGAAAGAAAAATTAACCGACCTGATGCAGGTGCAGGTAGGAAATGGATTGCTGAGGTTATTTCCTAAATCTGTCAGGCTGGGTACGAATGAATTCCGCAATGCTGTTAACGACAGCCTCGCTTCCCTGCAACTACAGTATTTTTTCGCTGAGCAGGAGAAACTGAGGAAGCTGAAAGCAACTGCTACATTGCAGGAAGTAACGGTAAGGGCCAAAGCAAAGGACCCGCTAAAGGAACTGGACCAAAAGTATGCCAGCGGCTTGTTTTCGGGTGGGGACGGATATTCTTTTGACCTTACAAGCGATAAAACGGTCTTCGGTGCAATGGATGTATTGAGCTACCTGCAGGGGAAAGTGGCGGGTCTGATGGTTTCCGGTTCCGGGTCGCAGGCAAGCGTCAGCTGGAGAGGCGGTGCTCCTGACCTTTTCCTGAATGAAATGCATACCGATATTGGCCTACTGCAAGGAACGCCTGTATCGGATATTGCCTATATCAAAGTATTCAGGCCACCTTTCTTTGGTTCAGTGAGCGGGGGGAGCAATGGTGCTATTGCCGTCTATACAAAAAGGGGAGGCGAAGGACGCAAGTCTGATTCCAATAGCCGCGGTATGGAAAATACCATCCTGGGCGGCTACTCCCGTTTCAAAGAATTTTACAATCCATCCTACGAAAAATCGGCCGATAATTTCGACCCTGATGTAAGAACTACCCTATACTGGAACCCGTTTGTGCTTACCAATAAGAAAAGTCCGAGGGTTAAGCTTGAGTTTTACAACAACGACATCAGCAAGAAACTACAGGTAGTATTGGAGGGTGTGAACAGCGAAGGAAAAATGATCAGGATGGTGAAACTGCTGGAATAAATAAACCATGGGATACGATCTGTTATTGGAACATATTGCCAAACGCATTGAGCTGACCACGGAAGAAACAACTTATTTTACTTCTTTACTCACTTACAAAAAAGTAAAAAAGAAACAATTCCTGTTGCAGGAAGGCGATGTGAACAGGTATGCGTGCTTTGTAACCGACGGTTGTTTGAGAAGCTATTCGATTGACAAGAACGGTTTTGAGCATGTATTGCAGTTTGCTCCACCCGGTTGGTGGATTAGTGATATGTACAGTTTCATTGAACAAAAACCGGCTACTTTATATATTGATGCGGTAGACGACAGTACGGTATTGCTTCTGCACAAGCCCGACCTGGAAAAATTGTACCTGCAGGTTCCTAAATTTGAACATTTCTTCCGAGTGTTGGCCGAAAAATCATTGGCAACCTACCAGCATCGCCTCATCAATAACCTGAGTCTTTCAGCCAGAGAGCGCTACGAAAATTTCTGCCAGTTGTATCCTTCTCTCATTCAATGTCTCCCCCAAAAGCAGGTAGCGGCCTATATTGGAGTGACCCCTGAATTCCTGAGCAAAATGCTCAGCCAAATGCCTCCCAAAAAATAATCCAGGTTAAGATTTTTGGTTAAAGTAGGTTATTGGAAGTCCACATATACCAAATGTAATTTTGTGTTATTAAAAAAAGAGGTGACATGAAAAAATCGATCGACAGAATAGTAGCCAGGCCAGCCAGACCAGGTATGGTAGGAGATGGATTCAGGGTATACAATTTTATACCCGGAGCCAATATTTCACAACGAAGGATCAGTCCCTTCCTGATGCTTGACTTCAATGCAGCATACGATTTCGGCCCTTCAGCTGTTCCGCGTGGTGTTGATGTTCACCCCCACAAAGGATTTGAGACCGTTACCATTGCTTACCAGGGCAGTGTGGCGCACCATGACAGCGCGGGTAACAGTGGTGTGATTAATCCGGGCGATGTGCAGTGGATGACTGCCGGCGGAGGGATCCTGCACAAAGAATACCACGAAAAAGAGTTCTCTAAAAAAGGTGGCCCTTTTGAAATGGTACAATTATGGGTGAACCTTCCTAAAAAAGATAAACAGACTCCTGCGCATTACCAGGCCATTACAGCCGATCAAATGGGCAAGGCAATATTGCCGGACGATGGAGGTATTGTGAATGTAATTGCAGGTGATTTCAATGGCGTGAAAGGGCCTGCTGAAACTTATTCACCCGTAAACCTTTTTGATATTAAACTGAATGCGGGTAAAGAACTGATTGCCAGTCTCCCGGCAAATTACAATACAGCCTTACTGGTGGTGAACGGATCGGTGGAAGTGAACGGGGAAAAAGCGCCGGAACACAGTTTTGTGTTGTTCAAAAATGAAGGAACAGATATTGCCATCAAAGCAACAGAAAAATCAGTTTTGCTGGTATTGAGCGGAGAACCGATCGATGAGCCGATTGCCAGCTATGGTCCTTTTGTAATGAACACCCAGGAAGAGATCTATGAAGCCATCCGGGAATTTCAATCAGGTAAATTTGGTGAATTGGAATAATTAAAACCATGAACCATGAAAAAATCAATCGACCACATACTGCAGGGCAGGGAAAAACTGATCACTAAGGAAGAAAAAGTGATACAGCCGCTGCCACATAAGGATTTCAGGTTTGCCAATCCTTTTATAGTGATACATCATCTTGGTCCGGATACAATTAGTCCGGGCCAGGAATTGCGGATACACCCGCACCCGCATCGTGGATTTTCTCCTGTTACTTTCCAGTTGCAGGGAGAAGGTTATCACAAAGACAATGCAGGACATGATGAAGTGATTAGGGCAGGAGATGCACAGTGGATGTTTGCAGGCGGGGGTATTTTACACAGTGAAGGTCCTACAAAGCAATTGTTAAGCAAGGGGGGCGTACAGGAATTGATACAGATATGGGTGAATGCGCCCAAAGCAAAAAAATGGGATCAACCCGCCTACCAGTCCGCCCCTTTGTCAACACAACCGTTTGTGCTGGAACAGGATGGGGTGCAACTTCGGCTGGTAAGCGGAGAATATGAAGGGAAAACAGGGCCGTTGAAAAGTTTTACACCTGTGATATCCATCATCGGAACCATTGCAAAAGGGAAACAGGTGCAGTTTGCTGCAACGCCGGGTTACTGGACTTTGCTTTATGTAGTGAATGGCAAGGTGAACATTAACCAGGAAACCATTGAAGCGCATCATCTGGTGGTATTTCAGAAAGAAAATGATGAAGTGATTGTAACGGCGGAAGAAAATGCGCAATTGTTGTATTTGTCCGCAGAGCCCATCAATGAACCGGTGGCGGCCAAGGATAATTTTGTGATGAATACAGAGGAAGAAGTAAAACAGGCCATTGCAGATTATAAAAACGGTGTTTTTGGTAAGCTGGTTTATTGATCATTCACGTGTTCGGGCCAGATGAGTTCATCATAAGAATGGGTTATTTCCCTGATGGTTGCCCAAATCAGCCATAAGCCAACAATGATGGCTATAAGTGGATCGAAGAATTTTTTACCGGTCAGTAATACCAATAAACCTGCGAGTACAGGTGCGAGAGATACATAAACGTCGCCTAGAATGTGGATATAAGTGAGGCGGATGGCGGCGTTTTTTTCTTTGATGGGATACAGGATCTTTGCCACTCCCCAATTGGCAATGGTTGCCAGCAGACCTGCGATTAACGGGATGTATCCAACAGTAGGGGTGGGATGTAGCATGTTTTGCACCGACTGCCAGATCAGGAATCCGCTGATAGCAATCAATCCGATAGAATTGAGCACATTGGCCATTCGCTGGAAATTCCGCGACATGGTAATGGGTAACACATATGCCAGGAAAAGGCATACCAGCGCCAGCTCATCAGAAAAATTATGCACGCCATCCATGATCAGGCTGGTACTATGACCTTTGGCGCCACCGATCATTTCACCAACAAAAATGAGGGTGTTGAGTACAGCAGCAAAGCCCAGGAGTTTTTTGATAGCAGACATCGTCATAAAATTAACAGATAACTGCAAACGAAAAAAGGTTCCGGCTAGTTGCTGAAACCTTTTATTCTGTGGGAGCACACGGGTTCGAACCGCGGACCCTCCCGCCATAGGCGGGATGCTCTAACCAACTGAGCGAATCAGCTCCTCTACTCTTTTTCTACTCTTCCAGCTTTTTATTTCCCTTTCACGTTTATAAGCCAGTTCTTTTGATGAAAATGTCTCGGAATATTTAAGATTCCAGTCCCCAAGTCCACCTGTAAAACCCTTATGATCAGAATTATGTTTTCTTATTCTTTCGGATATATTATCACCTGTATGCCCGATATAGAATCGGTTTTTTATGGCAGAATATATGATATAGGTTATAAACATAAAAAAGCCCCATAGAGTTTCTATGGGGTTATTCTGTGGGAGCACACGGGTTCGAACCGCGGACCCTCTGCTTGTAAGGCAGATGCTCTAAACCAGCTGAGCTATGCTCCCTTTGTTGTTTGGGAGTGCAAAAATAGGGACTGTAATATAACTGCCAAAAAAAAGTTGCTTTTTTCTGCTTGTAAGTTTTCGGCCGTCAATTGCCAACAATAACAAAGGGTAACCTGTTACCAGATTACCCTTGTTTTACCCTGCTGCATAAAAAATGGAAAAAACTATAAGTTTTTCTTGTATTGCTAGTACGATTATATGACCCCGGGCGACACCCGGGGGTTTAATCAAAAATTCGATTTAATTTTATTTTAAGGCAATAAAAGTTTTGCGATCCGCCCATTACTCCCCGCCAGGTACACAGTACTACCGTTTTTGGCTTTTTGTACTACGTGGAAACCATCCCTGGTAACCAGTTGCCAGTTCATGCCCCCGTCGGTCGAAATATCTACTCCTGAAGTACCGCAGCTTACCAGCTTCTGATCGTCCAGGTAAATTACACAGGAACGGTAACCATGAGGAGGGCTATAGGGTTGCGACATTTTAGCGGCACCTCCGGGCAACATAGCCAATAATACGCAATTGCCCGTACTGATGGTATCCCTGGCAAAATCACCTCCCACCACTACTGCTTTATTGGCTGCATCATTTACTGCAATAGAATTGGCACCCGTACTTTCTAGCCCCTGCATCAGCGGAAGGGAATCTTTACGGAAGAAGCTGGTCCAGAGATTAGACCTCCTCCCGCCTGAAATAAAGGTAATAGCATACTCATTGTTGAAGCTGGTGAGCTTTACATTGGTGCCGCTGGAAGCAAAGAACGCTTCACCTTCGGCCAATTCGGGAAAAGAGGCGGTATTCACTTTTTCCCAGCTATCGCCGCCATTGTATGTACGGGCAAAAAAAGCCTTTTTATTGATGGGGTCGCCAATGACGATACCGGTCTTTGCATTGGCAAAATGCATGGCATCGAGGAACATACCCTTTGTACTGTCTTCAAACACTTTGTTCCAGCTTTGCCCTCCGTCGGTGGTCTTAAGGATTAGGGCCGGCTCTGCAATACCCATGATCACTGCTGTCTGTTCATCAAATGCTTCTATATCCCTGAAATCTTTTTTTTCATAACCCGGAACCGTAAACCAGCTCCAGTTCCTGCCTCCATCCAAAGAACGGGCAACAGTACCGCTGCTGCCGCTGGCCCATACAAGGGTATCATTGACAACGCTCAAACCACGCAGACTGATTTTTTTGCCTGATTGCAATAACTGAACAGCAGGAGCCTGGCCATGTGTGGTAAAAGTGCTGAGAAACAGCACCAGGCAGGAAATAATTTTTAAAAATCGCATACTAACTACATTTTTGCAAACTAAATTAACCCAATTCAACCTGAATAGTTTTAAATCAATGTTATAATGATCCCGTATTGGATGAGCCGTACCCAGTTGATGCTGGGCGATGAGAAAGTGAACCTGTTGATGACAAAAAATGTGCTGGTAGTAGGCCTGGGTGGCGTTGGCGGCATCTGCGCCGAAATGATTGCCAGGGCAGGGGTAGGCCACATGACCATTATTGACGCCGATACGGTAGACTTGAGCAATGCGAACCGACAGATACCTGCTTTGCACTCCACTGCCGGTAAACTGAAGGCCGAAGTACTGGCAGAAAGATTGAAAGACATTAACCCGGCATTGGAACTGACAGTCCTTACCGAATACATACGCGACAACCGCACAGCTGAAGTGCTGGAATCCGGCAATTTCGACTATGCAGTGGATTGCATTGACACCCTGTCACCCAAAGTACATTTCATCAAAGCCTGCCGTGAAAGAAAGATACCTATTGTAAGCTCATTGGGCGCCGGGGGCAAAGTAGATCCTTCGCAGGTGAGAGTAACGGATATCTCTAAAACCTATGAATGTAACCTGGCCAAGTATGTACGAAAAAAATTGAGAAGCCTGGGTATCCGGAAAGGAATTACCGTGGTATTCAGTGCCGAAAAGGTAGACCAGAGCCGGGTAATTGAAACTGAAAAAGCCTATCCCAAAAAATCGATCATCGGTACCATCAGTTATATGCCCGCCATATTCGGTTGTACCGCTGCCAGCGTAGTTATACGAGGCCTGATGGATTAATGTTGTTTTCTATTCATACAGCAAATATTCCTGTATTTGCCCCTTCCAGTCCGCACATCGTGCATGTTTGGTGATGGCAGCCATGAATGCTGGCAACGACAGACTGAATAAGGCCTCACTGTTACTCAATCCGGTAAGTTTATCCAGGTGCTGTTTACCCGATGGGTTCACATGTGTTGGATAAGTGGCCCATGAAAATTGCTGGGGATACATGGACTGTATGAGTTTGATCAGCAATAAACCGTTGGTGACAGATTGAAAATAATGTGGTTGGGTTACTTCAAACGCAACACCGTGACACCGCTGCAAAGCATACTTGCCCTCGGCAGGGGTGAATTCGCAGCTTTTTACGTGCAGGTCTTCCAGTCCCGTTTCGTTTAAAATGCCTGCCAGTGCAGGTCCGTCGATCCATGGGGCACCGGCAACACGGAATGATTGAGCAGTACCACGGCCTTCGCTGATATTGGTAGCTTCCAGCATGCAAAGACCCGGATACAGCAACATGCTTTGGAAATCCCGGATGGCGGGTGAAGTAGGAACAAAGGGAATACCCCAATCGGGTTGAAAACTATTCCTGTCCCACCCCTCACAGGGGATCACCTGTACAGATGCGCTCAACTTCCGGGAGGCATTGAAATAGAGCGCCAATTCTCCCAAAGTGCAACTATGCCTGACGGGTATGGGCCAGCGGCCGATAAAAGAAGCATTGCCGGCTTCCAGGAAGGGGCCTTCTGCCAATTGCATATTGCCTGAAACCGGGTTCGGTCTGTCGAGTATTACCAGGGGTATCCGGCAAGCTGCTGCAGCTTCAATCACATAAGAAAGTGTCCATAGATAGGTATAGAAACGGGCGCCGATGTCGGGGATATCAAATAATAAAATATCTATACCTGAGAGGTCGTTACCTGAAGGGGCCAGTTTTTCTCCATACAGACTGATCACTGGTAATCCTGTTAAAGAATCGGTGCCGTCCTGCATGGCATGTCCGTCGGCCCCCCGAACATCCAGACCATGTTCCGGTGAAAAAAGCGTTTTGATGTTGAACCCGGCTTCAACCAATGCCTGGCGCGAAGGTTGTAAAGCATAGGTAGTGGCAGCATGGTTGGTTACCATTCCGATAACTGCATTTTTCCACGGAGGAGATTGTTGCAAGAGGATATCAACACCAAATTGTACCATGCGCAAATGTATGAGGTTCCGCTTTTTATCCACATTATTCATCATTTGTAGAAAATAAAAATTGGGGCAAGGTAGGAGGTGGTTAGATTTGCGGGTTGAGTAACAATGGGAATGTTGCTTCTGCTGAATATGGTTAAAAATAATTTATAATAAGACAGGAAATATATGGCTGAACCGAAGCATTTGAATGAATACAACGAAGAATCGATACGGTCGCTCGACTGGCGCGAGCATATCCGTTTGAGGCCTGGTATGTATATCGGAAAGCTGGGCGATGGCTCTGCACCGGATGATGGCGTTTATGTACTGGTCAAGGAAGTTGTGGATAACTGTATTGATGAACATACCATGGGTTATGGCAGGCAGGTGGAGATAACCATTGAGGGTAAAACAGTATCTATACGGGATTATGGCAGGGGTATTCCGCTGGGTAAGGTAGTGGATGTGGTGAGCAAGATCAATACCGGGGCCAAATACGACAGCAAGGCTTTTCAGAAAAGTGTGGGGCTGAATGGTGTGGGTACCAAAGCGGTGAATGCATTGAGTCAGTATTTTAAAGTGACTGCGTACCGCGATGGAAAAGAGAAAACGGCAGAATTTGCCAAAGGCGTGCTGACCAACGAACACAAGGAAACGAAGACCACGGAAGAGAACGGAACACTGGTCACTTTTATACCCGATGAAACCGTATTCCGCAATTTCCATTTCATCCATGAGTACCTGGATAACCAGCTGTGGAATTACTGTTACCTCAATGCGGGACTGGCTATTCACCTCAATGGCAAAAAATACATCAGCAAGAACGGTTTGCTCGACCTGTTGCAACGCAAGGCCAATCCCGATGAGCTGCGTTACCCCATCATCCATTTAAAAGGAGATGATATAGAAATTGCGCTTTCTCATAACAACGATTATGGGGAAGATATTTTTTCTTTTGTGAATGGACAGTACACTACCCAGGGAGGCACCCACCAGCAGGCTTTCCGGGAAGCTTATGTGAAAGTGATACGAGATTTTTTCAAAAAAGATTATGATGCCTCGGATATACGCACCAGTATTGTGGCTGCAATTTCGGTGCGGGTGCAGGAGCCGGTATTCGAGAGCCAGACGAAAACGAAACTGGGGTCGCTGAATGTTTATGAGAACGGCCCATCCATGAAAAATTTCGTGCTGGAATTCCTGTCCAAAGAGCTGGACAATTTCCTGCATCGTAACCCGACTGTTGCCGATGCTTTGAAAAAAAGGATTGAACAGAGCGAGCGGGAGCGTAAGGAACTGGCAGGCATCAAGAAACTGGCCAATGAGCGTGCTAAAAAAGCCAACCTGCACAATAAAAAGCTGCGCGATTGCCGGGTACACCTGAACGACGAGCCGCCTTCGAAAAACAAAGAAGAGTTTGTATCGTCGCAAAACAATACCACTATTTTCATTACCGAAGGAGACAGCGCCAGCGGAAGCATTACCAAATCGAGAAGCGTGGATACGCAGGCTGTGTTCAGTCTCAGGGGTAAACCTTTGAATGCATACGGACTTACCAAGAAAGTAGTGTATGAAAATGAAGAGTTCAACCTGTTGCAGCATGCGTTGAACATTGAAGAGGGGCTTGAAGGGCTGCGCTACAACAATATTGTGATTGCCACGGATGCCGATGTGGACGGCATGCATATACGGTTGTTGATGATGACTTTCTTTTTGCAATTTTTTCCCGACCTGGTAAAGCGCGGACATGTATATATTTTAGAAACGCCACTGTTCCGGGTGCGTAATAAACAGGAAACATTGTACTGTTACGATGAAGCGGAAAAACAAAAAGCCATTGCCAAACTGGGCGGTAAGCCGGAGATCACCCGTTTCAAGGGATTAGGTGAAATATCTCCCGAAGAATTCGGGCGTTTTATTGGGGAAGATATGCGCCTGCAGCCGGTGATATTGGAACAGGGAGACCATATCCAGCAATTGCTGGAATATTACATGGGAAAAAATACCATGGAGCGGCAGGATTTCATTATTAATAACCTGCGCGTGGAGCTGGATGAAGTGGAAACAGCTGTTTAATGAATTAAAACCAGCCCGGCGGATACCGGGCGCAGAAAAATAATGATCCATATAGTATTTGAGCAGGCGAATGTTACGGCTCTGCAAAAAGCCATTGAACTGGATAAGAGCTTGCAGGGCGATATCAGGGAGATCAAAGACGATTATGCCGTAGGCCCCCTGTTGGATATTTATGAAACGGAAGGATACCAGGCCAGAAGAAACTGGTGGCAAACTTTACTGGAGTATTCGCCTTATACCGATTCATTAAACATAGTAGACGATAAACTGGCTGTTCACCAGCTGTTAAAAACACTGGATGAACAGCCCGGGGAAGAGTTGTGGATATGGATGGGACAGAATGTGCACGATGTATGCAGTTATTACTGGCTCATGAGCCAGTTGAAAGCCTGCCAGGGGCGCGTACAGGTATTGTACCTCAATAACCTTCCTTTCATCAATGAAAAAGGGAATATTTTTTATCCCAATCACCTGCATGAGATCCAGCCCAAAGAGTTCCTGAAAGCGAGAAGACTGGCGCGACCCATTACCCTCAGTGAATTTGAAGTAGACCCGGATGAGTGGAAGAAAATTTGCCAGGAAAACTCCATGGTAAGGTTTTTGGAAGGAGGAAAGAAGATCGTTGGCAAGGAAGTAGAATTTTACGATAAAGATATCCTTGCCAATCTCAATGGCGCCATGAAACTGGGTAAATTGCTCACGAATACATTGAACAAAATGAAAGTGAAAACCGGCGATGTATTCCTGGTATGGCGGATCAGGGAACTGGTGGCGGCAGGTAAACTGGAAACAACGGGCGACTGGAACAAGGGATGGAAAGAAATTGTGGTGAAATTGCCCGGCACAGGTACAGTAGTGACGGAAACCATGGAAGAAGAACAAAGTTAGACAAGCAAAAAGAGAACAAGATGGTGAAAGTTATTCCCATACAACAGATCGGAGCCGACGAAAGAGGCACCACGCATGTATTTGATACAGACAGAACGGGGCAGTTCATCATCGCTTACCGCAAAGCGGGCAGCGCCAGCGGCAGGCATTACCATAAGGGAGCATCGCCTAAGAAAAATCCGGAACAGATCATTATCATGAAGGGGGAAGCTACGGTGAACTGGTTCGATGTACGTAGTGATGCCAGGGGAAGCCTGAAAGTGCAGGCCCCGTCCATGGTTATGATCGAAGCCTGGGCCTGGCATGAAGTGATTGCCGATACAGATATTGTTGTTTTTGAATTGAATGCACTGGAGGACGGAAAAGAAGATACTTACAGGATAGAAAAATAGCAGATCATGGCGAAAGAAAAGAAAGAGAACAGGATTTTTGAGAACGAAACAGGCGTGCAGGGACAATACAAGAACTGGTTCCTGGAATACGCTTCTTATGTAATATTGGAGAGGGCGGTGCCGGCGATTGAAGACGGACTGAAGCCGGTACAACGACGCATCCTTCATTCCATGAAGGAGATGGACGATGGCCGTTTCAATAAAGTGGCCAATATCATTGGACAGAGCATGCAATTCCACCCGCATGGCGACGCCAGCATTGGCGATGCACTGGTAAACCTGGGGCAGAAAGACCTGCTGGTTGAAACACAGGGTAACTGGGGAGATGTAAGGACCGGCGATGAAGCAGCTGCTTCCCGGTACATTGAAGCGCGTCTTTCAAAGTTTGCACTGGAAGTGGCATTCAACTCCAAAACAACTACCTGGCAGTTGAGTTACGACGGAAGGAAAAACGAACCGGTAACCCTGCCCATGAAATTCCCGCTGTTGCTGGCGCAGGGCGCGGATGGTATTGCAGTGGGACTATCTACCAAAATACTGCCACATAATTTCTGTGAACTGATTGAGGCTTCGATCAAATGCCTGAAAAGAAGAAAGTTTGAGCTGTACCCCGATTTTCAAACGGGCGGCATGATCGATGTGTCGAATTATAACGATGGGAAAAGGGGAGGAAAGGTAAGGGTACGCTCGCGCATTGAGGAACTGGATAAAAAAACACTGATCATCCGTGATGTGCCTTATGGAGTAACGACCTCACAACTGATGGAAAGTATTACCAAAGCAAATGACCAGGGGAAGATCAAGATTAAAAAAGTAACCGATATTACTGCGCAGGAAGTAGAGATACAGATTGACCTGGCTGCCGGTATCTCACCCGATATCACGATCGATGCACTGTATGCATTCACTGATTGCGAGGTAAGCATTTCACCCAATGCCTGCGTGATCAGCGACCAGAAACCGGTATTCCTTGGCGTACATGAATTGCTGCGAGTATCGGCAGAGGGTACCAAAGACCTGCTCAGGCGCGAACTGGAGATCAGGCTGGGCGAGCTGGAAGACAAGTGGCATTATACTTCACTGGAGAAAATATTTTTCGAAGAAAAGATCTATAAAGAACTGGAACAGAAACATGCTACCTGGGAAAAAGTGATCGAGTCTATCGGCAAAGCCTTTGTACCATTCAGGAAAAAACTGAAAAGGCCTGTTGAAAGGGAAGACATCCTCAAACTAACGGAAAAACCTGTGAGGAGGATCTACCGGCTTGATATTGATGAACTGAACAACCAGATCAAAGCCATTGAAGCAGACATTAAACAGGTGAAGCACGACCTGGAGCACCTGACAGATTTTGCAGTGGCATACTTTGAAACGCTGCTGAAAAAATACGGCAAGGGAAGGGAAAGGAAGACAGAGATCAGGGAATTTGATACCATCCAGGTAAAGCAGGTAGCCATTGCCAATACCAAACTGTACATCAACCGGGCCGAAGGTTTTATTGGCACCGGTTTAAAGAAAGATGAATTTTTGTGCGATTGCTCCGACTACGACGATATCATTGCTTTTACCAAAGCAGGCACCATGAAAGTGGTAAAAGTGTCTGACAAAGTCTTTATCGGCAAAGACATTCTCCATGCAGCCGTGTTCCAGAAAAATGATGAACGCACTACTTATAACATGATCTATGTGGATGGCGCGAGCGGGGTCAGCTATGCCAAGCGCTTCAATGTAACGGGGATTACCCGTGACAAGGAATACAATCTTACCAGGGGGTCGGAAAAAAGCAAGACCCATTATTTTACTGCCAACCTGAACGGAGAGGCCGAAGTGGTGAAAGTGGTTTTGAGTCCGAATTGTTCTGCCCGTATCAAGGAGTTCGATTTTTATTTCGAGGAACTGGAGATCAAGGGCAGGAGCAGTATGGGTAACCAGGTAACCAAATATCCTGTTAAAGCTGTTAAGTTCAAAGAAGCGGGCAGAACCACGCTGGCCGGCCGGAAATTATGGTTCGACGATAAATTCGGTCGCCTGAATACAGAAGAGAAAGGCCGTTACCTGGGCAGTTTCGAAGAAGAAAAATTGCTGGTGCTTTATGATGACGGCAGCTATGAATTAACGGATACGGAACTTACACAGCGGTTTGAACCGGAAAGAATGGTACTGATAGAAAAATTTGATCCGGAGAAAATCATTACGGCCGTTTATCTCGACAATGAAAAAGCCCAGTTCAACATCAAACGTTTCAGGATCGAGACCACTACGCTTAAAACGCAGTTCCTTTTCATCAAGGAAGGAAAGGGTAACCGTCTGCAGACTGCTACAACAGACGAACACCCCATACTGGTAGTACATTCCGGCAGGGGCACCCAGATCAGAAAAGCAAAATTCAAGGTAGCCAATATGGTGGAAGTAATGGGCTGGAAAGCAGTGGGAGCCAAGCTTACAGACTATAACAAGAGTATTGAAATGGAATGGGAGCACAGGTCCAAAGAAGAAAATGCAGCTCCTGAATTATTCGGCTAAACCTTTGGTTCTTTTTTTGCGTATACTTTATCTAAAAGAAGGGCTATGGCCAAAGCATATGCATTTGTTACCCGGTGGCAGATACGTGCTCCCTTGCAGCAGGTATGGGATACCATTTACGATTCCGTTCAATGGCCCAACTGGTGGAAAGGCGTTCTGGCAGTATCGGTTGTCAGGGGCGGAGATGAAACAGGAGTAGGGGGTATCAGAAAATATACCTGGAGAAGTGTGTTGCCCTATAAGCTCGTGTTCGACATGGAACTTACGGCGGTGGACCGTTACCGGTACATGCAAGGCAAAGCATTCGGAGAATTGGAGGGGATGGGAGAATGGTATTTCGAAGAAAAAGAGGGCATTACTTATATCCAGTACAACTGGAATGTGTACACCAATAAAGCCTGGATGAATACATTTTATTTTATTCTGAAGCCTGCATTCGAATACAACCACAACAAAGTAATGGCCTGGGGTGCGAGGGGACTAGCACAAAAATTATGTGCCGACCTCCTCAGTTATTGATCATTTATTTCTTTTCTTTCCGTTTGAGACGGATGGTGGCGGTCTGATCCAGGTCGCTCGTTAATATGAGCTCATGTCGGATATTGCCATCGTAAACGATCATAGCAGCTGTATTGGGCGGAATGGTACCCAGGTTCTCGGCATACATGCTCAGCTCATTGAATTCCAGCAAAGGGTCCAGCGCAAGCGTAAGCCTGATGGCTTTATGGGTAAGTGAGGTTTTGTGCAATATCTCCCTGTTGTTGAAAAACAGGGAGATGATATCATTATCTACTATTCCGTTATCGTAAACTTCAATCCGAATAGAAGGAGCATGGATCTCCAGGTCCCTGAAGTAAGTCTTCGGACGTGCCAGGAATTCCTGTCTGACGATGACCGGTGTATCTTTTTTCACAGTGTTCGCGAAACTGGTTGTATCGGCCGGTTCTAATCCTGTTTCAACAGCAACAAGCATTGTGTCAGTGGAAAAACGAAAACGGAAATTCAGATCGGGCACGGTATACCTGTGCGCTGCATCGCTGGTAAAGCTGCCCGAAAGCAAAGATTCCGTTCTGGAATTGACCAGTGTAAAATCGCCAGACATCATACAATCCACTCCCATTTTGGTATTGGTTGACTGGTAGTGGATCACGGGCAAGGGATGGATGTGCAGTTTTTTTGTTTGTCCGTCGAAAGTGCCGGTGAACCTGGCAGTAAAAAGACTGTCCCTGAAATAATAACTGAATGCGCCGGTCACCAGCCTGCCCTTTTGATGCAGCTTTAATTCAGCCATATAACTGCTGTTTTCTCCTTCAGCCACTACTGCGCCCAATCCGTACCAGTTGCCATTCAGTTGTTGTGCGAACGGCTGCTTTACCGTTAATACAGCCATTAATAGCAATGCCGACCTGAAACAATGCTTCATATAAAATCTAAAATAGGAAAGGTTCAATAGATGCATCCGTAAAGTTGCCAACAGGGTGTTGATGCTACTATACGTATCTTCGTATTTCAGCAAAACCCATACCAGATGATCAGGGTAGGAACATACCAGGTATTAAAAGTGAGCCGAAAGGTGGAATTCGGGTTTTATCTCGATGATGGTGCGGAAGGAATACTACTGCCCAAAAGGTTTGCTCCGAAAGGATTAAAGGCGGGAGATGAAATAAAGGTTTTTATTTACCATGATTCGGATAACCGCCTGGTGGCCACTACCCAGGAAGCCAAAGGAATAGTAGGAGATATTGTCAAACTGAAAGCAGTTTCCGTAACCCGCCAGGGGGCATTCCTGGATTGGGGATTGATGAAAGACCTCTTTGTTCCGGCATCCAAACAATTGGGTGGTATGCGGGTAGGGGCCGAATACCTGGTTAGAATTTACATTGATGAGATGACGGGAAGGGTGGCTGCCACGGAAAAAATTGAAGCCCTGCTATCGAACGAAGTGCTCACGGTAAAAGAAATGGATTTGGTAGACCTGGTGGCATATCGCCAGACAGAGCTGGGTTATACCATGATCATCAACAACCAGCATACCGGATTGCTTCATAATAATCAGGTATTCCGTGAACTTCATCCCGGCGATAAAATGCAGGGCTTTGTCAAAACCATCCGCCCCGATCATAAGATAGATGTGGTGTTGGGTAAGCCTGGTTTTCAGAAAGTAGAAGACGAAGCTGCCAGGATACTCCGTCTTCTGCAAGAGCACGATGGATACCTGCCATACCATGACAAATCTGATCCGCAAGAGATCTATGACTTTTTTGGCATGAGCAAGAAAGCCTTTAAAATGACCACCGGCAACCTGTATAAATTACGCAGGATTGAATTTACTAAAACAGGTTTCCGCCTGCTGCCACAGGAAGATTGACGGCCTTCTATTTACAAACTCCATCGCAGGCAGAGAGCCACCAGCAACCACAACCAAGGGTAGAGGCAGTGCAGGTAACGGCCTTACAATTGGTAAGCAGGCAATCATCACAACTGGTTTGCCGGGCGGCGAGGTTACAGTCGCAACTGGGTACCACCGGTGCTCCCTGTGCAATCGCGGTCGTTTGATTTTTACCGCCCAATTGAGTGGTAATGGAAATAAGTGATGCGGAATCATTTTTGAAAGCTCCTTTTGCTTTTGTAATCCACTCCTGGTAGAACTTTCCGAATGCCTCTCTTTGCATGGAACTATCAAGGTTATAAACAGCGGGAGTAAGATGTGTAGACACCTGTTGCAATACTTCTTTTTGCTCGCTGCTTAGGGAAGTGGCAAGTGCTCCCTGTATGCGGTCTTGCCAGAGTGCCGAACGAACGTCGGGTGATAGTCCCCTGAAAATAGCTTTCTGGTCCGCAATATTCAGGTTCGACAGTGCAATGCGAAATGCAGTAACAGGGTTTGTTTTGTTTTCAATGTTGCTTTTGTCGGAATCATCAGCTGCCTGCTTGTTTTGTCTGCAGGAATACAGCATAACAGTCCCGGCCAGTGCAAGCACAAGGAAAGGAGTAAATGTTTTCATAGAGATTGTATTTAGGATAAAATAAACAATGAAGAAACCGGTAGACCGATACAAAAGGGTATAAATCTTAACAAACGTTGACGGAAACAATTACTTGCGGAGAATTCCTTGCTGGTGGTATTTTTCGAAGAGGGGGCAGATGAACGAATGGCCTCTTTTCCTGTTACAAGATAACAGTTGGGAGGCAGGGATGCAAGGCAAAACAGGAAAATTTTACGCCCCTGCAACGCTAACAATTGTTAGCATTTTTCAATTATATTTGTGCCTCAATTGATTAGTATGACTAGCAGAACCGTTTACATTGTATCAGCCGTTCGTACGCCCATCGGGAGTTTTGGAGGCAGTTTGAAGGAACTTTCCGCCACACAATTGGGCGCCATTGCGATCAAAGCGGCTGTGGAAAGGGCCGGTATTCAACCCACCGATGTGCAGGAGGTATTGATGGGCTGTGTATTGCAGGCCAACCTGGGCCAGGCCCCGGCGAGGCAGGCGGCCAAATTTGCCGGGTTGCCGGACAGTGTGGTTTGTACAACAGTGAATAAAGTATGTGCAAGTGGTATGAAAGCCGTTGCACAGGGGGCACAGAGCATTTTATTGGGAGATGCTGATATAGTGGTGGCCGGTGGCATGGAAAGCATGAGTAATGTTCCTTTTTACAGTGCAAACCTGCGATGGGGGAATAAATATGGTAATGTGAATCTGACAGACGGGTTGGCCAAAGACGGACTGACCGATGTCTACCACAACTATGCCATGGGAAATGCGGCAGAATTATGTGCCAAAGAATGCCATATTACAAGAGAAGAACAGGATGCGTTTGCAGTGGAAAGTTACCGGCGAAGCCAGACCGCCTGGAGCCAGGGGAAATTCAATGCGGAAGTGATACCCGTGGAAATACCGCAACGAAAAGGAGAACCGGTTGTTTTTGGGAAAGACGAAGATGCATTCAATGTTAAATTCGACAAGATACCTGAACTTAAACCTGCTTTCACGAAAGACGGAACCGTTACTGCGGCCAATGCTTCTACCATGAATGATGGTGCAGCTGCATTGGTATTGATGAGCAAAGAAAAAGCGGAAGCCATGGGCATCAAACCCCTGGCCATTATCCGTAGTTATGCCGATGCGGAGCAGGCACCGGAATGGTTCACCACCACGCCATCGCTTGCAGTACCCAAAGCGGTGGCGAAAGCGGGGCTTCAAATGAAAGACATCGATTTTGCAGAACTGAACGAGGCCTTTTCTGTAGTGGGCATTGCTAACATACAGAAAATGAACCTGGACCCCGCCAAAGTCAATGTACATGGTGGGGCTGTATCGCTTGGGCATCCACTGGGTTGCAGCGGCGCGCGTATCATTGTTACCCTCATCAATGTACTCAGACAAAACGGGGGCAAAATAGGAGCGGCTGGTATTTGTAACGGAGGCGGTGGTGCGAGTGCGATGGTGATTGAAAATCAGAAATGAAAAAAGATCTCCTTCACAATAATACCGATACCCATCACGAGTACAAACCAGCCGAACCCTTTCTTCAACCTGTTTCCCTGCAGTTTTGTTTTGAAATGGTCGCCAATAAAAGTACCTGCTATGGAAGTAGATGTGATTGCCAGTAATAATATCCAATTAAATTGATGATGTGCAAGGTCACCCAGGAAGCCAAACAGTGAATTCATGGCAATGATGAGCAGGGAAGTGCCTACCGCTTCTTTCATATTCAGGTGAAAGGAAAACAATAGAACGGGTATGATGATGAATCCTCCTCCGGCGCCCAGCAGGCCTGTGAGTATACCGGTTTCAACACCGCGTACCAGCGCTTTGGTCAGATGTAAAGGCTGACCATTCCCTTCCTCCATATATGGCGTTTCTTTCCGGATCATGTTCAGGGCTGCAACAAACATCACCAATGCAAACAGCAGCATAATGGCCATAGATTTAGTCATATCTAAACCGCCTATAGAAAATAAACGGGATGGAATAGCAGGTACCACAAATTTCCGCATCATTACTACTGTAAGGATGGAAGACAAACCGAAATAAAAAGCGGCTTTAAAATTGACCAGCTTCTTGCGGTAATTGAGATAGGCTCCGGCCAGGCTGCTGCCACCAACGATAAAAAGTGAATAACCGGTAGCAAGAACGGGTTCTATGTGAAAAAGGTAGACTAAAACCGGAATCGTAAGTATCGAACCTCCACCGCCAATCAGGCCCAGCGAGATCCCTATGAATAATGCGGTAAAATATCCGGCAATCTCCATGCTGTTTCAATGCAAAGATGGAGAATAAAACCCGTATGTTCTTTCTTTTTTATAACCTGCTGATACCTACCCTGTGCTGCAGGTAATGATTGGCGGTAATTTCATTGACCATGAAATCTGCAATATCTCCTGCTGCCACCTGGTAATGATTCGGATTGGGGGGATAATCTGCATTGGTAATATACCTTCCCGTATGGTCCTGGTCCAGTATATCGGGCGAACAAACGAAAGTCCAGTTGAGTGAAGACTGGCGCAGGTATTGATAAGCCTGCAGGTGTTCCAGTCCAACCGGTTTATATGCTTCGGGATAATCTGCGGCCTCGATCAGGAAATGCCCTGATTCATCATCTAATACACCCATACCTCCCAATGCTACAATTCTTTTCACATCCGCATGGTTCATTTGTGCAATGATGTTTTTGATGCCAAGGCTCCTTGTTTTATCCGCCCCGTCGAGTGAACCACCCAATACGGAAATGATTGCGTCGGCACCGGTAACTGCGTCCAGCACTTCTCCTTCGTCAAAGACATAGCCTTTGATGACCTCGAGGTTATTATCATGACTTTCTTTGTCAAACAGGTATTCTACGTTTCGACCAAAAGCGCGGACGCGATATCCTTTCTCCAATCCTGATTGAACTACTCTTCTGCCTACCTGTCCGGTTGCTCCGAATACAGTAATAATCATAGTGCCGGGTTTAAGGGCAATTTACAAAATTTAAATCCGTCACGCAGGGAGGATCAGGCGGCGGCCTGCTCATTGATCTCGTCGATATTGATGGCCATATGGCTTTCATCATATACGCATTCGCCATTCCTGATCAGCAATACCTGTGGCGATTCATGGTGAACATGGAATAACTCAGCAATGCTTGCGGACAAAGGGCGGCAATTGAGCAGGTCGAGGTAATAAAAATCAATTGCCTCAGGTGTTGCTGAACGTTCCAGCCGGCTTAAAACGGTGGAGCTGATGTTACAGCGGGTACTGTGTTTGAAAATAACCTGTGGCCGGGAAAAGGAGTCTTTTTGAATAACAGCTAATTGATCTGCTGAGTTGAGTGAAATCCAGTTCATATCTTAACAACAATTACATTCTGAAATAGCGGGGATTGGTAGTCGGACAGCCCCTGGTCCTGGACGTACTGCAAGACATGAGCAGCGTTGCTGTCAGCATTCCCAAAAGAAATAAAACAAGAATCTTTTTCATACAGGTAGGTATATAGGATATTTAACCTTTAATTTGCGGCTACTCAAAGATAACGATAATCAGCATCCAATGAAGGTCCATTTTATTGCAATAGGGGGGAGTGTGATGCACCAGCTGGCCATTGCCCTTAAACACAAGGGATATGAGGTAACGGGCACCGATGATGAAATATTTGAGCCAGCCAGTACCAACCTGGCTGCAGAAGGCCTTTTGCCAGGTCAAACGGGCTGGCAACCGCAATTGATTACCAGCGATATAGATGCCGTTATCCTGGGTATGCATGCCAAGTCAGACAATCCGGAATTACTAAGGGCCATGGAACTGGGCCTGAAGATCTATTCTTTTCCGGAGTATATTTTTCACGAAAGCAGGCAAAAGAAACGGGTTGTGGTAGGGGGCAGCCATGGTAAAACCACCACTACCAGCATGATCATGCACGTACTCCGGCAACTGCACCGCGATTTTGACTACCTGGTAGGTGCAAAGGTGGCAGGCTTTGCACAGTCGGTACATATTACCCACGCACCCGTGATCGTTTGTGAAGGCGATGAATATCCTGCAAGCGTTATTGAAAAGAGACCCAAATTCCATTTTCTTTTTCCGCATATCGCCATCATTACGGGAATCGCCTGGGATCACATCAATGTGTTTCCCACTTTCGATTTTTACCTGGAACAGTTCATCATTTTCATCCAGAAAACAGAACCGGGTGGAATACTGATTTATAACGAGACAGACCCTGTGCTAAAAAAACTGGTAAACGATAATAAACGTAATGGTATCAGGTACCAGTCTTATGGGGTTCCAGAGCATTCCATTGCCGGCGGACAAACCACTGTTACCATTGGAAATTGCAGTGAGGTATTGAAAGTATTTGGTAACCATAACCTCATGAATCTCCATGCAGCCTATTATGCCTGCCGGGAGCTGGGTGTTGGCGACCATGAGTTTATAACAGCCATCAGTAGTTTTACAGGCGCTGCCAAAAGACTGGAGCTGGTAGCTGCCAACGCGCATACCAATGTGTATCGCGATTTTGCGCATGCGCCCAGTAAGGTAAAAGCCACCATTGAAGCTGTAAAACAACAATACCCGCAAAGAAGATTGCTGGCTGTGCTGGAACTGCATACGTTCAGCAGTCTCAATGAACAGTTCATGCAGGAATACCGGGGGGCGATGGACAAGGCCGACCTGGCGGTTGTTTTTTATTCAAAACATGCCCTGGAACTCAAGCGCATGCCCGATTTACCCGTTGCCAAAGTGCAGGCGGGTTTTGACAAACCCGGTTTATTGGTACTGAACGATAAAGCAGCCCTGGAACAATGGCTGAAAAAACAGGATTATAGTGATACGAGTCTGCTTTTCATGAGCAGTGGTAATTATGATGGACTGGATATGCTTACATTCGCAAAACAAATCACAGAATAACCACCCTTACTTTCTCCCATGAAACTTCAATTGACCCGACCTATTGCATTCATTGACCTCGAAACAACCGGTGTGAACATTAGTGCGGACCGGATTGTGGAACTTGCCATAGTAAAGGTCTCGCCCGACGGATCGAAGCAGGTGAAGCGCAAGCTGATCAATCCCCTGATGCCCATTCCTGCAAGTGCCAGTGAAATTCATGGTATCACGGATGAGATGGTGAAAGACGCACCTTCTTTCAAACAGGTGGCCAATGAGATCAAACAGTTCATTGAGCAATGTGACCTGGGTGGCTATAACAGCAACCGTTTTGATATACCTATGCTCATAGAAGAGTTCCTTCGTATTGGTATTGAGTTTTCTGTTGAAGGAAAGAAACTGGTGGATGTGCAAAAGGTATTTCATTTGATGGAACAACGAACACTGGGTGCTGCCTATAAGTTTTATTGCCACAAAACACTGGAAGAGGCACATAGCGCCGAAGCCGATGCTACGGCAACCTGGGAAGTGCTGGAAGCGCAGGTGGAACGATATCCGCAAATTGGTAATACGGTGGAAAGCATTGTGAAATTTACCGGAGAAGATGATATTGTTGATTTTGCCCGGCGTTTTGTGAAAGACAAAGGCATTGAAGTTTTCAACTTTGGTAAACACAAGGGTAAACCTGTTGCACAGGTATTAAAAGAAGAACCCCAGTACTATGACTGGATGATGAAAGGCGATTTCGCCATGAATACCAAACAGAAACTTACGGAGATATTGAATCGCACTTTGCTAAAAAAGAGCTAGTTGCCGTTTCCTATCAGGTATTTACCGTAAATTTTTCATTACACACCTCGGGAATGATTCTGAATTGTACCTTAGCGATTCAATTCTATTGAACTGATTGGAAAAACTCGTCATTATACCTACTTACAATGAAAAGGATAATATCGAAGCCATCATTAGGGCGGTATTCGATCTTAACCAGGGATACCATGTGCTTGTCATAGACGACGGGTCACCCGATGGTACGGCTGATATTGTTCGTACACTCATGCAGCATCATCCTGATCAGCTTTTCCTTGAAGAGAGGAAGGGTAAGCTGGGCCTTGGAACGGCTTATATCCATGGATTCAGGTGGAGCCTTGAACGTGGTTACCAGTTTATTTTTGAAATGGATGCCGATTTTTCACACAACCCTGATGACCTTGAACGTTTGTACGAAGTCTGTAAAACAGGCGGCGCCGATCTTGCAATAGGGAGCAGGTATGTGCCTGGTGGAAAAACGGAAAACTGGCCGCTTGACAGGAGGCTTTATTCCAAAGGAGGAGCCATGTATACCAAGCTCATCACCTGGATGCCCGTGAATGACCCTACAGCAGGTTTTGTTTGTTATCGTAACACCGTACTCGAAACCATCAACCTTGATGAGATCATGTTCGTTGGCTATGCTTTCCAAATAGAAATGAAATTCGCTGCCTGGAAGCTGGGCTTCAAGATCAAAGAGATACCTATTACGTTTGTCGACCGCAAAATAGGGGTGAGCAAAATGAGCAAGGGCATCATCAAAGAAGGCGTCATAGGCGTATTGCGTGTTCAATGGCACAGTTTGTTTACCAATTACCGCAAAAGGGTTAAGAATACCCCTTCACCGCAAACCAATTGAATACTTTATTACCCCTTTCGGGTTTAAAGTAAAACCATCGTTTATTGTACTTCTTTTGTGGTTATTCTTGTTCCAATGAAAGAAGCGGACTTAGTTAACCACTGCGAAATCTGGTTTTCTGATAAACTGACTATTGTACTTGTAAATAAGGTTTGTGGTAAAAGAAATGTTCCAGGGTACCAGGTTGCCAGTTGTACGGGGAAAATAAAAAGTGCGCAGTTCCATGGTGCCGAATACCAGGTTCTCGTTCCTGGTGCGAATGCCGGCTCCTATTGCAGTGTAAATATCACCCTTGCTGAAATTGACAACGCCTATCTGTTTAAGGTAAGAAAGGTTGACAAAACTGAAGGGTGCAAAACTGAAGCCAAAGAATTTCCAGGTATTGTAAAAAACAGATTCCATGTTGCAAGTGACCCTGGTGGAAGCCCTGATGTTCTCATTGCTCAACTGTGGGATACCATAGATGCTGGAAAGCAGGAGCGGACCATTCAATACAATCCTGGCCTGCTGGGTAATACTGCCACTGATGAAATGCCGCAGCAACCACTTGCTTTTGCCCAGTTTGCGCAGCCTGGTAAAATATTCCACGCTGGTAAGAAAGCTGATGTCTTCCAGGTTGCCTTCGTTGATGAAAGCGCCGGCCCTGATGGTATAGTTGATATAGTTCTTTCGGTCTGAAAAATAATTGCGTTGGTAATCGAAACCCAGGTAGGGCCTCGATAGGTTATTGCGGTTGCTCCATCCGCCGGTGAATGAAAGTGAGAAACCTTCGGGAACGTCTTCATTACGACCAAAACCATAGAGGAAATTCGTATGGTAATAATCCTGTTCAAAAATGGTGAAAGCTCCCAAAACACTTGCCAGGTTTGAGTAGGAGAAATTGTAATGGGTCTGGTAGATATCAGGTATGTGGTCGAAAGTCTGGTGAATACCCCTGAGTGCAATAAATCGTTTCAACCTTGTGTTCAGGTTCTGGCGAATGTTGCTTCTGGCTCCGAGGTTATATCCTGCCCAGGCATCGGCCAGCCGGTAACTGTATTTAAAATCAGAGCGGTATAGTGAATCACGGATATAAGCGTTTTCGGTAAAATGAATGGCCGCATCAAATCCGCCTGTCCAGGCATGATAAGGGCTTACCAGGGGTAATTCCCCACGCACGTAAAAGTTTTTTTCTTCCCTGCGGCCGCTGTTGAAGGCAGTAGCCTGGGTCTGGTAACCCAGGGCCAGGTTGATAAAAGTTCCGGCAATATTGCGTTTCAGGTATTCAACGCCTGCACCGTAATTGGGTCTGCGATCCATATCATACAGACTTTGTACCTGGAACCGGTCGCCGGTGCCCATGATATTATCGTCGTTCAGTTCAAAAGCAATATTGGTTATAGAGCCGGCATCTGCACTTCCGCCAAAAGGGAAAACGTCTTTGCAAATAATGGCCACATCTACGGAATCGGGACTGGATTCGGCTTCTTTTACCATGATCTTTGCATCCTGCAGGTAGGTAAGTTCACGGAGGAACCTTTCGTTATCGGCCATGAGATAGGGGTAGAGTGAATCACCTTTTGAAAAGAAAAGGTTGTTGAGTATTACCTGCTTGCGTGTACTGGTATGCAATGCATCGCCGAGTTCGTTAAAAAAATTGCGGCTTACCCTGGCCGTATCATTGACCGATTTGCTGAAACCCAGTTTCTCTACCCGGATATGCCGAATGATTTTACCGCCGAACTTTCGGAACACCGAATCGTTTTTTACAGCCCCGTTCGGAGGCAATAAAATATCGGGGTTATTCACTGAAATGCTTTTACCCAACTTGCCCAGCAAACCCTTCTTGCCGGCAAGAAAAAAAGCGGTATCTGTTTTCAGATCCTGGCCGGACAGAGGAGTGTTAAAGCAGTAAAACAATGCACATACCAAAACCAGGAATCGAATATGGGGTGACGGCTGCCTCATTGATTACGTTGAGATGAATAACTTGCGCATCAAGTTAACCAATCATAACGTATCAACCTTATCCGGGAGACTATTTTTTCCCTGCCTGTACAGTGGGGTAATGATCAATGGTTTCGAATACATTCCTGGAATCCTGTTTCAGCATTTTAATGAAATGCCTGAGTGAATCTGCAAACTGTGGTTTCTCAAATAACCTGTCGTGCGAAAGAATTACAATGGCATTGGCAGCATTGGTATTGCCATCGTCGAAATGCTGGTTGATCCTTTTCACCATTTCAGTAGCACTTTCCCTGGGCGCTTTCATTTTATTCTGCTGCCCCCATTCCAGGTCCCAGCCAATGATCTTGTATCCAAGCGAATCGAGACGTTTTATCAGCGGATTATTGGCCTTCTGGCCCTGGATATTGCCATTCGAAGCCCAGGTGTTGTTGCCCGGCAGCCTTATGATGTGCACCGGGATCTGCAGTTCTTTTTCATTCCTCATGAAGTCTCCAAAAGCGCTATCCGGCATGGCGTAAAACTTGCTGTATTTATCATTAAAACCGTGGCTGAAACTATGATTGGCCAGCAAAAATTGCGGGTAGCCGTTGCGGATAGAATCGATCAGTCGTTTTTTGAACGGACCTACCTGGTTGAAGCCAACGGCAAAGAAAGTAGCTTTCACACTTTCTTCACGAAAAATATTCCTGCAATGGGTGGTTCCCGGAGGTTGCGGAGAATCGTCCCAGGTAAGGAAAATATATCTTTTAGAGCTGTCGTATTTGATCACACTTCCCGGCACCATTTTAACGGCCTGCAATTTTGTGGAGTCAGCGCCTGCTTTGTCAGAAGAAGGCTTGTTATTGCAACTGGCCAGTAAGGCAATGCCCAGTCCGGTAAACAAAAAAGATTTCATTGTTTTCATAGTCATTACTTAACGGGATTGGCACAAAGATATTGTATTTACTCATCGGAACCTTTCCGAAACGGTATAACATACTTTGTCATTGATGCGTCTGAAAATATCATCATTGATCCTGCGTATCCTTCTCTGTTTCCGGTTGGCCAGTAACCTGCCTTCGCTGTCGAAATATTGCGGCTGGTTGAAGAAAGTAAGGATATAATATTTTTTATCTGTAAAAGGCAGCTTCCACAAGATGGGTTTCATGGAAAGAAAGACCATGTTCTTTTTCTGGCCCTCTGTATAATAATCCAGGTTGTTGACCCATACACAGTGAGTGGCGCGCATTTTGCGTATAAGTGATAATACACCGGCTGTATCCATATTGAAGCGGAGCAGGGAGTCTGCCAGCCTTTGCTCATACATCCCGAATTCATAAATGTATTTGAGTGTATCTGTTATGAAGGTAACTGATACATAATCGAGATACCGGTCGGTAAATTCTACAGAAAAAGGCCTTTGCGCATACAATTGTTTATACGATTGTTCAATATCATCCAGAGCCGCTTCGTTCTCGTAATAATAATTGGCTGCCAGTTTTTTGTTAGACAGGCAGGAGCCAAACGAAACGGCTGTGCAAAACAATAATATCATATGAACAATTCTAACCCGCATTGTCTTTTTTCGTTTTTAAAGTACAATGTGCAACGCCAAATACCAGTCTTTCCAGGAAAGACCTTGTGACCTGTTGCAGACTCAGTGCACCATAATCCCAATAAGTAATATTGATCATGCCATTATCTGCTTCGGAAATATTGTGCAACACGATGAAATGTGTGGGGATGCCCGGCTTGATAACCCTGTGGTCTTTCTGATACAAAGCCATATTGTTGACATACAATACCACGGTGCCGTCTTTTAATTTTTCTTTGAGGTAAACATACAAGTCATCCGTGCGTATCCTGATGAGGTCGCTGCCTTTGGCCTTCACTTTAAAGTTGAACAAAACGCGTATCATCCTGTTGAATTTAGCGAAATTGGCGGCTGCCCAAAAACCATTTTCATCACCCATATCGAAATGACGGTCGAAAAAATTCAGGTACCCTTTAAAATGATCGGCCAGCGTAAGAAACCACATCTGGTCTGCCGCACGAATGTCGAGCTCTCCTTTGAAAGTGAGTCGCCCCGCTGCTTCCCTGATTTCAGTGGAAGGAGAGAGCATGGCTCTGCCATATTGCACTTTGCCTTTGTTGTATAAAATGAGCATGTTTTTGGCATAACCGAGCGGATCGAAATGAAGCGGCAGGTAAGAGAGCGCTGCATAGGAACAGAAATTGGTATTGTTGCCTTCATGGATGCTCAACGGCTCAAGGATATTATGCCTGATGTTTTCAAGAAATAAAACAGGGGCGACGGAGGGCCAATACCTGCTTGGGGGTAATTCACCGGTCTTTTCAAGGAATGCCATTGCTTCTGCCTGTGTAGAAACAGGAGTCTGGTCTCTTGGAGATAGAGATGAAACAGGCTGCGCGTGCAGAAAAAAAACAAGACCGAAGCAAAGGAACAGGATGACAGAACCAATATGTATAGCATTCTTCCTCAAGTCCGGTTATTGAATAAAGGTGATTGCCATGGCTACGAAAATAATGAAATAAAAAACAAAGCCCAACCACCGGGGTTGGGCTTTGCAGCTAATAAAATCTTAAGAATGATTAATACCTGTAATGATCTGCTTTAAAAGGACCGTTCTTGGCAATACCGAGGTAGTCGGCCTGCTCGTTGGTTAGTTCATCCAGTTGAGCGCCCACTTTGGCAAGGTGCAGGCGGGCTACCTTCTCGTCCAGGTGCTTGGGCAGCACATACACTTTGTTTTCATAGTTCTTGTGGTTGTTCCACAATTCAATCTGTGCCAGTGTCTGGTTAGAGAAAGAATTACTCATCACGAAAGAAGGGTGACCGGTAGCGCAACCCAGGTTCACCAGGCGGCCTTCTGCCAGTACGATCACGTCTTTGCCATCAATGTTATACAGGTCAACCTGTGGTTTGATGGTGTCTTTGGTATGGCCAAAATTGTTATTCAACCAGGCCATGTCGATCTCAATATCAAAGTGACCGATGTTGCATATGATCGCTTTGTCTTTCATCAGACGAAAATGTTTTTCAGTGATGAGGTCGCGGCAACCGGAAGCTGTTACAACGATATCCGCTTCTTTCACTGCATCTGCCATGCGCTTTACTTCAAAGCCGTCCATCGAAGCCTGCAATGCACAGATGGGGTCGATCTCGGTAACGATCACGCGGCAGCCTGCGCCACGCAATGATTGCGCAGAACCCTTACCTACATCACCATAACCACCTACAACAGCCACTTTACCGGCCATCATCACGTCGGTAGCACGACGAATGGCGTCTACCAGCGATTCCTGGCAACCATATTTATTGTCGAATTTCGATTTGGTAACAGAATCGTTCACATTGATGGCGGGGATGGGCAGTGTACCTTTGGCCATACGCTCGTACAAACGATGTACACCGGTAGTGGTTTCTTCACTCAATCCTTTGATGTGCTGAACCAGTTCGGAGTATTTGTCAAATACCATATTGGTCAGGTCACCACCATCATCCAGTATCATGTTCAAAGGACGATCGGCGCCACCGAAGAACAAAGTCTGTTCAATACACCAGTCGGCATCTTCCAGTGTCTGACCTTTCCAGGCAAATACACCGATACCAGCAGCAGCAATGGCAGCGGCAGCATGATCCTGAGTAGAGAAGATATTACAAGAGCTCCATTTTACTTCGGCGCCCAGGGCAACCAGTGTTTCAATCAGCACGGCAGTCTGGATGGTCATGTGCAGACAACCGGCAATGCGGGCGCCTTTGAGCGGTTGAGAAGGACCATACTCTGCACGGATGCTCATCAGGCCGGGCATTTCTGCTTCCGCCAGGCGGATTTCTTTGCGGCCCCAATTGGCCAGACTGATATCAGCCACTTTGTGTTTCAGGCTGAAATCAATAGATGTGGTAAGAGATGACATAGATCTTTTTTTTTGGATAACCAAAGGTAGTGACAACAGAATAAAATACCTGTTATTTAATTTTGTTTGGAATAAACTTGCATATTTCGTACATTAGAAAGAATAAATGATCAGTTATTTATGTCAAAACTGTCGAAAAAAGAGGAATCCACTAATGCGCATATCATAGACGAAAAAGACCTGGCTATTCTGCGGGTTTTGCAGCAGAATGCCCGGGCTACAGTAAAAGAGATTGCCGATACCGTACACCTGAGCACCACGCCGGTGCATGAACGGATCAAACGCATGGAAGAATCGGGCGTGATCAAGCAATATGCCACACTGGTAGACCATTCCAAAGTAAAAAAAGGACTGATGGTGATCTGTTATGTGTCGTTAAAGCAGCACAATAAAAATGCCGGCGCCAAATTCATCAAGCATATCCATGAACTCAATGAGGTAATTGAATGCTATAATATTTCAGGCGAGTTCGACTTCATGTTAAAAGTAGTGGCCGAGAGCATGGACGCTTATTACGATTTCCATGTGAACAAACTGAGCCAGTCGGAAAACATCGGACAGGTACAAAGCGTTTTCGTTATGGGAGTTATCAAACAAACGCATGTGTTGGTGCATTAGTGAATGCGCAAATGGTTATAAATTATACTGCATGATGTAGTCGTCCATAAAAAAGCCGTTGCCGATATCCAGTTTGACTTCTTCAAGTACTGTGAATCCCTGCTTCTCATAAAAAACTTTGGCGTTGTTATGCCTGTTCACCTGCAGGATGAGTTGTGTGCCACCATTGTCGCGCGCAAATTCGATCACTTGCTGCAACAGGGCTTTGCCGGCACCGGTTTTTTGTGTGGTAGGAACCACATAGAGTTTATGCAGCTTGAATTTTGTGTTGCTTTCCCGGGACATGCCTGCAAAACCCAAAGTAGTATTGCTCAGTTCGGCAATATAAAATTGATGGCCTTCCTGCATTTGCTTTTGCAATGTTTCGAATGAATACATCCATGACAGCATATAATCTATCTGTTCTTGTGAAAGGATAGACCCGTAAGTGGAAGGCCAGGTATCAAAAGCGATCTGGCGGATCGCAGGAATATCTGCCGGGGTGGCTTTCCTGATGAGTAATGCGGTGTTCATGCACTAATTTATTTCTTTTTCTGGAAGAATTTCCGACTGAGCCAGTGCGCCAGGTAAGCACTGCCCACACCAACTGCAGCTCCGGCCAGGACATCGGACGGATAATGCTGTCCAAGGTACATGCGAGAATATCCTACGCTGGTAGCCCATGCATAGAGCGGAACGGTTACATACCATTTTCTGCATTGGATAGAGATCGAAGCGGCGGTTGAAAAAGCAGTAGATACGTGCCCGGATGGAAATGACTTATCAGTCTCTACCACATCCGGGTAAATGCCTGTATAAGTGGCATATGGACGTGGCCTGCCTACAATGGTTTTGAGTCCCTGTGTGGCAATAGTAGTGATCACGAGGCTTCCCGCCACTTCATATGCTTTTTGTGCCAGTTTTTTGTCCTTATTGAAAAGCGCCACTGCAGCCATGCCTAAAGGAACAGCAACAGCAAACGGTTTGGTAGTACTGGAAATACCCTTCCACAGATCGCTGGACGGAGGGTTGTGGTTGATGCTGCGCAGCATGTTCACTTCCCAGGCGGCTTGCGAAAAACTCTGGATAAAAGAAAAGCATCCTACCAGGAGTAAGATGCTTTTTATGAAGAGAGATGATCGGTTCATGATGTAATATTAAATCATCAAAGCCATTTGACCTTGTTAAAGATTCTGCAGGCTTTCTTCGATGGTTTTGATCCTGGCAATTGCATCGGCCTGTTTTTTTCTTTCCAGCTCTACTACTTCCGGCCTGGCATTTTGTACAAAACGTTCATTGGTCAGTTTTTTTGCAACACTCTCCAAAAACTTCTGCTGGTAGTCGAGGTCTTTCAACAATTCTGTTTTCAGGGCTACGGTGTCAATCTGTTTTTCCGTCTCTATGAAGAACCTGTCTTTTTCAACAGCTACCACGATACTGTTGGCAATGGCATTGACTGCGAACTGTATGTTTGACGCATTCACCTGTTTGACGAGTATGTTTTCTATGGCCTGGTATCTCTTGCGGTGGGTTGTTTGAATATGTAGTTTGATCTGATCTTTCGGTTTCACCTGGTTCTTGTTCCTGGCATCACGCAAAGCAGAGATTACCTGTTTTAGCAGCTCTCCTTCAGTCAACACATCATTATCTGCATTGCCAGGAACTGCATACTGTTTTACACAAAGGTCATCGGTCCTTTTTTTCAGCTGGTGATGTATTTCTTCGGTAATAAAAGGCATGAATGGATGCAGCAACTGCATCAGGTCTTCAAAATACCCCAGGGTTTTTTCATATACCACGGCATCGATGGGTTGTTCAAAGCCCGGCTTTATCCATTCGAGGTACCAGCTGCAGAAATCATCCCATATCAGTGAGTAAATGGTTTTCAGGGCTTCACTCAAACGGAACTGCGACATGAGGTTATTCACTTCAACTGTTACTTCGTTGAGCCTGTTATGGAACCAGGTAAGCGCAAAATCCTGTGTTGCACCCTGGGTATTCGGGGTTTGGCGCCCTTCCCACATCTTGACCAGTTTCAGTGCGTTCCATATTTTGTTGTTGAAGTTACGGCCTTGTTCCAGCGCTGTTTCATCGAACAGGATATCATTGCCTGCAGGGGAGGCGATCATGATGCCAAAGCGGACTGCATCGGCTCCATATTGGTCAATCAATGCCAGCAGATCAGGTGAATTGCCCAGGCTCTTGCTCATTTTCCTGCCCAGCTTATCACGTACAATACCGGTGAAATAAACATCTTTGAAAGGTTGCTCACCCATGTATTCGTATCCCGCCATGATCATGCGCGCTACCCAGAAGAAAATGATCTCGGGTGCGGTAACCAATGTATTGGTGGGATAATAGTATTTGATATCGGCATTGCCGGGATCCGACAAACCTTTGAATACTTCAAAAGGCCAGAGCCAACTCGAGAACCAGGTATCGAGGCAGTCCTCATCCTGTCTGAGTTCTTCTATTTTGACTTTTGCATGTTGATTTTTGAATTGTTCAAAGGCTTCTTCCCTCGAAATTGCCACTACAAAAGACCCGTCGGGTGCATACCAGGCCGGGATACGATGTCCCCACCATAACTGCCGGCTGATACACCAGTCCTTGATATTTTCCATCCAGTGCCTGTAGAGGTTCCGGAATTTGGCAGGGTGAAAGTTGATTTCACCATCCATCACTGCATCCAGTGCAGGCTGGGCAATTGTTTTCATACTTACCCACCACTGCAGGCTCAGGCGAGGCTCTACCATGGCATCGGTTCTTTCGCTGAAACCCACCTGGTTCGTATAGTCTTCTGTCTTCACCAGGTGTTTGGCAGCTTCCAGTTGGGGCAGTATTTTTTTTCTTACTTCCAGCCGGTCTTCACCAATGAACAATTGGGCGTCTTCACTCATGGTACCATCGTCGTTCATGGTATCCACTACTGCCAGGTTATATTTCTGCCCGAGCTGGTAATCGTTCATGTCATGTGCCGGCGTTACTTTGAGAGCGCCGGTACCAAAATCCATGGCCACATAATCATCGGCAATAATTGGAATGCGGCGATTGATAAGGGGAACAATGGCATATTTACCCTGCAAATATTTGTATCGCTCATCCTGCGGGTTCACACAAATAGCGGTATCGCCCAGGATGGTTTCCGGGCGAACGGTGGCAATGGTGATATAAGTGTTGGAATCATCGTCTATTTTGTACCTGATATAATACAGTTTGCTCTGTACTTCTTTATAGATCACTTCTTCATCGCTTAGGGCGGTCTTTGCACGCACATCCCAGTTGATCATGCGTTTACCGCGATAGATATATCCTTTGTTATAAAGATCAATGAAGACCTTGAGTACTGAACGCGAGTAATCAGCATCCATGGTGAAGGAAGTCCGTTCCCAGTCAAGCCCGCAACCCATTTTCTTCAATTGCTGCAGAATGATGCCGCCATATTTATCTTTCCATTCCCAGGCATATTGCAGGAATTCTTCTCTGGTGAGTGAGGATTTGGCAATGCCCCGTTCACGCAACATGGCCACTACTTTGGCTTCGGTGGCAATGGAAGCATGATCGGTTCCCGGAACCCAGCAGGCATTCTTTCCCTGCATGCGGGCGCGGCGGACCAGGATATCCTGTATGGTATTATTGAGACAATGCCCCATGTGTAACACACCGGTTACATTGGGCGGCGGGATCACTACTGTGTAGGGTTCCCTGTTGTCGGGTTTACTGCTGAAATAACCTTTCTTCAGCCAATGATCGTACCATAAGGCTTCTGCTTCTCCGTGGATAAAATTCTTGCTTAACATAAGGGGTGCAAAAGTAATGAAAATACAAGCACCTCATTTTGAATACAAGATGGTTGTGGGCACTAAGGCCTGTTTCAGGTATGGGGGGACAGGATGACTACTACCAGGTAAGCATTTCAGGATGCCATTCCATGAAGGAAGCTGGAAAAATTGCAGTTTCTTCATTGCCCTGTGTACCGGCTTCTGCATCGAGGGGGGTAGATGCATGTCTTGCTACACGGAATGAATGGCAACAGGAAGAAGCTTTTTTACAGGCTTCCTGGCCAATACTTTCCAAGCCTTTCCGGCCACTGCCGGTACAGGCAGCCAATCCTACTACCAATAAGCATATCAGCAAAATATATTTCATGGCAGGTGATTACGGGTTCAAAATTAACAGGTGTTGCCGGATTTCCAGGTTAACCTTTGTTAATTATTCTATTAACGGTGGGGGAGGTACAAAGTTACACCTGTTCCGGATTATTTTATAAATAAAATACCCACTTACCTGCCTGGAAGCGGGTATTCACATCTGCGGACAATATAGAGGCCGGGATTATCCGATTCGCCCTTTTAGTTCAAAATAAGAGATCATGATCACAGTAACAGCAACTACAATGATAATGATCGCATTCCGGACAGTTTCAGCGGAGATGTGGGTGTGGTGGTGTCGAGTTCTTTCCATAACAAGCAATTTTGAAGTGATTGTTTATGGCATTTCAATAAGACAGTGGACAGGGGGTTGATAGGATATGGTCTTTTAAATAATACGCTAAATAATACGCATGTAAAAGGAAGGCCAGGGCTGGAACCGTTGCCAGGCTTAAGTTTTAAATCTTTTTGTAAGATACGCCATTATTACCGAATTTACAAACCTCTTTGTTCACATGCAGTTCGCAATTGTTGATATCGAAACCACAGGTGGATTTCCGCAGCAACACGGGATCACCGAAATAGCTATTGTATTGCACAATGGCACCGAAATAGAAGGCAGGTATGAAACCCTGGTAAATCCCCACCAATCCATACCGGCTTTTATTGCCAATATGACCGGCATTACCGATGCCATGACCGCTACAGCCCCTTCCTTTGAAGAAGTGGCCCCCTATGTTTATAACCTTTTACATGATCGAGTTTTTGTGGCTCATAATGTGAATTTTGATTTTTCTTTTGTCAAATACCATTTACAGCAGGCTGGCTTTCAATTGAATACACCGAAATTATGTACCATACGGCTTAGCCGTAAAGTGTTTCCGGGTTACCGGAAATACGGACTTGGGCATTTATGCCGTGAACTGAATATTCCCATTGAAAACCGGCACCGTGCCGGGGGGGATGCATTGGCTACTTCCCGGGTGCTGGACCTGGTATTACAGAACAACGGCATGCGGTTGATCAGGGAAATGCTGAAAAAGGAAAACCACAACCAGTTGCTGCCGGCCAATCTACCGGAAGACCAGGTAGCAAATCTGCCCAAAAACCCGGGAGTATACTATTTCCATGATGCCAAAGGCAAAGTAATCTATGTTGGGAAAGCCAGGAACCTGCGGAAAAGGGTGCTGGGCCATTTTTCCGGATTGGATGCCGGCAAAAAAAGACAGGAATTCTTAAGAACTATTTATTCAGTTACCTATACGATTTGTCCCACTGAATTTATTGCTTCTTTGCTGGAGAGCGTGGAGATCAAACGTCTTTGGCCCATACACAACAAGAGCCAGAAAAGGTTTGAACAGCTGTGGGGTATTTATTTGTTCGAAGACAGCCGCGGCTACCTGCGACTGGCTATTGATAAAAAAAGAAAACACCTGGAGCCTTTGTCCTCTTACGGCTTACTGGTAGACGCCCACCGTATGCTGTGGAAACTGGTGAGGCAATTCGAACTGCATCCGACACTTTGTTTCCTGGATCAGAACAGTCCGGGTACCCTGCCGGAAGTCAGCGTCTATAATCAACAGGTAAAAGAAGCGATCGACTGGCTTCGTTCACAAAAAGAAACCTTCCTCATTCGCGACAAACAAAGTTGTGTGTTGGTAGAAGACGGCGTATTCTACGGAATGGGTACCATTGACGCAGATATCAGCATTACGGAACTGGACACCCTCAAATCATACCTTACGCATTACCCAGAAAACGAAGTGATCCGCTCCATGATCAGAAATTATACGGAACGTTATCCGGCTAAGGTGGTACGAATGGGCTAGGATCAATTTTTTCTTTTGCTTTTCACCTCCTACATTCGCAGCCCTTTATTCATCATCACATTGTACAATCAGGAATCCAATGACCGAATTTGCCCCATTGATCTCTTCCAAACTAAACCTCAGGACTACACAGGTTGAAGCTGTTTTAACATTATTGGCGGAAGGCGCCACCATCCCGTTCATAGCGCGTTACCGGAAAGACAAAACCGGCGGCCTTGATGAAGTGCAGATACAACAGGTGCAGGACGAAGCCAAATTCCTGAAAGAATTTACGGAACGCAGAACCTTCATTGAAAAAGCTATTACCGAACAGGGTAAGATGACAGAATTACTACAGGGAAAACTGAACCATGCCACGACTATTGCCGAACTGGAAGATATTTACCTTCCATATAAACCCAAAAGAAAGACCAAGGCACAAACGGCCAGGGAAAACGGATTGGAGCCTTTGTCTGAACTGATGCTGGCACAGCAAACGGGCGATGTGCAGGAAGAAGCGGCAAAATATATTGGTGAAAAAAATAAAACTGTAGAAGAAGCATTGCAGGGTGCACGCGATATCATTGCTGAAATCATTAATGAAGATGCTCAGGTAAGGGCCAGGCTGCGTAAGCTGTTTGAAGATACGGCAACCATGCAGAGTAAGGTGCTGACGGAAAAGGAAACAGAAGGAGTGAAATACAAAGACTATTTCGATTTTTCCGAACCCATCCATAAAATACCCTCACACCGTATACTGGCCATTTTAAGAGGGTTCCTGGAAGGAATACTGCGCATGAGCATTGCACCCCTTGAAGAAGAATCGCTGGAGATGCTGGAAAGACAATATGTAAAAGGAATGAACCCTTGGAGTGAACAGGTTAAAAAAGCTGTCAAAGATGCTTACCGCCGTTTGTTACAACCCAGCCTGGAAACTGAATTCAGAACAGCGCTGAAACAAAAAGCCGATGAAGAAGCCATCAATGTATTTGCAGAGAACCTGCGGCAGTTGTTGCTGAGCTCTCCGCTTGGGAGCAAGCGCATACTGGCCATTGATCCGGGATATCGCACGGGTTGTAAAGTGGTATGCCTGGATGAAAAAGGAGGGTTGCTGAAAACAGACCTGATCTACGTGCACGAGAACAACCGGATATATGAGAGTGAACACAGGATCAGGGAGCTGGTAACACAATATAAGATAGAAGTCTTTGCCATAGGTGACGGAACTGCAGGAAGGGAAACAGAGCAGTTCATTAAAAAACTGGGACTGGGGTTGCCGGTATTCCTGGTGAATGAAGATGGCGCTTCTGTGTACTCCGCTTCTGAAACGGCCAGGGAAGAATTTCCCGACCAGGATGTAACAGTACGCGGATCGGTAAGCATTGGCCGGCGTTTGATGGACCCATTGGCTGAACTGGTAAAAATAGATCCCAAGAGTATTGGTGTGGGGCAGTACCAGCATGATGTGAACCAGTTCCGTCTGAAAGAGAGGCTTGACCAAACGGTGATCAGTTGCGTGAACAGTGTGGGTGTGAACCTGAATACAGCCAGCAGGCATTTGCTGAGTTATGTAAGTGGTATCGGTAATACACTGGCTGATAATATTATAAAGTACCGCAACGAGATCGGTAAATTCACAGACCGAGGCCAGTTGCTGAAAGTGCCGAGGCTGGGAGGAAAAGCTTATGAGCAGTGCGCGGGCTTTTTACGCATCAAAGACGGCGATAACCCGCTTGATGCCAGTGCTGTACATCCGGAAGCTTATTCATTGGTACAGCAGATGGCCACCGATCTTTCTGTTGAAGTGAAAGCGTTGATTGGCGCTGAAGCCCTGTTGAAAGAACTGGAACCAAAAAAATATGTATCAGAACAATTCGGTGAACTTACCATCAGGGATATCCTGAATGAATTGAAGAAGCCCGGTCTTGATCCACGTAATGAACTGGAACAGTTTGAATTCGCCAACATTTATAAAATAGAAGATGTGTCGGCAGGAATGATTGTTCCGGGTGTGGTGACCAACCTCACAAGATTCGGCGCATTCATCGATATTGGTGTAAAGCAGGACGGACTGGTGCATGTAAGCGAGATTGCCCATCAATATATTACTGATCCGGGGGAACTGCTGAAGCTTGGCCAGAAAGTGCAGGTGAAAGTGCTGGAAGTGGATATACAGCGTAAACGCATTGCCCTTTCCATCAAACAAACAGAAGAAGCGCCTGCCAGGAACCAGCGGCCTGCACATGGCAACAAACCACCTGCCCGATCTTCCAACAAAAAAGAAACAGACCTCAGCAGCCTGAGTGTGAACGATGCCCTTGCCGCACTGAAGAAAAAATTCGGTAAATAAAAGTTTCAGCAGCTCATTTATCCTTATAAAACCGCCATGATGAGGTGAAATCACGTTTCAATGGCTGGTTGGTAAGAATGGCACGGACCATTTCAACAGGTATGTTATTTTCCCTGAGTACGGCATCGTTGAATTGTTTCAGGCTCATCCTGCCGCTGTCTACCAATTCTTTTTTGAGTGCATAGAACTGGAAAGCACCGGTCATGTAGGCCAGTTGGTACAAAGGCCCGTAACCTCCGGTGAAGGACCTGCGCACTTCACCTTCTGCATTGGCCCTTTCATGTCCTACACGTTCAACCAGGAAATCGATGCATTGTTGCGGGGTCCAGTTGCCGAGATGGTAATTGAGTGAAAAAATGATACGGGCACAACGATGCATGCGCCAGAAAAGCATGCCTATTTTATCTTCGGGAGACCTGGGAAATTTTGCATCCCACAAAAGAAACTCCCAATACAATGCCCAGCCTTCTGTCCAGAAGGGCGTGTGGAAATCACGGTAAGGTTTATAACGGTTATTCATGAATCCCTGTAAATGATGACCCGCAATCAGTTCATGATGTACTGTAGCCCTGGAAAAATGCGGATTGTTGCCACGCATGCTCATCATACGGGAAGCAGAATCCATGGTATTGGTAGGATAAGCTATCTGCAATACTTCGCCGCCCAGGAAAAAAGGGCTTACCAATTGCTGTGCCGGCGACATCATGATCATCCGCCAGGTTTCCTCGGCCAGGGGAGGGATGGTGACCATATCATGTTGCCTGACGAAATTGATGGACTGGTGATAGAGGTCCATGATCATTTCCGGTTGCTTTCCTTCGGGTACATAAGTGTTTTTCACTTTTTCCAAAGCTGCCTTCCAGTTATTGCCGAACCCCATTTCAGCGGAAGCTTTGAGCATTTCAGCATCGCACCAGGCGAATTCCCTGTTGGCAATGGCAACGAGTTCATCGGGCGAATAAGGGATCATCTCGTATTGCAGTTGCCGCACCAGTTCTTCACGACCAATGGGTGTGCCTGTGATACCACTGTTATCGGGTTTTTGCAAGCCCTCTTTGCTGCCTTTGCTCTTTAGAAGGTCGGCATAAACGGACAAAGCGCTGTCCAGCGCCTGGTAATACCGGGGAACCCATCGTGTAAAATCAGGATCATAGCCGGCATAAAAAATGTACACACTTTTCAACGCTGCCTGTAAACCTCTGGCAGTGGCTTCTGCACGCAATGCGAGCGACATGTTCATCGTACCCTGGCTCTTGAGTATGGAAAGCTGCTGTTCTGATTGCTGCAGCATCTGTTTCATTTGCACAGCGACGGATTCACTCTGCAAGTGGGCACCACGGCGGCGCAACTGTTCCCACCTGTAAATACTGTCGGCAAAAGAAAGGTAAGGATGTATGGAATTGTATTCTTTTTCTTCTTTATCAAGCAGCCTTAATTCGTTGTTCAACTGACGTTTGAAAAGGAGGAAATCTACCTGGCTGCTTACCGGCATTTTTTCAAATTTCAATTGCTCCAATCTTGCCAGGTAATCCCGGTTGAAGGTTTTAAAACGTTCTCTTCTTTCAGGGGAACTGACGATGGTATAAAAGCGGGAAAGGCTTCCTTTATCGGCATCATACTGCACCATCAGTGGTTGTACTTCACTTGTCTGGTAATAAGTGGCAAGGCTGGCATCGCCCTGGGCGGAAACAATGGATACATGGCATACCATTAATATGGCAAGCAAACGGGAAAATGTTTTCATCCTTAAAAATAAACATCCTCGATTAAAAAAAACTCTTTTACTTTTTGATTCTCCAGCATAATGGATAAGACATCGAACTGGAGGTATTTCCATTGTGGATGAAAGTATTGGTAGGCTTCCGCCGCATTGCGCAGGTGTTGCATTTTTTCTCTGGTAATGCTCTCTTCGGGAAGCCCGTACCGGAGTGAAAGTCGGGTTTTCACTTCCACAAAATGCAGACGATTATGCCGGCAGGCGATGATATCCACTTCCCAATGACGATAACGCCAGTTACGGTGCAGTATCCCGTATCCTTTTTTTTCCAGGTAACCTGCCGCTAGGTTTTCGCCGGCTTTGCCAGTACATTGATGATGATTGAACATATTGTTTGTATTTCGTTAATTTCTCGCTGTTGTATATGATATTTGTTCTTTGAAACGTTGATTTAAAAGGCCAATCAATACCATCGATGCAACAGACAGATAAAATAGTGCGACTGCAAGGTAAAGTGCAACACTACGCCTGGGGCGGAGTAGAATTTATTCCTGCTCTTTTAGGGATACTGAACGAAGAAAAAAAGCCTTTTGCTGAATACTGGATGGGCGCCCATCCTTCGGCACCCTCCGATATAATCACGGAAAGAGGGGCAAGATCATTGTACGAGGAAATCAGCTACCATCCTGTAACCATGCTAGGTGAAAAAGTATACCAGACTTTCGGTGAATTGCCTTATCTGTTGAAAGTATTGGATGTGAAGCAGATGTTGTCCATACAAGTGCATCCTACCAAGCCGGAAGCGGAAAAAGGGTATGATGCCGAAGAAGCAGCGGGTATTCCATTGAATGCCCCGCACCGTAATTATAAAGACCGTAACCACAAACCCGAAGTGATGGTGGCCTTGAGCGAGTTCTGGCTCCTGCACGGTTTCCGTTCCAAAAGCGCACTGGAAAAAGTATTGACTGAAGTACCGGAATTTAATGTGCTCCTGCCATATTATAAGAAGGAAGGTGTAAAGGCACTTTACCAGATGGTGATGGAAATGGGGCAGCAGGAAGTGAATGATTTGCTGGCAACTTTGGTGAAAAGGGCCCTAAGGATGAGACAGGAAGGTGTTGTTGATAAATCGCATCCTGCCTGGTGGGTAGCAGAGTGGTATGCATCCCGTCCGGAAGAAGAGAACATTGACAGGGGTGTTTTTTCCATTTATTTTTTCAATATAGTGATGGTGAAACCCGGACAGGCTGTATTCCAGGATGCAGGTATCCCGCATGCATACCTGCAGGGACAAAATGTGGAACTGATGGCCAACAGCGACAATGTATTGAGGGGTGGTCTCACTTCCAAGCATATTGATGTGCCGGAACTGATGAAGCATACCATTTTTGAAGAAGCGCAGCCTGTGATCATGAATGGAAAAACAGTGCTTACCGGTGAAACAGTTTATCATTGCCCCGTACCGGATTTCGGCATCAGCAAAATTGAACTGACCAGCGAGCTTTCCTATACCAGCCAGGCGGGTTCATTGGAGATATTCATTGTAACCGAAGGGGGGGCATTGGTGAATAACAACCTTGTCCTGAAAAGAGGGGAAGTAGTGACCATGCTGCCTGGTGCCGATTATTCCATCTATGCATCAGGTAAATGCACCATTTTCAAAGCCTTCGTTCCCCGGATGACGGAAGAATTGCTGTCTTTGTAAATAAATTTCTTTTTGTGTAGAAATTGTTATTGAACATTATTTGTGCCCGATTCATAACCTTCATCTACCAACAGGTGTTTGCCATCTGCCGCCGTAGTGGCCAGTTCATCGCAACGATTGTTCATGACATTATCGGCATGGCCTTTCACCCATACGAAACGGATCTTGTAATTCCGGGAAAGCTGGTAATAGCGTATCCAGAGGTCTTTGTTTTTCTTGCCGCCTTTGAAATCTGTACGTATCCAGTTGTCGAGCCATTTTTTCTCAACAGTATTCACAATATACCGGCTGTCGGTATAGATGGTTAAGGAAATATGCTTTTTATTAAGCGATTCCAATGCTGTAATTACCGCCAGCAATTCCATGCGGTTATTGGTCGTGAGCCGGTAACCTGCCGATAATTCCTTCTGCTTATTCCCCCAGATCAATACCGCTCCATAACCACCCGGACCCGGATTTCCCGTTGCCGCCCCATCGGTATAAATGACCAGGCGATGGCCTTGCTGTTGTTCACTCATGGCAGAAAATAAGTTCCTTTCATGTACAATACGGCTTGTCCGGCAATGGTTACCCTTTCTCCCAGGAAACCACACCACAAATGCCCCCTTCTTTTTGAAAGCTGTATGGCTTTCATTTCGGTTTTTTGCAACTCATGGGCCCAATAAGGGATCAATGTTGCATGTGCCGACCCGGTTACCGGATCCTCCCCGATGACAGAATTGGGTACAAAAAACCGCGAAACAAAATCCGCCTCATTGCCTTTGGCTGTGACAATGATACCAACCGTACCGGGTACTTTATTCAGGTGCAGGTAATCGGCAACTACCTGTTCCACTTCTTCCTGCGTATGGTAAACCAGGAAATAATCGCGTGATTTTAAAACTTTGGCAGGGGGGAGGCTGAGGCCTTTCAGTAATTCAACGGGTGCGTCAACTTCAACAGGCATGCGGGCAGGAAAATTCATTTCCAGCAGGTTGCCCTTGCGGGTAACAGTCAATTCCCCGCTTTTGCAATGGAAGAGAATATTGTTTTGCTGGTACCCCAGTTCGGTAAAAATAACGAAGGCAGTAGCCAGGGTAGGGTGGCCAGCAAGGTCTATTTCGAATTCGGGTGTGAACCAACGGATATCAAAACCATTGTCTTCCCGCTTTACAAAAAAAGCGGTCTCGGATAAATTATTTTCATTGGCGAGGCGTTGCATGGTTTCGGTGGGAAGCCATGATTTAAGCGGACAAACCGCGGCCGGATTACCGCCGAATAAATTGCTGGTGAATGCGTCAACAGTATAAATGGGTAATTGCATGTAATTTTTTTGATCGGGCGTTAAAATTAGCGGAATATTTTTCAATCCCGTTCATCATACCTGGAATACACCTGTTTTTAAAACATCCATGTCGGGGTTGTGATTGGCAGCGTTGATGCCTGCTGCAATTTTTTCCCTGGTGGTAACCGGATCAATGATATCGTCAACCCAAAGTCTTGCTGCAGCATAGTAGGGGGATGTCTGTGCATCGTAGCGGTTTTTGATCGTATCCAGCAATTGCTGTTCTTCTTCAGCCGATACTGTTTTGCCGTGTTGCTTCATGGCGGCTACCTGTATCTGAAGCAGTGTTTTGGCAGCCTGCTCACCACCCATTACGGCTATTTTTGCCGAAGGCCATGCATAAATGAAACGCGGGTCGTATGCCTTGCCACACATGGCATAGTTACCAGCACCATAACTATTGCCAACAATGATGGTGATCTTGGGTACCACTGAATTGGCTACAGCATTCACCAGCTTGGCGCCGTCTTTGATGATGCCATTGTGTTCGCTGCGGCTGCCTACCATGAAACCTGTTACGTCTTGTAAAAAAACCAGCGGAATTTTTTTCTGGTTGCAGTTTAAAATAAAACGCGCGGCTTTATCGGCGCTGTCATTATAGATCACTCCCCCCAGTTGCATTTCCCCTTTTTTTGTTTTGCAAACAAGCCGTTGGTTGGCGACAATGCCCACTGCCCATCCTTCAATCCGTGCATAACCGCATAAAATGGTTTGACCGTATTCTTTTTTGAATTCATCGAATGCACTGCCATCCACCATACATTCTATGATCTCCCGCATATCGTATGGTTTCAGGTTGCCCTCGTGCATAACGCCATAGAGGTGCGACGGATCTTTTTTCGGAGGCTTTGCATCCGCCCTGTTGAAACCTGCAAGTGGCTGTGGACCCAGCTTGGCTACTATTTTTTTTATATGATCGAGGCAGGCTTCTTCCGTATCAAATTTATAATCGGCAATACCACTGATGGAATTGTGTGTTTCGGCGCCACCCAGTGTTTCACTGCCCACCTCTTCGCCAATGGCAGCTTTAACCAGGTAGGGACCGGCCAGGAAGATGCTTCCATTGCCTTCCACCATCAATGTTTCATCGCTCATGATGGGCAGGTAAGCTCCGCCGGCCACACAGGCACCCATTACCGCGGCGATCTGTGTAATGCCCATGGCGCTCATCCGGGCATTGTTGCGGAATATGCGGCCAAAATGTTCTTTATCGGGGAATATTTCATCCTGCATGGGCAGGAATACCCCCGCACTGTCAACCAGGTAGATCACCGGCAACCTGTTTTCCATGGCGATCTCCTGCATCCGCAGGTTTTTCTTCCCCGTAATGGGGAACCAGGCGCCTGCCTTAACGGTTTGGTCGTTCGCCACAATTACACATGTCCTTCCACTGACCGTACCAATGCCCGCTACTGTTCCTCCGGCCGGACAGCCGCCTTCTGCTTCATACATCTCAAACCCTGCAAAAGCGCCTATTTCATGGAAAGGTTCTGTCTTATCACACAGGTATGCGATCCTTTCACGGGCAGTAAGTTTCCTGCGTTCTTTCTGGCGGGCAATAGCTTTTTTACCGCCCCCCAGGCATATCTGTTCAAAATGATTACGCACCTGCGATATGGCTAATTTCATCCAGTCTTCATTTCGGTTGAATACTCGGCTCATACGAACAATTGTTAGTTTGTCAAAGATAAGTGTATGATTGTTTACAGTAACATATGTTAAATGAGTTTGAAAGCTTATTTTGCAAACTGGATTATTTTATCGTGTCATTAATACACATTAATTTATTATTTTAGCAGCCTAACCCTTTATTTTTTTAAAGAATTGAAAACAGATCGCTTGTCTTACGCCAAACAATATAATATTTCTGTTGAATCAACACCCAATACGGTTAAAAAAGAAATACTGCCAGTAAAAGCAGGGAAGAAAATCACTTTCCAACTGAAATTTCGTACGGCATTCGGACAGGAATTGTTCATTTCCGGAAGCCATGCTTTATTGGGCAATAATAACATTGAGCAGGCATTACCGCTGGAATATGTAAATGGTGAGCACTGGCAGGCGGTAATTGAATTCGATGAAAATGAATGCAGGGATCAGCAGATCACCTATAATTATGTATTGAAAAACGCAGATGGTATTGTTAGTTTTGACTGGGGCAACGATAAAAAATTCAACCCTTCAAAACTCCAATCTCAGGACACTGTTTTTTATGATGCCTGGAACTATGCCGGTTATTTTGAAAATGCTTTTTATACAGAGCCATTCAAAAATGTTTTACTGAAAGACAACCATACCCCGGTAAAAACAACAGTGCCTCCGAAAATCACCCATGTATTCATGGTGAAAAGTCCGCTGCTGGCGGCCGGCCAAACCCTTTGTTTACTGGGAAATATTGCCGAACTGTTATCATGGAATGCAGATTCAGCCATCCTGATGAACAGGGTGGAAGGAGAGGATTCTTTCTCTGTAGCGCTTGATCTGAGTGATGCTTCATTTCCTGTTGCGTATAAATATGGTATTTACGATACGGTAAAAGATAGTTTTATTGCTTATGAAGGAGGCGATAACAGGCTGCTGCAAGACCCGGCTGCTAAAAACAGGCAGGTAGTGGTGAACGACGGCTTCACAGTATTGCCCGATAATACCTGGAAAGGCGCAGGAGTAGCGATACCTGTTTTCAGTCTTCGCAGTGAACAAAGCCTGGGTGTGGGTGAGTTCACCGATCTCAAATTGCTGGTTGACTGGGCTCATGCAACTGGTTTAAAATTGATACAGCTGTTACCGGTAAATGATACAACGGCTACGCATAGCTGGACAGATTCTTATCCCTATGCCGCTATTTCGGCATTTGCCCTTCACCCCATATACCTGAATGTTGAGCGCCTTACAGGTAACAAAGGCAAACAGATCAGGGAAAAGATTAATAAAGAAAGGGCCCGGTTGAATGTTTTGCCGGCGGTGGATTATGAGGCTGTGATCAAAACGAAACTTTCCATTATTGCTGAACTGTATAAAGATGCTAAAGACAGTTTTACGAAAGAAAACGATTACCGGCTTTATTTTGAACAAAACAAACACTGGCTCATACCGTATGCGGTTTTTTGCTATTTGCGCGATCTTTACGGGACCGTTGATTTCAATCAATGGCCGCAATACAATACCTATGATGCTGCAGCTGTTGCATCATTGATCCGGTTCAAGCAGGACGAAATTGGGTTGCATTATTATATCCAGTACCAATTACACCTGCAATTGAAAGAAGCGACTGCTTATGCACATGCGCACGGTATTATTGTGAAAGGCGATATACCCATAGGGGTGTACCGGCACGGAGCCGATGCATGGCAGGCGCCGGAATTATACCATATAGATGCGCAGGCAGGCGCACCTCCTGATGATTTTGCTGTAAAGGGACAAAACTGGGGATTCCCCACTTACCATTGGGAACGTATGCGGGAAGATGGTTTTGCATGGTGGAAATTGCGTTTCGAACAAATGAGCTATTATTTCGACGCGTTCCGCATCGATCACATACTCGGCTTCTTCCGCATTTTCAGTATTCCCATGCATGCTGTAGAAGGTATCATGGGACATTTTGTGCCGGCCATTCCTGTTCACATCAATGAATTCCACAGCAGGCACATCAACCTGGATATCCACCGGTTTACACAACCCTATATTACCGAACAGGTTTTATGGGAATTCTTCGGATATGATAATGAACTGGTAAAAAAAGAATTCCTGCAATCATCCGGAGATGGTTTGTTCAATCTCAAACCGGCATTTGCCACCCAGCGACAGGTGGAAGCTCATTTTGCCCTGTTGGAAAATGATGAACACCATCAACGGATCAGGGCAGGGCTATTCGATCTGATCAGTAACGTCATACTGTTCAATGCAGAACAGGCCGATGGACTGCATTTCCATTTCCGTTTTGATATGGAAAGCACCAGTTCATTCCGCCATCTCGACGAAGCAACCAGGAAAGTGCTGCACGAACTTTATGTGGATTACTTTTTCCGCCGGCAGGATGAATTCTGGAAAAAAGAAGCACTGCTGAAACTCCCTGCTTTGAAAAGGGTTACCAACATGCTGGTATGCGGCGAAGACCTGGGCCTGGTGCCGGCCTGTGTGCCTGATGTCATGCACCAGCTGGGGTTATTGAGTCTTGAAATACAGCGCATGCCCAAAGTTTCAGGCAAAAAATTTTTTCACCCGAACGACGCTCCTTACCTGAGTGTGGTAACACCTTCCACGCACGATATGAGTACTATCAGGGGATGGTGGGAAGAAGACAAGGCAACTACCCAGCAATTCTATAACGAAGACCTCGGTCAGCATGGCACAGCACCCTATTATTGTGAACCCTGGATCAACAAAGCCATTGTGCTGCAACATTTGTACTCACCGGCCATGTGGAGTATCTTCCAGTTGCAGGATCTCATGGGCCTTCATGAAACATTGCGCCGCGAAAATCCGGCTGAAGAACGAATTAATATACCTGCGAATCCAAGGCATTACTGGCAATACCGCATGCACCTGACGCTGGAGACTTTGCTGGCATCTCATACGTTCAATGAAGAACTCCACGGTTATATTGCAGCCAGCGGCCGCTAACCTGTGTAAAGAACTTTTGGAAAGTTTCAAACTTTCCAAAAGTTTTGCGTTATTAAAACAAATCTCTTGAAACTCCGATACTGGCAACAAAATCTTCCTTTTCAATATCCGTTTACGATTTCCAGGGGGCGTACCAAAACCCACCAGCCTTCTTTGGTGGTAGCGCTCGGTTTGGGGCCTTTTACCGGCCTGGGAGAAGCCCCGGCGATCGTGTATTACAATACCACAGTTGAACAAATGATGGCGGATCTGGAAAGCAAAAAGCAGCTGGTAGAGAAGTTCGCACTTACCGATCCCGAACGTTATTGGCATTACCTGCATCACCTGTTTCCTCAAAACTCTTTTTTGGTTTGTGCGCTTGATATTGCCTGCTGGGATTTATATGGCAAAATGAAAGGCAGGCCATTGTACGAACTATGGGAAACCAAATGGGAACATCCTGCCATTACCGATTATACGATTGGTATTGATAACATTGAACAGATGGTGGCCAAAATGAAAGCACGGCCATGGCCCGTTTACAAAATAAAACTGGGTACCGACGAAGATATTGCGATCGTAAAAGCATTGCGGGCGCATACAAATGCCAGATTTCGCATTGATGCCAATGCCGGCTGGACCACTGAAGAAGCATTGGATAAAATACCCCAACTGGCTGAACTGGGTGTTGAATTCATTGAGCAGCCACTGGCAAAAGACAATTGGGAAGGGATGAAAATATTGTTTGAACGATCTGTCCTGCCCTTGTTTGCTGATGAGAGTTGTGTGTTTGAACAGGATGTGGAAAAATGCTACGGGCATTTCCATGGTATCAATATCAAACTTACCAAATGCAGTGGTATTACCCCGGCGAAGCGGATGATTGCCAGGGCAAGGGCATTGGGAATGCAGGTAATGATGGGCAGCATGAATGAATCTGCCATCGGCTCTGCCGCGATCGCGCATTTTTTGCCACAGCTTGATCATGCAGACCTCGACGGCCCTTTGCTTTTGTCGCAGGATACGGCAACCGGATTGGTATATGATTTTGGGCAGGTAGAAGTTTCGCACAGGCCGGGTTTGGGTATTCAGCTCATGTAAAACCAGATTTGCATTTGTTTAACAGATTTGTTCTTTTTTGGCATCAGGTTTGGCTTATGACGGGTATAAAACGTTCAACTATGAAAAAGTTACTTTTACCCACAGTATTGTTCGCCGCCATTCTGCTGAGTGGCCAGGCAGAAGCACAGGTTCGGTTAAATGTTAACGTGAATATCGGCAGACCTGCCTGGGGTTTACCCGGTGAATACGAAGGTGATTATTATTACCTGCCAGAGATAGATACTTATTATGATATTCCTCACCGCTCATTTGTTTACCTGAGCAATGGCCGCTGGACCATTGGGGCTTCATTGCCTGGTATTTACAGCGACTATGATCTGTATGGAGGATACAAAGTTGTGATCAATGAGTCCAGGCCCTGGTATCGTGGCGATTACTATCGCGACCGTTACCATGATTACTACGTGGCTTACAGAAGGCCGGTAATAGTAGATAACAGGTATCCTGCTCATTATGGCGGAAAATGGAAAGAAAAATTCTACAATGGACACGATAACCGTAAATGGGATCGTGGTGACAGGGATTGGGACGACGACGACCGTGGTGGCCGCTGGGAACGTGAGCGCGAACATGGCAGGGGCTGGGGTCGTGAAAGAGATTAACCAACAAGAGTAAGGTTTCGGTATTTCTATAAACCCCTCTCAGTCCGCCTGAGCTCAAGCGATGGCGGGCTTTTTTATTATCAATATCAAAACCACCGCCGAGGGCGGTGGTAAGGGTTAAATGCGGAGCTAGTATCTTTAGGGTATGGGTAAATACCGGAAGCTGTCACATACGTTTTATCATTGTGTATATCACATAGTATGGACG
>JBHCAK010000003.1:0-180708 GCA_041798205.1 Sediminibacterium sp.
CAATACATTTTGAAAGCAAATCACAACCCCCATCACGCGCGAATATTCATCACTGAAGCTGTGTAAGAACTAAGTTACAATACATTTTGAAAGCAAATCACAACTCAGGGAGAGTGGTAAAGTCTGAAGTGGCGCTGTGTAAGAACTAAGTTACAATACATTTTGAAAGCAAATCACAACTCAGGGAGAGTGGTAAAGTCTGAAGTGGCGCTGTGTAAGAACTAAGTTACAATACATTTTGAAAGCAAATAAACTATGAAAGTCAATATTCAATGATTAATAAAAATTCTTAGCACTCAACCTAGCTATGGGAAAAGTTTTTAAAATATTGGCAAATCTTTGATTTTAAAAGTAGCAAAAAAGCTACTTTCTAATTTGCAGAATAGTAACAAATGTGCTACCTTTCACCTTGTAAAAATTATTATAAACATTAAACTAAACTATGAAAATTGAAATCACATGAATTCGAAGCAGGTATTCAAGCTGTTATCCGATGACGGATGGATAATAAAAAAACAGGTGGGCAGCCATGCACAACTTGTTCATCCAACGAAAAAAGGGAAAGTAACACTTCCTATGCATGGCAAAAAGGAAATTGCGCCTAAAACATTAAAATCAATACTTAAACAGGCAGGACTTATATAAGAGAAACCCTACCTTTCATCATCCAGACTACAATGAACAAACAAACAAAGAAATTATGAATAAAATCGCATTAATCATCGAATCCGCGTCAGATGGGGAAATTTGGGGCCGGGTCCACTACGACGATGATCTGATTGTTGCAAATGCAAAAGATATTGAACAACTGAAGAACGAAATGGCGAAACAACTGGTTGCATTTCACGATTTGAGAAAATCACAAATCCATTTTGAAATTCAGTATGATATTTCGGGCCTATTTGACCACAAAAAATACCTGAACATTTCTTCAGTAGCTAAATTGGCGGGTATTAATCCTTCCCTTATGCGTCAATATGCGTCAGGAGTGAAAAATCCAAGCACTGAAAGATTAAAGGCAATTCAAACTGCCGTCCATTCAATCGGAGAGGAACTAAGAAGAATCAAATTGGCATTGTAAATTTCACCCTAAACGCATACCAACCAATCCGCCCCAACAGGCGAAAGGATAACAATATCTGATTCCGCCAAATAAAACCAACTATCAATTACAGCTCTGAATAACTTGTAGGATGCAATAGGATAATATCGAGCTTTGATACTGTATTCTTATACTCAGGAAGTGCAGATAATCTTTTCCATTCCGGGTCTGCACTGAAGGTTTTCCAATGCTCATCACGTGAAGTCCGGTTGTCGAAGCTGGTCATGTACATAAGATTGGGCATGTGGCTGCCGGACAGTACCTGGGCATAAAATACAGCATTAAATCCCAGCCTTTTAAACAAAGTCACCTCCCCTCCCTCATTGAACATGTGTACTTTTCTTTTATTCAGCAATTCCGTGGCCGATTCATAACTGCGCAGTTCATATATCCTGTCAGCCGGGTCGCCCTTCAGTTCCGGTGCCTGGTAAGCAGGCATAGCGCTGAACGCATAAAGCAGTATGGATTCCACACGTGTATAAGCTGGTGCATTGAAAGGAGCATTCAGGTAAGCAGCACCGTCTTTCAAATAGGTTTCGTCTTTAGACAGTTTTTCTTCTATATCCTGCAGCTGAGCAGCTGAACGGAGAGGCACAAAAAGGTAAATAGTTTTTTCGGCAGCAGTATCATTACCAATAAAAGTATAAGCGCCGATTTTTGGAATACCACAGCGATGCAATGCGGGTATATAAGCATCTTTGATATAAGCATTTACCAGTGCAACCTGTTCACTGGTTTTTACGCGATACACTTTTATCTGGTAGTAAGACCGCTGTGCTTCTTTTTTACCAACTGCAGCAAATCCTGCAAATACAAAAAAAGAAAGCAATGATGCAAGTACAAAACGAGACAATGATTTCATTGATAATTGGTTTTGCGCTAAGTTAGGAATAGAACAGCTTTCTTTACCAGTTAATAGCTGGTATATACCATATATTCCCCGGCCTGCAGTTCGAAATTCTCCCGGCCGCTAAAACTGAAAGCCATTTTTGAGAACAGGTTCCGGAACCTGCCTTTCAGCCAGTCATGCTGTACCGTTATATTCAATTTATTATCACCCGATAAATTGAGTAATACCAATACCACATTGTTTTCTTTTCTTCTCAGGTAAGCCATCAGCTGGTTGCCATGTTCGGATGGAAGAATAAAAGTTTCACCCATACTGATCGCCGGGTTCTCTTTTCTGAAATGTAGTAGTATACTGTAAAATAATTCCATCCGCAAGGGCTGGCACCATTCGATTTGGTCTTTGTCGAAGAACTTCAATCGTTTTTTACTGGGACTTTCCTGCCCGCTGTAGATCAATGGTATGCCATTGGCCCAGGTGCAGGTAAATACAGCCCAGGCCTGGGCCGCAGAACCATACTTCTCATATTCGGTACCGTTCCAGCTGTTCTCATCGTGGTTGCTGGTAAAAAAAAGCTTGGTTGCTCCTTCCGGGTATTGTGAATAATCATGTAATACATTTCTTACCGCTTCCAGTCCGGCTGCATCTGTTCTCACCTTTTCAGAAGCATGCATCCATGACCAGGCATAGCTTGTATTGAATACCTCGTGATAAGCCGTTACCTCACATTCTCCCAGCCAATACAACTGCTTCAATATTTCACATTGCCGTTTGGCTTCTTTCCAGAAATCAAGCGGAACCAGGTGTGCCATATCACAACGGAAGCCATCTATATCACAGGTCTGTATCCAATATCTCATGGCTTCAATCATAGCGGTCCGCATGGTCTGGGAAGTATAGTCCAGGTCAATTACATCATGCCAGCCATTTCTTTCGGTAAAACTTCCTTCGGCATCTTTTACATACCAGTCGGGATGCTCGGTTGTCCAGTGATGATCCCACCCGGTATGGTTGGCAACCCAGTCGATGATCAGTTTCATACCCAGTTGATGCACCTGCGTTACGAGCGATTTCAGATCATCGAGTGTACCATACTCGGGATTGACAGTCGTATAGCTGCTACAGGCATAATAACTGCCTAATGAACCTTGCCTTTCTTTAACACTGATGGGTGTAACAGGCATCAGCCATACTATTTCCACACCCATGGCACTCAAACGCGGTAAATGTTTTCCAAATGCGGCAAAACTGCCTTCAGGGGTGTACTGGCGTATGTTTACTTCATAGATATTAGCCCCCCTTGCCCAGTCAACCATTTGGATCGTTTGTTTCATGTAATGAAGTTACCAATTGTTCAGGCAACACCGTATTAACTTTCTTTTGCCAGCAGTGGTTTATGCGGAGAAAAAAACTGGAACAGGTAAGCCAGTATCACCACTGTCAAAGTACCCACTACATTCAGCCATAAAAAGCCCAGGCCGATCACATGATATTTATCCAACAGGAAAAAAGCAATTACAACCAGTTCCCCTACCACGGCCGCGGCAAAGACGGCATTGCCCTGTACCCTCCTGGCATAGAACGCTACCAGGAAAATGCCCAGTATTACACCGTAGAAAAGAGACCCCAGTATATTCACAGCCTCAATCAGGCTTCCCATACCGGTAGCGAACTCGGCGGTGATCACACAAAATATGCCCCATAACAGCGTATACCATTTCGACAGATGGTACTCTCTTTCACTTTGTATCCGGTTGGTATTATCGTACCGTTCTCCTTTCAGTCTCAGGTGAAAATCAACCATGGTACAGGATGCCAGTGAATTCAGCGCTGCGGCAATAGAGCCCCAGGCTGCCAGGAAAATGATGGCTATGAGCAATCCTACCAGGCCCTTGGGCAGAAAATCTACCACGAACCGGAGGAAAATATAATTGGTATCATTGGCGTCTGCCCCCGGCACCGCTTTTTCAATCAGCCCCCGGTAACTCGCCTGTATCGCTTCCATTTTCCTGCTGCCTTCTTTCAGGCTATCTTTATAAGACTCCTGTGCACCGGCGGCATATGCCACGCACCATTGTTGTTGCGCCGCCTGCCTGTTATCATACTGGTCTTTCAACTGCAGCAAAGAATCGCGGTAAGGTGTTTCCAATGCACGCTCTTCCACCGCCTGGTTGAAAAAAACAGGTGAAGGGTGAAACTGGTAAAAAGCAAACAACAGGGTCCCCAGTAATAAAATCAGGAACTGCATGGGTACTTTTACCAGTCCGTTCATCAGCAACCCCAGCCTGCTCTCAGTAGTGTCCCTGGCAGTAAGATAACGCCCCACTTGTGATTGGTCGGTTCCGAAATAAGAAAGCGCCAGGAAAAAACCGCCGATAAGACCGCTGATGATATTGTATTTGTCCTTCCAGTCGAACCCCTTTTCAGAGATCCCGCTGGTAATCACATTCAGTTTGCCTGAAGCGCCGCTTACTTTAAGGGCTTCTTTCAGTCCCACACCTTCAGGTAAATTCTGTACAATCAGGTAGCCGGCTACAAACATACCCGAAAAGATGATTAACAATTGCAGTTGCTGCGTATAGGCGACTGCTTTGGCGCCTCCCGTAACCGTGTAAATGATGAGCACACCCCCCATCACAATATTCGTCCAGAAAATATCCCATCCCATCAAAGATGAAAGGATGATGGATGGAGCATAGATACTGATGCCGGTTGACAATCCGCGTGAAAGCAAAAAAAGTAAAGAAGTGAAAGTGCGCGTTTTCAGATCGAAACGTTGCTCCAGGAATTCATAAGCCGTAAACAGTTTCAGTTTATTGAACAGGGGCACAAATGTGATACTGAGTACCACCATGGCCAGGGGCAATCCGAAATAATATTGCACAAAACGCATTCCATCGGTAAATGCCTGTCCGGGTGCAGATAAAAAAGTGATGGCGCTGGCCTGCGTTCCCATGATACTCAGCAGCACCAGGTACCAGGGCATGGTACGGTTATTCAAAAAATATCCTTCCAGGTTTTTACTGGTACGGCTCTTGTACAAGCCATATGCAATAATAACCAGCAGGGTAACAGCGAGTACAAGCCAGTCGAGTCTGCTCATGAAAAATATTTAGTGAACCACCCGAAAAAAATCATCAGTATTACCAGCACTGCCAGCACAAAAATGTACCAGTTGCGCCAGGAAGAAAAAAGCGGTATGTTGTTTTTATTTTTCAGCCGTTTATTTTTTACTGCTCAACAAGCCTCCCGCCAATAACCCAAGTCCCAGTCCCACGATCAGTCCTATTTTTACGTTTTTAATGGCATACCCCAGTGCCAATCCTATCAATAGTATTGTTATAACTCCTATTCTCCTGCGCGGATGCATGTCTATTCATTTTTGGGCAAAGCTATCAAATTTGCCAGCAGCCTGTAAGCGCCGGGAACACCTGCCGGTAATTGTCTGAACAATACCAGGCTCACATAGGCAAAATTGCCTTTCCCGTATTTGGCTGTGATAAGGCTGCCATTTGATTCTTTTTCATTTTTGTCGTGCATACCCAGCGGTGCCTCATAATGCGCGTCGAGCTGATCGGCCTGGTAAGTGCTGCGTTCCTGTACCCAATCTGAAAAATCATTTTTATTGATCTTGTTCGGGTAGTGCAACACAGGATGCAGGGGTTGTAAAAAATTAACATCAGCATCTTCTTCCGTGACCCTTGTACTAACAATATTAAAAGGATAAGGCCCTATTTTCATTTTGTTGGCACCCGTTTGTGTAATACGATTGTATTGCACAATCAGGTTGCCACCCTGTTGCACATAACGCATCAGTACATCGTATTTATTGGTAAGATAATCCAGCAGGTTATAGGCGCGCACGCCGGTGATGATGGCATCAAATTGCCGGAGGCGTTCATCATTAATATCTGCATTGTTCAGTTCCTGCACATCAAAACCCATTTGTTTCAGCGCATCGGCAACCATATCGCCCGAACCGGGGATATAACCTATCTTTTTACCAACAGTCTTCACTTCCTCTGTAACAAATTTTACATGATCCTTAAAGAAATAATGGATACCAGGTATATGCGGGTATTCGATGGCCTTGAAAAAATCGGAGAATGTTAATTTTCTATTCCCTATGGTTACCTGTATGGCAGCCTCAATATATTTTCCCTTAGACGGATCGTATACCTGCTTCACAGGAATATCGGCAACATACCTTCTGTCTTTCACAAAATCGATGAGTGTATCGCGGGTAACGGCATGCACTTTATCCTGCATGACATACAAGGTGACAGGTACTGCATGACCGGTAAAATTAGGCTTGTACACTATGTGCACCATGGAATCTGCCAGTTGTTTGTTGTGTTGGTTCTTTACATTGAGCAGGGCCACATCGGGATTGAGGTATAATTCCATATGCGGCGCCAGGATAAAAGGCTGGTAGATCTCTCCCCTGGCAGGATCTGTGTATTTGTATTGAACAGGGCTGAAAACAAAAAAAGCAGACCCTTCAATTGTTAACCTGAATACGGCTTTCAGCATAGGTTCATTCCAGGCCCTGCCAATCATGCCTTCGTCCTCATCCGTCACTTCAAACATTCCGTCCTTTGTTCTGGGCTTCACCAGCCAATAAGGTTGCACCGTCAGCGATCTTCGGTTAGGAGGTAGAATGGCCGCAGAAAAATTAAAGTTCTGGTTGGTTTCCATTTCCTGCGCCAGTATGGTGTCGCGTACATTGTAATCTACATTAATGCTGTGTAGATTTACCCTGGCATTATTCCTTTTATTTACCAAACAATTCACTGCCACTGTATCACCTGGCAATGCTGTCCCCTGCTGGGTAGTTGCTTCTACATATATCCCTGCGCAATGCAATAGCACCGATTGTATTTCTCCAAGCTTTTGCCTTTTCCAGACCTCATTACCGGGCATGGGCAATGTTGATACTTCTTTGTACAAAGCTACCAGTGCCGGAACAGAAGCTTCCGGGGCCGTGAACCGGTAGTTGGCAATAATAGTGTCTATTTTCTGTTGTATCCTGTCACCGCCATTGACCCTTGTCCAGTCAGTCACTACCCCATCCATCAAATCGTGTTGAGGCGCTTCGCCGCCTGTGGCAGCGAAATATTCATACAGTTTTCCTTTGCGCCTGGGCCTGCCTTCCCCCTGACTTTTATGCATGCTACGGGCCTCACCGCCCAACTCACCTGCACTCACGCCTAACAAGGGATCATAGGCTCCTATTTCCAATTGTAACTGATCAGTGGCTGTTGTATTGATACTCCCAAAATTATACGTGTTCCAGAGTATACGTTTGGCCTTCCAGGGTTTGAGGGAAGGATCGATGCTGAACTGTTCCGTAAAGCGTGTGTTATCTGCTGCAGCAATGAATGCCTGGTTGGCTAATATGGCAGAAGCGGCATGCTGGCCATGCCCCGCCCTTGCATCGCCCGGGAAACGTGTAATGATGATATCAGGTTGTAACTTACGGATGGTCCATACAATATCTCCCAATACCCTGGTACTGTCCCATATCCGCAGCGCTTCTTCGGCATGTTTGCTGTAACCGAACTCATAGGCCCTTGAAAAATATTGTTCAGCCCCGTCTATTCTCCTGGCAGCAAGCAATTCCTGGGTACGTATCAATCCAAGTTCCACACCCTGTTCGCTTCCTATCAGGTTTTGACCGCCTTCCCCGCGGGTTAAACTCAAATAAGCGGTACGGTATAATTTTTCTTTGGCCAGGAAAGGTAACAGTGAATTATTCTCATCATCGGGATGCGCCGCTACATACAACACTGTTCCCAGCACTTTTAGTTTTTTCAGTTGCAGGTAAATATCGGCGCTGTTATAAATAGTAGGCATTTGTGCATGAGCAGAGAGTATAGCATACAGTCCCGCACAAAAAAACAACAGGCGTTTTCGCATAAAATGATTTTATTGTCCTACCAAGAATACCGCATTGGAGAAAAGCAGTTTCCCTCCTTCCCAGAAATTCCTGAACAATGGATCATCGGCCAGGTATACCACACTGCCATTACCCATGTCCTGAACACCCAGCAACAGTCCGTCTTTCAGCTTATTCCTGATCTTTATTCCGGTGAATCCGGTTACATAAGATTCTTTCTTCAGAACACCAACATTCCAGCCGTCTTTCAGGAATTCATAAATATTGTTATCCTGTTTGATGGTGAAATAATAATCGGGATAGCCGAAAGCAAGCGGATGGCTGTTATCCAGTTCCAATTTATAAATAGCCCCCGGAATACTGCCGCTCAATGATTCACGCACACGATCGCCATATTTTTTCAGGTTCACATAATCTCCTTTTTCTTCCGTTTTTTCTTCCTTCAGCTTAATACCCCATTCGGTTCCTGCCAGCAGGGATACAGCATTTTCAATAGCGATCACCTTGCCGCCATTTCTTACAAATTCCTTCAGTTTATCATTCCCCGCTTTATCGGTCAGACTTTTATAAGAACCATCGGGTATGATCAATACATTATAAGAACGCAGGTTAAACCGACTGAACTCAGACGCATTCAGTAAAGTGACAGGATAATCCAGCATTTTTTCAAAAAAATGCCACACTTCCCCGGCGCCCAGTGAAGAAACCTGTTCGCCCGTTAACAGAGCAACCCTGGGTGCAGCATTGATGATGCGGATATCGGAAGAGCCAAAATCAGCTCCCTTGTCCATAAAACCCGTCTCCACCTCATCCCCCTGCACCTGGTATTTTTTACAGGCTTCGTTCACCACTGCATTCCAGTTTGACTGATTGCTGGTTTTTAAAACAATAAGTGTACCTCTCTCATATTGTTTGCCTTTGTACACAAATGATTTTTCTGCAAAGCGGACTTTTACTTCATGTTTGAGCAAATGGGCGAGCACCTGGGCGGCATTGAAAGAAGTATACGGAATAAGCACCCCATAAGCCGCATTGATCTCTTTCACGAGAGCTGGTGCAGGCCATGCCGACTTAATATCCAGTTTCTCTTTTACTGCATAGCCATCGACCCCATAAGCATAGGGAATACTCCAGGCCGTTATATCGTAAGTATTGGAGTCCACAACAGTGGTTTTAGGCTCCAGCAATACTTTGGCCATTACTGCATGGGACTGGTAAGCGCTCACAGCAATATGATAGCCCTGGTTCTGGAACGCTTCATCCTTCCCATTCGCATAATGAAATCCTTTGAATGAAGTATTGCCGAGTGTTCCGTATTCAATCCCGTTATTCCCCAACAAGCGGACAACAGCCTGCAGTTTATTAGGGTCTGAAGAAGTAAGCACATAGGTTTTATAATCGCCCACTTTGCCATTGCGGCTGTCTTCATAAAATTTCTTAAATTCCTCCAGCAATCTTTCTTTATTGCGCGAGGCAGTTTCAATGGTTGATAAGCCAGTGGTATAGTGATGCATGGCACGGTCAACCAGTGTAAGCGTATCACCGCTTGCATTCACAATACCCAGTCCGCCCCTGCTATGTCCACCCTGTTCGAAAGTCATGCCAATAGCCCCGTTATAAATGGGATACGTATCGCCATAGGAAGGGTACAGGAGGTCGAACCTTTCTTTGGTAAAGAACAGCCACCCATTCTGGTCGAAATAACCGGCATTGTTCTTACCTATCATTACCTGGAAATCCCGCTGCCATTGTGTGATCACATCATGGAATGGTTCGGCGGCAGGTGCAAAATAATAAGGCTGGTTATAACCCTGCTCATGAAAATCCACATGCACCTGTGGCAGCCATGCATTGTATTGTTTGAGCCGTTGTTGCGTTTCTACCTGTGTTTGCCATGCCCAGTCGCGATTGAGATCGAAATTATAATGGTTACTTCTTCCGCCTGGCCAAGGTTCAGTATGCTCGCGCGACTGCGGATCGGAATTGAAGTTTTGACCCACTACCGAATTGAACCAGTTCACATAACGGTCGCGTCCGTCCGGATTGATACAAGGGTCAATGACCACTACCGTATTGCGCAGCCATTCTTTGGCTTTTTGATTAGATGGGTCATTCAATGCATAAAGGGTAAGCATGGCCGCTTCAGAAGAAGAAGGCTCATTGCCATGCACATTGTAGCTCAGCCATACAATTACCGGCATGGCTGTATTGGCAGCGCCTGACCGGTCAACCCCTGCCAGCCGCAGGTTGTTGATCCTGATGGCTTCCAGTTGTTGAATGTTCTCGGGAGATCCTATAAAGGCCAGCATCAGTTCCCTTCCTTCATTGGTCTGACCATAGGTTTCAAGTTTTACCATGGCCGGATTGGCCCTGGCAACAGCCTTGAAATAATTTACAATTTTATAGTGCGGTGTATAATGTGTTCCTATTTTATAGCCCAGGAATTGCCCGGGATTTTGCAAGTCCTGTGCATGAACGGCAAAAGAGATGATGACCAGCAGACATACAGTAATCGTTCTTTTCATAAGCGAATAATAATTAGGGATAAATGTAACAAAGAATTCCATATGGCATAAGACCATTCATCAAGTGGCGGGCCCTTACCTCATGAGCGAATTGTCAAATTGTCAAATTGTTGCTAATTTTCTACCGTGAAAAAATCTACACTATTCATCCTTGCTTCCGCTTTTCAACTATGCGGACTTTCCGCCCAACCTGTTCAGTCCATCGTCGGACCCCGTAAAGCGGTCGACCCTTACAAGTATACCATCGTGAAAAACGCCACTTATCTGCGTGCGGCGGTATCCAGCGCACATCCGCTGGCCAGCCAGGTAGGTATGGTGATCATGAAGCAGGGTGGCAATGCTTTTGATGCGGCCATTGCCACGCAACTGGCGCTGGCGGTGGTTTACCCCGGGGCCGGGAATATTGGCGGAGGAGGATTTTTGCTGGCCAGGAGAAACAACGGGGAATTGATCGGACTCGACTACCGGGAAGCGGCACCTTCCAAAGCCAGCCGGGATATGTACCTGGATAAAAACGGGAACGCGCAAATATCCCTTTCGCAAAACGGACACCTGGCAGCAGGTATTCCCGGCACCATTGCGGGTTTATTTGCCTCCCTCACTTATGCCCGGCTGCCATTCAAGCAACTCATCCAGCCGGCCATTGATCTTGCCGAAAAAGGATTTGTGGTCACTGAACGGGAAGCCAATGGCCTCAACAGTTCCCGTGAATCATTCGTAAAATACAATACCCGGCCCACAGCTTTTGTCAAACCTGTTAAATGGAAAGCAGGCGATACCCTTGTTCAGAAAGAACTGGCAGCCACCCTCAGGCGTATACAGCAGAATGGCGCCAAAGGTTTTTATGAAGGAGAGACAGCGCAACTGATCGTTGAAGAAATGCAGCGCGGGAATGGCATCATACAATTGGATGACCTGAAGAATTATACTGCCAAACTGAGAGAACCTCTGAAATTCGAATACCGGGGTCACCATATCATCAGTTTTGCCCCGCCCAGCAGCGGCGGTATTTTATTGGCACAGATGCTGAAAATGATAGAGAAATATCCTGTCAAAAGCATGGGTTTCCAAACCGGCAAATCGGTGCAACTGATGATTGAAGCGGAGCGCAGGGCTTATGCAGACAGGGCAGAGCACATGGGCGATCCCGATTTTTGGAAAGTGCCGGTTAAAACATTGATGAATGAAACATACCTGGCTGAACGCATGGCCGATTACCAGCCTGATAAATCCAGCCAGAGTGCCCATGTCAAGCCCGGCGCCATTAAAGAAAGCGAAGAGACCACCCATTTAAGCGTTATTGACGCAGAAGGCAATCTTGTATCGGTAACCACCACCCTCAATGGAGGCTATGGCAGTAAAACTGTAGTAGGCGGCGCAGGCTTCCTGTTAAACAATGAAATGGATGATTTCAGCGTAAAACCCGGTGTACCCAATATGTATGGTGCAGTAGGGGGCGAAGCCAATGCCATTGAGCCAGGTAAACGCATGCTGAGTTCCATGACCCCTACGCTCATACTCAGAAACAACAAACCCTATCTCACTATCGGAACTCCGGGGGGTACTACCATACCTACGTCGGTATACCAGGCCCTGGTGAACCTGATAGATTTCAACATGCCCCTTTCCGATGCCATCAATAAACCGAAATTCCACCATCAATGGCTTCCCGATGAAGTGTTTGTGGAAAAGGAATTCTCTCCTGAAACGAGGCAGGAACTGGAAACCATGGGATACCATATCAAAGAGAGGCCCGGCATTGGCCGTACAGATGGCATCAGGATCATCAATGGGAAAAGAGAAGCAGCAGCCGATAAAAGAGGTGACGATTCGGTAGCGGGATATTGAACTAAAATAACCACCATGAACCTTGCAGAAAGCTTCCTGAAAGACAGCGTCAAAAGATTCAGGAATTATAAGGACCTGGGAGAAAAAACACTTGCCCAGTTATCGGAGCAGGAATTACATTACCTGCCCACCACCGAGAGTAACAGTATTGCCATGATCATACAACACCTGCATGGGAATATGCTCAGCAGGTGGACGAATTTCCTCACCGAAGACGGAGAAAAACCCTGGCGGCAGCGAGACGCAGAATTTGAAGCCGGACATCAAAGCAGGGAGGATATCAATCGTTTATGGAATGAAGGTTGGGATTGCCTGTTGCACACATTGGAAAGCCTGCAACCCGCAGACCTGCTCAAAAAAATAACCATCCGCACAGAAGCTATTGACGCATACGATGCCATCCTAAGACAGCTGGCCCATTACTCTTATCATGTAGGCCAGATCGTTTACCTGGGAAAAATGATACGTAACGATGCGTGGAGTTCCCTCAGTATCCCCAAAGGCAGAGGCAATAGCCAACAATACCTGGAAAATGTTAAAAAAGGAAAAATCAGGCAGCCTTGAGTATTTTCACCCGGCCAACCGCTTTTCATCATTAGTTTGGTATTGAATTTGTCTGCCATTACGTATTACTTACTTTTACAGACAAATGGACTTTTTCTGAAGCGGTTTCTTAAAATACTACGCCGGACTATCCTGGGCCTGATTGCCTTTTTATTGATAGTGTTTCTTGCCATCCAGACCAGTGTTGTACAAAACTGGCTGGTAGGTATTGCTGCCAAACGTTTCTCCAAAACACTTGGCACAGAGGTAAGCATTAAAAAGGTGAGCATTTCCCTGTTCAACCGACTCAATATGGACACCATGCTGGTGCGCGACCAGCACAGGGATACGATCCTTTATGCAGGCCAGCTGAAAGTGCGTATTACAGATTGGTTCTTTCTCAAAGATTCCGCCATATTGAAATACGTTGGACTGGAAGATGCTGTGGTAAAACTGCAACGCAATGATTCCAACTGGAATTACCAGTTCATCATCGACTCGCTGGCTTCCCCTTCATCTCCCAAGAAAAAGGAAGGCGGCGGACTGGCGCTGAACCTCAAAAAAGTTGACCTTAAAAATGTACGGTTCATCAAGAATGACCGCTGGCGCGGCGAGCGTATGGAAATTGGCGTTGGCAGTCTTTTACTCGATGCGGATAAAATAGATTTCAATAAAAGTATTTTCCAGGTGAACGATGTTTCCATCGACAAGCCTTTTTTTTCCATACTGAATCTTCCGGCATTGCGTCCGGATTCACTCAAACCGAGAGCCCCGGCAACGCCCGATACAGGCATGTACCTGAACGCGGGAAATATGCTGTTGAAAGTGAACAATCTCCGGCTCAGTAATGGGAACTTGTTGATCGATAGCGACACAAAAACGCCTTATGCAGGCTTCGACGGATCGCATATACACCTGAGCAAACTGAATGGCACCTTCAATAACATCTCTTTCGTTAAAGACACACTGCGGGCCAATATTGACCTATCCGTTAAAGACCGTTCGGGTTTCGAATTGAAGAAACTGAAAGCGCTTTTCAGGTTCACACCCCAGATCATGGAACTGGCGTCTCTTGATCTGCAGACCAATAAAAGCCGCCTGGGGAATTATTATGCCATGAAGTTTACCGACTTCAATGAAGACTTCAGTGAATACATCACTAAAGTAGTGATGGAAGCCAGGTTTTACGATTCAAAAGTGAATACAGATGACATCGCTTATTTCGCTCCTGAACTGAAAACCTGGAATAAAGTGGCACAGCTGAGCGGACATTTTCATGGAACCGTAAGCAATTTCAATATTGCCAGCCTGGTTACCAGGCTGGGGGCCACCACTACCCTTTCCGGCAACCTGAGCATGAAGGGATTGCCGGATATCAATACCACGCGTATCAATTGGAGCAACGGAACCCTGCTGAGCAATCAGTATGATCTCGCCACTTTCCTCCCCATATTGAAATCAGTTACTGAACCCAACCTCGCCGCACTGGGCACCATTATTTACAGGGGTAATTTCAATGGCACCATTCACAATTTTACCACAGATGGCATATTGAGTTCACAATTGGGTGGTGTGAAAACAAATATCAGTCTGCAATTACCCCGCATTGGAGAACCCTCCTACACAGGCAATATTGAAACCAACCGGTTCAATATCGGAAAGTTCCTCAATAACGATAACCTTGGCCTGGCCGATTTCAAGGGGAAGATTACCGGCAGCAGCTTCAATATTGATAAAGTGAAAACAACGCTCGATGGAAACATCAGTTCACTTGAATTCAATAATTATACTTATTCGAACATCATCACCAATGGTACTTTCCAGAAAAAATATTTCAGTGGTGAAGTGAAAATAAACGACCCCAATCTCAATTTCACCAGTAACGTGGAAATCGATCTTACCAGGGAACAGCCCAGTTTCAACATCCTGGGAGACCTGGTGAATTCCAACCTGTATGAACTCCATTTCATGAAAGAGAATATGGAGCTTACAGGGCTGCTCGACGTGAATTTCTCGGGCACCAATATTGATAACTTCCTCGGAACCGCTAAATTCCTGAATGCTAATATCAAAAGCCAGGATACAAAATTAAGTTTCGACTCGGTCAATCTCTCTTCCTATTATCGCGACAGCACCAAATACCTGCAGCTGAACAGTAATGATTTTGCCGCATCGATCTATGGAAAATTCAGCATCCTGGATCTGCCTGCCAGCTTCCAGGTATTCCTGAATCACTATTTCCCTACCTATGTTACACAACCCAGGTACACACCCCGGAACCAGCAGTTCAACATCAGCCTGCGCACCAACTATATTGAACCCTATCTGCGGGTATTCAACAAACACCTCAGCGGGTTCAACGATGCCAGCCTGGAAGGTTCGGTAGATACACGCAAAAATGAATTGCACATCACTTCGCTTGTACCATTTGGCAAATACGATAACTATACTGTTACAGGCATTGACCTGAAAGGAGTAGGCAATATGGATACCCTTTCGTTGAAAGGAGAGATCAGCAGCATACAGGCAGGTGACAGTCTGCGCTTTCCCAACACGCACCTGAACATTGTGTCCAAAGCCGACCACTCTGTTGTATCTGTCAAAACAAGTGCAGACAATACATTGAACGATGCCAGTCTGAATGCAGACGTATTCACGCTTTCCGATGGTGTTCGCGTGCAGTTCAGACCTTCTTCTTTTGTATTGAATGAGAAAAAATGGAACATTGAGAAGGAGGGTGAGCTGGTGGTACGCAGCCATTTTGTCAATGCCCGCAATGTAAAATTTGTGCAGGGTTTCCAGGAGATATCTGTTAAAACAGAAGAGGAAGACGGGGGCAATACAGACAAATTGGTGGTTGCTTTGAAAAATGTGGTCATGGGAGACCTTACTTCCCTTTTCATGAAAAAGCCGCACCTGGAAGGTGTAACCAATGGCAATGTAGTGCTGAGCGATTTTTTTGGGCAGTTCAAAGCCGATGCTGCGTTGAAGACAGAGCAGTTCAGGATGGACGACGATTCTATCGGCACTGTAAGTATCAAAGCAGGATACGACAGCAAAACAGGAAAGATCTCCATGGAGGGCATTTCTCCTAATGACGGTTATAATTTTTCTTTTGCAGGCCTGTACAACCTGAAAGATTCTGTTGACCAACCTCTCAATATTGACCTGAAGCTGAAAGATTCCAAGATAGACATCCTGCATAATTTCCTCAGCGATCTCTTCACCGATATCAAAGGAAAAGCTACCGGAAATCTCAGCATCACCGGCACCCCGAACTCCCCTAATCTGCAAGGGCGGGTCAGGCTGAAAAACGCTGGCATGAAAGTCAATTATACACAGGTTTATTATACGATTGACTCGGCCGATATCAGGTTTGAAGAAGACGGGATCAATTTCGGGGAATTCAAAATCAGGGATGTTTATAAAAATACCGGTACTATTAAGGGGAAACTGTATGAGCATGGGTTTAAGGACCTCACATTCGATTTTGAAATGAACACCAATAAACTGCTGCTCATTGATACCAGGCCCAAAGACAACCAGCAGTTTTACGGCAAAGCCATTGGTTCGGTATCACTGAGTTTGAGAGGGCACGAAAGCGCAGCCAGGATGACCATCATCGGTGAATCGACCGACAGTTCCCATATCTATATTCCCAACTCTGTCAGCAAGGAAAGCGGTACGGCCGACTTCATTGTATTCAGGCAGTATGGAACTGAGATGGCAAAAGCTGAAAAAAGTTCCAACTTCAACTTGTTGGTTGATCTTGATATCACAGCCAATAACAAAACCCAGATCGACGTTATCATGGATGAACTGGCCGGCGATGTAATCAAAGCCACGGGGAATGGCAGATTGAAGATCAGGGCAGGCACCTCCGAGCCCCTGACCATCCGCGGCCGTTACAATATTGAAAAAGGAAATTACGATTTCAACATGCAGGGATTGGTGCGCAAACCTTTTGAACTGCTGCCCGACGCCGGTAATTATATTGAATGGAACGGCGACCCTTTCAAGGCCAATATATATATTGATGCGCAATACACTGCTCAACGCGTCAGTCTGAGCGACCTGATCGGCACCAATAACTTTACAGGCACCATCAAAGCCTATCGCGGTGATGTCTACGTCATAGTACAATTACGCGATCAGTTACTGAAGCCGGCCATTTCTTTTCGTTTCGATTTCCCGGCCGGAAGTCCGGCTAAAACCGACAACGATTTCTCCAGTTACATGTCACGAATAGAGAAAGATCAAAATGAAATGCTCAAGCAGGTTGCTTTTCTGATTGCCTTTAACTCTTTCTCCCCTGTTGGTGAAACGGCCGGAAGCAATACGGCCAACCCTTATTCACTTACCACAGTTGGCGTGAATACCCTTTCGCAGGTACTCACCAAGGAGGTGAACAAAGTATTCTCCAACATATTGTATAAACTCACAGGCGATAAAAGCCTTCGATTTGACCTGGGCACTTCATTGTACAGCAGTTCCAGTCTTGATTTAAATACAGATGGTGTGGTAGCCAACAGTAACCGCCTGGACCGGTCGCGCATCAATTTTAAGTTTGGCAAGAGTTTCTTCAACGATAAGGTGGTGGTAACATTCGGTGGTGACCTTGATTTCAACCTTGGCAATACATCTGCCGTTCAGAATGGCAATTTCCAATGGCTGCCCGACCTCAATATAGAGATTGTATTATCCCGCGATCGTAAAGTACGCATGATCATCTTTAGTAAAAACAGCCTGGATATTGCCGGGTCAAGCCTGGGCAGACGCAACAGGCAGGGGGCCAGCATTTCTTACCGCAGGGATTTCGAAACCCTTTTTGGCAGGAAAGAAAAAGACATTGAATTCAAAGCGCCACTTCCCGATTCTACGGCTTTCAGCGACAGGGAATAGTTTTCAAACCCCCTATAGTAAAAGGGCCGGTGCGAAACCGGCCCTTTTCATAAATGGATATTGGTTAGTGCTTAATAACCGGGATTTTGTGTGAGATTGGGATTAGCAGCCAACTGCTTGGTAGGGATCGGGAAAAGTTCCATTGTTTTAGAACTGGGTTGGTGATCCCACCAGGTTGCAGTAGTGAATTTGCCAAAACGGATCATATCTGGCCTGCGTTTGCCTTCAAAAATGAATTCTCTGCCTCTTTCTGCCAATAATTCATCCATTGTAAGCGTAAGCACTGTATATTGTTCCGTCAGCCAGTCAGTAGCCGTAAAGCAACGTGATTTACATGCATTTACCAGGTCAACTGCGGGCTGGGTAGCCACTCCTCCGTTCTTACGCATCAGCGCCTCCGCTTTATTGAAATAAATTTCTGTGAGACGGTATACCACAAAACTATTGCCCAGGTAATTGGGATCATTCAGGTTACCGGGGCGGTATTTGTTGAAACGCGCGCCACTGTTCTCTTCTCCCCTCGTCATGCCCCCTGGCCCTGTTTCTCCTTCGCTGTTACGCCGGATATTGTTCACGAAGATCAACGGCTTTCCACTGTATTCTTCTGTGCCCAATACAACCGAATCGGCAACACTTGAACGAAGCGCAGGGTCTTTGTACTGCAATCCGAAAAGGAACCATTGCTGCTTCCTCAAATCATTGCTCTTATACGAATCAAAAGCGTTGGGCGTGGTTACAAATTCATTATTACCGTCCCGGTCTCCATTGTAAATCTGCCGCTGGCGGTAATGGTAGAACACACTAGGATAAGCGGGCGCATCTCCGCTTGCCTTATAGCTATAAGCAATCAGGAAAATATCTTCTTTCGATTTGCTGTTGGTATTGCTGAATGGAGAAAGTATATCTGCATCCAGACCAATATTACCATTCAATCCGCCTGTGGTTCCTGAAATGATCTTGTCGCAGACCGCTACGCAGTCATCCCATCGTGCCGTACCGGTCCATTGTTCTGAGTTCAGGTATAACTCAGCCAGCATGGCATAACCGGCCGCTTGTGAAACACGTCCCAGCATGGGAGAAGACAATTTAGGCAACAGGTCTACATTGTCCTTCAATTCTTTTTCAATAAATGCCGCTACATCTTTCCTTGGTTTGGTAGGCGGATTGGCCGGCACACCCTGGGCCACTTCCGTAACAACGGGGATATTGCCATACAGGTCGCAGAGTTTGAGGTAATGCCATGCCCTGATCACCTTGCTTTCAGCAATGAATGAAGCCTTGTCCTGGTCAGTCATGCCGATCTTCACAAAATCCACTTTGGCAAGATCACTGAGGGTATTGTTACAGAAACCTATACCCTGGTACAATAACTCCCAGGGTTCTTCGATAGAACGGTCGGTCAATGTCCAGGCATGGTAATGTTGCCTGATCCACTGTGCACCATCATATCCATGCCGCCCTTTCTGGGGCCATGCCTGCTGGTCACCGGTTAGTTCCTGCAAACGCCAGTACCCATGCCTGTCCTGTATCGTAGCCCATGCCCTGGCATGGGTAAAGGGACGAAGTACGGCGGACAATACTTCTGTTTTGTTATTGTAATAAATGTCTTTGGTCAACTGGTTGTAAAGGTTCTCATCCAGTTTCGTACAGGATCCCATGAACAGGGTGCCTGTGATGGTTATTGCAAATAATAATTTTTTCATGACGATTGTTTTTAGAATCCTACATTTAATCCAATGGCAAATGATTTGGTTCGTGGATAGAATCCGCGGCTGTCAACACCTGTAGTAAGGCCCGTATCCTGCAATTCAGGATCGAGGCCACTATATCCTGTGATGGTGGCTATGTTGCGGCCGGTCACATATACACGCAGGTTGCGTATATAGGTTGTTTTCAGTTTAACCGTATAGCCAATCGTAATATTATCGAGCTTTACAAAATCACCCTTCTCCAGGTAGTAATTGGAATATTGCGGATCGTCGTTGAGTTGTGCATTCTTAGTAACAGCGCTCCTCAACAGGTTATTGGGCAGCCATTTTTTATTGCCGAAGAAAAGATCCTGTGTATTGAGAATACTGAATTTGAATTTACCGCGCAGGAATATGGTAGCATCAAAATTCTTATAAGTAAAACGGTTCGCCAGTGATGCCATGTATTTAGGTACTCCGTTGCCTATCACTGTAAGGTCTTCATTGGTCATGTCTTTGGCCAGGCCAATACTGCCGTCTTTTTTATAGAACTGCCATTTGCCATCAGTGGTGAATCCGGCAAAACGTTTTCCATAAAAATTACCCAGGGGACCACCTTCTACTGTACGAATGGTATTACCCAGGTTTCCCGGGCTGGGCAGTCCGCCGTATTCCTTGTAAGTGATCTTGTACAGGTCGTTGGAGAAAGCCACCAGTTTATTGGTTTGGTAATTGGCGGTGACGTCAACAGACCAGGAGAAATCTTTCTTTTTCAGAACAATGGCGTTAACAGCCAGTTCTATTCCTTTGTTGGAAATGGTTCCCACATTTGTAAAGATGGAAGCGGAAATGAATGCCGGTTGTTGCGCATTGTAATCTTCCAGCAGGTCTTCTGTTCTGCGGCTGTATACATCAATAGAACCATTGATCCTGGCATTGAGCAGGGAGAAATCAACACCTATGTTCAATTCTTTTTTCTTTTCCCATCTTAAATCAGGATTGGGATTACGGCCGGGTCCGTAGGTCTGCGCCCAAACACCGTTCTGCAGGTAAAAACCGCCGGTACCAAGGGTTACGAGTGACTGGTAATTGGGAATGCCCTGGTTACCGGTGATACCATAGCCTATGCGGAGTTTCAGGTCATTCACGAATTTCACATTTTGCATGAATGATTCTTTGCTGAGTACCCAACCCAGAGAAGCCGCGGGGAAATCTCCCCATTTATGGTTGGCACCAAAACGGGAAGAACCTTCATGACGCAGGATGAACTGTGCAAGGTATTTACCCTGGTATGCATAGTTGACACGACCAAAAAATGCAATAAGGGTATTGTCTTCTTTACCACTTCCTAACCCGGGTCTGGGAAGGTTGGTATTGGTAATAGCAGTACCCGAACCAAGATTCCAGTCCTGGAAAGCATTCGTGGAAAAGCCGGAATTGTTTTCATTGAAGGTTTCTGCAGTACTGTACTGGTAACTATAACCGGCGATGGCATTCACTGCGTGGTCTTTTGCAATGATCTTTGTATAATCGATTGTGGTTTCAAAAGTCCTGTCAATCGCCAGCCTGTTGCTTTTGGAAGCAAAGCCGGTACCCTGGTAAGTTTGTTGCGAAGAGCGCGATTCCAGCATACGGAAAGCACGGTCATTGAAATTATCCCTGACGAGGGCCCCAAAAGCCGATACCCTCAGTCCTTTCATAAGATCAAGCGAAAGTCGCAGGTCGGCAGAAGAAGTTTGCTGATCCCTTTGCGATAATTCCTGGCTGATTCTTGCCAGCGGGTTATAATTATTGTAGGCATTGGTTTCGAGATAAGTGCCATTGGGATTGAAAACCGGCGCGGTAGGGTTTCGCTGAACAGATTGTTCGAAGTCGCCATCGCTTCCCCCGATAAAATTGGCTTTGTTGTAATTGGTAGCGATTGTAGCCTGCAGGGTGAGCCTGTCGTGCAGTCCTTTTTGGAAAACACTGATCCTGCCACCATACTGTTTACGTCCATTCTGTAAGGCAATGCCGTTGGCTTCATTGTAGTAAACAGAAGCCCTGTAATTGCTGTTAGCACTACCGCCTGAAGCGGCGAAATTGTGATAGTGGCTCGTGTTCTGCCGGTTGATCAGCAATTCATACATGTCGGTATTACTGCCCAGGTCATTGCTGGGCGATACCAGTTTACGGTATTCATCGGCTTTCAGGAAATCGGGCTTTTTGGCAATCACTTCACGCTGAACATAGGTAGAATAATCATAGCGGGGTTCGCCTGCCCTTCCTTTTTTTGTGGTGATGAGGATCACACCTGCATTACCACGTGTGCCATAGATCGCGGCAGCGGCGCCATCTTTCAGCACATCAAAAGAAGCAATATCATCTTGCTGCAACAGGTCGAGGTTCCCGCCGGGGATACCGTCGATAACGATGAGCGGACTCAAAGTACCCCTGAGTGAAGTAACACCGCGCAATTGGATGGATACCCCTGAATTGGGATTATTACCCCCGGTGCGGGTGATACTCAAACCAGCTACTTTGCCCTGGATGAGATCGAGTACCGACCTTGAGCCGCCCTGGTTAAAGTCTTCCGGTTTGATGGTGGTAACCGCAGCCGTTACCTCTTTCCTTTTTTGCGTACCGTAACCCACTACCACCACGTCTTCCAATGATTGGGTAGAAGTTGATAAACCGGCATTTAATACACCAGAGCTGTTGATAGATAATTCCAGCAGCTGGTGGCCTACAAAAGAAAAAATAAGTGCCTTGGCATTTTTGGAAACCTGGATTCGGTACGAGCCGTCCGGCCCGGTTTGGGTAGTAGCACTACTGCCCTTTACCTGTACGGTCGCGCCCTGCAGGGGCTGATTGGTGCCCGATTCTTTAACAGTTCCTGTAATGGTCCTGGATTGGGCAAACACCGAAGCGGATAGCAGCAGGAGGAGCAGGGTTGGTGCAATCCTCCGCAAAGCAAGCAAACAAAGCTGTTTCATAGTTTGGGTTTTGGTTAGGTATAAGGGTTGCTATAACGATTTAGCTAATTGTTTCAAAAAAAATGAATCGCTTCATTTACTATTAAAACCATCTTCTTTCCTCAGCTTCTCTTATATCATTTCCGCACAAGCAGGCACAAACTAAACTATTTTTTGAAAGAAAGCGCAATTATTTAATAACATATTAATGTTAACTCAAAAAATTCCAGTCAGAGTACTGCAGGAGGCAGCTTTTTGCAGGATTTCAACCGGTATACAAAAAAATACCGCACCGTTTTGCCCCCCCTTACCTGGTTAATAACCACCGGGGGTTCAATTGTGGTAAAATATGGGCCATATTGACCTTTCACGTTCATGGGTAAATTAGAAGGAACAATACAATAAGCATCGTCGCCCGGTTGGAGCGGCCGGCGTTCTTTATTAAGCCAGGCAAATTTGTGCAGGTCCTGCAAGCTCCCCACCCCCAATAATGTCATGCCGGTCGTGCGCGCCGTATAAAATTCAAGGTGGCCGCCGGGGAACCATTTGTCTACCAAAATGGGTGCATTGGCTTTCATTTTCCCTGTGCCCGCATCATTCGTAACCAGCTGACGGAAATCACTGCTGAAATGCTTCCATCCCGACATATCCAATGTGGGGCAGTACTCGCCATAATTCTCTTTATCGTGACTGCCGAAATTAACCGGTGAGTAACGAACCAGGGCAATGCCCGCTACCAGTACAACCGCTACCAGTGTCATGGAGACGGTGATATAAGGCGGATACTGGTGCCTGGCTTTCTTCTCCAGGAACAAAGCCGCTACCAGGAAAAGGGGTATATAGGCAGGTCCGCTCCAATGCGGCAAAGTAGGGTTGAAAAGGGATATGGTCCAGAAAATCAGTATCATGGGCAAGCTCATGCAAAGCAGCCAGGTCCTGATCTTGTTTCCCGAAAAGGGAAACCAGGTCCTCCTGGTGATGAGTGCTGCCAACGATACCAGCATCAAAATAAATAACACCGGGTTCTGGTAGATAAATTCTCCGCCTATTTCTCTTCCCAGCATATCCCATTGCAGGGAAGTATGTGTTACACGTTCGGAGTGGAATTTATAGGTAATGAAATGATTCCTGATGTTCCAGTAAACGATGGGCCATACACATATTGCCGTAACCAGTATTCCCAGGTACAGTCGCCAGTTGAGCAGCCATTTGCTGTTCGATAACAAAAGAAATAACCCAAAACCAGCCCACAGGTACAAGGCATGTATTTTACAAAGGGCAGCCAGGCCAATCAGCAAACCCAGCAATAACCATTTGCCCGGTTTATGTTCATAGTTTTTCATGAACAGTTCTGCCATAACATAAAGTGCTCCGGTCCAGAACAGCATCTGGGGCGAATCGGGCAGGATAAAGAGGCCTGCAATAAAACCGGTATAGACAGAACAGGTATAGACCAGCGCAGCATACCAGCCGAGTTTTTCGCCGGACAATAATTTACCCAGTTTGAAAATGATCCATGTGGAAAAACCAGCACAAATGATCGCACCCAATCGCATGGTGGTTTCATTGACCCAATGCTGATTCAATGTAGTAATGCGTATCAGCCAACCCACCATAGGCGGATGGTCGAAATGATTCCAGTCAGGCTGAATCGAATAAGTCCAGTAATACACTTCATCATTGCCCAACTCCAGCCAGGAAGCAGCAATAATTTTCACTATTACACTGATGATGATCAGCCCCAGAACCTTATTCGAATATTGTTGATGCATGATGCAGCAGAATGCAAATACCGTACCGTTACCTGGCTTGCGCATTACTTACCAGCCAGTGTATGGCCAGCTCATATCCTTTCAATCCAAGGCCAAAAATGCTGCCTGCAGATTTACCCGATACGTGTGATAATTTCCTGAACTCTTCCCTCGCATGTACATTGCTGATATGTACTTCCACCACCGGCACATTGATGGCGGCGATGGCATCGCCGATGGCTACAGAGGTATGCGTATAAGCCGCGGGATTCAGTACAATTCCGGCAAAATCGGCATACCCCACCCTTTGCAATTCATCTACCAGCTCACCTTCGATATTACTTTGAAAATAATGCAACCCAACGTTAGGAAATACACGCTGTAACTCCTGCAGGTAATCGGTGAAGGATTGGTTTCCATATATATCCTTTTCCCGTTTGCCAAGCAAATTCAGGTTGGGTCCGTTAATAATAGCGATTTTCATAGGCCGAAAATACAAGAAGAATTGCTGATTTGATTTAAAATCAGAAATCAGCAATGATTATTGCATCATCGCCACAAACTGATCAAACAGGTAGCGGCTGTCGTGCGGACCGGGTGTACTTTCCGGATGGTATTGAACGCTGAAAGCAGGTTTGTGTTTGAGCCTGATGCCTTCGATCGACTCATCGTTCAGGTTCACATGCGTTATTTCCACATCGGGGTGATTGCGTACCGCCTCAGGGTCTACACCAAAACCATGGTTTTGCGTAGTGATCTCGCAGGTACCTGTGATGATGTTTTTTACAGGATGGTTCAATCCCCTGTGCCCGTGGTGCATTTTGAAAGTGCGTATACCATTGGCCAGCGCCAGTAACTGGTGACCGAGGCAGATACCGAAAACAGGTTTGTTCTCGTTTAGTATATCTTTTACTGTGGTGATGGCATAATCCATGGCAGCAGGGTCGCCGGGGCCGTTTGAAATAAAGTATCCTTTCGGGCTGAACTCTTTCATCCGGCTCAGCGGTGTTTTGGCAGGATGCACCCGTACATGCGCGCCGCGCTGTACAAGGCAATCCAGAATGTGTTTCTTAACGCCCAGGTCAAGCACTGCCACTTTCAGGGAGCTGTTGGCATCGCCCAGTTCATACTCTTTGGTAGTGCTGATGGTGCTGGACAATTCCAGTCCGTCCATATTGGGTACTTTGGCCAGTTCGGCTTTCAGTTGATCCACATCCAGGATTTCAGAAGAGATGATGCAGTTCATAGCGCCTTTTGTGCGGATATGCGCCACCAGGGCCCTTGTATCGATATGCTCGATGGCCACAATATTATTCGCCTGGAGATAGGCATTCACATCTCCACTGGCCTGCATGCGGCTGAACTGTTCTTCCAGGTTACGCGCAATGAGTCCGCGTATCTTGATGCTGTCGCTCTCCACATCCGAATCTTTCACCCCATAGTTGCCGATGTGCACATTATTCATGATCAGTATCTGGCCGGTATAACTTGGATCGGTAAATACTTCCTGGTACCCTGTCATGCCGGTGTTGAAACAGATCTCACCGGTAGCGGTACCAATCTTACCAAATGCATTTCCATGAAAAACATGACCGTCGGCTAATACTAGAATGGCGGGTATGGTGGGTTGGGGCATCTTCTGCTGCTGTTTTATTAGTTGTACTGCAAAGAAACGAAATAATGATTTGCCTGTTTGCAAAAAAGGCAAGACTTATAAAAAGTCTTGCCTTTATGTGAATGAATCCTGATCAAATTATTCTGCTGTCTTTTCTTCGGTTGAAGTTGTTTCAGCTGCTGCTGCCGGTGCTTCGGCTGTAGCGGTTGTTTCAGTAGCTTCTGCTTTCTTGGCGCGGCTACGACGTGTTTTCTTGGCGGGCTCTGCTGCCTTGGCAACATGCTTACCATATATCTCATTGAAATCAACCAGCTCGATCATGGCTTTTTCGGCATTATCACCCGGACGTGCGCCGAGTTTGATGATGCGGGTATAGCCACCCGGACGACCGGCTATTTTAGGACCTACCACTGTGAACAGTTCTTTCACAGCAGCTTTGTCCTGCAGGTAGCTGAATACTACCCTGTGCTGGTGCATGATTGTTTCAGCGTTCTCGCTTTTCTTTGTTTTAGTGATCAGAGGCTCTACATAAGTTCTCAAAGCTTTGGCTTTGGCCAAAGTGGTAACAATACGCTTGTGCGTGATCAGTTGGCTGGCGAGGTTGGCCAGCAATGATTCCCGGTGTGCTTTTTTTCGACCCAGGTTGTTGATTTTGTCTCCGTGACGCATGACTTGTTGTTTTTAATCTTGTACCGTGTCAGGAATTACAAGATGTGATAAATTAATTATCCAGGTTATCCAATCCTAATTTGTTCAGGTCCATTCCAAAGCTTAGTCCCCTTTCAGTCAGCACCTGCTCGATCTCCGACAGTGATTTCTGACCAAAGTTCCTGAACTTCATCAGGTCTTCCTGCTCGTACTGAACCAGTTCGCTCAGGCTGTTGATCTTGGCTGCTTTGAGGCAATTGAAGGCGCGCACGGAAAGATCGAGGTCTTCCAGTGGTGTCTTCAGTACCTTGCGCAGTTGCAGCACGTGTTCATCCACCACATCTTCTTTCTTGTCTTCTTTGTTGTCGAAAGTGATGTTTTCATCGGTGATGATCATGAGATGCTGGATGAGGATACGTGAAGCCTGCTTTACAGCATCTTCGGGGTGGATGGTTCCATCGGTAGCCACGTCCAGTACCAGTTTCTCGTAATCGGTCCTTTGTTCCACGCGATAGTTCTCAATACCGTATTTTACGTTCTTGATGGGTGTGTGAATAGAATCGATGGCGATATATCCGAATGGAGCTTCCTTGATTTTATTTTCTTCCGCAGGCACATAACCACGGCCTTTGGCGATGGTCAATTCGATATCCATTTTAGCGGTGGTATCCATGGTACAGATAACCAGCTCAGGATTCATTACCTGGAAGTTCTGGGAAAGTTCGCCAATCATTCCGGCAGTAAACTCTGTACGGCCTTTGATGGATAAAGCGATCTTTTCGCTGGCCACATCATGCTCTACATGCTTTTTGAAACGCACCTGCTTCAGGTTGAGGATGATCTCAGTAACGTCTTCTGTGATACCCTTCATGGTAGCAAACTCGTGGTCTACACCTTCAACTTTGATACCTACGATAGCATAACCTTCCAAAGAGCTCAGCAATACCCTGCGTAAGGCATTACCGATGGTCAGACCGTAGCCTGGCTCCAGGGGGCGGAATTCAAATTGTCCTTCAAAATCAGTTGACTTTTGTAAAACGATCTTGTCAGGTTTCTGAAAGCTTAATATGGCCATATTAAAACTTGTTTTTTTAAGGTTTATTTAGAATACAACTCGACGATCAGTTGTTCCTTGATGTTCTCAGGAACACTTTCACGCTCAGGATAGGTAATGAAAGTACCTTTCTTCTCGGCTTCATTCCAATCCAGCCAGCTGAACTTGGGGTTTTTACCACGGCTCTTGCTGGTAACAGATGAATTATCGGCGCTCCTGGGTTTGTAAGCGATGATATCACCTGGTTTACATTGATAGGAAGGAACATTCATTACTTCGCCATTCACAGTAATGTGTTTATGGCTCACCAGTTGTCTTGCTTCAGGACGGCTGGCAGTGAGACCCATGCGAAAAATAGTGTTATCCAGGCGGGCTTCCAGCAGTTTGATCAGGTTTTCACCGGTAACACCTTTTAAGCGCTGTGCTTCTTCAAAGGTTTTACGGAACTGACGCTCCAACACACCATAAGTGTATTTGGCCTTCTGTTTTTCCCTCAACTGCAGGGCATATTCGCCCAAAGTCTTACGCTTGCGGGCAGCGCCATGCTGACCGGGGGGGTTGCTGTTCTTACCCAGCCATTTTCCATTGCCTAAAATAGGCTCTCCGAAGATTCTTGAAATTTTGGTCTTGGGACCAGTGTAACGTGCCATTTGTTTGTGTTTGTGATTTTTTAGTGACGGCTTCCTATCAGTAAAAATCTAAAATCAATAGAAAGCCCTTTTATTGTTGGTTTCTGATTTATTCATTTCTGATCTGATTTGTCGATTTATTTCGTTCAAATCGGAAATGGCCAAATCAGAAATGGAAAATTTATACCCTGCGCTGTTTGGGCGGGCGGCAGCCATTGTGCGGCAAAGGAGTAACGTCTTTGATGGAAATTACTTCAACGCCTGACTGCGCAATGGAGCGGATAGCACCTTCGCGACCGGCACCGGGGCCTTTCACGAAAACATCTACACGCTTCAGACCAGCTTCCAACGCTACTTTGGCAGCATCTGCAGCAGCCATCTGGGCGGCATAGGGAGTATTCTTTTTAGAACCCCTGAAACCCATTTTACCAGCACTGCTCCAGCTAATCACCTGTCCGGCTTTGTTGGTGAAACTGATGATGATGTTGTTGAAAGTTGCAGAAATGCGTACTTCACCTGCCGCATCTACTTTTACAATCCTTTTTTTGGCAGCAGCTTTTGCACTGTTCTGCGCTTTTTGTGGTTTTGCCATGTTCTTTTTTTGAGGTAGTCATCAATGAAAAATCCCGATCTGCTCGGGAACCGTTTCACTCTCCTTCCCGGGTTAACGGGTTATCCAAGTTGAATCGGATTTTATAAAGAAGTCGTGAACCCGGAATATCCTGGTTCACGACTCACCTATTTATTTCTTAGCGGCTTTTTTCTTACCGGCTACTGTCTTACGCTTACCTTTCCTGGTACGGCTGTTGGTTTTGGTACGCTGGCCACGAACCGGCAGTCCCTTACGGTGACGCAGGCCACGGTAGCAGGCAATATCCAGCAAACGTTTGATGCTCATAGATACTTCACTGCGCAAAGCACCCTCTACCTTGAACTCATTATTAATGATGTTACGGATAGCAGCCTGCTCGGCATCGTTCCACTGGCTTACTTTTTTATCAAAATCAATTCCAGCCTTGGTTAAAATATACTGAGCAGTTGAGCGACCAATACCAAAAATATAGGTCAGACCAATTTCGCCTCTTTTATTCTTTGGTAAGTCAATACCGGCAATACGAGCCATATCTTGAATTTATTTTTATGAATTTAATTACCCCTGACGCTGTTTATAACGTGGATTCTTTTTGTTGATCACGTACAACTTCCCCTTTCTCTTCACGATCTTGCAATCCGCGCTACGTTTTTTGATTGAAGCTCTGACTTTCATTGCTGTGTTTTTAAACTATGATAAGTTCCTTTTTAATTATTTGTACCTGAATATGATCCTTCCCCTGCTCAAATCGTACGGACTCATCTCCACTCCCACTTTATCCCCGGGTAAAATCCTGATATAATGCATCCTCATTTTTCCCGAGATGGTGGCCAGTATCTCATGACCATTTTCCAACTTCACCCGGAACATAGCATTGCTCAGGGCTTCCAGAATCACTCCATCTTGTTTAATCAGCGGTTGTTTCGACATACAATTTTTGGGGCTGCAAAGATATTAAAGTGCAACCGAAATATGAAAATTTAGTGGAAAAAATTCTCGTTTTTGTGGAAAACAGGGTAAAAATAGGTTATTTGAACAAGGTTACAGGTAAAATGAGCTCCCAAACCCCCGGACTGGTAACCCCGAAGAACTCTTTGTCCAGCAGCCTGCTATACCTCAAACCGAGGGTTACCGGCTCCTGGTTCCACCATTTCGTATCGAGATACAATTCTCCCCCCACCGTTTTGAAAGGGGTTTCTTTACCCGTACGCAGACTTTTACCCACCGTATAGTCGTAAAATGCATTGGCCCTCACACGCAGGAAGTAAACCACCTGGCCAATGCCCCAATCGGGGTACAGCAAGGGAAAATGATAATTAACCCCCCATTTCCACATCCTGGGAAAATCCACCCCCTGGTAGCCCCTGGAGAAGGGGAAATTATTCTTGTAGAAATACTGACGGGCCGTATCCCGCTCCTGGTAGGCTGCACTGAGTACCAGGCTGTGGCTGTTCAATAGTCCCGGTAAATACAGTGCACCCGTTGCCAGGAACTGGTGCGCCGTATACTGGTTCACGCTCGAACGGTACTGCACCCTGAATGCCTGTGCCCAATGGGGATATATATGTTGTGCTGCCTGTTGCACCTGCCCTCCATATGATACAATGGCTTCCATATAATTGACAGTGGCATTACGGAATAATTGTTTCCCTATCCCCGTCCATTTTACCTGGTCGGTATTGAAAGTGCCCTGCAGGCCAAGGAAACGGTACTGCCTGCCTCCTGTCAGGTTCAGGGGCAGTCTCAGTCCCGCATAAGCATTCAACTCATTCCAGTTGACCAGGGTGTCCTGGTTCAACCATCCGCTTCGCTGCCAGGTTTGGTTGATACCGAAAACCGGTTGCAGGTACCATCCCCCATAAACGCCATCATAGCCCAGTTTGTGGCTGCCCTCATTCCGGTTATAGGCATAGGCCAACTGCGACTGAAAAGTGTTCAGCACATTATCGCCATAAATGGTGAATGAATACTCGGGATAATCGTAATAAGGCCGCCAGCTGTGGAAGTTCAGTAAATGAAACCCTTTGGGGTACCTGCTGACCGGATAATGGTATCCGGGTAGTGAATCCAGCACACGGTGATCCTGCCTGTGGTATGCTTCTGAAACATATAAGGTGCTCAGTTCATCTTTTAGAGGAACCCTCTCCCACATGGGCCGGAAAGATGCCAGCCGGTAGCCGCCCGCAGTAAAAGCCGATCCGATCAATTGTCCGCGGGTTCCCAATGTGCCCTGATACACACCAGTACTGTAAGCAGCCAGCCGGTAGGGTGATGATTCGTTTTCCCGGTCTATCCAGGCCCATAATTCGTCGCGTTGCTGGTGGGTGGTACTGAATAGCAGGGTATCGCCCTGTACCTGTAAATACCCGATGATGCGATTGGTGAAAGGCAGGATGGTGGTGGTTACACCACCGGCAATAGTACGTCTGCGGATGCCCATTTCCCCGGAAGTGTTGCGCACCACCCAATAAACAGAGGAATCGTTGGCCGAGAATTTTGGATAAGTATATACTTCACCCGCCTGCCTGAGTACCGTTACCCTGCTTCCGTTTGCAGTATTGAATACCACCAGTTTGGTGGTATCTGCATCCTGTTCAACAGCCGTTATCCATTTCCCATCGTGTGAAATATCGGGTGAAAAATACCGGCCCTTGTCCCCAACCCGCGTCTGGTTGCCCGATTGCAGGTCCAGCACCTGTATCACATTGTAATCGCGGTTGCCCCAACGGCTATCGGGCTTATCAGAAGTATAAACGATTTTGTTGTTGTTGTATCCGTAATAATCATCCCCGCTGATCTCCCGCACGGCGATCCTCTCTTCTGCCCCTCCGGGATGTATTTTATAAAAAGCGGGAAGGGTACGATAGCTGTTTTTCAATACAATATAAGAGCCGTCTGCTGCCGCATAGGGGTATTTGTAATTCACCACATTATTCTTCCTCCGATTACCGGTTATCCATTGCGGATCGGCCGTCTTCAGAGACTGCCACTGTTGCTTATAATAATCCAGGGCATGTTGTACGAAATCCTGAAAATTTTCACCGGTATATTTTTTTACCGCACCCTGGAAAGGATAAAACAAGGGGTTGAACCTGGCTGCATCATCTGTTACTTTTCTCCAGAGATCATCGCCATATTGTTTTCTTCCATAAGCTACCAATAAATAGCCCAACGCATAGTGATCGGGCACAAATGACCTGTACGAGCCATTGCGCATTTTCATATAACTGTAACGGATGCCGGCATTGTAGAGCGATTGGTAATTACTGAAAAACAAAGGAAGCGTGCCCCTGCCCTGGCGCGTAAGCCTGGTTTCGTTGAACACGGCATCTCCTTCAAAAAACCAGTTCGGGATCGAAGCTGCATTTGCTATCGCCTGTCCCTGTTGTCCCAAAAGTACGGAAGCCAGTTTCGACAAGCCCTTCCTGAAATTACTGTATTGTTGTACATGCCTGAATTCATGAACGGCCAGCAGATCGGTCCAGTTAACAGCACCCAATGAAAAAGCATTCACAGGCGGCGTTGTATAAAATTCACTCCGGAAGGGACCCAGGCCCACATATCCGTTGGACAGCAGGGTTTCGTCCTGCAACAGGATATTGACCTTGTGTATTGTATCGCCGATGGAATGCGCAAATTTCCTTTGCAACTGGTGAACCGTGGCTGCTATTCTTTGTCCCTTTCGTTCATCGCCTGCAGGAAAGATCACCCGTACCGTATCTGTATTAATCTGTTTCCACCTGACAGATGATGGGTTCCCTCCGAATACCTGCCCGTAACAAATGGAAAAACCGGCCGGCAGCCAGAGCAATAGGAGTATAGCTATAAAAGCTCTTGCGCTCATTGAATTTTTGCGTTCAATATAACTAAAAAAACTTACTGGGAGGCATCTCATCAATAGGCTCACCTGCAATCTATATGCCGTAAAATAAAGCATACATGAATTTCACAAGTTTTGGCTTGAAATACACAAGTCCGTTATGGCTGTTCTGTGGTAGTTTTGCACCATCGAAACATTCAACTGAGGAAAACAAGATAGAGGATATGAGCAACAGCAAGGATGAGCGGATCAGCACATGGCTGGCATTTGCATTGTTACCATTGGCCGGATTTGCCACAGATATTTACCTGCCCTCTTTACCTGGCATGTCGGCATCGCTGGGTATCACAGAGATCCGTACACAGTTAACACTGAGTATTTTTCTTATCAGTTATGGACTGTCGCAATTGTTCATCGGCAGTGTGTTGGACAGTTTCGGCCGGCATAAGATAGGAATGGTTTGCCTGCTGGTATTTGCAGTGGCCAGTTTTGTCATTGCCAGGTCGCGCAATATTTACCTGATTTACCTGATGCGTGTGGTGCATGGCATCACCGCCGCAACGATTGTGGTATCCAAACGGGCATACTTTGTAGACGTGTTCACGGGTGATAAACTCAAACATTACCTGAGCCTGTTCTCGATCATATGGTCTGTTGGCCCTATTGTTGCACCATTTGTAGGCGGATACCTGCAGAACAATTTCGGCTGGCAATCGAATTTCTATTTTCTCGGTATCTGGGCTACGGTGTTTGCCCTGCTTGAATATTTCTTCAATTCGGAAAGCCTGAAGCATTTTTCCCCCTTTCATTTCAAGAGCATTGTGGGGGTGTACATTACCATGCTGCGCACCACCAGTTTTACATTGGGACTGTTCATCATTGGTATTTCTTATTCAATGGTGATGGTGTATAACATGACCGGCCCTTTCATCATAGAACATCACTTGCATTTCACCCCGGTTATCGCAGGTTATTGTTCGCTGATCATTGGTTTTGCCTGGATGTTCGGCGGGTTTATTGGCAAGGCCACTATTCAAAAGCCTTTTGTAAAAAAATTATCGTTGAATCTCGCAACACAAGTATGTATTTGCCTGGTAATGCTGCTCGGCGTTTCTGTTATAGAGAACATTTTCATACTGACGTTTTTTGCATTCCTGGTACATGTGGGAGCCGGCTTTGCTTTCAATGTTTATTTTACCTACTGCCTGGGCAAGTTTCCCCGGAATGCAGGTATTGCCAGTGGTTTAACAGGAGGCACCATGTACGTGATTGTTTCCATACTCAGTTATGGCATGGTATACCTGATCCCTGCCAGCGATACCCGCCACCTGGGTTGGAGTTACCTGATACTGATAGCCGCCAGCGGACTGGTGATGTGGGCAGTAAGAAAAAATGAAAAGCCCGCTATGGAGCAGGCTTTAGCCGGATAACCAAGGTATTATATGCTTATTAATAGTGCACCGGGTTCCTGGTGAGATGCACTTTTGTCATTTGCAAATAATGGTTCTGTAACTGGTGAACATACTGTATATCCGGGTTATGCCTCCTGTCTTCCCGGTACCACATTTCCATTTTTGAAAAATCACCTGCGACAGGAGTTACGATGCGAAAAGGTCCTTTGAGGTATTTCACCGACCCCCCTCCGTTAGCCTGTTTTTCGAAATAAAGTTTTACCAGTTCCTCCTCATTAAGGGGGATGGGATGTAACTGGTCTTGTTCAAACCAGAATTCCTGTACATCTGTTTGTACGCAAATTTGTTTTTCGTCTCCGTTCAACCGGACAACCTCTCCGTCCCATGTTTTCCCTTCAAACTCTGCACGGACATAGTCGCCAATTTTGATGTCGCTGAATTTGATCATGTGGCAAGTTTTTATGTTTAGAAGCAAAAGTTAAGGGAAATTTCTGATTTCTGATTTGAAGATTTCTGACAAGAATATGCGTTTCTTAATTTAAATCAGAAATCTCCAAATCAGAAATGATCAAATTATTAATTACTCTGCCCAGCTCATGGTATAGCCGGGGTTCTCAATCTCTAATGCTTCTACTGTCAATTGAAGCGGATGAAAGGTATCGATCATCACTGCCAACTCATCGGTTTGCTTTTTGCCGATACTTTTTTCCACGGCGCCGGGATGCGGGCCATGCGGAATGCCGGCCGGATGCAGGGTGATCATCCCCCTGGTAACATGCTTACGGCTCATGAAATCACCGGCCACATAGTACAAGACTTCATCGCTGTCGATATTGCTGTGGTTATAAGGGGCCGGGATGGCATCGGGATGATAATCGTAGAGGCGCGGACAAAAGCTACACACTACAAAATTATTGGCTTCAAAAGTGAGGTGTACCGGCGGTGGCTGATGCACCCGCCCGGTAATGGGTTCGAAATCGTGGATGCTGAAGGCAAAAGGATAACAATACCCGTCCCACCCTACCACATCGAACGGGTGATGCGCATAATGGAGGCCATACAACACCCCTTTCTTTTTGGTCTTAATCAGAAAATCGCCTTCCTCATCTATACTGAGCAGGTTCTGAGGCGTACGGATGTCGCGCTCGCAATAAGGAGAATGTTCCAGTAACTGTCCGTATTTACCCAGGTATTTTTTGGGATAACGGATAGGGCTGAAACTTTCCACGATCAGTAACCGGTTTTGCGAATCGTTGAAATGTACCTGGTAAATGGTTCCCCGGGGTATCACCAGGTAATCACCATAAGCAAAACTGATTTGTCCGTATTGTGTAACCAGCGTGCCGCTTCCTTCATGGATAAATAACAGTTCATCTGCATCGGCATTCTTGTAAAAATAATCCTGCATGCTTTGTTGTGGTGCTGCCAGCACAATATGGCAGTCATTGTTCACCAGCACAGGTTTGCGGCTGGCAAGAAAATCTGCCGCGGGTTTGGTATTGAATCCTTCAAAGCTCCGGTGTTTGAGCATTTTTTCTTCTGCAATCCCGGGCATTACGTTCACGGGTTCGTCTGTATGGATGATCTGTGTAGGTGGCCAGTGATGGTATAGCAGGGAATAATCGTTACTGAATCCTTCCGTAGAAAACAGTTGTTCAGAATATAAAGCGCCGTTGGGCTTACGGAACTGGGTATGACGTTTGTGAGGAATTTCTCCTAATCTATGATAATGAGGCATGAATAATGAGTTGTGGGTTGATAGTTGTTAATTGTCAGTGAGCGATGGCTATCAACGACCGGCCAGTTCAAGCGACAGCATGAGGAAATAATATTTCCATACACGTTTATCGATCCAGTAAGTAAAATTCCGATGGAATGGCATGACAAACAATCTTCTGTGATAAAGTTAACGCTTTATTTCATAAAACACAAAGCCATCCCGTTAAGAATGGCTTTGTAACAAAGTATTAGTGAACCAAATCAGTTCATGCCGGGGAACCAGGGCCTGCCTATATCGGCTCGGAAAGGCCAGGGAACTGCTACCAGGATCAATAACAGGCCCAGCAGGAAAAAGATGAATGCATTGCGGTATTTTACCGTGTCGGCTACATTTTTCTTGGCCATTTGATATCCGGCGGTAATGAATACAACAGCCAGCAGCATGGACACCGGATGTTCGATCCAGAAAAACCGGAAAAATCTATTCTTCATTACAGATTCTCCTTCAGGTAAGCTGGTTTTGAAAATACCATAACGGCCCAATGCCAGCTGGTACAATCCTACCAGGAAAATGATGTGTGCACTGATAAGCGTAAAGAGCCAGGTTTTACGGTCACCGGCAGAAAATACTTTCTTCTTCTTCCACCCGGTATAGGCTTTGAAGATCGACACCAGTAACAGTATCAATATCACCCAACGCAGCAGGTTGTGTAAATGTAAAAGTCCTGTATCCATAATGATTGGTTTTAAGGATCACAAAGTAAGGTTATTTCATTCACTCAGGGTCAAAGAGGATATTGTGGTATCATTACCTCCTGGAACAATCCTTATTTTTGCAACATGAAACAATGGCATTTATTCCTGGTACTGCTGACCCTTTCCTGCGCGTGTAACAACAACGAACGGAAAGAAAACAAAAGAACAAGCGAGACAAAAAAAGAGCCTTCGCCTTTTATTGTCCGGTTATACCAGGGAGTAGCACAATATCCCGACAGTATGGGTATACGGCTGCGACTGGTGGATGCGCTGGACAGTTCGGGTATGTATCAGCCGGCATTGCTGCAAATGGATTCCCTTCTGCGCAGGGACAGTTTGAATTTTGGTCTCTGGTACCGCAAAGCCATGGTACAGGAACATGCCAAAGACACCAGTGGCGCGTTGAAATCTTACCATTATGCAACGCGTATTTATCCTTCACCCGATGCATTACTGGCCATGGCCAATCTCTATGCCGAACAAAAAAACAGTAAGGCTTTGGAACTGTGCTCACGGGTAGACGAACTTCGGCTGGGAAGAGAATATACTGCTCATACAAACTTTATCAGCGGCATTTATTATGCCCGTAGCAATAGTCATTCAAAAGCGATAGACCGGTTTAACCGTTGTATTACCAACGATTATCTTTACATGGAAGCTTATATGGAAAAGGGCTTCCTGTATTTTGACGACAAGAAAACGGATGAAGCGTTAAAAGTTTTTGAAACAGCCTCTACCCTTAAACCAAATTATGCCGATGCATGGTATTGGCTGGCCAAATGCCAGGAGGCGTTGAATAACCACAACCAGGCCATTAAAAGTTACCAGACTGCTCTGGCACTGGATCCTTCCATTGCTGAGGCCTCAGCGGCCTTAAAAAAGCTGGGAATGAACTGAAATAATTGCGATAATTTTGCGCTTTCTTAAACAACCGTCATGCCCATCATTGCCCCTTCCTTATTGAGCGCCGATTTTCTGAACCTGCAGAAAGATTGTGAGATGTTGAATGAAAGCCAGGCCGACTGGTTCCACCTTGATGTGATGGATGGCAGGTTTGTACCTAATATCAGTTTTGGATTTCCTGTTATTGAGCAGGTCAGGAAAGCGACGAAAAAGATCTGCGATGTGCACCTGATGATAGAGGAACCGGAAAAATATGCAGAAGCTTTCAAAAAAGCGGGCGCTGATGTACTGACGGTTCACCTGGAAGCATGTATCCATTTGCACCGCAACCTGCAACAGATCAAAAGCCTGGGTATGAGGGCAGGCGTTGCATTGAATCCGCATACACCGGTAAGCCTGCTCACCGATGTATTGGATGATATTGACCTGGTTTGCCTGATGAGTGTGAACCCGGGCTTCGGTGGTCAGCAATTCATCCCCCGCACCATTGATAAGATCCGGGCGCTCAAGCGCATGATCAAAGAAAGAAACCTCCCCACTCTTATAGAGATCGATGGCGGCGTAACACTTCAGAATGCTGCTGCCATTGTTCATGCCGGTGCTGATGTGCTGGTAGCAGGCAATACTGTTTTCCGATCAGAAGATCCGGTTAGAACAATTGAGGCGCTTAAAGCGTTATAATAGAGAGCCATTTTTGATTGCAGATTTGATCATTCCTGATTTAAATAAACAAATCATACAATCAAATCAGAAATGATCAAATCAGCAATCAGCAATGTAATTCACACCCTGTGTATAACAAATACTAGGATTTGATAGATATATCCAATTAAATTTGAAACAGATGTAGGGTAAGTATCAAATCTATTCCGTCAAACATTAAACTTTTCAGATTGACAGAAGCTATCATTAACCTCGACACCGTTAATCCCATTGAATTCTTTGGCGTAAACAACGGAAAATTGGACCTGCTGCGAAAGAAATTCCCCCTGTTAAAAATTCTCTCCCGCGGAACACAGATGAAACTGAGTGGTGCACCCGAACAGATAGAGTCTGCCCGGGAAAAAATAGACCTCATCATCCAGTACCTCGAAAGGAATGGTCACCTCAGTGAACATTATTTTGAACATATCCTGGGCGGAGACGATGGTGAAACAGTGGATCATTTCATGGACAGCAACCCCAATGATGTGCTGGTATTTGGTCCGAATGGCAAAACCGTTCGCGCACGCACCCAGAATCAGAAAAAGCTGGTTCATGCGGCCGATCGCAACGATATTGTCTTCGCCATTGGTCCTGCCGGTACCGGTAAAACCTATACGGCTGTTGCCCTGGCCGTACGTGCCCTTAAAAACAAGGTGGTGAAGAAGATCATCTTAACCAGGCCGGCTGTGGAAGCAGGAGAAAGCCTGGGTTTTCTTCCCGGCGACCTGAAAGAAAAGATCGATCCCTATCTGCGCCCGCTGTACGATGCGCTGGACGATATGATACCTGCTGATAAGCTGGGTTATTATATGAGTACACGTACCATTGAAGTGGCTCCACTGGCATATATGCGCGGCCGTACGTTGGACAATGCGTTTATTATCCTGGACGAGGCGCAGAATACCAACGATTTACAGTTGAAAATGTTCCTCACCCGTATAGGTGCCAATGCTAAAGCCATTATTACCGGCGACCCCACACAGATCGACCTGCCCCGTAACCAGCGGAGCGGGTTGGCCAAAGCCACACGCATCCTCAAAAGCATCGACGGCATTGCCCATATTGAGCTGAATGAAGAAGATGTGGTACGCCATAAACTGGTGAAATCGATCATCAAAGCATACGAAAGGGAGAAAGAAAAAGAAGAACAGGAGACAAGACATTGAGGGATTTATTCTCCCAATATTTTATGCCCCAGTTTGTCTCTTTTTGTTTCCAGGTATTTTACATTGTGCGGGTTCGCAGGCACTTCTATGGGTACCACTTCGGTGATTTCGAGGCCATATCCCAGGAGACCTGCTCGTTTGCGGGGGTTGTTACTCATCAAACGAAGCTTGGTAATGCCCAGGTAGCGTAGTATTTGTGCACCTACACCATAATCTCTTTCGTCTTTGTCAAAACCCAATTCAAGGTTGGCCTCTACCGTATCCAGGCCTTCTTCCTGCAATTTATAGGCCTTCAGCTTGTTGATAAGGCCAATACCTCTTCCCTCCTGGTTCATGTATAATATGATGCCTTTCCCTTCTTTTTCCACCATAGCCATGGCTTTGTGCAGTTGTTCACCACAATCGCAGCGGAAACTGCCCAGGATATCACCGGTAAAACAACTGCTGTGCACCCTTGTAAGCAGGGGTTCATCTTTTACCCAAATACCTTTGATGAGGGCCAGGTGTTCGCCGCCGGTAGCTTTCTCTTTGAAAGCCACCAGTTTAAAATGTCCATATCTGGTGGGCATATCTACCCGCACCAGTTCCTCAATCAGGGAATCCGTTTTTAAACGATAGTCGATCAGATCTTTGATGGAAATGATCCGGAGATTGAATTTTTTAGCTATTTCCTGCAATTGGGGCAAGCGCGCCATGGTACCGTCTTCATTCATCACTTCCACCAGTACTCCCGCAGGCTCCAGTCCGGCCAGCCTTGCCAGATCCACCGCGGCCTCTGTATGTCCTGTTCTGCGCAATACACCCCCATTCTTGGCTCTCAGGGGAAAAATATGTCCCGGGCGACCGAGATCGGAGGGTTTGGTGTCGGGATTCACCAGCGCCTGTATGGTTTTTGCCCTGTCATGGGCAGAAATACCGGTGGTGGTGCCATGTCCGAGTAGGTCTACCGAAACAGTAAAAGCCGTTTCATGCAGGGAAGTATTGGAGCTAACCATCGGGTCCAGTCCCAATTCCTTACAACGTTCCTCCGTCAGGGTGGCACAGATAAGCCCCCTGCCTTCCTTGCTCATGAAATTGATCACTTCGGGGGTCACATGGCGGGCCGCGATGATGAAATCGCCCTCATTTTCCCTGTCTTCATCATCCACTACTATTATCATCCTGCCATCGCGTATATCGTCAATGGCATCCTGGATCCTATCGAGCATAAACGGTTTTTGAACTGCAAAATTACAGCTGAACGGCGGTAAAAGCCCAAATTATGTTTCAAAGGGTGGCAGGGTGACTTAATAATACATAAAAAGCTGCACAGTCAGGGCCTGATAATTGAACAAAAAATTCACAAAAAGGCGTATACCTGCATAAAAGTCCGGATTGTGGCAATGTTTTGTTAACATTCCCTTGTAATTACACGGAGATATTTTACTTTCTTTGTGCCGAACTAACATTTCTACCTATGCTTAAAAAGAGAATTCTACAAGCCATTCTATTGCTGGTACTTTTCCCGGCATTAACGAATGCACAGATCACTACCAGTAGTTTAGGCGGTTTCGTTAAGACATCAACAAATGAACCCCTGGTAGGCGCCACCATAACAATCACACATGAACCTACCGGCACCATTTACCGTATACAAAGCAGGGTTGGCGGCCGTTTTGATATCAGCAACCTGAATCCGGGCGGTCCTTATACTGTTGAAGCATCTTTCATCAATTTTGCCAACGAGAAGAGAACAGATATTTACCTCAGTCTTGGGGAAGTTTTCAAAGTGGATCTTGCCCTGGCTGCAAAGGCTGCAAACCTGGGAACAGTTGTTGTTTCCAGTTTAAGGAAAACCACCGAAAGTTCAGGTAAGGGGGGAACAGAATCAGTCATTGGCCGCGATAAAATGGCCGGCCTGCCAACTGTCGGACGTAATATTTATGATTATCTCCGTGCCGTTCCGCAAGCCAGGCTCATAGGAGGTAATGAAGGTGCGGTAACCATTGCAGGCCAGAACAACCGTTATAACTCCTTTTATATTGATGGTGCGATCAATAACGATGTGTTTGGTCTTTCTGCTTCCGGAACCAATGGTGGCCAGACAGGCGCTGCTCCCGTGTCCATTGATGCGATTGATCAGTTCCAGATTGCCATTTCACCGTATGATGCTTCCGTGGGTAATTTTACGGGTGGCGGCATCAATGCAATTACTAAGTCGGGAACCAATAAAACAGAAGGGTCTGTTTATTATTTCTTCCGGAATCAAAAACTTGCCGGCAAAGATCCTGTTGCACCAAAAGAAACTGCCAGCCGTTTCCCTGATTTTCAGAATAAAACATATGGCTTAAGGATCGGCGGCCCATTGGTTAAAAACAAGTTGTTTTACTTTTTAAGCCTGGAACAGCAAAGGGATCAAACTCCGCAACCTTTCGACATTGGCACTTATAAAGGAACTACGAATAATGCCACAGACATGCAGTCCCTCATTGATTTTGTAAAGACCACTTATGGATACAGCATGGGGGATTATGCCAATACCAAAAAGACACTGAATGCCGATCGTATTGTAACCAAGATCGACTGGAATATCAATACAAGACAGAAACTTTCTTTAAGTTACCGTTACAACAAGGCTGTTTCCACTTCGCCAAGCAGCAGTTCAAGTACCAGCATTAATTTCTTCAACGGCGGCGTTTATTTTCCGAGCACCACTTCGTCATTCTCTGCTGAATTAAAAAGCATGATTGGCAGGAACTCTTCTAATAAACTCCTGGTTACCTATACCAATATTGAGGATAAAAGGAGTATCCTGGGCGATCCGTTCCCCCGTGTAGCAATTACAGATGGCAGTAACGGACTGATCACTTTCGGATCGGATAACAGCTCTACCCAAAACCTGCTTAAACAAAAGAACATCAGTCTCGTTGATAACTTTAAATTCAATCTTGGCAAACATGCCATGACTGTTGGTGTGGATTACGAATATTTTGATGACCTGAATGTTTTCATTCAGAATACATACGGCAATTATCGTTACGGATCGGTAGCTGCGTTCAAAGCCAATACTGCTGCGCCGGGATCTTACCAGGCGGGATATCCCCTGATTGACAATTTACTGAATACCAATACTGCTGCCAATGCTAAATTCAAAGTTGCAAAAGGTGCTGCTTACTGGACTGATGAATTGAGGCCGACAGAAAACCTTACGCTGAATTTCGGATTGAGGGCTGATTATTGGAAATTTTTATCCATTCCCGTTACTGATCAGTTCACCAACGATTCGGCACTGCCAAAATTTGCGCAGTTTTATGACCTGAAAGGCGCCCGGTCAGGACAGCGTCCCAATTTCCCCATTTCCATCTCTCCCAGGTTTGGTTTTACTTACAAGATACCTGAAGAGAATGTTACCATCCGTGGAGGCATTGGTGTGTTTACCGGCCGTATGCCATTGGTATGGCCCGGCGGTATTTACAACAATAATGGTTTATATGTAGGAGGTTTTACCGCTTCCGGTGCAGCGCTCAGCAATATCCGTTTCCGTTGGGATCCTAATAATATCAATGGCAGTGTCTGGACAGCTAACAGCCTGGGAGTGGCCTTAACAAAAGGACCATTGAACCTGATTGCGCAGGATTTCAAAATGCCTAAACTGTTGCGCGCCTCACTGGCTGTAGACAAAAAATTCACCGATGGCTGGTCGGCCACAATGGAAGGCATATTCAGCAGGAATATCAACGAGGTCAATTATACAAATATCAATATCCTGCCCCCGGTTGGTACTTCTGTAGCGCCCGGATCAAGGAATGTGTATAATTTCGAAAGCGCCAGTACAGCTGCAAGGATCCCGGTAAGGGGCAATGGCAGCAACCCTTATGATAATGCGATCCTTGTTTCCAATAATGACGATCCTCAAAAAGGGTTTGCTTACAATTTCGCTTTGACAATTGATAAGAAGACAAAAACAGGATTCAATTTCAATGTCAATTATGCTTTTGGCAACTCGCTTGTCTGGAATGAAGGTACCAGCTCTGTTAACCTGAGCCAGTGGAGATTTATTCAAACAGTGAACGGAAGGAACTTCCTTTCACGGAATATCTCTGATTTCAGCCAGGGGCACCGCATTTTTGCTTATGTGAGCAAAAAATTCAATTATGCGCATAATGCCATGGCTACCACTATTTCACTGGTGTATACCGGCCAGAGCGGCACACCGTTCAGCTATGTTTACAGTGCCGGCAGCATGACGAGGGATGATGGTTCAGGCGGGGGTAATGACCTCATTTATATACCAACTTCATCCGAGCTGAATAACATGACATTCCTTCCCAATACCGTTGGCGGCACTACTTATACTCCGCAACAACAAAAAGATGCACTGGAAGCTTATATCCAGAACGATTCTTATCTCAAAAACAACCGCGGACAGTTTGCCGAGAGGAACGGATCAAGGCTTCCTTTCTCCAATATCGTGGACCTCAAGATCACACAGGATTTCAATGTAAATATGGGTGGACGCCGTTACCAGCTCCAGCTCACCTGGGATGTATTCAACTTTACCAATTTCCTGAACAGGGACTGGGGACATAACTATTTCACGAGCTTTAATACCTTTAGCCTGATCGGTTTTGCCGGTTATAAAAGCGCTACAGATTTTACACCACAATACAAATTCAACCCAACCATTACCAAACCCTGGAACTTTAATGGTACAGCTACTCCAGCCTATGCTAACCGCTGGATAAGCCAGATAGGGGTTCGTTTGAACTTCTAGGCCAAGTTTAATGGGCTTAAAAAACGCCTTTGGAATCAAAGGCGTTTTTTATTCTGGTATCTTGTTTGTATTTTTTCTTTTAGCAATCAATAACAATCATTTAATGCAGGATAGTTTCTCATTTTACAGATGAAAATAATTTTGCATTTTATTCAAAACCAAACCAAACTATGAGAAGAATCATGCGTTTTATGCTTGCTTCATTGGCAGCCTTTTGTCTGACTACAACAGGCGCTGAAGCACAGGAAACCACCTCTGACATTCAGGGTACCGTTACTGGTGAGAATGCTCAACTCCATGGGGCTGTGGTCGTGGCATTACACGTTCCATCAGGTACCAGGTATGTTACTACCAGCCGTAAAGATGGCCGGTACAACCTGCCTAACCTCAAAGTAGGCGGACCTTATACCATCACCGTTAGCTATCTTGGTCTCAAAGAACAAAAACAGGAGAATGTTTTTTTGGTGCTCGGCCAGGAATTCAAAGCCGATTTCGCGCTGAAACCCGATACCAAAGCATTGACTGAAGTGGTGGTAACCACTACCAGCAGGCAGGACAAGGTGTTCAATACCAACAGGACCGGCAGCCAGGAAGTGGTAAGTCGTGCACAAATTGAAAAATTACCTACCATCAACCGCAGCCTGCAGGATTTTACCAAGCTGACCCCTTCTTCCAATGGCCTTAGTTTTGGTGGCCGCAGCAGTCAATACAACAACATCACGGTAGATGGCGCCAATTTCAACAATGCATTCGGATTATCGGGTGTACTGGGCGGACAAACCAATTCGCAGCCCATCAGTCTTGATGCCATTGAACAGATACAGGTAAACATTGCTCCTTACGACGTAAGACAGGGTGGTTTTTCCGGAGCAGGCGTGAACTCAGTTACGCGTAGTGGTACCAATGAAGTCAAAGCTTCTATTTATACTTACCTGAGAAGCCCGGGATTACAGGGTTATAATGTAAGAACCAATACCGTTCCCAAACCCAGCTTCACTTATAATTTAAGGGGTGCTTCTATTGGCGCTCCCATTATCAGGAACAAGCTGTTCATTTTCGTAAGCGGTGAACAGGAAAGGATCAGCCAGCCGGCTACCACGCTTGTTGCCAATAAACCAGGGCAGACAGCCATTCCCGGCGTGATCTCCCAGGCTGTAGCAGATACGCTGGATGCGCTGAGGACTTTCCTGATGCAGAAATACAATTACGATCCAGGGTCATACCAGGGTTATAACTATGATACTTACAGCGATAAATTAACAGTAAGGCTCGATTGGAATGTGAGCAAGAAGAGCACATTTACGCTGAAGTACAATTACCTGAAATCTTACAAGAATATTTCTGCCAGTAACAGCGGCGCTCCCAATGGCAACAGGCAACCCGGCAATACCGGTCTTCCTTTCAGCGGAAGCGGTTATACCATCAACAACAATTTCAATATTGTGATTGGTGAATTGAATACCAGCTTCAGTAATAAGCTATCCAATAAATTACAGGTAGGTTATACTGCATTAAGGGATTACAGAGCGAGCCTTGCCGGCAGCGATTTTCCGCTGGTGGATATCCTGAACGGACAGGGTCAGAGCTATACTGCCTTCGGTTATGAGCCTTTTACTTACAACAACGTGCTTAACACAAATGTGTTCCAATTCTCTGATATCGTTACAATGTATGCGGGTAAGCATGAGATCACACTGGGAACACAGAATTATGTGAAGAACTTTAAGAATGGTTTTGCTCCCAACTATGAAGGCGCTTACCAGTTCAATACCCTGACTGATTTTTATAACAGTGCTATGAGCGGGGCCGCTAATGCCAGAAGTTACGCAGTGCAGTACTCACTGACCAAAGACGGTTCTTTCCCTTTTGCCAATATTGGTGCTACTGAATGGGGGTTCTTTTTGCAGGACAAATGGCGCGTTAAAAATAACCTGACACTTACCGGCGGTTTCCGCTTCGACCTTCCTGTATTTCAGAATAAATTCGATGCTAATCCCTATGCTTCACAACTGGCATTCAGGTATGGCCAACATTATGATGTAGGGCAAAAACCAGGCAGCAACCTGTTGTTTTCTCCGCGCTTCGGATTCAACTGGGATGTATTTGGCGATCATAAAACACAGGTACGAGGTGGTATTGGTCTCTTCTCAGGCCCCCCTCCTTTTGTATGGATCAGCAACCAGGCCAGCAACAACGGCGTGCAGTTCGGTTCATTCAACCTGACCAAGAATCCTGCAACCGGTAAACCTTTTGTATTCAGTTCCGATATCAATGCATACAGGCCTGCTGCAGGGGCTGTCAACACTTCTTATAACCTGGTGTTCACCGATCCTAATTTCAAGTATCCGCGGGTAATGAAACTCAGCCTGGCTGTTGACCAGAAATTGCCCGGCAACCTGGTAGCATCTCTGGAATACAACTACTCAAAAGAAGTGAATGCAGTTTATTTCCAGAACGTAAACCTGCCTTCTACCGGAACAGCGCTTGTAGGATCTGATAACAGGATGCGTTTTGATTCGAGCAAGATATGGAACGGTGCAGGCGGCGCTTCAGTTACCAACCCGAATATTTCCAACGCCATTCTCATGACTAATTCCAGCAGGGGTTATGCTTATATGCTCACGGCCAGGCTTGAAAAAACTTTGCGGAATTTCAATGCCAGTGTAGCTTATACTTACAGCCAGTCTAAAACCATCAATGATGGGGGTTCTATTGCAGCCAGTAACTGGAGAGACAGGCCCGTGAAAAGCGACCCCAACAGTGATGAGATCGGCTATGCCAATTTCTACCAACCGCACCGCGTGATTGCTTACGCATCTTACCGTAAGGAATATGCGAAATATTTTGCCACTTCAATAGGACTGGTATTTGAAGCCGCACCCAATGGTGCAGGTTCTTATAATTATCAGGGAGACCTGATCAATGCCGCTACCGGTGGCAACAGTTCACTGATCTATATTCCAAAAGACAGGTCAGACATTGTACTGGTACCTGTTAATACCGGCGGCGGCGCCATCACTGATACACGTACTGCCGCACAAATGTGGAACCAGTTGAATGCTTTCATCCAGCAGGATCCTTACATGAGTACACACCGTGGCCAGGTAGCGGAAAGAAATGCCGTGGTATTACCCTGGTTCAAGCATCTTGATCTGAACATTACCCAGGATTTCTACCTGAAGAACAAGCATACTTTGCGCGTGAGCTTCGACATCATCAACGTAGGCAACTTCTTAAACAAGAACTGGGGTATTGCCAAGAGCTTCAGCAGTACTTCTTTCCTGAAATTTGAAGGAATTGCTCCTGCAGGAGACCCCAATGCAGGCAAGCCCCGCTACTCTTTCCTGTACCAGGATGCTGCCAACCAGATTCCCTATGTGAACAGCTTCCAGGACAATTTCGGTGCTTTCTCCAGGTGGCAGGGACAAATTGGAATCAGGTACCTTTTCAATGATCAACCTTCACGTTCTGCTTCTCCAAGAATGAGCCGATAATAATTATTCATGCATACCAAAAAAGCCCCGGATTAATTCCGGGGCTTTTTTATTTCGCCCATCCCCATTTGAGGAACTCGGGCCAGGCTTTGGCCCAGCTTTCCACATCGTGTGTTCCGCCTTCCAATTCCATATAATGGATATGCTGATCGGTATATCCTTTCGCTTTCAATTCTATAATCAGGTCAAGTGCATCATCAATCGAATCAATCACCCCGTTATTGTTCCGGTCTTCCTTCTCATCATCGGTTCCGCATTCAATGAAAAACTGCAGCCAGGGATAATAATCACCCCTGCGTACCTGTAAATGCATGAGCCGGTCTTTTTCTTCATCGTACCCGTCTTCATAGCTTTTTCTCCTCCACCACAAAGAACCGCTGAATACACCCACCCTGCTGAATTCATTGGCGTGGTTCCATACAATATCCAGTGCACTCAAAGCGCCCAATGAAAAACCTGCAAAAGATTTGTCCCTGAACGAAGGTGCCTGGTAGGTTTTGCGTATATAAGGAAGCAGTTCTTCAAAGATGAATTTGGTATACAGGCCCGCCCATGCTCCCCTGCCTTTGTAATCTGCCGCATATGCAGTACCATATTCCATTTTCCGTTCGGGGCCGCAATGGATACCCACACATACCATTGGTTCTATCATATTGGCAGTGATCATTTCATCTAGCAATGCATCAAATGCTATGGTAGCAAGGTCCTGCCCGTCGTTGATCAATAACAGGCTTAGTTGATCAGGCCTGTCCATTTTCCCGGGCAGGTATACATCAAAAATCACTTCTCTTTCCAGGTAATCGGAAAAAAGGGTATGCTGTTCTGTCGCTACTTGTGTTACTATTTTTCCATCGGTCATAAAGTCAAAAATAATGTAATTGGAAATATGAAAATTGTCGGTAACTTGAAAGCAAATCCAACCTAAAAATTTCTGGTATGAAAAAGATCGGCATTTTATTCGGGCAGGAAAGAAGCTTTCCCATGGCATTTGTTGAACGCATCAACAGTAAACATGTAGAAGGCATCAGCGCTGAACCCGTCCGTATCGATAAAGTGATGCAGGGTGAGGCAACCGATTATGCCGTGATCGTTGACCGCATCAGCCAGGATGTACCTTTTTACCGGGCGTTTTTGAAGAATGCGGCGCTATGTGGTACAGCCGTTATCAACAACCCTTTCTGGTGGAGCGCCGATGAGAAGTTTTTCAACAATTGCCTTGCCACCAAGATCAATGTACCAGTTCCCAAAACAGTGATCCTGCCATCGCGTGACCTGCCGTCCGATACTTCCGACCAGTCGTTCAGTAACCTCGCTTATCCGCTGGACTGGGAACATATTTTCAAATATGTAGGCTTCCCTGCTTATATGAAACCTTTTGCAGGCGGAGGCTGGAAGAATGTTTACAAACTCACCAGTATGGATGATTTTTTTGAAAAACACAGTGAAACCGGTCAGCTGGTAATGCTGTTACAGGAAGAAATTATTTTTGAAGAATACTATCGCTGTTATTGTATCGGCGGAAAACATGTTCGCATCATGCCTTATGAACCGCGTAACCCGCATCATCTCCGTTATGTAGCCGATTTTGCCCCGTCTGCCGAGCGACTGAAAGAAATGGAAGCGATCGTATTGCGCATCAACCAGTACCTGGGATACGATTTCAATACGGTTGAACTGGCGGTGCGCAATGGTATACCTTATGCCATTGATTTCTGCAACCCTGCCCCTGATGCCGACCTGAAAAGCGTAGGCCAGGAAAATTTCGACTGGGTAGTGGAAACTGCGGCCAGTTATGCCATAGAGAAAGCGCTGTCTGTACAGCCGGATACCGACAATCTAACCTGGGGTGAGTATATCAAAAGAAGCAGCGCCAAACAAAAACTGATCTGAAGATGGGTGACATCAACTATTCTCATTTTACACTGGGCGTGGAAGAGGAATACATGGTACTGGACCCGCATACCCGTGAACTGAAGAGCCATGAGCAAAAAATTGTACTGGAGGGCCAGAAGATCCTAAAAGACAAAGTAAAGGCCGAAATGCACCAGGCGGTGGTGGAAGTAGGCACCGATATCTGCCGCAATATCGATGAAGCCTTCAAAGATGTTGCCACTTTAAGGGGCACGATTGCACAGATCGCCGACGACCTTGGACTATGGGTAGGCGCTTCGGGTACACATCCTTTCAGTCACTGGGAACACCAGTTGATCACCGACCATGCCCGTTATAATGAGATTGTCAATGAGCTGCAGGAAGCGGCGCGCAGCAATCTTATTTTCGGACTGCATGTACACGTAGGTATGGAAGACCGCAGGATGGCCATGCATATTGCCAATACAGCCCGGTATTTCCTGCCGCATGTCTACGCGCTCAGTACCAATTCTCCTTTCTGGGAAGGGCGACTGACCGGCTACAAGTCTTTCCGCACCAAGGTTTTCGACAAATTCCCCCGTACGGGCATACCCGATTTTTTTGAAAGCATTGAAGCCTATGAAAATTACGTGAACCTGCTGATCAAGACGAACTGTATCGATAATGCCAAGAAGATCTGGTGGGACCTGCGGGTGCATCCTTTTTTCAATACAGTGGAATTCCGCATATGCGATGTGCCGCTTACCGTGAATGAAACCATTGCCATTGCCGCCCTCTTCCAGGCCATATGCGCCAAGATTTATAAGCTGCGTACCCGGAACCTCAATTTCATGATGTACCAGCGTTCGGTGATCAATGAGAACAAGTGGAGGGCCAGCCGTTATGGCATCGATGGCAGCCTGATAGATTTTGGCAAGGAAACAGAAGTAAATACCCGGGCACTGATCTATGAACTCATGGATTTTGTAGACGATGTGGTGGATGACCTGGGATCAAGACATGCCATCAACCATATCAACAGGATATTTGAACTGGGTACCGGGGCCGACAGGCAACTGGCCGTTTACCAGGAAAGTAATAGCCTGGTAAGTGTGGTGGATTATATACACGACCAGTTCCTAACAGTTTAAAAAATATTCAACTTTATAAAAAGTTGCTTTTAAGACCCTTACTTTTGATCCCTCATTTTAACTTTTTATTTTTTTAATTTCTCCGAGGCAACGAATCCAGAACATCGGGTATCTTGGGTAAGAGAAGTCAATTCTAAACGAACCTGCAGGTGACAGAATACGAACTCATCAAGGGATGCATCAGGCAACATACCGGCTGCCAGCGTATGCTTTTTGAAAAGTATGCCGGTAAGATGATGAGTGTATGTCTGCGTTATGCCAATGATACCATGGAAGCGGAAGACATGTTGCAGGATGCCTTCATTAAAGTCTTCAAATACATAGAGCAGTTCAAGTCAGAGGGTTCGTTCGAAGGATGGATCAGAAGGATTGTGGTAAATACGGCCATCAGGCACCTTGAAAAAAAGAAAATGCATTTCAAGGAGATCGATGACCACAGCAGCGATGCCCCGCAAATGGATCCCAGCACATACAGTCATCTTGGCGAGGGGGACCTGCTGAAGCTGATCAGCCAGTTGCCGGAAGGATACCGCATGGTTTTCAACCTGAATGTGGTGGAGGGATACAGTCATGAAGAGATTGCAGAAATGCTGAACATACAGGCCGGCACCAGCCGCAGCCAATTGGTAAAGGCGCGGAAGATGCTGCAACAACAAATCTTACAACTACAAAAAATTGCTGTATAATATGACCGATAATCAATTTGATCAGTTCATCAGGGCAAAGCTCAAAGACCACTCTGCTCCGGTGCCGCCGGGTCTTTGGGAAAAGATCAACCCTGATCGGAAAGACGACCGGAAAGGTTTCTTTCTGCCCAGGATCAATACCCTTGGCAGGTATATGATCGCTTTGGCGCTGCTCGGCGCTTTAGCTGTTGGCGGTTATATTTATTTCAATAATGACTACAAAATCAACAATGGCATACGCCAGCACTCCAATACCCCTGTCATTGCCAATGACAAAGCAGCGCCTGTAACTGCTACCCCTTCCAACCAGAAACCTGGCATTGAAGAGAATACAATTGTTACAACCCAAACCAATACCAATAACTATACCTACAATAAAGATATTCCGCAAAACAATCCTCCGTCTTACTTTAAGCCGGCAGACAACCAGGATGTCCGTTCTGAAAACAATACATCGGAGCAGGCACCTGAGGTTTTAGAATCCGATATCCATTTCAATTTGCTTTCTGCCTCTGCCATTGCTACCAGTAAGAGTGAATTATTGTATGATCTGAAAGACCTGAAAGCCCTTGAGCTGGCCAATGGTGTGGCGCATACCAAACGTGTTCCCAATATCCTGGTTTGCCCTTCTCTGAGGAATGGCCGTTACATCAATCCCGATTGGTATGCAGAATTCTATGTGTCGCCCGATCTGGCTTTTAAATCTGAACAGAACATATCGGCCACTCCCCAGTATATGCAACGTAAAGACAGCAGTGAGAGCGGCCAGTTGGGATTCAGTGCAGGTATCCGTTTTGTAAAACCTTTTAACGACAACCTGTTGTTGAAAGCCGGATTACAGTATGCGCAGATCAACCAGAAATTTGTTTACCGAACAGAGAACGAGATCAAAACAACTACAGTTGTTACTACCAGGCAGATCATCAGGGGACCGGGAGATACTGTTCTTGTAAGCGATACCAGTATCCTGCGCCAGATCGGCTACCGCAACAACACCACTTACAATCATTTGCATACCATTGATATTCCGGTTACCATCGGGTACCAGTTTGGAAAAGATGACGATGATTTCAGGGTGGGTGTTAATGCAGGTGTGATACTCAACCTCTCTTCCTGGTACCGGGGTGTTGTGCTTGACCAGTCCTCTTTGACCGCCGTTCCGGCCGATAAAGCCAGTGTCAGTATTTATAAAAGCAATATCGGGTTGGGACTATACGGCAGTCTCAGTTTCATGAAACGACTGAATGAAAACAGCCATCTCTTTTTTGAGCCTTATTTCAGGTATAACCTATCGGATGCCACTTCTGTGCAGGCCCCCTTTAGCCAGCGTTTTCATATTGGAGGACTGGCCATCGGATTGAGGTATAATTTAAACAGGAAATAAATAGAAGCAGCAGGCAACGTGCAAAACACAGCACGTATCTAATAAGCAAGAACAACAACTATGAAAAAAACTATAATCATCGGATGTGTTGCGCTCCTGCTTCTTTCGGCCTGCAAAAAAGAATTATCGAGCAACCTGATCCTTTATCCGAACCATCCACTGAATGACTCCGCGTGGCTTAGAAATGTTACCGGCAGCTCATCAATCAATCAATTGGCCAATCTGATGTTTCCTAATCTCACTGTAGACTCTTTTGATTGTTCAAAAACCGATACATTGAGTTATGGCGACAGCCTTTCTGTAGAAATTCCTGCCAATTCCTTCGCCTTTGCTTCTTCGGGCGGCGGTGGAGGTGGGGGTGGTGGCGTTGGCACACCTTCCGGCCCTTGTAGAATTGAATTCTTCCGTTTAAAAACCAAAGGCGATTTCATCAAGTTTTTCAAGCCCACTACCAGTTATGGATACCTGTTGGAAACTGGTGGCGGTATCTTTATCCGCGTTACGCAAAACGGTCGTGAATTGAAACTGCAGCCTGGCGCTACTATTACCATACGTTTCAGCGACACGCAGGATCCCAAACCCAATATGCAGGTATTCTATGCCAATGAAACCATTCCTTATCTTACACAGGGCATAGATACGATGCACAACTGGATGCGTGACCTTGATACCAGCTGGATCAAAACCTGGCAGAAGCCGAACAGCACCAGTACCTCTATTGTTACGGGCTACAAGCTTGTTTCTAAAAACCTGAGGTGGATCTGTGCTGAAAGATTTATAGACAGTACACTTCCTAAAACAAAGATCACTGCCATATTACCGCCTAATTTCACCAATAAGAATACAGCTGTATTTGCAGTATTTGCGAACCAAAAAACAGTAGTGAAACTGAAAGATGATTATCCATCGCGTTCTTTTGCTGCCATGAATATTCCCATCGGCAGTAAGATCACTCTGGTATCCTTGTCAATGATAGGAACCGATCTATACCTTGGCACCAAAGACATCAACGATGTGGGAACAGTGGTACGCTATTCGATCGGAACGCCGGTAAAAAAGAACCTGACGGAAATTCTCCAATACCTCAACGCATTATAACCAAGTCTTTCGTTTTTAATAGTCAGGGGGTTAAGGGTTGCAAGCAATTGCAGCCCTTACGTATTTTATTGATTGAAATCAAACAGTGTAGCCGTGAATATAGCGCGTTCCCGTTTCTTGAAAATCACATCCCAGTTCCCTTTGTAACGCAGTACTTTGGGCACCAGCAGGCCTGCAAACCTGGTCATTTCCACTTCCATGCTCACGTCAAAATCGTAAAAGCCCGCCTTATAACTCAGCGAATAGTTGCGCCCTAACACTTCCAGTGTTTTCTGGTCGAACCAGGTAACCATCTGGTCAACCACCACCCGGTCGTTTTTCAAAAAACCAAGGTCTTCTTTTGGCTTGATGGAGAATTCATAGGCCAGCGCTCCATGGTATTCGATGATATCGAGCCTGTAATCGTAGAGCTCGTGCGCGCTTTCATCGTAGAGGTCCAGCTTATTCCCTATGAAGGGAATGCCGGGTATTTTCTTTCCGGGGTTGAAGAACAACATTTTCAATTGTTCTTTGTGCTTGTCAATTCCCGATTTTCCGCTGGTACTGAGGTTCCTTCCTTTGACAATATTGTTCTCTCCGCAAACCGTTCCTTTCGTAAAAAAAAGCCCCGCGTACAATTCGGGGGTCATGTAATTATAATTCTTTTTACTGTCGTAAAAATCTCCCGTCACCTGTTCTTCCAGCACATCCATGGTCCGGCAGCCATTCAGTCGGTTTTGCCTTGTTTTACTATTCAGGGAAGCTTTCACCACTCCCTTTTTATCCATCATGCGGATATCGTTGTAAGAGGTGAATCCAAGTATGCGTAAGTTTCTGAACGCTTTGTAAAATGTGGTATCTTCCTTGATCTGCGTCAGCAATTTCCTGTAATCGAAATTATTCCTCACCACCACTTCTGCAAGGGTAACCCGCTGGTTGTTGATCAGAATGGAAGTATCCTGTGCCTTTGCAAGGGTACCTGTCAGTAACAACAAAAAAATGCAATACTTCATCACTATTTAATGAATACCATTTTATAATCCACCTTTGTCTTCCCTTTGCTGATATCATTCAGTTTTCCCTGCAGCATTTTTTTGCGCAATGGTTTCAGGTAATCGATGAACAGTTTACCATCAATATGATCGTATTCGTGCATGATGATCCTGGCAGAAAGTCCTGTAAAGGTTTCTTCATGCCTGTTGAACTGTTCATCCTGGTATTCCAGTATCACATCCATCGGTCGATGAACATCTTCCCGGATATTGGGGATGCTCAGGCATCCTTCATTGTAAGCCCATTCTGTTCCTTTCAGTTCTTTGATCTGCGCATTGATGAATACTTTTTTAATACCCGGTGCATCGGCATATTCTTTTTTCTCCTCTTCCTCGAGGTGCTCAAATATCTGTGCACTGTCCATTACAAACACACGGATGTCTTTATTGATCTGCGGTGCAGCCAGTCCCACGCCATTGCTGGCATACATCGTCTCCCACATATCTGCAATTAATTTATCAAGCCCCGGATAATCAGGTGTAATGGGAACTCCCCTTTTCCTGAGCACCGCTGCGCCATAAGCCACTATCGGAAGGATCATTGATCTGTCTGGTTTAATACATGATGAATGGGCACAAAAATACCGGCAAAAAAGTAAAAACTGAACAATCAGAGTGCAAATCCGGTGCCAGAAGCCTGTAAATATTCCTGTAGCATAATGGTAGCCGCTATTTCATCCACCAGTTTCTTATTCCTGCGGTCTTTCTTTTTCATACCCATCTCTACCATGGCCCTGGAAGCCATTTTGGAAGTAAACCGTTCGTCGACGGTCTGCACAGGTATGGAAGGAAATTCTTTTCGAAGTTTTGCTATGGCTGCGCGCACCAACGGGGTGGCATGTGTGGCCGTGTCATCCAAGTTCAGCGGCTCCCCTATCAGGATCAGCTCCACCGGCTCTGATTGCAGGTAATTTTTCAGGAAAGGGATCAACTCTTTCGTGTTGATCGTGGTGAGTCCGCTTGCAATGATCTTCAACGGATCGGTGACTGCAATCCCGGTTCGTTTACCGCCATAATCTATGCAGAGGATTCGGGCCATTGGGTTTTATCAGTTGATGGTTGTGAGTTTTCAGATGAGCAGGATATCCAGTATTACCAGGAGTCCGAAAATTACGCTGGCAACGCCATTCGCTGTCATGAAAGCGATGTTCACTTTACTGAGGTCTCCGGGTTTTACAATGGAATGCTGGTAAACAAGCATCCCTATGAATACCGCAATACCTATCCAGTATATCCAATGGAAATGCCCTACGGAACCGGCTGCAATGACACAGGCAGCGCTGAGCAGGTGCAGCAATTCAGAAACACGCAGGGCCCTGGCTTTACCCAGGACCGAGGGAATGGAATAGAGGTGTTGAGACTGGTCGAACTCCACATCCTGCAATGCATAAATGATGTCAAAACCACTTACCCAGCAAATGACTGCCAGTGAAAAAAGCAGGGGCAATAAATTGAATATGCCCGTTACTGCAAGATAAGCACCTATGGGGGCCAGTGAAAGTCCCAATCCGAGCACAAGGTGACACAAAGGAGTAAATCTTTTCGTATAGCTGTAGAACAAGATCACAAACAAAGCAATGGGAGCCAGGTAAAGGCACATGGTATTGATGAACCCGCAGGCCACGATAAACAAAATACAGTTGATGATCACAAAACGAAGTGCATGATCGGGCGAAATGATCCCCTGTGGAATTTCCCGGATAGCGGTACGGGGGTTCCTGGCATCAAAGCTTCTGTCGAGATACCGGTTAAAAGCCATTGCCGCACTGCGTGCCGTTACCATGCAAACCAACACCAGCAGGAATTTTACCAGCAGGTGTTCCGCCCCTGGAGTTTGCCTTACGCCCAGGAAAAAGCCAATCATGGCAAAGGGCAATGCAAAAATGGTATGCGAGAATTTGACAAGACCCAGGTAGTTTTTCACTGTAGCCATGCGCTAAGTTAAGTATGATGAATGGAACCGCGAACCATTTCCCAAAGAACAATACCGGCAGCTACCGATATATTCAATGAATGCTTCATACCGAATTGCGGAATTTCAATGCAGCCGTCGCATAATTGCAATACAGACTGGTCAACCCCCTCTACTTCATTCCCGAACACAATGGCGGTTTTGTAAGCCGAAGCTGTGAATTTTTCCAATGAAATGCTTCCTTCGGTCTGTTCAATGCCATAGACCCGGTATCCTTGCTGTTTGAGTTGTTGTATTGCTTCCAGGGTATTGGGAAAATAGATCCAGTCCACCGTTTCAGTAGCCCCCAACGCCGTTTTATGGATATCACGGTGGGGTGGCTGCGGGGTATAGCCACACAGACAAATGCCTTCTGCAAGAAAAGCATCGGCCGTTCTGAATACGCTGCCAACGTTGTGCATACTGCGGATATTGTCCAGCACGATCATAACAGGCTTTTTTTCCGACTGCCTGAATTCATTTACCGTTTTGCGGCCCAGCTCTTCCATGCTTAGTTTGCGCATGCCGCAAAGGTAGCCCTCCATTGTATAAAACGGATAAGGTCGATTGCCCTATATTTGTTGCCATGTCAAAATCCGCCGCCGATACCCCACTGATGCAGCAACACAGGGCCATCAAACAACGATATCCCGATGCTGTATTGTTGTTCAGGGTGGGCGATTTTTATGAGACGTTCGGAGAAGATGCCATCATTGCCTCTAAAGTGTTAGGCATTACTTTAACAAAGAGAAACAACGGCGCTGCCTCCTCCAGTGAGTTGGCAGGCTTCCCTCACCATGCACTCGATACCTACCTCCACAAGCTGGTGAAAGCCGGCTACCGTGTGGCTATTTGTGACCAGTTGGAAGATCCTAAATCGGTCAAGGGCATTGTAAAAAGAGGTGTCACCGAAATGGTTACGCCCGGTGTTGCGACGAATGATAAATTATTAGAACAGAGCAGTAATAATTTCCTCGCAGCCATTCATTTCAACGACAAGGATACCGGCGCTGCCTTCCTGGATATTTCTACCGGCGAATTTTTTATTGCCGAAGGCAACCAGGAATATATTGACAAATTATTGCAGAGTTTAAAACCTGCCGAAGTCATTTTCCAGAGAAGTTACCAGAAACATTTCAGGGAAACCTATGGCAGCAGGTTTTATACTTATACCATGGAGAGCTGGATATTTGATGAAGCTTATGCAACTGAAAGTCTGCTCAAGCATTTTCAAACCCATTCGCTCAAGGGCTATGGCATTGAGCATATGCCCCATGGCATTGTTGCAGCAGGCGCCATCCTTTATTATCTCAGGGAAACAGAACATCCCAACCTGCAGCACATCACTGCCGTGCAAAGAATAGAGCGGGATGATTTTCTGTGGATGGACAGGTTTACCATCCGTAACCTTGAATTGCTGAGCACCGGCACTGAACAGGGTAACAGTCTTCTGAAAGTGCTGGACCATACGGTAAGTCCCATGGGCGCCCGCTTGCTGCGCAGGTGGATGTTGTTTCCCCTGAAAGATATCCGTAAAATACAGGAACGGCTTACCACTGTTGAATATTTAATCCTGGGTGCAAACCTGCGCAAAGAGATCATCCAGGCCATCAGGCTCTGTGGCGATATTGAGCGATTGGTGAGCAAGGTACCCATGCGGAAGATCAACCCGCGGGAAGTGATGCAGCTGGCAAAAGGACTACAACAGGTAGCACACATTAAATCATTGGGCGAAAAAACATCCAATGGTTACCTGCAACAACTGGCTTCTTCACTCGATACCTGCAGCGCTATTGTTGACAGTATCCTGCGCCAGTTGCAGGAATCGCCGCCGGTGGCAGCGAATAAAGGCGGTGTGATCAGGGAAGGCGTGCATGAAGAGCTGGACCAGTTGAGAAAAATTGCCACTGGTGGCAAGGAATACCTGGTGAACATCCAACAGCGAGAGGCGGAAAAAACAGGCATCAGTTCGTTGAAGATCAGTTTCAATAATGTATTCGGATATTACCTGGATGTAACCAATGTACATAAAAACAAAGTGCCTGCCGATTGGATACGCAAGCAAACCCTGGCCAATGCAGAAAGGTATATCACTCCTGAGTTGAAAGAATACGAAGAGAAGATCACCGGGGCGGAAGACAGGATATTATCTATTGAACTGGAATTGTACGACCGGTTGGTGCAGAACCTGCAAGGTTATATTGCTCCCATACAGGTGAACGGGAATGTGCTGGCCATACTCGATTGTCTCTGTTGTTTTGCCGGGAATGCACTCCAGTTCAATTATAAAAAACCTGAGGTACACGAAGGCCTTTCTCTTGAGCTGAAAGAAAGTCGCCATCCGGTTATTGAAAGGAACCTGCCTCCCGGTGAACCTTATATCGCCAATGATATCTTCCTTGACCCCGCCGGTTGCCAGGTGATCATTTTAACCGGTCCGAATATGAGTGGTAAAAGCGCTCTGCTCAGGCAAACAGCACTTATTACCCTGATGGCACATATGGGCAGTTTTGTACCGGCTGACAGCGCGCTTGTGCCACTGACCGATAAAATATTTACCCGTGTGGGAGCCAGTGATAACCTCAGCGGAGGTGAATCTACTTTTATGGTGGAAATGAATGAAACTGCCAGCATCATCAACAATATTTCTTCGCGCAGCCTGATATTACTTGATGAAATTGGCCGGGGTACTTCCACTTATGATGGCATTTCTATTGCCTGGAGTATTGTGGAATACCTCCATAGCTCTCATGCATCGCCCAAGACCCTGTTTGCCACGCATTACCATGAATTGAACGAGCTGGAAGAAAAGCTTTCCCGCGTTAAGAATTTCCATGTCACCAATAAAGAAGTAGGCAATAAGATCATTTTCCTTCGCAAGCTTGCGCCCGGCGGCAGCACGCACAGTTTTGGTATCCATGTAGCGAAAATGGCCGGGATGCCCCCTGAACTCATCAACCGCGCCAATGATATTCTCAAACAGCTGGAAGCAAAACATGTTGATGAGTCGAATAAGAGCCTGGCTGCCGGTGTCAAACAAATTGCGGCTCCGCAAATGCAGCTGTCCATTTTCGATGCACATTCTGAAACCTTTGACGATATCCGTAAAAAACTACAGGACATCGACATCAACCGGCTCACGCCTGTGGAAGCACTGATGAAACTCAATGAGATCAAGGACCTGTTGAAATAAAGTTTACAGGTAGCTCAGCCACCATTGTATATGACCTGCTTTGTATTCACTGTATCGCTTGCACAAAGGATACAATCCGATCACAAGGGCCAGCCATATCAGGTACACCACTCCCAGTGAATAACCGAAATCATCGGGCCTGAACCAGAAGAACCCTTTCATGCCTTCCGTTACTGTGTGGCCATTGGTAAAGAATACGATCATGCAAATGAAATGGATAAGAAAAAAATGAATGAGGTAGTAGAACATGGGAACACGGCCATACACTACTACAAAATCCTTCCATTTGCCTTTTGCCGTTTCCAATGCCGCCAGTACAAGCAGCGCCGGTCCCAGTGTCATGCACAGGAATAAAAGAGAAGGCGGGTATTTGGTGGTATTGAAGAACGACAGGAATGTGTATACCCAACTCCGCTGGGTAGCCCAGAGTGACGGATCGCCATAAATATTTATCCAGCGCAATACAACAAAAGCCAGTGTTACCAAGAGTCCTGCATTCACAAGCCATTTCCTTCTTTTTGCCGGTTCAAACTCTTTTACGAATAAAGTCCCCATGCAATATCCCAGCAGCATAACACCAGGCCATGGAATCAGGGGATACAAAACAAAAACGGCATGGTTGGGTATTACATTGTTAAAATATTGCTGGTGCAGCAACCCCCACCACAATACCTGTGGCTGGCCCGGTTGTGTATTGAACTGGTCAAGCAGGTTATGGCCTGCCGCTAATATCAATCCGATGATGAATAATACTTTCAACGGCAACCGGTGCAAGACCGACAAAATGATCAGCGACCATCCGATCACCCATATTACCTGAACGGCCAGCACATTGTAACCCGGGTTGAAACTGAAAATAAAATTCATGACCACCAGTTCAATAGCAATCAGCCACAATCCTCTTGTGAACAGGAAGCGTGAGAACGCCTGTTTTGTCATTTTTCTTCCTGCCAGGAAAGCGCCGGTACCTGTTAAAAAAACAAAAACAGGCGCACAGAAATGGGTAATCCACCGGGTAAAGAACAATACAGGTGTTGTAGTGTTCATATCTGTAGGGTTACCGGTAACGGCTGCAATGTGAAAAAAATCACGCACATGGTCCAGGGCCATGATGATCATGACAAGTCCGCGCAACAGATCTATTGAATCGATCCTTTGTTTTCCGGGCAGGGCAATGGTTGACATAAAAATGTTTGAGTATGGTAAAATACTCATTTTTATGTCATATCATAGAGAATTATGATCTAAGGTATTGCCGTACTTTTTCATGCAGTCCGCCGCTCAGCGGCACTACGGGCAGTCGCACTACATTCTGCAGCAGGCCCTGTTCCTGCATAAAGGCTTTAACGCCGGAAGGGTTGTTTTCAGCAAACATGAGGTCATACGCGGCGATGAGCTGGTCGTTCAGTTTTTTGGCAGTTTTCAGGTCGGCCTTCAGGCTAGCCCTTACCATATCGGAGAACTCACGGGGGAAGGCATTGGCAGCCACGCTGATCACGCCATCCATGCCACAAGCCAGTTGCGGCAACGCGAGGGCATCATCGCCGCTCACTACCAGGAAGCGTTCCGGACGATCGCGCAATATCTGCATGCACTGCGCCATATCGCCGCTTGCTTCTTTGATACCGGCGATATTGGGTACTTCCCTGGCCAGGCGCAGGGTGGTTTCTGCGCTCATATTACGGCCTGTTCTGCCCGGCACATTGTACAGGATAACAGGCTTTGGAGAAGCTTCGGCAATAGCTTTATAATGCTGGAAAAGTCCCTCTTGCGAAGGTTTGTTGTAATAAGGCGAAGCACTTAATACAGCCGCTGCTTTTTCGAGTGGGAAAAGGTGCAGGTCTTTGATGAGTTCCTGTGTATTGTTACCGCCAATGCCTACTACAACGGGTACACGGCCGGCAACTTTTTCAAAAGTATATTTAACAATGTCCAGCTTTTCTTGTTTATCCAGGGTGGGTGTTTCACCGGTGGTGCCCAGTGTAACGAGGTATTCAACTCCTCCTTTGATCATTGCTTCGATCACTTTTCCCAGTGCTTCGAAATCTACTTGTGAATCTGTTCTGAAAGGCGTTACCAGCGCTACGCCGGTACCCTGTAATTGCTGACGTAAAGACATTGTTTCTGTTGATTTATGATCTGTTTGATGTTTTTAAATTCTGTCTTCCGGACTCTCTCTTTTAGCGAGCGCCGGTTCTTCTTCGAGGGGTGTTTCTTCCCAAAAGCCCATCTTGCCATATTTCGTAATACGGTCGTTGATGCGCTGCTGCGGATTTTTTTGTTTCACTTCCTGTAAGCTTTTCACAATATATGATTTTAAGATGGCTGCTGCTTCGGTATAATCCCAATGTGCCCCACCCAGAGGTTCATGTACAATTTCATCTACCAGACCGAACCCTTTCATATCGGTAGCTGTCAGGCGCAACTGCTCAGCTGCCACTTCTTTTTTCTCCCAGCTTCGCCAGAGAATGGAGCTACAGCTTTCGGGAGAGATTACGGTATACCAGGTATTTTCCATCATCAGCACTTTATCTCCCACTCCAATGCCCAATGCGCCGCCGCTGGCGCCTTCACCAATGATCACTATGATCACGGGCACTTTCAGGCGTATCATTTCAAATATGTTGCGGGCAATGGCTTCACCCTGGCCGCGTTCTTCTGCTTCCAGTCCCGGATAAGCGCCGGGCGTATCGATCAGTGCAACCACCGGCTTGCCAAATTTCTCGGCCAGTTTCATCATGCGCAATGCTTTGCGGTATCCTTCGGGATTGGCCATTCCGAAATTACGCAGCTGACGCAGCTTGGTATTGATACCTTTTTGCTGACCCAGTATCATAACCGTTTCACCACCCAGTTCTGCAAACCCACCCACCATGGCTTTGTCATCGCGAAAAGTACGATCGCCATGCAATTCAATGAAATTGGTGCACATTTTCTCAATGTACTTCATGGTATAGGGACGGTCGGGGTGCCTGCTCAGCTGTACTCTTTGCCAGGGCGTAAGGTGCTGGGTGATTTCTTTACGTTTTTCAATAATAGATGCTTCCAGCTGGCTGATGGTAGAGTTATAATCTATCTTCGGGTTCTTTTCGGCAAGCTTTTTCGTATCATCGATCTGCTCGTACAATTCCTTGATAGGTTTCTCAAAATCAAGGAATTGACGACTGGGGTATTGGGGCATAGTATGGTGTTGAGCGGGTAAAATTACGGCTTGAATTTTTTTAAAGAAAGATTTGTTTCAGAAAATACTTTACCCTTATCTTTGCCGTCCCGAAAACGGCCGTAAAAGGCCGTGATTGAGGAATGGATTGGTAGTTCAGTTGGTTAGAATGCCGCCCTGTCACGGCGGAGGTCGCGGGTTCGAGTCCCGTCCAGTCCGCAGAAATCATCATCAAAACCCGCTCTGGTAGTGGGTTTTGTCATTTCTGATGGTATTTTAATAATTACTTTTTACCCCTTTAATCAAAAACCATAGTGTTATTGAGATTTCACCTAAAATCCAAAACGGCATAGCAAATTGAGAAATTAGTGCACTGTAATCAGGAAAAAGCAAGGATAATAAACTGTGTATAATGTAGGCTATTCCGTTAAGCAGTAAAAACACTCCCAATATACGGGGAATGAACCCGGATTGATAAACTAACAAGCCAAATGGCAAAAGCCAAAGCCCCCAAAACGTTTCTAAAAGGAGTGACGTGTAGTCATTAATTTTAAAAAACAGCATTGCTAAATCTCGCCTTTGGTTAAGTTCAAACGTTTTTAGTATCTCACCCTTGAAAATCATGAGGGAAGTAATATTAAATGCCCCTGCAATAAAAACGACAGGAATTTGTACAAGCACTAATACAACCATGAGCTTAGCCTGGCGTTCGCTTACCTGTTTGAACAATCGGTAAAGAGTCAATACTAAAAACACCCAAATGGTGTTGCCAATAATGCTGTTAATTATTCCTGTCTGAAATAAAAATCTATTGAAAAGAATATTCTTAGCCGTAGTAATCGGGTCATCACCCACTATGATTTTAGGAGACACATAAAAAATGCCATAAATGCCTGTTATTATCAAAAAAACATAAAGTAATCCCGCGATTCTTGCGGTTTTTTTAAGTGAGCAAGGTTTATCTCTTTCAGCACTCATGTTTGTATTCATAATTTTTGCATGTGGATACAAATGTTTGGCTTTTGAACGAGAGACTACTTGACTTTTGTCAAGAAATCAAATTTTTTCGTATTCTACTTATCGTTTCAGGTTTTATTCCAAGATAAGAAGCAATATACTGCAAAGGAGCGTTTTTAATAATGTTGGGATTGCTCTCCACAAATTTAAGATATCGCTGTTTAGCTGTTAGTGTAGTCAATTCCTTTATCCTGGCTCGTTCCTCTTCAAATACTTTCTCAAGAAGTAGTATTGTGTATTTATTTAGGATGGTGCTTTTTTTATACAATATATCAACGTCGTCTCTTTTTATTCTCAACAAACTGCATTCAGTAATGCATTCAATATTTTCATTAGAAATTGTTCTGTTTACAAAATAATTGTAGGAAGTAAAGAAACGGGGTCCATTATTCATGTCTGTAGTAATTTCTTCTCCTGAATCATCAATATAAAAGTTTCTCATAATTCCTTTAACAACAAAATATTGATGCGCCGGAGCTCTTCCTGCTTTTTCTATAATAATATTTTTAGAAAAGAAAACTGGTTCAAAATATTGAATACATAGTGATTTGTCTATATCTGGTATATCAATTAGATGCGATACTGTCGCAAACAAAACATCAAACATCTCTGTTTTCTGCATTTTTTGTCAAGGTTTTTAATTTCTCCGCAAAGTCCGGGAGGGAACACTTGTCCTTAACTCATTGAGAAAGATAGCGATTAGCAGTTTAAACTAAAAAGATTTCCAACAATACAGTTTTTAAAATATCTAAATTATAAAAAATCAATGAATTAAGCTCTTCTACTTAGGCCTACCCAGCCCGCAGAAAAATTCTTTTAAATGCGCTCTTGTAGCGTGTTTTTATTTTTTGCTCATCGTTTCTTTCATTTTTATCCAAACCAAAACGCCAGAAAGAAAGGTAACAAACCCTGCAATGTGCACTGCCCAAACAAGACCGAGGAGACTGGCTACTATTCCTGACATTGCAGCGCCCACGGCATAACCTATGTCCCTCCAGAAACGATAAACACCCAGTGAAGAAGCACGCCAGGAAGGATGTGCCGAATCACTGACCGCAGCCAGTAAAGCAGGATAAACCATTGCAGTGCCTAACCCCAGCAGGACAGATCCCACCAATCCCGAGGCAAGTGGAGGAAAGAATGCAAAACCGATTACAATATGTCCCAATACCTGTACAAACATTCCCCATACAATCAACGGCTTTCTTCCCATGCGGTCGGCCATTGGTCCTGTAATGATCTGCCCCACACCCCATACCACCGGATAGACCGCTTTGATCCAGCCTACACCTTCCAGACCAACTCCTAATGATATGAACAGCAAAGGGAAAACACCCCAGGACATTCCATCATTCAGGTTATTGATCAACCCGGCCTGTGAAACAGCAAAGAGATTGGTATTCTTAAGAGAGGTTTCTTTGAATACCCACGCCAGATTGGGTTTATGAACCTGTTCTCCGGATACGGTTACGGCTATTTGTGCAGATTCAAGCCGGGCATGTTTGCGGGTGTCTTTGATTACAAGTATGGACAACACCAAACCGGTAATTGCATAAAAAATACCAATGTAAAAAGGTTGAGGCCTCAATCCATATTCAGAGGCGAGATAGCCTGTCAATAAAGCGGTCAGACCTACAGCGCCATATCCGGCAGCTTCATTCAGTCCCATTGCCAGCCCTCTTTTCTTAGGACCCACCAAATCTATTTTCATGTTCACGGTCATTGACCAGGTCAGGCCCTGGCTCATCCCAAGCAGTATATTGGCCGCAATGATCCAATTCCAGGTTGGTCCCCAGGCTAACAGAAAAGGCACAGGCAATCCAATGAGCCAGCCAAGTACCAATACTTTTTTACGAGTGTATTTATCGGCCAAAATTCCGGAAACAAGATTGGTAAAAGCTTTGACCACTCCAAAAGCAATGATGAAAGAAAACACTACAATATCGGAGCCGATCTTAAATTCTTCCGTCCCTACCAATGGCACAAGAGTCCTTTCCAATCCCACCATACCTCCTACCAGCATATTAACCAGTACCAGCAAACTGAATTGTTTCCAATTTTCTTTTAATCCCAACTTAATTTCCACTGCCGAAATATTTGATTTAAAAAAGGTTGATTTTATTCATTATGACATGATTTGGGTGATTAATTTAACACTATTATTACATATATTAATTATGCAATACTGCCATAACCTATTATGTTTACAAAAAAGATCATATGAAAACACCTCTATTGGCATTATGCTTTTTTATAGCCGTTTCAGGCTTTAGTCAGACTGATACAACAAAAACAGTGTTGTATGAGGGTACCATAGTAAAAGTAAAAACAGTAACTGAATTGAAAGGAAATGAATTAAAAGTGGGAGACATGGTAGACTTTGAACTGGCAGAGCCTGTTATGATCAATGATAAGGTTATTGTAAGTCCCGGCGCAAAAGCCACCGGTTCTGTTACCAGTGCGGCAAGAAGTAAAGCATTGGGCAAAAAGGGTAAGCTGGAGTTCAGTATCGACTATTTATACCTGCCCAATGGCAAATCTGTAAAATTGAGAAGCACTGTTGCAGCAAATACCAAAGGAAGAGGAGCCACTACTGCCGCCGTAGCTGTTCTAGTTTCCCCATTGGGTTTACTGTGGCACGGACAGCAAGCCAAATTCCCTCAGGGCACTGTTTTCACCGCTTATGTGGATCATGACACGATCATTAATTGATCGTTGCTTTCGCGGTTCAAACAGGCCTTAAAAATCATATTTTTTTCTACGCGGACGTGACAACATAGCTGTTGCCTCTTTGTCGTCGTTTTTAAACCTTTCATTGGCCGGGTCCCAATAAATTTTCCTTTTCAGCTTCATGGCAATATGATGTAATAAGCAGGTGCTGCAGGAACGATGCCCTATTTCAATGGGAGCAACGGGTTCTTTTCGCGATTTGATGCAATCCAGCCAATTGGTATGCTGCTCCGGACTTTCATACAAATGGATCTCATTGGGACCGATGACAGATTGCAATATGCGAGGGTTACTGGCATCGATGGGTTTGATACCATTATTGTCTGCAACCGGATCGGAATCGGAAACTTTATAGTTCCCCCGGGTAGCCCAGATCCATCCTTCCGTTCCAATGAATTTCACACCATTGGGTAACTCGTTGGATACAATCATGTGCACTCCATTCGCATACAATGCTTCCGTTCTGAATATTCCGTGCACATCCCACAAACCTTTGTAATTGGGGTCGTCTGCAGGAAAAGAGGCACTGCCCCAAATTTCAATGGGTCCGGTATATTCCATATCCATTGCCCAATGTGCAATATCAATATGATGTGCGCCCCAGCCTGTGATCATACCAGCTCCGAATTGTTCGCAACGCAACCAGCCCGGCCGGCTGGTGATACCCTTCATGGTGAAATCCTGCGAATGTACCCTGTCTTCCGTATAATAAGTATCGGGTGTGGCGCCTAACCATGCATCATAGTTTAAACTACCGGGAACAGGCATGGTTATTTTGCTTCCTCCGCCAGGATCGCCCGGCAGTCCCACTTCCACAGTTTTCAACGCACCAATCCTTCCGTTTCTGACCAACTCGCATGCTTTTTTAAATTGAGGCCACGGATCAATGGAGCGTTGCTGGCTGCCCATTTGTAAAATCCTGCCGCTTTTCTTTACCGCATTACTCAAAATCCTTCCTTCTTCTATCGTTAATGAGGCCGGTTTTTGTAAATACACATCCTTTCCGGCATTGACCGCATGAACACCCACTATGGCATGGTGATGATCGGGCAGACTGATATGAACAGCATCAATGTCTTTGTTTGCTAAAAGTTCCTTGTAATCATAATATACTTTGATATCCCAATCACCTTTTAAGCCTCCATTGAATCCGGATGTTTTTTCATAATTGCTCCTTACAGCAGCCGGGCCTGCATCTGCCCGGTTTTTATCCAAATCACAAACAGCCCTGATCCTTGCTCCTGCATATCGTGCAATGGAGGTCATATCATGTATCACAGAAATCCTTCCGCAGCCGATGGAGGCAACATTGATCAGGTTACTGGGTGCATTTTTACCCAATACATTTGCCGGTACAATCATTGGAAAGTTGACGGCAAGGGCTGTTCCCAAAGATGCTTTGACCGTATTACCAATAAATTCCCTCCGGCTGACAGGTTGCTTTTTTTCTTTTTTCATTTGGGATGTTTTGAAATATCCTTATTTCTTTATCGTCAGGGGCCTGGCATTTTTCTGCGCTATCAATGCCAGTTCAGTAGCCAAAAAACAATGTGTTTGGGACATGGCTGTTTCAGTTCTGTTGATGACATCATCTACAAACAGAGGTCCGAATGGAAGGGTTTCTTTATTGCAGTCCATATGGATCATTTCTTTTTGCGTTGCCATATACAGATGGTTACCGCCTTTATTTCCAGAAGCGATATCCGTATTTTTTCTTACTTCAATATAACCGTCGGTGCCCAGTATGGTTAATCTTCCGTCTCCCCATGTATCCAGGCCGTCGGGCGTGAACCAATCCACCCGAATGTATCCCGTACCTCCATTACCGCCCAGCATAACATCGCCAAAATCTTCGAAGTGGGGGTATTGGGGATAATGCACATTCCCGGTTTGAGACGCCAGCACTTCTGCTTTTGTTGTGCCGGTAAAAAAGAGATATTGATCGAACTGGTGTGAGCCAATATCTGTAAGAATGCCACCATATCTCTTTTTATCATAAAACCAATCAGGACGGGCATTAAGGCTGATCCGGTGTGGCGCAAGATTTACTGTTTGTATCACTTGTCCGATCGCCCCCTGTTTGATCAATTCACCGGCTTTAATGGTGGCTTTGTTTTCCAATCGCTCACTATACATGATCATGTAAATCTTTTTGGTCTCCTGCTGCACTTTTTTAACCAATGCCAATTCTTCCAAAGTGATGATACCCGGCTTGTCGGTCAAATAGTCTTTCCCATGCCGCATAACCCTGATACCCAGTGGCGCACGCTGGTCAGGTATACCAGAACTCAATACCAATTGTATGGAAGTATCTTCCAGTATCTCCTGTTCGTTTCGGGCTATTTTACAATCGGGATATTTTTTACTGAAATTACCCAGCAAATCCTGCTCCTTAGCATAAACAGATACCAATTCTCCTCCACCCCTTGTGATGGCATCCACCATACCATAAATATGGCCATGATTGATATTGATAACGGCAAATTTTATCCTGCCGGGAGCAATGTTCCACACTTTCTCTGTTTTGGCAGATTCCACATATTTAGCGCTTCCTATTAACGGAGACATGATCATCAACCCGGAAGCTTTGGCTGCATCTTTCAATAATTTTCGTCTGAATGTGTCGTGACTTTTCATGATGGAAGCATTTGTTTTCCAAAGTAACTAATATCCCACACCCGGCACGAAAAGGCTTAGCAACTTGATAGCAAATATTGACAAAATGGTATTATAAAAAACATACACATATTCGCGCAAATGATTCATGAGAAAACGATGACCTTTTACCATAATGGTTTACCCTGGTAATAATCCAGTATCTTGGTTCGAAGCAGGTAGTCATAGCGTGCAATGATCAGGTTGCTCCTGGCCCGGTCGAGGTTGTTCTTTGCAATCAGGTAATCGACTGAAGTGCCCACCCCTTGCTCGAAGCGTATTTCAGCAGCACGGAAAGATTCCGTATACGCTTTTACCTGTTCCATTAAAACAGTATAGCGGTCTTTTGCCGAAGTCATATTCAGATGGTCTCTTTCTACCTGCTGCTTCAATTGTATTTTGGCGGTTTCATCAACAAACCGGGCATTTTGTAAGTCAATCTTTGCCTGTGTCACCTGGTTCCTGTAACGGAAATTATTCAGGATGGGCAGGCTGATACCGGCGCCTATATAAGTGCCGTAATTATTTTTCAATTGATCGGCATAAGCGATCTTGTTATTCAATGCGTCTCTGCTGTTGCTGGAATAATTGGTATTGATACCGCCTCCAATACCCAGGCTGGGGAATAAATTTCCTTTTGCTGCAAGAAGCGCTTTTTCAGAACGCATGGTTTTGAGTTCCACCGATTTGATGGCAGCCAGATGCGATACAGCTATTTGATAGATACTGTCTGCCGTAGCATGATAAGATAAATCGAACTGGTCGGCACCGAAGCGTTCCAGGTTGATGCTGGTATCCACCGGCATATTCATCAGTTGTGCTAAAGAAAGCTTTGCCGCATCCCTTGCGTTGCGGGTATTGATCAATGTTACCTGGTCGCTGGCCAATTGTCCTTTCAGGTCGTAGAGATCAGAAGGCTTGATGGCGCCGGCTTTGTCCTGTATTTCCAGTCGCGCTACTTGTTGCCCAGAAAGGTATACTTGCTTTTTTGCCTGTTCCATGAGGTCTTCGTTGTTCAATACCTGCAAATAGGCCAGTATGATGTCCAGCGTGAGCTTGTCTTTCGATTGCTGCCAGTCCATTTTACCTGCTTCGTACGCATACTGGTTTTGTTTGAGTGTATTCAACAGCTTGAATCCGTTGAAAATGGTAACACTGCTGCCCAGGCTATAATTGGCTGTTGTAAGCTGTTGGTTGATATAGCTGTTATTGGAAGGGTCGATGCTTCTTCCCTGGTTGAGGGCGTGGTTGATGCTGCCATTGAGTTGTGGCACCAGGTTGCCTTTCGCCTGGTTCAGGTTAACAGCCGCTGTTCGCAACTGGAACTCCTGCTGCTTTACATCGGCATTATTGGTAATGGCTCTTTCAATGCATTGACGGAGCGTCAGAGAACTGCGTTGAGATAGTCCGGGCATGCATATCGATACAATGCCTATGAATAACAGAAATTGTTTCATCAATATATTTTTAACTGCTTAGTCTTTTTTCTCTATTCTTCCGTCCAGCAGGTGGATGATCCGCGAGCCATAGCCGGCATTTTTTTCTGAATGCGTTACCTGTATGATGGTGATGCCTTCTTCCTGGTTCAATTGCTTGAACAGTTGCATGATCTCTTCTCCCTGTTTTGAGTTAAGGTTGCCGGTAGGCTCATCGGCCAGCAACAATTGTGGCCTGGCCACCAGGGCACGTGCGATGCCTACCAGTTGTTGTTGTCCGCCGGAAAGTTGTTCTGGGAAAAGGTCTTTTTTCCCTACGATCTGGAAACGGTCGAGCATGTCTGCCACCCTGGCTTTGCGTTCCGATGGTTTGATATCCTGGTAAAGCAGCGGTGTTTCAATGTTTTCATACACCGTCAGTTCATCTATCAGGTGATAAGCCTGGAATATAAAGCCGATATGCTGTTTGTACAGGTTTGTCCGTTGTTTTTCTTTCAGATCTTGCACCGGCTGTCCGTTGAACATATAGGCGCCTTCATTGAATCCATCCAACATCCCAATCAGGTTGAGCAGGGTTGATTTCCCCGACCCCGAGGGTCCCATGATGGAAATGAATTCACCTTCTTTTACCTCTAGGTTTACGTCTTTTAGAATAAAGGTTCTGTTGGCCTTGTTCTCCACCCATTTGAAAATTCCTTTTAATTGTATCATATTCATTGGTCGTTTTATTCAGTTCGTAAACTCTTTACCGGGTTGTTGATGGCCGCTTTTATCGATTGGAAGCTCACTGTAGCCAATGCAATCAGCACAACTAAAATACCCGCCAGGGGAAAATTCCACCAGCTGATCGCAACACGATATTGGTAATTCTGAAGCCAGTTGTGCATGATCCACCATGCCAGTGGAAATGCTAACAGGCAGGACAGGCCAATGAGTTTCAGAAAATCTTTCGACAATAATGCGGTGATATTGGTTACTGTTGCACCCAGCACTTTTCTCACACCTATTTCTTTGATCCTCCGTTCTGTTGCATAGGAAGCCAGTGCAAATAAACCCAAGCAAGAAATTACGATAGCCAGGACAGCGAATATTCTCGACAACTTGCTGATTAGCTCTTCGTTCATGAATATTCGGTTGAACTGCTCATCCACAAACTGGTAAGAAAAGGGATAACCAGGGTTATATTGTTTCATTATTTTCTCCACCACAGCCACCGTTTTTTCAATATCCGCCTGCGGTTTAAACCGCACATACATTTCTGTAGTGTTTTCAGGTTTACTGTAAAAGAACATGACCGGGTCGGGCTTGGCATACATATCACCATAAACGTAGTCGTTCACCACTCCTACTACCTGGGCTGCCACACCGCTGCCATCGCCATCATACCAGATCTTTTTCCCCAGGGCGCTACCTTCTCCCATCAGCTTTTCCAATGATTGCGTGATAACGATATGGATCGTTTTGTTTACCATGGCACTGTCTGTTTCAGCAATATCTCTTCCTTGCAGCAACCTGATGCCCGATGTATGAAAGAATCCGGTACTTACATACCGCTGGGAAATGACCACTTTTGCATCGCTGGGTTTCCCCTTCCAGGTAAGGCCATAGGTATTGTTCCCTCCATAGAGTGTAATATGATCGCTCAAAGCTGCGTCTTCAATCAGTCCCGTGCCCAGGAGCTCCTGCTTAATAGCAGCATAGTGTCTTCCAACATTGCCCGTTACCTCTGTTTGCAATAAGTTATTCTTATCCATTCCAAGGTTTCGGCTTTTCACGTGCTGTATCTGCTGATAAATGACAACAGTACTTATGATCAGGATGATGGAGACAGTGAATTGCATCACAACCAGCCCTTTCCTGATCAGGTTGGCACTACCCGCTTTTTGCTTCAATCCTTTCAATACTGCTATCGGGTTGAAAAGAGACAAATAGAATGAAGGATAGCTACCCGATAACAATCCGCAAACCAATACAATTGCCAGAAGGATCAAAACATGGAAAGGTCTGTCCAATCCAAGTGCCAGGTGTTTCTGGATCAGCAGATTAAATGCCGGCAGACAAAGTGCCATGATGACTATGGCCAACAAGCCGGCCAAAAAAGCCATCAGCAAAGCTTCGCCGAGAAACTGGAAAATAAGGTTGGAATTGGTGGAGCCCAGTACTTTTCTTACACCTACCTCCTTCGCCCGTTTTTCGCTCCTGGCCGTAGCAAGGTTCATGAAATTGATGCAGGCAATCAAAAGGATGATGATCGCAATAAGAGAAAACAGGCGAACATATTCAATACGTCCTCCGCCGGTTTGTATACCATTATCGAATTTATCGCGCAGCCGCCAGTCATTCATGCTGAATAAAAATGGTCTTGCCAGAGAAGTAGGTTCTCTCTTTTGTATGAAATCATACAGCAGCTTATTCACAGTAACGGGGTTAGCTTCTGGCTTGAGTTCCACATAAGTGCTCAAAGAATTATTACCCCACTTATGCAGCCATTCGCTCTCTTGAAAAAAGATTTCAAATGGAGCCACCCATTCAAATTGGAGGCTGGAATTCTCGGGTATGTCTTTCAGTACACCAGCAATGATATAATCTTGTTTATTGTTTACCCTTACGCTCTTTCCCAGTACGTCTTTATTGTTTCCGAAAAACTTCCGGGCTGTCTTTTCTGTTATAACAATGGAATGGAGTTCTTTGAAGGCTGTTGCTGCATCTCCCTGCACGAATGGCAGGGTAAACATGGTAAACAAAGATGGCTCTACATACTTTCCTCCAGCATACATGGAGCGATCACCAATGGTAAACAGAAACGTAGTAGTTCCTTCCGAAGTGCGGCAGGCATTGGCAATACCTGGAATTTCTGTTTGTATGGCAGGTCCCAAAAGCCCAGGTGTGGACGAGAGTGTGCGTATGCCGTTATCAATTTTAAAGTTTTCCTTAACAAAATATAGTTGATCTTTTTTATCATTGAAATGATCATAGCTTACTTCATCTTCCACCCATAAAAAGATCAATCCGGCACAAGCAATACCTATAGCCAATCCAAAAATGTTCAGAAAGCCATAAGTCTTGTTCTTCCAAAGACTTCGGAATGCGGTTTTGAAATAATTTTTGATCATAGTACTATTTTTATTCAGTTCGCAAACTCTTTACCGGGTTAGCCACCGCCGCTTTGATTGCCTGGAAACTCACTGTTGCCATTGCAATAAAAACCACCAGGAAGCAGGCTGCAGCAAATATTTGCCAGCCGATCGTGATCCTGTAAGGATAATTCTGAAGCCATTTGTTGGCTACCATCCATGCAGCAGGAACAGCAACGATCAATGCAATGCATACCAGTTTCAGGAAATCCTTGGAAAGAATGGTCACCACACCGTTTACAGATGCTCCCAATATCTTACGGATGCCGATTTCTTTTGTCCTCTTCTCTGCCGCCAGCACAGACAGGCCGAACAAACCGATACAGGAAACGAAAATGGTCAATATGGCGCCGAATAGCATAATTTGTTTCCATTTTGCCTCTGACTCATATTCTCTGATATTTTTTTCGTTTTTGAACGTGTAATCATATGGACTAAGCGGGAAAAAGTCTTTGAATTTCTTTTGAATAAAAGCGAGGCAATCGGCTGCGGCATTCGGCTTTATCTTAATATTAAATTGACCGTATTGATTATCATTTTTCATAGTGAACATCTGAGGGTTAATTTTTTGGTTTAGTGCCAGGTAATGATAGTCTTTTACCACACCAACTACATGGTAGATTTCGTTGTTGTTGTAATAGAAATTCACTATTTCGCCAATAGGATGCTTCCATCCCGCCTTCTTTACAAACTCCTCATTCACAAGAATAGACCGTGTTGAATCGGAAGGAAAACTTTTCGAAAAATTTCTTCCCATTACCAGCGGTATTTTTAATGCAGGAAGGTATGACTCATCAATTGTTTCATATTCGAACATCATAGAAGAATCGTTGCCAAACTTAGCACCAGTCATCCAACGTCCGCCATTTTTAGCAGCTACCTCTACAATATTGGGGTTCTCCAATAATGCGGCCTTAAACAGCGCCGCCTTCCTATGGTTCATCCCGTCCTTGTGCAATTCAATGATATTACTATCGTCGTATCCCAAATCGGCTTTTGTGAGAAAATCAAACTGCCGGTAAATAACAAGGGTAGCACAGATCAAAAATGCGGCAAAGGTAAATTGCAATACTACCAATGACTTTTGCAGGTAATTTTTACCTGCAAGCCGAAAGCGGCTATAAAGCGTTTCTACTGGCTTGTAGCCAGACAATACAATGGCAGGGTAAAATCCAGCCAGCAAGCCTGTTATAAAAAGTAAGACAATATAAGCCGTTACCAGTTTTATATCAAAGAGATACGAAAGAGAAAGCGCTTTATTAGAAAGCCGGTTGAATACAGGCAATGATATTTCAACTAATAAGATCGCTGAAATGAAAGCAATGACACATAAGAAAAACGATTCTCCCAGGAATTGAACAATCAATTGTTTTTTCCCACTACCGATCACCTTTCGAACCCCTATCTCTTTCGCCCGTTTCAATGACCTGGCCACTGTAAGGTTTACGAAATTGATACAGGCTATTAGCAATACAAATAGTGCAATACCAGAAAGTATATACGAATACATCGGGTTGCTTCCGTCAGACAGTCCATTTGTTGCAGGAAGTTTGGGGTTCATGTGTATGTCTGTAAACTGCTGCAAAAAATAGGTACCCATCTGCGGATCAGGGCCACTATCGTATTTTTTATTGAGCTCGTCAAAAATCTGCCTGGCGTCCTTCTCATAGAAATTTTGCATTTGCTTTTCTACCACACTAATATTCGCCTTGGGGTTTAGCACCACAAATGTGTTCAGGAAAAAATTATACCAGTTCTCATTATTGTTGGCATCCTGAACCGATTCTTTAAACGGAAGTAATACATCGAATTTTATGGAAGAATTTTGTGGGCAGGTTCTTGCAACGGCAGTTACTTTATATGGAACAAACACACTGTCTTCTTTTACCATCACCGTATTACCTACCACATCGGTATTACCGAATTGCTTTTTTGCAGCATCTTCCGAGAACACAATGGAACGTGGCTCAGCGAGACAGGTTTTAGCGTCGCCATGTAACAGCGGGAAAGTAAACATGGAGAAAAAGCCGGAATCCACATTCAGTAAATTCTGCGAACGGATATCTGCTCCTTTTTTTATATCTCTTGCACCGCCAGATATGCGTACAAAGGATTGAATCCCCGGCACGTTTTGCTTGAACCTGGGGCCTTGTAAATAACCGGTATGGATGCTTTTTTGTACAACTCCATTCCGCTTAGTTTTTGAAACAATCCGGTAAATATGGGATACATCTTTATGGAACCGGTCGTAACTTACTTCGTCCTTTACAAAAAGCATAATGAGCATGGCACAAGCCAGGCCAAGGCTCAGTCCTATAATATTGATGAAGGAATAAATTTTATTCCTCAGCAAGTTCCGCCATGCGGTTTTAAAATAGTTCCTTATCATAACCGTTATTTATTAAAGCTTTTCATTCATTCTGTTCTCAAACTCTTTACAGGGTTGGCAAGCGCCGCTTTTATTGCCTGGAAACTTACCGTTACAAGTGCAATAATGATGGCGACCAGTCCGCCTGCAGCGAATAACCACCAACTGATGCTGATGCGATAAGCATAATACTGTAACCATTGGTGCATATAAAACCATGCAATGGGCGTAGCTATCGCAAAGGCAATTGCAATGAGTATGATAAACTCCTTTGAAAACAAATAAACGATACTGCCTGCAGTAGCACCAAGCACTTTACGAATTCCCACTTCTTTTATCCGTTGTACTGCCATGAATGAGGCTAGCCCATACAGCCCGAGGCAGCTAAGGAATATAGCGATTGCTGCAAAAGCTTTATACAATTGCGACAACTGGTTTTCTTGTTTATAAAAACTGCCAATCTTATCATCAAGAAACTTGTATTCATAACTATAATCAGGAAATGTTTGTTCCCATATTTTTTTAACCGATTGCATGGTAGAAGCAATATTCGTTGTTCCCAATTTTATTGCAGCCTGGCGGTACATGGCAATATTGGTAGTAATAAGCAGTGGCGCCAGGTCATTGCGGAAAGACCTGTCATTAAAATCTTTCAATACACCAACAACAGGGCATTTTATTTGATCATTCAACATGCTTATTTCCTTGTTCAATATATCTTCCGGCTTTTTGAATCCCAGGCTTTTTACCAGCGATTCATTCACCAGAAACTCTCTTGTCATATTGGAGGGCTGCAAATTCCTTCCAGCTACCACCTGTAACTTATAAGCCGGCACATACCTGTCGTCGGCGAATTTGGCAATGGCCTGAAAATCTGCCTCTTTTATTGCGTGATCAAATTTGAATGAGGTCCACATATCATTAGCATCTTCAACCGGGGTATTGGAACTAAAGCTTACCGACTGCACGCCATTTATCGACAATAACTGCTGCCGCAAATAATCCGTCAGCTTGCTGCCGGTACTATCCGGGCGGAAAGGAACATTTACAATGGCGTCTTTATCAAAACCTAACGGACGGTTCATAAAATAATCCATCTGTTTTACAATGATGAGGGTTCCGATGATAAGCGCCTGTGCTATGACAAATTGAAATACCACCAACCCTCTTCTTAATGAAATTCCCTTTGCATTATTTACTGTGAGCTTACTCTTTAAAGCATTGACAGGATTAAAACGTGATAAAACAATAGAAGGATAAAAACCGGCGAGTGCGGTTACAAGAATTGTGACAGTCAGAAGAAATAAAATAATTGATGGGTTGTTTAGTACGTTGAACGAAAGTGAAAGCTCTAACAATTGATTTATAGAGGGCAATACAAGAATGGTAATAACTACTGCAAGTATTACAGCACTTGTAACTATTAAGAATGTTTCAATAACGAACTGGATTTGCAATTGAAACTTATTACTACCCAGCACTTTCCTTACACCAACTTCCTTTGCGCGATTAACAGCTTGCGCAGTGGAGAGGTTGATAAAGTTTACACAAGCAATCAACAGGATAAATGCTGCTATGAGCCATAATACATTGATGAGCTCATGACTGATCGTTTTGTTGCTATAATTGCCCACTTCTGCGTCATAATGTACTGCACTTAATGGCTTCACAATTTGACTATTCTTATTGTCAGCAGGCGCCATCTTTCGTGCGAACGCTCTTAGTTGTTGATTAAAATTATCAACAGAAATATTCGGTGGCAACAAAACATAGCACCCAAAATCAGGGCCAGTTTGTTTCCAGTCTGGATTTTGCAACCCGTATAGCTTGTCTCCTGTAAAATCTGTTCCAAAAGCAACTACCAATTTTAGCTGAAAGTCTGTATTGGCCGGTATGGTTGCGAGAATGCCCGAAACTTTCAGCACTGTTGGCGGGAACTGGAACAATCCTGCACCTATTCTGTATGTTCCAGTTAGTTTAATGGTGTTGCCTATTGCTGTTTTCCAGTCGCCAAAATAGGTTTCTGCAATCTCTTTTGTAAGCAATACATTGTTCGGATCTTTCAATGAAGCATACGAGCCTGCGAGCAGCGGAAAATCGAACATGTTGAAGAATGAGGGACTTGTGTAAAACACACCGCTCTGTTCTTTAAAATTCTTTACAGGAGTTCCATTGGCATCAAGTACCTGCAACTCATCATTGTGGCTCGCATAAATCGGAGCCACTTGTTCCAGTTGTGGAAAAGCCGTTTTCAGCCCTTCCGGCATTGGGAAAGGAATGCTTTTCTCATAAGAAACAGTGCCCGCATCTGCATGATGATGTTCGGTTAATACACGATAGATGCGGTCTTTTTTTGAATGAAAACTATCAAAGCTTGTTTGAAATTGTATAATGATAAAGATCATCATGCAAACAGCAATGCCAACTGCTAAGCCAGCAATGTTGATAATGGTGTAGCTTTTGTTCCTCACCAAACTTCTGAATGCTGTTTTGAAATAGTTCTTTATCATGATATTTTTTTATCAAATTCTTCTATTCTGTTCTCAAACTCTTTACCGGGTTAGCCACCGCCGCTTTAATTGCCTGAAAGCTAACTGTTGCCAGTGCAATGAAAATCACCAGGAAGCCGGCCGCAGCAAATATTTGCCAGCCAATTCTGATCCTGTATGGATAATTCTGAAGCCATTTGTTGGTGACCATCCATGCAGCCGGAACAGCAACGATTAATGCAATGCACACCAGTTTCAGGAAATCTTTGGAAAGAGTGGCTACTACACTATTTACAGATGCCCCCAATATCTTTCGGATGCCAATTTCTTTTGTTCTTTTTTCAGCTGCTAATACCGATAATCCGAACAATCCAATGCACGAAATGAAAATGGTCAATATGGAGCCAAATAACATGATCTGCTTCCATCTTGCTTCGGTTTCATAACTTCTACGGTTCACATCGTTTTTAAACACATAGGAATATGGGCTAAGCGGAAAAATTTCGGCAAACTTTTTTTGAATGAATTTGAGGCATTCTGCGGCGGTGTTTGGCTTTATTTTGATATTAATCAGGCCATACAAATTGCTATTTTTCATTGTAAATAACTGCGGGTCTATTTGCTGACCCAAACCCTGGTAATGATAATCTTTTACAACACCTATGACACGATAAATCTCATTATTATTGTAAAAGAAATTAACCGTTTCGCCAATGGGGGTTTTCCAACCTGCTTTCTTTGCAAAAGCCTCGTTTACAAGAACAGATTGTATTGAATCTGCAGGAGAATCTTTTGAAAAATTCCTTCCTGCCACCATCGGAATTTTTAAAGCAGGGATATAAGACTCATCAATGGTTTCATAAGCAAAGTTGATAGAAGAATCATTCCTGAGTTTGGCCGTTGTACCATTATAGCCTCCATTTTTTGCAGCCACTTCAACAATGTTGGGGTTTTGAAGCAACGCTGTCTTAAATAGCGCGGCTTCACTGTGTTTCAACATGCCCTTGTGTATCTCAACAATATTGCTGTCATCATACCCCAAATCAGTTTTGGTAAGGAAATTAAACTGCTTGTAAATCACAATGGTGGCGAAAATGAGAAATGATGCGAGCGTAAATTGTAATACGACCAATGATTTTTGCAGGTAGTTTTTCCCGTAGAATTGAACCCGGCTGTATAATGTTTCAGTCGGCTTATACCCCGATAATACCAAGGCAGGATAAGAACCTGTCAGCAATCCCGTAGCAATAAGCAGCACAAGATAACCTACCACTAATCTTGTATCAAACAGGTAAGAAAAGGAAAGCGCTTTATGTGAAAGATCATTAAACACAGGCAGGGTTAATTTTACCAGTATGATTGCTGCAGCAAAAGCAGCTATCGTTAATAAAAAAGATTCACCAAGAAATTGCGCAACCAGTTGTTTTTTCCCGCCACCAACAACTTTGCGTACACCAATTTCTTTGGCTCGTTTTAATGACCTGGCTACAGTCAGGTTCACAAAATTGATACAGGCAATCAATAATACAAATAGCGCAATGCCTGAAAGTATATAAGCAAATATCGGGTTGCTTCCATCTGTCAATCCATTCACCGGAGGGAGCTGGGGGTTCAGGTGAATATCAGTAAATGGCTGCAAAAAATAGGTGCCCATCTGCACATCAGGGCCACCGCCATATTTCTTAATCAATGCATTGAAAGTCGGCTTTGCATCCTTTGTATAAAACCTTTGCATTTGGTTTTCCACTGTTTGCACATTTGCGTTCGGGTTCAAAACAACAAATGTGTTCAGGAACTTATTGAACCAGTTATCGTCATTTTTCGCATCCTTGGTAGTCTCTCTGAATGGGAGCAATACATCAAACTTGATAGTAGAATTTTGAGGGCAGGTTTTTGCTACAGCAGTTACCTTGTACGGAACAAATGCGCTGTCTTCTTTCATCATTACTATTTTACCAACCGCATTATGGGTACCAAATTGCTTTTCAGCCATATTTTCTGAAAGCACAATAGAATGAGGCTCCAGCAAGCAGGTTTTAAGATTACCGTTCAGCAACGGCAAAGTAAAGACGGAGAAAAAATTCGAATCTACATATAACAAAGATTGAGAATGAACCTCCATTCCTGTTTTTATATCCAAGGCACTGCTCTGTAGGCGGACAAAAGACTGGATGCCTGGCACATTTTGTGTAAACCTTGGCCCTTGCAAAAAACCGGTAATGCTGTTTTTTTGTTCAGTTCCGTTGTGCTTGGATTTCGATACCACCCTATAAATATGCGACACATTTTTATGGAACCTATCGAAGCTCACATCATCTTTTACATACAGCATAATGAGCATAGCAGAAGCCAGCCCAAGGCTCAACCCGGCAATATTGATAAGGGAATAAATTTTATTCCTTTGAAGGTTTCTCCACGCTGTTTTAAAATAATTTTTCAACATAACGCTTTATTTCTTGATGTACGATTTCTAATACATGAACCCCTACTCCGTTCTCAAGCTATTTACCGGATTGACTGTTGCTGCTTTAATTGCCTGGAAGCTTACCGTTATCAGTGCAATGAATAATCCGGTTATGCCAGCAATGGCAAACACCCACCAACTGATGTTAATTCGGTAAGCAAAACTTTGCAGCCATCTGTTCATTGCCCACCATGCAACAGGAAATGAAATCAATGATGCTATCAATACTAATTTGACAAATTCCCGTGACAACATTTTTATCAGTTGAGAAACACTGGCTCCTAAAACTTTCCTTATGCCGATCTCCTTGGTTCGTTGTTCTGCTGCATAGGTGGCCAACCCAAATAAACCAAGGCATGCAACAAACACGGTAAGGATTGAAAAAATATTGAGTATGGTTCCGGTTTTTTGTTCTGCTGAATATGTTTTATTGTACAGATCATCCATGAAATAATAAGTAAAGGGCTCCCCGGTGTTATAGGTATCCCAATTTTTCTTCATGGTTGCCAGCAAACCCGCAATATCAGTTGTCTTTATTTTGAAAATCAATCCGCTTTCGGGTTGCAAAGTCATAAATAGAGGGCTGATGGTTTCATGCAGCGATTTGAAATTGAAATTCTTTACAACACCAATTACGTGATAAGGAAAATCTCTTCCCTTATCACTATTCTGTCTTACCACAATTTCTCCAATTGCATTGTTATTGTCCCACCCAAGTGCTTTTACTACGGTTTCATTAAGAATAATGCCTGAAGAATCGCTGGGGAAATCTTTGGAAAAATTCCTTCCCGTTGCTATTCGCATACCCAATGTTGGAATATAATTTTCATCTATGTGATACTCCACTCCGCTAACAATTACTTGATCATTGCCTTGAGGATAGGCCAATGCATTATTAAAATTGCTTGGCCCTGCCGGCTTATATGGGGACACAGTTGCATTTACAACGCGTGTATCCTGCAACATTTGTTGTTCAAATACACGCTCTTTGTTGCCCAAAAAATACGAATCCGGAATGGTAATAAGTTGTTCTTTATTATAGCCAATATCTTTACTCTGAATAAATTTCATTTGCTGATACACAACAATGGTTGCAATGATCAACCCAACGGAAATGAAAAACTGGAATATCACAAGACTGCTGCGCAAGCCAAAGCTTTTGTTATTGCCTGTGAGTTTGCCTTTTAGTACTGCAATTGGCTTGAAAGAAGAAAGGTAGAACGCAGGGTAGATGCCGGCAATAAGTCCAACCAATAAACCCAATACAATGAATGTAACCAACGGCGCTGTATTCAACGAAAGATGTTTGCCGGAAATATTATTAAATGCAGGCAATGCCATTTGTATGAATACAAAGGCAATGATCAATGCAATAAAGCTAATGAGTAATGATTCAAATAAGAATTGTATAACAAGCTGAATTTTCTTCGATCCTGCTACTTTTCTTACACCAACTTCCTTTGCTCTTTTTGATGCACTGGCTGTCGACAAATTGATAAAGTTGATACACGCAACTATCAACATAAAAATCGCAATGCCAGCGAAAATATAAACATAGGTTGCATTACCGCCCGGTTCAAATTCGTTAACTGTATGAGAATATAAATGAATGGATGTTAACGGCTGTAATACAAACCCCAGTGAATTACCTTTTGTTCTGAATTGCTCAAGGCTCAGTCCCATTTGCTTTTGTATCTGCGGCCCCATGTATCTCGCAACCATTGGCGGCAGTTGCGCTTGTAGCTTTTTATAACTGGCTCCAGGTTTTAATAAGAGGTAAGTACGAAAATTGCCCAACATCCATGAATCTGATCCAGACTGCCCCCAGGCAACCATTGAGCAGAATACATCGAAATGAAAATGAGAATTGACAGGAACATTATCAATAACGCCCGTCACTTTATATAGATCAGTATTGTTATTCAATCCAATGGTTTTACCAATGGCACTTTCTTTACCAAAATATTTCTCTGCCATTTGCTTAGTAACGACGGCTGTGTGTGGCTGCAACAAGGCATTTTTTGCATCACCTTCAATAAAGTGCAATGAAAATACGCTGAAGAAATTCGGGTCTGCGAAGGCAAACTGGTCTCCTTTAAAAGTTTTGTCTTTATAAGTGACCTTTGGCGTACCAACCGGAACTATCCTTGTTGCATCCTGCACCTCGGGGAAATCTTTTTTCATCGTTTGAGCCACTGGTGGCATTACACCGGATTCATATATTTTTCCACCATTGATGTTGGCATCAAACACGACCCGAACAATATTATCTGCATTGGTATTGAATTGATCATAGCTCAGTTCATCGTGCACATATAACATGATGATGAAGCATAATGAAATGCCAATGGATAACCCAAGAATATTAATAAGAGAAAAGAGTTTATTCTTCTTAATATTCCTCCATGCAGTCTTGAAATAATTCTTTATCATGACAACTCTTTTTATGAATAATGAGCCATTTTCTCCATCGGCCATTCATTATTCCGTTCTCAAACTCTTCGCCGGGCTGGCCAAGGCCGCTTTCACTGCCTGGAAACTCACCGTGAGCAATGCAATCATAATAGCCAGTAAGCCAGCCACGATGAATACCGATATATGAATGGAAACCCGGTAATCGTATCCTTCGAGCCATTTATGCATGGCCAGCCATGCAATGGGTGATGCAATAAGAATGGCAACAATAAGCAGCATCAGGAAATCTCTAGACAGCAGGGCAGTTATATTCGTAACAGATGCTCCCAGTACTTTACGAACACCAATTTCTTTGATCCTTGTTTCTGCCATATATGCAGTTAACCCAAATAAACCCAGGCAGGAAATAAATATGGTAAGTCCCGAGAATAAGCCCGCCAAAGTAGCCTGTCGCTGTTCATTTCCAAACTTGCGGGCATAATCCTGGTCAACAAACTGCATGTCGTATATAAAATCAGGATTGTATTTTCTGAATATCTTTTCTGCTGCCTTTATATTAGCCGCAACAGTATTTTTGTCGTTGAATTTGATCATCATGGTAGCAAATCCAAATCCACCGGCGCCAAATATCAGCATAGGACGCACCGGCTGGTAAGGGTTACCCATGATAAAATCTTTCGCTACCCCTATAATATGCCACTTCCTTTCTCCGGTCTTTACGATCTTCCCTACCGGGTCTTTGAACTTCATTATTTTCCAGGCCGCTTCATTCAAAAGCATTCCCGTTGAATCTGTCTTATATCGCTCCAGGTCGAAATCACGTCCTGCAACGAAATGTAGTCCCACCGTTTGAGCCAATCTGTCATCGGCCATAAGTAATTGAAAATCGGTTCTGTCGTTGGGATCTTTTCCTTCCCATTTCTGTCCCCATGAATCGCTCCATATGCTTGTTATGGGTGAACTGGTTTTTGTAACCGATGTAGCCGTACCCGATGACAATAATTCATTTTTCACCAACAAGTAATTTTTTTCCAGATCACCTGTCATATAGTGAAAAACAAGGTTACTCTGATCATACCCGGTATCCCTGTCTTTTGCATGATTGATTTGCTGTTTTACAATGATCGTACAGATGATCAGTATGATAGCGAACGTAAATTGCAGTACCACCAGCACTTTACGCGGTGTTACCAATGCATGGGCCTTTTTGAAAGTGCCTTTCAGCACTTTTACGGGTTGAAAGGAAGAAAGAAAAAATGCGGGATAACTTCCTGCCAAAAAACCGGTGAAGACAACAAAAGCAATGGCCGCAAGCCAAAAATAAAGGCTGCTAAACGGAATGAATAGTTGTTTATCTGTCAATTGATTGAACCAGGAAAGATTAAGTTCAACAAGCACAATGGCCATAAGTCCTGCAATAAAAGCGATCAAAATAGATTCACCGATAAACTGGCTAACCAAACCACTCTTTTGAGCGCCCACCACTTTTCGTATGCCTACTTCTTTGGCGCGTCTTTCGCTGCGTGCCGTACTCAGGTTCATGAAGTTGATACACGCGATCAATAAAATAAAGGCCGCTATAATGCCAAACAGTTTTACAAATTCAATACGGCCTCTGCCATTCTCTGTACCATTGGTAAAACTGGAATAGAGGTTCCAGCGACTGATCGGGTAAATGAACATTTCCCATTTGTCTTGTTTGGCAGCTTCATCGTAACGCCATTTGATCGTTTTAATTTTAGATGCCGCAGATGCAAGACTGGTGTTTTGCTTTAATAGAACATAAGTACGGATACTATTATTCCCCCATTCGGAATCGTCTTCATGGCGTGATTGCAGATAAGCCCAGGGGAGCAAGTACTCAAATTTGAACCGGGTATTATTGGGAAGATCTTTGGCAATTGCTGTAACGGTAAAATTATCTTTATTGTCTACTTTGATGATTTTTCCTATGGCCTCTTCATTGCCAAAAAAGCTCTTCGCAGTTGACTCTGTTAACACAATAGCATGCGGGTCGTTCAAAGCTGTGGTCCAATTCCCCTTGATCAACGGGAAGCTGAACATTTGAAAGAAACCAGTATCCACCATGTTACCCTTCTTCATCATTTTTTTGTCTCCCACCGACAGAAGCAAATTGTTGTCAGGAGTCACACGAACGGCCCTTTCTACCTCCGGAACATCATGTTCCATTGCTCTGGCCAGTATTTTAGGCGTCACATTCCAACACGATACCTTTCCGTCGAATGTGGCCCGGTTCCAGGTTTCATATATCCGTTCCTTCTTTTCATGGAACTGATCGTAGCTCACTTCATTCTGTATCCACAACAAAATAACAATGGCGCTAGCCATACCTATGGCCAACCCGATGATGTTGATGGCTGAAAACCCTTTGCTTCTCCAAAGGTTTCTCAAAGCGACTTTAAAAAAATTTTTAAGCATAAGGGTTTATTTCTGATGTCTGATTTTTCGATCTCTGATTTATATCGTTTCGTCAGTCAACAACCATCACACTAATATATTTTCCGTAACCGTTTGCCCGTCAAGCATGCGGATGATGCGATGACTGTAACGCGCATCGTGTTCAGAGTGCGTAACCATAACAATCGTAGTTCCCTGTTCATTCAGTTCAGTCAATAACTGCATCACTTCATTACCATTGGAAGAATCGAGGTTACCGGTAGGTTCATCCGCCAGGATCAGCTTGGGATTGTTTACCACCGCCCTGGCCACAGCTACCCTTTGTTGTTGTCCGCCCGAAAGCTGCTGGGGATAATGGTTACGGCGATGCATGATCTGCATTTTATCCAGCACCGCTTCCACCCTTGTTTTCCTGTCGGCCGCTTTGACGCCGGTATAGATCAGGGGCAATTCTACATTCTCAAAAACGGTTAGCTCATCGATGAGGTTGAAGCTCTGGAATACAAATCCAATGTTGTGCTTGCGGAGATCGGCCCTTTTCCGTTCGTTGAAGCCAGCTACTTCAATGCCATTGAAGACAAAACTGCCCGCATCAGGATCATCCAGCAATCCCAGTATATTCAACAGTGTGGATTTACCACAGCCGGATGGTCCCATCACAGCCACAAATTCCCCCTCCTTCACATCGATACATAGTTTGTTGAGCGCTACCGTTTCCACTTCTTCCGTGCGGTAGATTTTTTCGAGGTTTTTGATCTTGATCATATTGCAGATTGCTTAATTTTTTTTTAATATTAATTCCTGCATGTTGCCATAGTTTTCATAACTGGATGTTACCACTTTATCACCCGGTTTCAGACCCGACAACACTTCATAATACTCTGTATTCTGGCGACCCAACTGTATATCTGTTTTGTAGGCCGTTCTTCCATCTTCACTCAGCCTGAATATCCAGTTGCCGCCGGTCTGTTGATAAAAACCTCCTTTCGGCAACAACAGCGCCTGTGTTTCATCGCTCAGCGCCAGCAAAATCTGTAAGGTCTGCCCGCGGCGAATGCCTTTGGGTACTTCTCCTTCAAATTCCATATCTACCTGGAAGCTACTTTTAGTTATTTGTGAGAATATTTTTTTTATTCTGAGTGTATAATCTTTACCGGCAAAATTGAAGGTACCCTTCAGCCCGGTATAAATGCGCGAGACATAGTGTTCATCCACATCCACCCTTACTTTAAAACCGCTCAATACATCTATCTGCCCCAGGCGTTCTCCTTTGTTCTTATTCTGTCCTATTTCCGCGTCGAGCGATGTCAGTTGCCCGTCTACCGGGGACCGAACAATGAGGTCGCCCACTTTTTTCTGAAACAATCCCAGTGCATTCTGCGAGCCCTGGTACGATTGTTTAGCCTGCGTCAGTTGTTGCACATTGGTCGTTGAATCCTGTTGCAGGATCTCTTTGGTAAGAGTATATTTCTGTAAATAATAATTGTAATCATTCTCCGCTTTTTTGTACTCCTGGTAGCCGATCACTTTTTGTTCGTACAAATGCTTGTCCAGATGATACACACGTTCTGCCTCTTTTAACAGGTTTTCTGCATCGGTCAGCTGGTTGCGTTTGGTAACTGTATTCTGCAAGGCTGCGTTCCGTGCAATCTGCATTTGTGTGAGGGTATTGTACACATTGGATTGCTGTGAAAGAAGGTTCAGCTCCAGGTCGGTATTACTGAGCCGGAGAATAGGTTGCCCCTTTTTCATAACGGTTCCGTCTTCCACATATTTTTCCTCCACGCGTCCGCCTTCCACCGCATCGAGGTAAATCGTAGTCAATGGCAGCACAACACCGTTCACGGGGATGGCATCCTTGTAAGAGCCTTTTTTGACTTCAGAGATGGCGATACGCTCCGTATCTACATTCAGCCTGCTTTTTCCTGAAGTAAAATAGTAGCTCGCGCCTATCAGGGTGGCAATAGCAACGCTTATCCCTATCGTAAGTAATCTTTTAACCGACCATTTCTTTTTTGCAATAGCTCTGTCCATTATGTTCTGATGTTAATTTAGCGATGCAGTGATGAATATCCAGCCCAGCTTGCCTAGGGCTGGATATTACAAACCCAACTGTAACTGCCGCATTATCACTCCATAAGAACATGCCAGAACGCCAGTGATTTGATTTTCAATACATTACGATGCAATACCACCCATCAACCGCGCGCATTCGATACAACAACTGTCCGCTTTTGATACACTAGTAAGAGCTTTTGGCCTATGAACCCCATGAGGTGGGCCAACTCGCAGAAGTATTCTGTCGATGAACCCCATGAGGTGGGCCAACTCGAAGAGGTATTCTGTCGATGAACCCCATGAGATGGAACAACTCGCAGAAGTATTCTGCCGATGAACCCCATGAGGTGGGCCAACTCGAAGAGGTATTCTGTTGATGAACCCCACAAGGTGGGCCAACTCGCAGAAGTATTCTGTCGATGAACCCCATGAGGTGGGCCAACTCGTGGAAGCATGCCGTCTTTGAGCCCCATAAGATTGGCCAACTCACAGAAATATGCTGTCGATGAACCCCACAAGGTGGGCCAACTCACAGAAATGTTCTACTTATGAGCCCGATGGGTTCAGCCAACTGGCAGAAGTCGTCTACATGTGAAGTCAACAAACCCGGCTAGCTGGTGGAAATGTTCGGTAGCATGTTGTACGTTTATGATACAGCAGTTGTCCGGTTTCGATACAGCGCCGTATTGAGACTACACAGCATGGATAATTGTTTGTCATCACTTTGTATTTGTGGTATCATTGTAGCACCAATTACGCCAGATATAAATTTTCTCCGGGCATGCAGTTCAAAAAAGCCTCCATACTGGTCATAGATGACGATACCGACGTGCTAACAGCCGTGCGCTTACTACTGAAACCGGAAGCGGGACAAGTAGTTACGGAAAAGAACCCCGAACAGATACGTTTTCACCTGGCCAAACAGTCATTCGACGCAATATTACTGGACATGAATTTCAACAGCGCTGTCCATACCGGTAACGAAGGGTTGTTCTGGTTGAAGAAGATCAAAGAATTACGTTCAGACGCCGCGGTGATCATGATCACCGCTTACGGAGATATTGACCTGGCCGTACAATCCCTGAAAGAAGGTGCTTCAGATTTCGTGGTAAAACCATGGCACAATGAAAAATTGATCGGCACCATCAAGGATGCACTGAAGCGAAAAGAAAACAAAACCACGAGCGGCCTGGTACCCGAGTCTGGCTCTGTCATAGGCACAGAATTGATCGGCCGTTCAGACGCAATGCAGGAAATATTCCTCAAGCTGGAAAAGATCGCTCCCACCGAAGCCAACATCCTGATATTGGGTGAAAATGGAACAGGTAAGGATTTGATTGCAAAAGCCATTCACCAGCATTCACTTCGTGCACAAAAACCATTTGTGAAAGTGGATGTAGGCGCCTTAACGGAAAGCCTCTTCGAAAGCGAATTGTTTGGTCATAAAAAAGGTGCTTTTACCGATGCAAAAGAAGATCGCGCCGGCAGGTTTGAAGCAGCAAACGGCGGCACGCTTTTTCTCGATGAAATTGGTAATATCAGCCTGCAACAACAAGCAAAGCTGTTAACGGTATTGCAAAACCGCCAGGTAACCAGGCTGGGTAGCAATGAGGCCGTGCCAGTCGATATCAGATTGATATGCGCCACTAACCTGCCCATTATGGAACTGGCCAATGAAAACCGTTTCCGCAAAGACCTGGTCTATCGCATCAATACCGTAGAGATCATGGTACCACCATTGCGCAAAAGAGGTAATGATATTATCCTGCTGGCTAAGCATTTTAGTAACCTGTACAGCAATAAATATTTAAAACCAACACTGGAACTGGATGATAACGCGCTGAACAAATTGTTGCATTATCATTTTCCCGGGAACATCAGGGAGTTGCAATATACTATCGAAAGAGCCGTTATCATGTCCGACGGCGGCGTATTGGAAGCAAAAGACCTGATCTTCTCACCCATTGAATCGGCACCGGAAGAATCATCTTCAGTCCCTGTAGAACTGAAACTCAGTGCCGTTGAAAAAAACACCATTCGCCGCGTTATTGAAAAACACCATGGCAATATCACTAAGGCAGCCAAAGAACTGGGAATCACACGCACCGCACTCTATCGCCGCTTAAGCAAATACGATATATGACACAGGGAAATACAGCATGGCGGATAGGCATAAGGATATTACTGCTTTTTGCAGCGCTGTTTGCCACTGCATTCATCCTGGTAAAAGGTTGGTTCCCATATCTGCTGATAGCACTCCCGGTTACTTTTTACCAGGTGATTGAATTGTATCGTTTTCATAAAAAAACAAACGATGAACTGCAACAGTTTGTAGAAGCAGTGCACTACCGGGATTTTTCCAGACATTTCGACATCAAGCATGCACCCGTTGACCTGCAACCTTTAAGAAAAGGGTTCAACGAGATCAATACTACGTTTAAAACCATCACCCGAGAAAAAGAAACGCAATACCAGTATCTTCAAAAGATACTGGAGCTGGTAGACACAGGTATTTTATCTTACGAAGAGCAGGGGGGTGAAGTGGTATGGATGAATGAATCACTAAAACGTATGCTGCAATTGCCCTATCTTAAAACCATCCACTCGATGCAGAAACGGGATGCTGCGCTATACCAGGACATTATTGTGTTAAAACCCGGCGAAGGGAAAATCACCACAGTGCAGCCCGAAACAACTTCGTTTAAAATATTGTTGTCTGCCACCTCTTTCCAGACCGATGGGAAAAAATACAAACTGATCGCTTTCCAGAACGTAGACGAAGCCCTGGACGAAACGGAGTCGAAAGCCTGGCAGAAATTGCTCAGCGTAATGACACATGAGATCATGAACTCGGTAGCTCCCATTTCTTCCCTTGCCGATACACTGAAGAACAGGGTGCAACAATCGGCACATTTATTCAAACAGCATCCCGGCGCAGTGGACGACCTGGAGTTGGGTATCGATACCATTAAGCGCAGAAGCGAAGGCCTGCTGAAATTTGCCGAGACCTACCGCAACCTGAATAAGATCACCACCCTCAATCTCACTAAAGTGTATGCACGCGATCTGTTTGAAAACCTGCACCGGCTAATGCAACCCACCCTGGAGCAGAAACAGATCGATCTGGAAATCATTCTCAAAGATCCCGACCTGATGCTGGAAGCAGACACCAACCTGGTAGAACAGGTACTGATCAACCTGTTGGTGAATGCGATTGAAGCGGTAAAATCAACCAACCAACCAAGAATTATTTTAGCCGGTTATCAATCCGGCAATGGCAAGACGATCATCAAGGTAGCCGACAATGGATCTGGTATACCAGCCGAGATCATGGATAAGATTTTCATCCCTTTTTTCAGCACCAAAAAACACGGCAGCGGTATTGGACTGAGCCTTTGCAAACAGATCATGATGCTGCACCGGGGGAATATCCAGGTACAAAGTGCTACAAGTGAAGGAACGGTTTTTATGCTTTTATTCTGATTCTCACAGCGAAGATGTCTTGGCATCAAAAGCATCCAACACCCTGGTAGAGAAAACCAATGCCGCCCCGGCATTTACTGCAATTGCAACGCTCAATGCTTCTACGATCTCTTCCTTCGTAGCCCCTTGCTTAATGGCAGCATCGGTATGAACAGTAATGCATCCATCGCATTCGCGTGTAACAGCTACTGCTAATGCAATCAACTCCCTTACCTTAGCGCCTAACAGGTTGGTAGTACTGCCTGCTTCACTCAGACCACGATAGCCTTTGATGATTTCATGGTTGATCCTTCCGATCTGGGCATTACCTGCAGTTATTTGTTTTTGGTATTCATTCCAATCGAGCATCATAATGGTTCAATTTATAAATGAAATAATATTTATTTAATAGATACCGTATTTTTTTACCAGCGCGGCAAAAACACCATTCGTCCAGCCAAATCCATCTTGCCCTGGGTATTCACCGCCGCCCGCTTCCAAATGCAGGTCTACCACATTATATTTTTCCATTAGTTTCCCCGTACGTTTATACACTTCATTATTGAGGCTCAGCCAGCGAGTGGCAATTTCTTTTGCCAATGCATGAAACCCATAATGCTCCAGCCCTATAATCGTCATCCACTGCAATGGCGCCCACCCGTTAGGTGCATCCCATTGCTGAGCAGTATGCTGTAAGGTTGTGACCACTCCTCCGGGGCGTAAAAAATCTTTCCTGATGGCCTCATACATTCGTTCGGCTTCTTGTTCAGAAGCAACAGAAAAAAACAAAGCGGCAACTCCTGCAAGTGTGATGTGTTCTCTTTGTTTATTGGTTTCCTGGTCAACATCAACATAATATCCCTTATTGTTGTTCCAGCAGTAAGAACTTATAGCGGTTTGCCTCCTGCTTGCTGCGGACTGATATTGCTTTGTTTTATCCCCATCACCTGTCATTTCACAAGCTCGTGCCAATGTTCGTTCCAATTCAAAAAGCAAACAATTCAGATCAACAGGAATGATTGATGTAGTATGAATCGTTCGAAGTGTTTGGTTGTCTTTGAACCAGCGACTGCTGAAATCCCATCCTGATTCTGCTGCAGCTCTCAGGTGGCGGAACAAAGTACCGGGGTTGGTATCTGTATGTGCAGCCAGTTCTTTGTCTTCCCTGTACGACTCAGGCCTGGGGGTATCCTGTTCATCCCAATATCGGTTCAACAGGGATCCGTCGGGCATTTTCACCACACGATCCGCTGCAATAGTCTTTCCATGCAGTTTTTCTGCACCGCACATCCAGAATTGGTATTCTTTTTCCAGTTGTGGCAAATGGTGTTGCAGTACCTGTTCTCCTTTTATCTCAGCCAGCAGGTTTACCATCATCACAAAAAAAGGCGGTTGCGACCGGCCCAGGTAATAACTACGATTCCCATTGGGTATATAGCCGATGGTATCGATGAGATGAGCAAAATTCCGGATCATGTGTTCCATCAGTTCCGTTCTGCCCGATGCATGCAATCCTAATAGAGTGAAGTAGCTGTCCCAATAATAAATTTCCCTGAACCTTCCCCCAGGAACGATATAAGGATAAGGAAGCGGTATCAGTGAGCCTTGCGGTGTATCTGGTTGACGGGTAAGTGTCGGCCAGAGCGATTCAATATGCGCCAGCATGGTGGCATCATTCTGTGCAACAAAATCAGTCGGTGGCGGAGCAGGCAATTCAAAATAATGCAACACAAATGAAGCAAGGTCAAAACCTGGTTTATGCTTCTCCGATTCGTATGCTTTTAATATATCCGGTATCCCTGTTTTGGGTATGCAGTCAACAAAAGTCTTTCCATCAGGAAAGATCCTGTTCATCTGCACTGCCTCAAATAGAGGCGTATGGAAAAAATTTTCCGGCATTTCCATGTTCATTCATTTTATTTGAAGCAGTATTCAGACTTTGGGCTTCTGCTGAAAGCGGTAGAAAAACAACAGGCATAACAACAAAACGGCCATGGGCGCCAATGAAAAATAAAAAGCCTTTCCGCCGCCTATGTGTTTAAACAGGTAGCCTACCAGTCTGGATCCCAAAGTACCGCCAATGGCCGAAAAGAAAACAAGGAGGGATGCCATGGGACTGTGAAATTTTTTCTCTGTGGAGCTGAGTACAAAAGAGTTTACCAACGGATAAATTGGCGCCAGGAAAAATCCGATCAGCGGAAAAACATAGCCGATCACCGGTACATCGGCAAAAGAGAGTATCTGCCTTGGCGCCAGGTTCTCTGCTTCCGGTAAAACCAGCCAGACAATAATCGCCGCGCCTGACAGGCAAACCAGCAGTATCAGGAACCAGGATATTTTCTTTACCAGGAGTGCCGATAAATACCGTCCCAATGCAATGGACAGCATGAGGATGACCGCCATGTAAATACTTGTTTTTTCGGGCAGGTGCAGCACTTTCTGGTTAAAAGTGGGCAACCAGCTCATGATACCCTGCTCTGTCATCACATACATGAACGCAGCAATGGCAAAAACAAGCACCAGGGGTCTTTTGATCAGCCTGATCATTTCAACAAAATCGTCTGCCAGTGATGTTCCCGGAATTTCATAATCGGCTTTGAAATCAGCTATCAACAACACCAAAAAAGATAGCGCTATCAATCCCGCCAGCAACAGGTATATACGCAGCCATGCGTTCGGGTCGGTATCGCTGTAGAAAAAAGGGAAGGCAATGAATCCTGCTGCAATACCAATCATAAAACAACTTTCCACTGAACTCAGCAGACTCTTGTGTTCTTTTTCATCATTGGTTACCACACCAATCAATGCATATACAGATACTTTGATCACGGCAAAAGAAATACCCACGCAGGCAAACAACAATTTCACCGTAGCAAAGGAATTACCGAAGTACATAACCAGGCAACCGACGAAGACCAGTGCCAGGGCTGCCAGCATGCCTTTTTTATAACCCAGCCTGGGTAAAAAGGAGCCTACAAAAAAAGATACCAAAGCAATAGAGAGGTCTTTGAAAGCTTCCAGTATGCTGGCCTGCAATTCATCTACATGGTATGAATTAATGGATTTCTGGATCAATATGCCTACGCTGTTGAGCAGTATGGCAAATACAAAATAGTTGAGGAATAAGGATATCCTGATCTTTTGGTTTGACATGGCAACTGTTTAAAATGGCAGCTTTAAAATAAGGTTTTCTGTTAAGAATACCTTGTATTTAACCGAAAATACCTTTGGAAAAATATCCTGGTGCCATTCATTGTTTCGACAGGCAGGACTGCAGGCTCTGCCGCCAGTTTTTTAACTCAATATTGAAATCCTTCTTAATCGTTGTTTTATCCAGGACAGAATAAGCGGGTCTTTTAGCAGGTGTAGGGAAATCTGCAGTAGGAATGGGCAACAGTTTACATTGCATGCCGGACATTTCTTTGATGGCAACAGCAAAATCGTACCAGCTGATGGCACCTTCGTTGCTGTAATGGTATATGCCGTGGTGTTGGTTCCCCTGGTGCAGAGATTGTATAATCTGCAACAAAGCAGCAGCGAGATCGGCTGCATGAGTGGGCGATCCCAGCTGGTCGTTCACTATTTTGAGTTCCGGCCTTTCTTTCATCAACCGGAGCATGGTTTTCACAAAATTGTGTCCGTGTGTACTGTATACCCACGACGTGCGCACAATGACCGATTGCTCGCAATGTTCAAGCACCAGCTGCTCTCCCATGTATTTGGTATAACCATAATAGTTCACGGGATCGCATTTGGTATCGGGAGTATAAGGCATTGTTCCCCTGCCATCAAAAACATAATCGGTAGAGATGCCGATGTATACGCACCCATACCGGTGGCATTCTTTTGCCATCAGGCCTGCAGCTGTTGTGTTAACAGTATACGCCAGTTCCCGCTCCGTCTCTGCTTTATCAACTGCCGTAAAAGCTGCGCAATTGATGACATAATCGGGTTTGACATTTTCAAAAAAAACAGGAATGGTTTCGGGTTCACTCAAATCCAGCTCCCCCCTTCCTGTAAACAGGAAATCAAAATCGTCTGTCCATGACCCGGCCTGATGAGCCAATTCCCAACCCAACTGGCCATGCTTACCGGTTACAACGATCAATGGTTTAGGCATGCGTACAATGGTTATTTTATTTTCTTCACGAATTCTTTGGGCTGTTTGGACCATTCCTCTTCGGGCAATGATTTGAAGTAATCATAGGTTTTCTTCAATCCTTCTGCCCTGTCTGTCTTCGGTTCCCAGTTCAGCAACTGCTTAGCCTTACTGATATCAGGTCTTCTTTGTTTGGGATCGTCTACCGGCAGGGGTTTGTAAGTGATCTTTACTTTCGAGCCTGTCAGTTTCAATACTTCTTCAGCAAAATCTTTCAGTGATATCTCATTCGGGTTTCCGATGTTCACCGGCTTTTCATAGTCACTCAGCAACAAACGGTAAATGCCTTCCACCAGGTCATCTACATAACAGAAAGAACGTGTCTGGCTACCATCCCCAAATACCGTCAGGTCTTCTCCACGCAATGCCTGGCCAATAAAGGCCGGCAATGCACGTCCGTCATTAAGGCGCATACGCGGTCCGTATGTATTGAAGATGCGCACTATCCTCGTTTCCACACCATGATAGGTATGGTATGCCATGGTGATGGATTCCATGAACCGTTTCGCTTCATCATAAACACCGCGGGGGCCCACCGGGTTCACATTACCCCAATATTCTTCTGTTTGCGGGTGCACCAGCGGATCACCATACACTTCACTGGTGGAAGCCACGAGTATCCTCGCTTTTTTTTCTTTGGCCAGGCCCAGGCAGTTATGGGTGCCTAAAGCCCCCACCTTGAGGGTTTGGATGGGTATTTTCAAATAATCGATCGGACTGGCGGGCGATGCAAAATGAAGGATATAGTCGAGGTGACCGGGGATATGGATGAACTTCGACACATCGTGGTTGTAAAATTCGAAATTCTCCAGTTTGAACAGGTGTTCAATATTGCGCAGGTCGCCCGTAATCAGGTTGTCCATGCCCATGACACGGTAACCCTCTTTCACAAACCGGTCGCACAAATGCGATCCGAGAAAACCGGCGGCTCCGGTGATGAGTATTCTTTTTCCTGGCATCTTATATTGATTAAGGTCTGCCTATACTTTCGTAATGATAACCCAACTCAGCCATCTGCTTTGCTTCAAACAGGTTGCGTCCGTCGAATACGGCTTTGTTCTTCAGCCTGGCGCCGATCATGTCAAAATCAGGTGTGCGGAATTCACTCCATTCCGTTGCAATGATCAATGCATCGGCATCTGTCAGCGCCTCGTACTGGTTCGCTGCATACTGTATCTTTTCGCCAATGGCTTTCTTCACATTACTCATGGCTTCCGGATCAAATGCAACAACGGTAGCTCCTTCGGCTGTAAGGGATTCCACCAGGCTCAGGGCCGGCGCTTCCCGTATATCGTCTGTATTGGGTTTGAAAGCCAGTCCCCATAAAGCAAACCGCTTCCCTTTCAAAGCCCCCTTAAAATAGGTTTTGATCTTCGGCATCAAATGTTTTTTCTGCATCTCGTTCACCGATTCTACCGCCTTGAGTATTTTGAAATCGTAGTTTGCTTCTTCTGATGAACGGATCAATGCCTGTACATCTTTGGGAAAGCAACTGCCTCCATAACCGATGCCGGGGAAAAGAAACCTTTTGCCGATACGTTCATCGCTGCCAATGCCACGGCGCACCATATCCACATCGGCTCCCATGCGTTCACAGAGTTGGGCAATTTCATTCATGAAAGATATTTTGGTGGCCAAAAAGGAATTGGCTGCATATTTTGTTAATTCAGCCGAACGTTCATCCATATAGATGACAGGGTTTCCCTGGCGGACAAACGGCGCATACAGATCACCCATCAGTTTCCTGGCCCTTTCTGAATTGGTGCCGATCACCACCCTGTCGGGTTTCATGAAATCATCCACCGCCACCCCTTCTCTCAGGAATTCGGGGTTACTCACCACATCAAATTCGCCCTGGTAACCGGCGGCAATGGCTGCCTGCACTTTTTGGGCGGTACCTACCGGAACTGTGCTCTTATCTACCACCACTTTGTAATCCTTCATTAACTTACCCATTTCGCCTGCAACACCCAATACATAACGCAGGTCTGCCGCACCGTCTTCGCCGGGCGGTGTGGGCAATGCCAGGAAAACAATGGCCGCTTCTTCCATGCCTTCCGCAAGATTGGTGGTGAATTTTAAACGTCCTTCTTTCAGGTTACGTAAAAATAATTTTTCCAACCCCGGCTCATAAATGGTGATCTCACCATTGATAAGTTTCTCCACCTTACTCTTGTCAATATCAATGCAGGTTACTTTATTTCCCGTTTCAGCAAAACAGGTTCCTGTAACCAATCCAACATAGCCTGTTCCTACAACTGCTATCTTCATAAATTATTTCTTTACAAAATTGAGTACGTGCGTTGCAATATAAGTCAATTGTTCCTTATCCATTTCGGTATGAATGGGAAGCGATAATACCCTTTCGGTAAGCCAGTCGGTATGCGGCATAGCCTGTTCAGGCAGTCTGAATGATGCAAACATCTGCTGTTTATGCCCCGGTACCGGGTAATAGATCATGGAAGGTATTTTTTGTTCGGCCAGGTAGCTGCTGAGTTTATCCCTGTCCACTCCTTCCAATACCAAAGTATACTGGTGGTATACATGTGTACTGTAGGAAGCTTTGTAAGGAGTGATGATCCGGTCGTTCGCAGCGAAAGTCTTGTCATAAAAAGCAGCCACCTGTTGCCTGGCGGCGTTGTAACGGTCGAGCTGTTTCAATTTTACATTCAATACTGCTGCCTGGAGCGAATCGAGCCTTGAATTGCATCCTACCACATCGTGGTAATATCTTTTTGACTGGCCATGATTCGCGATCATGCGCATTTTACTGGCCAGCTGATCATCATTGGTGAAAATAGCTCCTCCATCACCATAAGCGCCCAGGTTCTTACTGGGATAGAATGAAGTGGCACCGATGGTTCCGATTGTGCCCGTTTTTTTCTTTGTACCATCGGAAAAAGTATAATCACATCCAATGGCCTGCGCATTGTCTTCGATCACCGGCAACCCGAACTCACGGGCAATCTGCATAATCTCTTCCATAGGCGCTGCCTGTCCGTATAAATGTACCGGCACAATGGCTTTGGTCCTGGGTGTGATGGCTTTTCTCAATGCGGCAGGATCCATGCAGAAAGTTTTGGGGTCTACTTCTACAAATACCGGTTTCAGTTTCAGCAGCGCCACTACTTCGGTAGTAGCTATATAAGTAAAAGAAGGGGTAATGACTTCGTCTCCCGGCTGTAGTTCCAGCGCCATCATGGCAATCTGCAGGGCATCGGTACCATTGGCGCAGGGAATGGTATGCTTCACTTCCAGGTAGGTGCCAAGTGCGGCTGCAAAATCCTGTACTGCTTTACCGTTAATATAAGCTGCACTGTCCAGCACTTCGTGTATGGCTGTATCTACTTCGGATTTGATCTGCAGGTACTGGTTCTTCGTATCAACCATCTGAATGGATCTCATCATAATTGCGCGTATTAGGCCGGGCAAAACTACTAATCATTTTAATTTGTTTATTTGTATTTGAAAATCATCTGCTGTGCAGGCACTTTACCGTTTATTCATCTGGTTATATCCCAAAGCAGCCTGGCTGCTGGGTCTGTACAACCGCAAAGCCCGTCTTTGGGTAAGGGGCAGAAGGGGGCTGTTCAAAAAACTTTCCGTTTTTTTTCATCATAACCACCAGCCGGTGGTATGGATGCATACGGCATCACTGGGTGAATTTGAGCAGGGGCGCCCCCTGCTGGAACGCATCAGACAATCCTATCCCAGGCATAAAATCCTGCTCAGTTTTTTTTCCCCTTCAGGATATGAAGTGAGAAAATACTACGAAGGGGCCGACCTGGTCTGTTACCTGCCAATGGATTCTGCCGCCAATGCCAGTCGTTTCCTGAACATTGTTCAGCCTTCGCTGGTCATTTTCGTGAAATATGAATTCTGGCATTTCTACCTGCAGGAAACCAGGCACAGGAACATCCCGCTACTATTAATATCGGGCATTTTCAGGGAAGATCAGCCTTTTTTCAAATGGTATGGCGGATTTCATCAATCAATGCTTACCTGTTTTACAAAATTATTTGTACAGAACCAATCATCTGCACAACTGCTTCAGCAGATAGGGTTTCAGTCAAATGTAAGCATCAGCGGCGACACGCGGTTTGACAGGGTCATTGCCATCGCTGGGCAATTCCAGACATTACCCGTGATCAATAAGTTCTGCGATCATCGGCAGGTTATTGTAGCGGGAAGTACCTGGACTGAAGATGATGAAGCGTTGGATCATTATGCGAATACGCATCCACAGACCCGTTTCATCATTGCCCCTCATGATATAGACAGTGAACGTTTGAATGAATGCCTGGAATTATACAAACATGCCATGTTGTATTCGGCCTATGAAGGATTGATTGAGGAAGGTGTTGAACCGCCGGAGGGTGTGCATGTGCTGATCATTGACAATATTGGCATGCTGAGCAAATTGTACCACTATGCCACGCTTGCCTATGTAGGCGGAGGGTTTGGAGACGATGGCATTCATAATATTTTGGAAGCCGCAGTATACGGCAAACCTGTTTTATTTGGCCCCGTTTACGATAAATATTTCGAAGCCGAAGAGATGCTGGAAACAGGAGGGGCCTTTAGCATTGAAGATGCACTTGAACTGGAAAAGCAATTGGACCTTTTGTTGCAGGACAATAAAACCTATGATGCTGCGGCGAAAGCGGCGCAGGGCTATGTAGAGAAGAATGCAGGCGCTACCAAAAAGATCATGCAGTATATTCAGGAGAACCGTCTTTTGACCAACTGATCAAAGAGTTTCACCGTTTCGCTGTTGTCGTTCCATCCCATTTTCACTTTCAGCTCACGCTGTATCCAGTATTGCGCTTCAGGATAGATATTAAACGCATTGATGGTTTTCACACATCTTTCGTACATATTCTCATCACCGCGGAAAAGATTGTTCACAAACTGGTAACGATCATTCACACCTATTGCTTTTTTCAGGTCACGGATTGGACTTTCCTGCAATAAAGTAGCTATTTCAACTTTATCTTCTTTCAATTTTTCATTCAGGCTTCCGTTTTTAGAAACCATCAGTTCATTCAGTTCCAGCACTTCTTTTTCTTCCTGGTGTACCAGTGTAGGCACTTCTTCTTCTTTATCCAGCAGCCAGTTGTTGGGGACTTCCTTTTTCTGTGCTACAATTGTTTTAGCCGGTTGGCTGACAGCAGGCTGAGACGCAGGATGAACAGTATCTGCGGCAACAAAGGCGGGCAATACTACAGATACTTTTCCATTGCTGACAGGCTTCTCCTGTCTCAACTGCAACTCACACAATAAAAGCCTTGCTGTAACTGATAATTTTTCAATATCGGCATGTTGTTCAAACTGTTCCTTCAGTTTATTGATCAAAGCTCCTACTCTTTCCATAGTAAGTAATACTTTTGGGGGGTTATCAAAAGCCGGTAGCAAGGTATAAAGTTACAAACGTTTTATTTGTTAATTTATTTTGTACATGTTCATAGAACCCAATATATCAGGCGAAAGAAGGGGATGGATAGAAGTCATTTGCGGCAGCATGTTCAGCGGAAAAACCGAAGAGCTGATCCGCAGGCTTAAGAGAGCCCGGATCGCCAACCTCAAAGTGGAAATATTCAAACCCGCCCTTGATACCAGGTACGATGAATCACAGGTGGTTAGCCATGATGCCAACAGTATCCAGTCAACCCCTATTGAAAACTCCCAAACCATCTTACTCCTGGCCCAGGATGTGGATGTGGTGGGTATTGATGAAGCCCAGTTTTTCGATAATGAGATCATTAACGTTTGTGAAACCCTGGCCCTCAGGGGGATCCGCGTAATTGTAGCGGGACTGGATATGGACTACCTGGGTCGCCCTTTCGGGCAAATGCCCAACCTCCTTGCTATCGCTGATTTTATTACCAAACTACATGCCATTTGTGTGAAATGCGGTAACCTGGCCAATGTTTCTTTCCGAAAATCTGCCGAGGATAGCCAGGTATTACTGGGAGAAAAAGAAACCTATGAACCCCGCTGCCGTAAATGCGCCCATGAAAAATAGCCATCCCATACTATCATTGGTCCGGAAGGACCTACTGCTGGAAATCAGGCAACAGTACACACTTTACGGCATCCTGTTATATGTAGCTTCCACTATATTCGTGGTATACCTGTCAATGGGTGAACCGGAAGATAAGGTCTGGAACGGACTGTTCTGGGTGGTGCAGTTGTTCGTGTGCGTGAATGCAGTAGCCAAAAGTTTCCTCCACGAAGGCCGTGGCCGGATGTTGTATTTTTATTCCATTGCCGGTCCGCGTGATTTTGTTTTTGCCAAAATCCTGTTCAACCTCTTGCTGATGCTGGTCATGAGCCTGCTGAGCCTGGGTGTGTTTACTGTTTTACTGGGCAACCCCCTTGAAAGACTGCCTGCATTCCTGGGTATTGCCTGCCTGGGCGGCATGAGCCTGGGGCTTGTTTTCACCTTCCTGGCTGCCATCGCTGCCAAAGCACAGCAACAATCGGCCCTGATGGCCATCATGGGTTTTCCCATCATCATCCCCCAATTATTACTGTTGATGAAAATAGCCAATGCCGCTTTCTCAGACGTAGTACAAGGTGGTTTCTGGCAAATGATCATACTGCTGGTAGTGCTTGACCTGATGGTGGTAGCCCTGGCGTTGATATTGTTTCCGTTTCTTTGGAAGGACTGAGGTTGAGGGAATTGCTGATTGCTGATTTGAACGAAAATATTCAAATCGACCAATTAAATCAGCAATCAAAATCTCAGGTGGCGCACGGTCAGCCCATTATTAATCAGTTGTTTCAACGAATCGATGCCTATTTTCAGGTGTTTTTCAACGTACTCGGAAGTTACTTTTTTATCACTGGCTTCTGTTTTAACGCCGTCGGGGATCATGGGCTGGTCGCTTACGAGTAACAGGGCGCCGGTGGGTATTTTATTGTAGAACCCTACGGTAAAAATGGTAGCCGTTTCCATGTCAATGGCATAGGCACGTACTTTAGTGAGGTATTCTTTGAAATCATCGTCGTGTTCCCATACACGGCGGTTAGTGGTATACACCGTGCCTGTCCAGTAGTCCACTTTATAATCGCGTATGGTGGTGGAAATAGCTTTTTGCAATGCGAAAGCCGGCATGGCAGGCACTTCGGGCGGAAAATAATCGTTGGAAGTACCTTCTCCCCTGATGGCGGCAATAGGAAGGATCAGGTCGCCTATCTTGTTTCTTTTTTTCAGTCCGCCGCATTTGCCCAGGAACAATACCGCCTGCGGTTCAATGGCTGTGAGCAGGTCCATGATGGTGGCAGCACCCGGACTACCCATTCCAAAATTGATGATGGTGATGCCGTTGGCTGTGGCACACTGCATGGGCTTGTCTTCCCCTATTACCTTTACCTTATTCCACTTGGCAAACATCTTCACATAATTACTGAAATTGGTAAGCAATATGTATTTGCCAAAATTGTCCAGTTTTTCACCCGTATAACGCGGCAGCCAGTTGTGGACGATCTCTTCTTTGGTCTTCATAAATGCATCATTTAGTCAATATCTTTGAAAAAGTTAATTGGCTAAAATACAAAAAAACAACGCCCCTGGCAAGCGTTATGGTTAAAATAACTTACCCCTCATACAATTACAAGGTTCGGGAAGAAGACGGTAAGGAGTGGATATTTGATCCTTTTCGCAAACAATGGGTGCGTCTCACTCCCGAAGAATGGGTAAGGCAAAATTTTTTGCAATACCTGGTACAGGAGAAAAAATATCCCGCTTCACTGATCGCCGTTGAGAAAGAAATTGAGCTGGGTGAATTGAAAAAACGATTCGATATTGTGGTGTACAAAGACCAGCAGCCCTGGATGGTGGTTGAATGCAAGGAAATGACCACTTCCCTCACAGAGGCTGTACTTCGCCAGGCCCTTCATTACAATATTATTTTACGGGCACCTTTTGTACTGGTAACCAATGGCAGCTATACACAGGCTTATACGGTTGAAAACGGCCGCTTGACAGAACTGGAAACCCTGCCTGCGTATTAAAACAAAAGCCGCTGCATTGCTGCAACGGCCCATATGCATAGTCAACCTCAAAACAAATACTAAGGGAAAATACCCAGTTCGGCATAAGACGTGCCTACTTTATTGATGGCACACACATAAGCTGCGGTACGCATATCGGGAATATCGGGATTGCTTTTCCAGATATCCATGATCTCCCGGGTGGCCGCAATCATGGTTTCTTCCAGTCCGCTGTGAACCAGGTCAACCTCTTCCGGACCATGCAAAATAAAGGAACGTTCCGCATCAGTCACTTTTTTTCCGGTGAGCGTTTCTATCTGGCTCAGGATATGACTGTTCATGTTTTCGGTGAACCTTTTTTCCATCCGTCCATAACGCACATGGCTCAGGTTTTTCAGCCACTCAAAATAAGAAACGGTAACACCGCCCGCATTCAGGTACATATCGGGTACCACCAGGGTTCCCTTGGCGGCAAGTATTTCATCTGCTTCGGGTGTCAACGGTCCGTTTGCCGCTTCCCCAATGATCTTCGCTTTTACATTCGCAGCATTATCTGCATTGACCACATTCTCCAGGGCCGCCGGGATCAGGATATCGCAAGCCAGCTCCAATGCTTCCGAACTGCTCTTCAGGTTTTGCGCTCCCGGAAAGCCAAGGATAGACCCCGTTTTTTTCCGGTGCTGGAACACTTCTTCTTCATTCAACCCATTTTCGCTGTAAATAGCTCCCTCATATTCTGAAATGGCCACTACTTTGGATCCGTGTTCGCGGAAAAACCTGGCACTGTGGTAGCCCACATTACCCAAGCCCTGTACCACTACTGTTTTGCCTTCAACGCCAATGTTCAGTCCAAGCTTATTCATCACTTCCGGCATATTACATACTTCCCGGATACCGAAGAACACGCCCAGTCCTGTTGCTTCTTTACGTCCGCGTACCCCTCCCTGTGAAACAGGTTTACCCGTTACGCAACCGGCAGCATCAATTTCGCCCGGCTTCAATGAAGTATAAGTATCCACGATCCAGGCCATTTCCCTTTCTCCTGTTCCATAATCGGGTGCAGGCACATCGATACCCGGCCCGATAAAATTCTTCTTCACCAGTTCACTGGTATAGCGGCGTGTGATCTTTTCCAGTTCATACACACTGTGTTCACGCGGATTGATTTTAATACCCCCTTTACCACCTCCGAACGGCACATTCACAATGGCGCATTTATAGGTCATGAGTGAGGCCAGGGCCATCACTTCATCCTGGTTCACTTCTTCACTGAAACGGATACCTCCTTTACAGGGTGATTTATGCTGTGAATGCTGAACGCGGTAGGCTTCGATGACTTCAATACTTCCATCATCCATTTTCACGGGGAAACGCATACTGTATACACTGTTACAGGCCTTGATCTGTTCCAGGACGCCTTTCTCCCATTTGGTAAATTTCGCCGCTTTATCAAAGCTCCTTTCAACACTCTGGAAGAAGCTATACGGTTTGTGATCTGACATGAGCTAATCGTTTTTTAGTTGTTTTTGACTTGTATAGAGCAGCAGTGTGAGCGCACTGCTTTGTATATTGTATGGTTCTATTTTTTCTCCAGCCGGGAAATCTTCTTATCCAGCATCACCAGGTATACGAACATGCCCAGGAGTATGGTGAGTACTACGGCAACCACTACATATATCCTGCCATTGCTTTTCATGAAATCTGAAGATTCGCCGGCTACAGTTGTTTGTGCCTGCAGCAGACCCGATACCATTATCATGGCCAATACCATGGTTGTTCTCAAGAAATTATTCATTGACCAGTCTTTTTTGTTGAATGAGTTGAAGCCTGATACGCAAAGTAGTGATCCATACCCCCAGCAATGTCCATCCTATAAAAGCAGGATACATGACGCTGCGCATGGCAGGTGAACTGTCTTTAGGGTTCAGGCCCGGGTTTCCTTCACCGCCCTGTCCTCCGGGATGCAGGCTTTCTGTTAGCCTGGGTAATATCCAGATGGTGGGGAATAGCATGAAAAAAGCGAATACATTGTATACCGCACCTATGCGGGCGCGTTTTTCCTCGTCGTGCAGACTACCCCTTACCACGAAATAGGCAAAATAAATCAGTACCCCAATGGCGGCGCCATTCTGTTTGGGATCGCCGCTCCAGGGCTTACCCCATTGGGAATTGGCCCATATCATACCCGTAAGCAATCCCAACACACCGAAAAAAACGCCTGTTCTCGCGAATTCCACCGAATAGATATCGGAACCTGCGCCGGGCTTATTCAAGTATTTAATGGCATATGCCACTGAAACGGTAAAACATACCATCATGGCTATCCACATGGGCACATGGAAAAAAAGGTTGCGGATGGTCTGGTGAAGCGGCACACCCGGCGGAGAAGGCACTTTCACCAAAAAACCAACCGAGCAGGTATAAATAAGCAGCACGAATGCCAGTATCTTCCACCAGGATTTACGAATCATGCATCTCTTTTTTGCAGATAAACTAACAACTGTAAGCGCAAAATTAGGGCAACTATATACAAGTTGGGACAAAAAGGGAAAAAATAAAAAAAACGACTTAAAAGTCGCTTTAATTTATCAGATACTCACTACCGCTTTACTATTAAAAAATTTTCGCTATCAAATTTCCCGTTGCTTGCCAAAAGGAAGTATCTCTCAGTTCCCAAATTATCCTGTGCAGCAACAGGAGGCCAAATACTAAAGTGAACGGACTAACACGTTTTGTGCGCAATGAATCAACAACCGTTATTACACCAGCAAGCAACAGCACAATCAGGCTACTTATTGCGAACCCTGATTTAAAATCGAAGTAGGTCCTAAACATTCTTCCCAGCGCCGGATTGATAAACAGAAAAGCGGTACTGCACATAAAGCGCATGTGCAATCTGGGGCGATGCCTATAAAAAATGGCCAGTGGATACAAAATAGCAAAGAATACCGCTTCCGGTAGAGTTAGTGCCAGTGCTGCTATCGCAGCAGTTTGGCCCCCATAGGCGGAAATATTTAGATATTGATCCCTGTTGACTAAATACAAGGATAGCAATACCAGAGGTGCCAGCACATAACTCAGGGAACCAATACGACGATGTAGTTTTGTTTTCCCTTTCAGGATAAGAATGGGTTGCAGCAACAGCATCCACACCCATCCCATCATCATCATGCCATGAAAGTGCATAATGAAATTATACTTAGTGTTGCCGTGCCCTGCCGTATACTCTTCAAATTTGGGGAAATGCTGGATGTAAGTTTTGAAAAAGCCAATTTGGATTACTATGATCAAAAGAATAATACCGATGATTATCCGGTTGATAACCGTCGGTGAAATGGGTTGTTTATTTATGCCAGGAGCAGCCTTTTGTGTGCTGGCTTTCTCTTTGAAGAGGTCTGGCGATGGCATGATTTATTGTTTTGATTTATGAAAATTTTTGAGTGTAAATGGTGCTATTTGATTCACGCGTTTTTGCCTGGTTAAGTTAAGCGATTTATTTTAAGTTTACAATGGGGCTTTGCCAAAGCAATATCGGCCACTGCGCGTTCCTGCTTCATTATAATCAATACCACACCCATTCATCAAGATCAACCCGAAGGGGTTCCAGATTAGTGAATAGATGTTTAACTTGTGGGGTGAACATATGGAAAAGCCCCTGTTACAAATCAATGACCTCAGCATAGATTTCAATTCCAATGGCCTTGTTACACAAGCGTTACAGCATATCAATCTTACCGTAGATCGTGGCGAGATACTGGCTATTGTAGGCGAATCCGGATCGGGCAAATCGGTCACTTCCCTTTCTATACTGCAGTTATTACCCACGCCTCCCGCCCGCTACCGGTCGGGTGAGGTACTGTTTACAACCGACGACGGACAAACCAGGGATATTCTCAAACTTACCCTGGCAGAAATACAGGCTTTACGCGGTCGCCATATTGCTATGATCTTCCAGGAACCCATGACTTCATTGAACCCCTTGCTTACCTGTGGTTTCCAGGTCATGGAAGCCATCAGGGAACATTTTCCGTTTTCAGCCGCCGCGGCCAGGGAAAAAACAATCGCCCTGTTTGAAGAAGTGCAATTACCCGAGCCGGCGTTGTTGTTTGATCGTTATCCGCACCAGCTCAGCGGGGGACAAAAACAGCGGGTGATGATTGCCATGGCCATGAGTTGCAATCCTGCCTTGCTTATTTGCGACGAACCCACCACTGCATTGGACGTAACCGTTCAGCAAAGCATCCTGCTACTGATACACCGGCTGCAGCAACAAAACAATATGGGCGTCATTTTCATTACGCACGACCTCGGAGTAGTATCTGCTGTTGCCGACCGGGTAGCCGTTATGTACAAAGGCCAATTGGTAGAACAAGCCGCAACAGCTGTGTTGTTCAGGTCCCCTCAACATGCTTATACCAAAGCATTGCTGGCCTGTCGCCCCGCCTTGTATGCAAAAGGCGAACGATTGCCTGTAGTAAGTGATTTCATGGAGGCATCATCCGTTGTGGGGCATCAGCTAACAGAACAGCCTGCTCATACCACTCAACTCATAACCAACAACCCACAACCAACAACTCTTTTAACGGTCACCGATCTCTCCGTACATTATCCCGGTAAAAGAAATTTCCTGGGCCAGGTATTGACATATAATAAAGCAGTAGATCATGTAAGTTTTGAAGTGTATGAAGGAGAAACGCTGGGGCTGGTAGGTGAATCGGGCTGTGGCAAAAGCACCCTTGGCAGGGCTATGTTACGATTAACCGATGTGAGCAGCGGCAGCCTGTATTACAAAGGTGAAAACCTGCTGACCGCCAAAGGGAGCAGGCTGAAGGAGTTGCGGAGGGAATTACAGATCGTTTTCCAGGATCCTTATTCTTCACTGAACCCGCGGCGCACAATTGGTGATGCCATTGCCGAACCCTTGCTGGTGCATGGACTCATTCCTTCTTCCAGGGAAAGAAAAGAAAAAGTGATTGACCTGCTCGAAAAAGTGGGCCTGCAGTCATCGCATTACCACCGGTTCCCGCATGAATTCAGCGGCGGACAACGCCAGCGGATCGTGATAGCGCGGGCGCTTGCTCTGAATCCCCGGTTTGTGGTATGTGATGAAAGCGTATCGGCATTGGATGTGAGTGTGCAGGCCCAGGTACTCAACCTGCTGAACGACCTGAAAAAGGCATTCGGTTTTACAGCTGTTTTCATCTCGCATGACCTGTCTGTCGTGCGCTATATCAGCGACCGCATCATGGTCATGAACAAAGGACGTATTGTAGAAACGGGAGTGGCAGAAGATCTGTACAACCATCCTCAAAGTTCCTATACCCGGCGCCTGGTTGAGTCGGTCCCACGTTAGAAGGGCTGTTTATCAACAATTCCGTACCTTTGCCGACTTCACTTAAAAAAACTCATGCCGTAACATGAAATTATCACAATTCAAATTTGACCTTCCTTTAAACCTTATTGCACAAAATCCAACCAAAAGACGTGAAGACAGTCGTATGATGGTGGTTGACCGTAAAAGCGGTCATATGGAGAACAAACATTTCCGCGATATCCTGGAATATTTCGACGACAAAGACGTGTTTGTAGTGAACAATACCAAAGTATTCCCTGCCCGCATGTATGGCCGCAAGGAAAAAACCGGTGCTAAGATTGAAGTCTTCCTGCTGCGCGAACTGAATAAACCCAATCGTTTGTGGGATGTGATCGTTGATCCTGCCAGGAAGATCAGGGTGGGCAACAAATTGTATTTTGGCGACAATGAAGAATTGGTTGCCGAAGTAATTGACAATACAACGAGCCGTGGCCGTACCATTCGTTTCCTGTGGGACGACGACGACGAAAGCTTCAAGAAAATGCTTGAGTTCCTGGGTGAGACCCCTCTTCCCAAATACATCAAACGCAAGCCTGACGAAGAAGACAAAGAACGCTACCAAACCGTTTATGCCAAATATGAGGGTGCCGTAGCAGCTCCTACCGCTGGCCTGCATTTCAGCAAGGAACTGATCAAGCGTTGTGAGATACTGGGCATCCGCTTTGCAGAAGTAACCCTGCATACCGGATTGGGCACTTTTCGTCCCATTGAAGTGGAAGACCTCAGCAAACACAAGATGGATGCGGAATACTATGCCATTACGGAAGAAGCCTGCCGTATTGTGAACAAAGCCAAAGAAACCGGGCATCGCATCTGTTCCATCGGAACCACTACCATGCGTGCCATGGAAAGTAGTTTTACAGCGCAGAAACTACTGAAACCAAGCGAAGGATGGACCAACCATTTCATTCATCCTCCTTATACCTTCAATGTGGCAGACAGCCTGGTAACCAATTTCCATCTTCCCAAAACCAGCCTGCTCATCATGACCTGTGCTTTTGCTGGCTACGACCTGGCCATGGAAGCCTATAAAAAAGCCATCAAGGATAAATACCGCTTCTTCAGCTATGGAGATGCTTTACTGATTATTTGATTTACAGCTCATTATACAATGAAGAAGCCACCCGCTGCAAGCTGAGTGGCTTTTTCATTTTTGAGACTACTACCCCCATGTGCATTGAATAAATCAGGGGTTGTTGTACGACAAAACCGAACCGTGAGCTAAACTAACCAACATTAGTCATAAAAACTTAAAAAAAATTAACTTTTTATTGACTTTCTAACCCTTTTTTAAGATTTGCCAGGTTTTTTTCCATCATGGGCCCTATGATTTTATCGTTCATGATGGAACCGAGTTTTGCCCAGGGATACCATTTCACCTGTTCTACAAACTGCCACTGTACCACGGTTACCGGTGTTCCGGGTTGAGAAATGAGGCGGATGGTGGAGGTTTGCGGACTTGCTTTCTTACTATCCCAGTTCGAAACCACAGCTGAATCAGAAACAGAAGTAATGGTTACCACTGTTTCCCCCAGGGTAGCGCTGGTACCCGAATGTACCTGCACGCCGGGTCCGTCCATTCCTTCAATCCATGTTTTCCAGTTGTTGATGTCCCTTACTCTTACAAGCACAGAATCTGAGGGAGCATTGATGGTTACCGCCCTTGAAACCAGTACCATGGAAGGCAATAAAGCAGAAAGCGCTGTAGCCAGTGCAAAAAGAACTACCAGGCTGATCAATGCCAGTTTAATGAAACGCATCGGTTATTCCCATTTGAATGTTTTGAAAGCAATTGCATACACCAATACCGCCCATATTCCCAGTATGCCCAGTTCGCGCCAGCAACTGGCAAGGCTGGCCCCTTCGAAAGCGATATTGCGCATGGCATTGTTGAAATGAGTCAGGGGCAGGATCTTGCACAATGGCTGCAGCCAGGATGGGAAGGCATCGATAGAAAAAAAAGTCCCTGCCAGCAAAAACTGTGGCAGCGTAATAAGGTTGGCAAAGGGCGGAATGGTGCTTTCGTTCTTTGCCACGCTGCTGACAATGAACCCAAAGCCCATGAATAAGAGCAGGGCCACAAAACTGAGCAGCATGATCTCCAGGAAGGTTCGCATGCCGTGTACCAGTGTGAACCTGAAAAGAAAAGCCCCTACCCCGATGATGATGATGGCCGTGAACATCTGGAACAACACCCTGCTGATGGCTTCTCCCAATACAATGTAAGAACGCCTGATGGGGGTTGCATAAAACCTTTTTAGCACCAGTTGCTGCCTCAGGTTAAAGAATAGAAATGCCACGCCAAACACACCGGAGCTGAGCAGTGAAAAGCCAAGCTGGCCGGGTAAAATAAAATCGATGGTCCTGTACACGCGGCCGGGTATTTTTTGCACGGCACTATTGACCATGGCTACTGTTGGCGTATTTGCATAAGTACGCTGGTTGATACCTGCAATAACAGCATTGAGAATGGATTGCAATACCTGGATGTTTTGCGGACTCACTGCTTCTGAACTGAGCAGGCTGATCTTGTAAGGTGGATTTTCAAGGCCGGATTTTTCAATATTAATTACTGCAGTCAGCCGGCCTTTTTCCAGGTCTTCCCGTATCTCTTCCGGCGATTTCACCACCACATGAATACCGGCAATGCTTTTGATAATGGGATAAATGGGATTGACGGTGTCTGAATGACTGTCAAATGCCACGTTCACCGATACTTTTCCGCTACCGCCGATGAACCCGAATACCAGTATGAAAATCAACGGGAATGCAATGCTGAAAATAACGGCAGAAGGGCTGCGGAAAGTGGCCCTCAGGCTTCCCCGCGTAATAGCCATCATCGCTTTTACCTGGCTGTATGTACCTTTCATGAGTGGTTGATTAGGCAACAAATCTATTTTTTTATTTTTTCCCGGCAATACCAGACAAAAGGCGTATATTTGTGAGACAAATGACAGGTATGGCAAAAATGAGAAAATATCCCAAACAGGAAGCCACTCCTCCTAAAATCAGCGAGGAACCTTCAACTTATATGCCTTCCAAAAAGCTGCCCATCAGCGTAGCCGATTTTACTTATCGGAAATTTAAAAAAATTGCCGATCTCGTTCCCTTTACCCAGGCAGAGTGGGCCAATATCCTTCATCTTTCCGAAAGAACCCTTCAACGTTACGCCAAAAACAACAGTTCCTTTGAGGGCATTTACACAGATCGGATCCTTGATATGCAGGCGCTCATTGAAACCGGCCTTGAAACCTTCAGTTCTGCCGATACCCTGTACAGCTGGCTTAAAAAAGACAAACAGGTTTTAGGGCATGTACTCAATTTCGAATCACTGTACAACAGCCGCGGCATCCTTGAACTCACCGACCAGCTGGGCAGAATCCAATACGGTGTTTATACATGATCGTTTACCGCATTGCACATAAAAAATTCGCCGATGACCTGTCAGGAACAGGTGCGCGCCTCAAAGGCGGCAGGTGGAATCCCAAAGGTCTGTCCATGCTGTACACGAGTGCACATATATCACTGGCATTGATAGAAACCCTGGTAAATGCTTCTTCACTGGAAGACCTGCAGATGCTGAAACTCATGCACATTGAAATTCCTTCGCGCACTACTCACAGCCATATCATAGACCACAAAAACCTAAAAAAAGACTGGCAACTCGATTTCGATTACACGCAATGGATGGGTCAGGAAATCATCCGTCACAAAGAAGTGCTGTTTATCCAGTGTCCTTCGGCGGTTGTGCCACTCGAACAAAACTACCTTCTCAATCCATTACATCCTGATTTTGAACGCATCAGGCTGGCAGAGGTAACCGATATTGATTTTGACCGGCGTTTGTTCAAACACAAGGCTAATTTACATCTACCGTAAATGGCATGCGCGCCTGCAGTGTCCCGACCATTTGCCGTACTTTCTTTACCTCTTGCAAGACCCTGAACTGTTCAACACCCACCTCCTCTCTGATCAGGTCTTTGCTGATGCTTTTCTTGTAATTGCTCATCAGTTGTTCCAGGAAGCTTTTTTTCTCCGGATACTCCCTCGTACGGTATTCCTTCAGCTTGGCCATCCTTGCTGCACAATCAACTGCGTCCTGCATAGTGCCCAGCTTATCTGCCAACCCGATCTCCACTGCCCGCATTCCTGTCCATACCCTTCCCTGCGCAATACTGTCAACATACACCATCCCTTTCTTTCTTCCGTCGCTCACCCTTGATTTAAAAATATGGTAAATGGAATCAACCGATGATTGCACAAATCTTTTCTCCGTTTCATTCAGTGGCCGGTCGCCCGAACCCATATCGGCAAAAGGAGCCGTCTTTACCCTGTCGAATGTAACGCCCAACTTGTTCTTGAAAAACGATTCATAATTGGGAATGATGCTGAACACTCCTATGGATCCGGTGATGGTATTCGCATTGGCAAACACCGAATCGGCATTGCAGGATATATAATAGCCCCCCGAAGCCGCTACATCTCCCATGCTTACCACCACGGGTTTTACTTTTCTTGTAAGCGTGATCTCACGCCAGATCACATCGCTGGCCATGGCACTACCACCCGGAGAATTGATCCTGAACACGATGGCTTTGATTTCCTTATCAAGTCGCAGTTTGCGAAGCAGGTTCCTGTATTCATCACTGGCAACCTGATCGTTTTCTCCCTTGCCATCTACAATTTCACCTGCGGCATACACAATCGCAACCTTTCCTTCCCCTTCTGTTTTTTTGAAATCCACCGCCCTTGCGTAATCGGTGAAACTTACAAAGTTGATCTTCTGGTCCTCTCCATTATCATGCATCCGGCGAAGCATTAAAGTCTTCACTTCATCGTCGTATCTCAACCCGTCTACCAATCCATTTTTCCACGCATCATGAGCTGTTTGTATGGTTCCATTTACAGCCAGTTCTCTCAGTCTTGATGTGTCCAGCCGGCGCCTTTCAGAAGCAGTTTTCAGAAATCCGTTGTATAGGTCCCCCAGCCATACAGAGGTCTGCAAACGATTGGCTTCCGTCATATGCGTCTCACGCAAAGGCTCTGTAGCGCTTTTGAATTTACCGGCATAAAATATCTGCGGCTGTATTTCCAGCCTGTCCAGCGTTCCTTTCAGGTACAGCATGCCTGAAGAAAAACCCTCCCATTGTACGCCGCCATTAGGATGGCAATACAGTTCATGGGCCGCATTGCCTACATAATACCCTTTCTGCGAAATGGTTTCCCCGTACGCAATAACAAATTTTTTACTGCTTTTGAAATCCAGCAGGGCATTGCGCAATTCTTCGCTGGCGGCGAATCCGTTGACATTGTGTCCGCATCTCACATAAATCCCCTTGACAACAGTATCTGTTTTTGCATACCGGATCATCCTTACCACATCGTACAATGCCGGAATATCGTAGGCCCCGTCATCAAGCAGCGAACCCAGCAGGTTTTCCTGTTTCCTTTCCCTGTAATTATTGTTCAGATCCAATACCAGTACCGCGTTTTTCCCCAGTTTGGGTTTTTCGGCAGAAGTAGCACTGGCAATAAACCCGGCCAGGATAAAAACACCGATCACGCAAAAAATAACCAGCGCCAGCAGGACTGCAAAAAATGTTTTAAAAAAGCTTTTCATAATTTTAGCTACGGCTTTATGAATTTAAAGATATTTGAAGCTAATTATTCTACCAATTTATGAAAACAGCTTATTTGCTGATAGGCGGCAACCTGGGTAACCGGCTGGCTTATTTGCAACAGGCCGTACATGAAATCGAAGCCTCCTGTGGAATCATTACCCGGCGCTCATCGATTTATGAAACAGAAGCATGGGGACTTACCAACCAGCCTTCCTTCTATAACCAGGCGCTGGCGCTGGAATCGCTTTATGGACCTGAAGACCTCATGAAGGCCTTGCTTGCCATTGAAGAACAAATGGGCCGGAAACGGGCCCTTAAACTTGGACCGCGGATCATTGATATTGATATTTTGCTCATAGATGACCTGATACTGGATACCCCCCTGCTCTCCATACCTCATCCCTCCATGGCACAAAGGAGGTTTGTATTGATGCCGTTGGTGCAGATAGCGGCAGACCTGGTACATCCGGTGCTCCACAAAACCATTGCCCAGTTACTGGAAGAATGTCCGGATAAACTCCATGTGCAAAAAAAATAGGGACACAGTTGAAGAGGACGGTTAATTTTGAACGTCACCGACCTGAAATTAATGAAGCACCATTTTATAACTGTAGAAGGGAATATCGGCGCCGGCAAAACAACATTGACCCATTTATTAGCCAAACATTTCAATGCAAGGCTCATATTGGAAGAATTTGCAGACAATCCTTTCCTGCCTAAATTTTACGAGAACCCGCAGCAATATGCTTTTCCGCTTGAGCTATTCTTTATGGCGGAGCGTTACAAGCAGCTGAAAGATATGGTACACACGAAGGATCTCTTTCAGCACGTAACCATTTCAGATTACCTTTTTACCAAATGCCTGCTCTTTGCCAAGGTAAACCTGCCCGAAGAAGAATTCAGGCTTTACCAAAAACTGTTCGACATCATTCACCAGCAATTGGTATTCCCCGACATCCTCATTTACCTGCATGCACCGGTGCATACGCTGCAGGCGAATATTAAAAAAAGGAATCGCGACTATGAGCAGTCCATTCCCGATGAATACCTGTTCAGCCTGCAGGAGACCTACACCAGCTACATCAAACAACACAATATCAAAACCATTTTCATCGATGCCAGTAATGCCGATTTCCTGGGAAATGAAAAACATTTACAGGTTGTCCTGGATGCACTGGATAAGGATTATGATGTTGGGCAACATTATTTCACGTTGCCATAGACTATAATGTATGACGAACGCAGACAATAACAAAACTGACCCGTTTGAATCAATACGCATTCCTGAATTCAGAAGGCTGGTAACCGGCAGATTCCTGTTCATCATGGGGTTGCGCATGATGAGTACACTGGTAGGCTGGTGGATCTATGAACTGACCAATGCCCCTTTTGCTATTGGACTGATTGGCCTGTCTGAAGTGATCCCCGCCATATCACTTGCTTTATATGCGGGGCATGTGATTGATCTGAGCGAGAAAAGAAAATTGTTGTGTACCGGTGTAACGCTTTACCTGGCTGCCGCGCTCATGCTGGTATTCCTCTCAATTCCTTTCACTGCTTTTCATCTTTCCACTCACAGGATTGCCGCGTGTATTTACCTGGTCATATTCTGCACTGGTATCATCCGCTCTTTTACCGGTCCTGTATTCAATGTGATCCTGGCACAGGTAGTGCCCAAATCAAAATTACAGAATGCCACCACCTGGAACCAGGGCGCATGGCTGTCGGCATCGGTAACGGGTCATGCCGCTGGCGGTTTTCTTATTGCCGGCCTTGGCAATACCGGCACCCTGCTTACCATTGCCTGTCTTATGTCTGCCTCACTGTTTGCTTTATGGAAACTCAGCCCGCACCCCCCTTTGAATGAAAAGAGCGAGCAAAAGACCTGGGACAGTGTAAAAGAAGGCGTCAACTTTGTTTTCAAAACCAAAGAAGTGCTGGGCGCACTCTCGCTTGATCTGTTTGCAGTGCTTTTTGGCGGTGCAGTAGCCATGGTACCTGTTTACGCAAGGGATATTTTAAAAGTTGGTCCACAGGGCTTCGGGTTCCTGAACGGCGCATCCGATATAGGCGCTATCTGTATCGTAATACTATTGGCCCTGTTCCCACTGCGCAGCAAGCAGGGAAGGAAATTATTATTTGCCGTGGGGGGATTCGGACTCTGTATCATCACTTTTGCACTCTCAACCACTTTCTGGTTGTCTTTTGCGGCATTGATGCTTAGCGGCATACTGGATGGCATCAGCATGGTAGTGCGGGGTACCATCATGCAGTTAAAAACACCCGATCATATGCGTGGCAGGGTAATGAGTGTGAATTCCATGTTTATTAACAGCAGCAATGAACTGGGGCAGTTTGAAAGTGGCGTAACAGCCAGGCTGATGGGTGTTGTGCCCTCCGTTGTATTCGGCGGATGTATGACCTTGGGAGTTGTGGTATTTACCTGGATCAAGGCGCCCAGCCTGCGAAAAATGGAATACTAAGACAGGTTCAGCTGTCTGATCTTTTTACGGTTCCCTACGATCCAGACTATATCGTCCCATTCAAGTACCGTATTGGAAGAAGGGTTTAACATGCGTTCTCCTTTTCTTTCAATACCCACTACCAGTCCGTCTGTCTTCTCACGTATGCCCGATTCCCTGATGGTTTTCCCTTTCAGCCTCGTATATTCATCTACCATGATCTTTTCCAGTTCCACCGTTTCTTTTTCCGCATCATAAGCAGCCTCATAAGCCACCATGATCTTGCCGAATTCCAGTAATTGCTGATCGGTGCCGATCACGCCAATGGTATCGAAGGGAAAAATGTGTTCGGTTCTTGCGGGAGTAAACAACATTTCATTACCTCTTTCAATAAAAGCCACATTGATGCCGTATTGTTCGCGCCATTGCAATTGCTCCAGGGTATTGCCGATGAAGGGGGCATGCGGACTGATCTTATAATGCACCAGGTGAGCATCCCAGGGTGATAAATGGCTTTGGCTTTTTCGTATCTCTAACAATTCTTTTTCGTGCAGGTTAGCCAGGAAGCGGTCTTCGATTCTTTGGTAGAATTTTTGCAGGCGCTGCCGGAATACCACTACTACAACAATCATCACCACAACCGTTCCTCCAACAGCAGTCCAGAAAGGATACAATTGCCGCAGCAGGAAACCAACCAGCAGAACTGCCAGCAGGTTACGGGCTATTTCCAGCATAACAAGCGGCCCGTGATTGTATTTTTTATTGAGCCACAGTGCTGCATACGCACTCCTCTTAAGTTTTTTAGCAGTGAGCGCCCAGATAAAAGGCGACATCAGCAAAAGAGCAACCACGGTAGTCAGTCCCCTGCCCAATTGTTTGTTCTCAAAATAAAGCAATACCAATGGAAGCAGGAAATAACCCGTTAGTAAGATCAGGGCAATAATCACAACGCTGTTCACAATGAGTATTTGAAAATAAAAATGCAGTAATTTTTTCCAGTTATTCTCACCTTCAATGATCTGTGTACTGCTGCTGTATCGTTCCAGTGCAGTGATTGATTTTTCCGGCAATATTTTCAGCAACAATTTGTACAAAGGTTCAGAAAGCTTCATCATATATGGCGTGGTGAATGTGGTGATCACCGACACACCTACTGCGATGGGATAGAGATAAGAGCTGGTTACTTTCAACGACAACCCCAGTGTGGCAATAATGAATGAGAACTCACCTATCTGTGACATACTGGTACCAGCCTGTACGGCTTGTTTCAGTGGCCGGCCTGCAAGCAGGGCACCAGTGCTTACAAAAATGGTTTTCCCAAATAATACGCTCAATGTAAGCAACAGCACGGGTATGGCATAAGTTAAGAGAACAGCGGGGTTAATAAGCATGCCCACCGAAACAAAGAAAATGGCGCCAAACAAATCCCTGACCGATGCAATCAGGTGTTCAATTTTTTCAGATTGAGTGGTTTCGGCAAGTATCGACCCCATGATGAATGCCCCCAATGCCGCCGAGAACCCTACTTTATCTGCCAATACCACCATTCCCAGGCAAAGCGCAATAGCAACCACCAACAGTGTTTCACTGCTCAACCATTTTGCGACCCGTTTAAAAAAAGTGGGCAGCAGGAATATGCCCATCACAAACCAAAGGCAGAGAAAAAATAAAAGTTTGAGGATAGAGAAAACCATTTGTGAGCCTTCGAACTGACGGCTCACCGCAACGGTGGATAATAAAACCATCAATAAAATGGCCACCAAATCTTCAATGACCAGTACCCCTAATACCAGGCCGGTGAACTGTTTCGATTTCAATCCCAGTTCATCAAAAGCCCTAAAGATAATAGTGGTGGACGAAATGGCTATGATACCTCCCAGGAAAAGGCTGTCCATATGAGGCCATCCCAGTATCTGTCCCATGCCATATCCCAACAACATCATGCACGACAATTCAACCACTCCTGTGATGGCTGCAGAGCCACCCACTTTGACCAGTTTTTTAAAACTGAACTCAATACCCAGGGCAAATAATAAAAACACTACCCCTATTTCGCCCCAGATTTGAATGCCTTCCAGGTCGGTAATGGTAGGGAATAACCTGAAATTGGGCCCAACGAGCAGTCCGGCTATGATGTAACCCAATACTACCGGTTGTTTTAACCTCTTGAAAAATAAGGTAATGATACCTGCCGCCCCAAGAATCAGGGCCAGGTCTTTGATGAGGGCCGGAACATGATTCATCGGTTGTTTTTCACAAGAATATACAAAAAAACCGAAAGGTTTATCATGGTTTGATCAAACTCTCTAATACATAATACACTGCGGGGCAGAAACTCGCATTTTTTAGTGTAATGGCGGGTCTTTTTAACAGAACATCTTCATCGGTATAGGGAAACCGGTGGCAGTCAGACGGGCGCTGTTCATAAATGGAACAATAATTATCCGGCCCGAGAAAAGGACAAGGACTGCGCTTTACCACATAATCGCCTTCTTCATCGAGGTTAAGGTAAGTATCGATGAAAATACTTTCCTTCATTTTGAGGTGCTTGCTGATCCTTTTAATATCGGGTGTTTTGAAGCGGGGCGAATAATTCTTGCAGCAGTTGGCACATTGCAGGCAGTCGATTTTTTCAAATGCTTCTTCATGCAGACCGGGCAATACGTTCAGTACCTTTTTTTTATCGGCCCGCTGCAGGAACTGCCGGTATTGTTTCTGGTGTTCGGCAGCTTTTTTTTCCCAGTTATCCATATTGATGTCATCCATATCCGGTCAATCGATTGCAAAGATACCATTCCTTTCAGAGTTTCCTTTCGCTTTTCCCCATACAACGGCATGCGTGTTTTTTCCCGTTCTATACACTTACCTTTGCGGCGTCTGAAAAAAAGGCTATTACTATGAACCTATTTGAACAACAATCCACCGAATTTCAGCGCAGACATATTGGTCCCAGTGCAAACGATACCCAGGCCATGTTAAAGACCATTGGTACAGAGAACCTGGAAGAGCTGGTTAGCAAAACTGTTCCCGATGCCATTCGCATCAAAAAACCGCTTGATCTTCCCGCTGCCATCAGCGAGTATGAATACCTGGCTGAACTGAAAAAAGTGGCTGCTAAAAACAAGGTTTATAAAAATTATATTGGCCAGGGTTACTATGGTACCATTACTCCCAGTGTTATCCTGCGGAATGTATTTGAGAACCCGGGATGGTATACCCAGTATACGCCTTACCAGGCAGAAATTTCACAGGGGAGGCTGGAGAGTCTGCTGAATTTCCAGACCATGGTGGCAGACCTTACGGGATTGCCCATGGCAAATGCTTCCCTGCTGGATGAAGCTACGGCTGCTGCGGAAGCCATGGCTATGATCTTCCATCATGTGAACAAATCGGATATAATTGGGAAGCCTAAGCTGTTTGTTGACAATGCCATTTTTCAGCAAACCAAAGATGTACTGGTAACGCGTGCAGAGCCTATTGGGATAGAACTGGTTTATGGTGATTACCACAACGCTCAATTGGATCATACTTATTTCGGAGCCATCCTGCAATATCCCAACAGCAATGGTTCTGTTGAAGACCATCGTGCTTTTATTGAACAGGTGCATGCCATCGAAGGGCTGGTGATTATGGCCACCGACCTGCTGGCGCTTACCCTCTTAACACCTCCGGGTGAGCTGGGAGCAGACGTGGCTGTGGGTAGTGCACAACGTTTTGGCGTGCCGATGGGTTATGGCGGACCACATGCAGCATTTTTTTCAACCAAAGATGATTTTAAACGTGGCATGCCGGGCAGACTGATTGGCGTAAGCATTGACGCGCAGGGTAATCGTGCATTGCGGATGGCCTTGCAGACAAGGGAACAGCACATCAAGCGCGAGAAAGCCACTTCCAATATCTGTACGGCCCAGGCATTGCTGGCCAATATGGCGGCTATGTATGCAGTATATCATGGGGCGGCAGGACTTAAAGCCATCGCCTCACGCGTGCATGAGCTTGCGCAGGCTGTTGCAGACGGATTGGCCAAACTGGGTATTGAACAGAAGAATGCCGCTTATTTCGATACCCTTCATATAACCGGTATCAATGCAACTGCACTGAAGCAAATGGCAGAGAAATTCCACAGTAATTTTCATTATGCAGCAGATGGCACCATACATATCAGCATAGATGAAACCACTTCTGTTGACGATATCAATACTATCATTAAAATATTTGAATCGGTTACGGAAAAAAGTACCGGTCGCCAATTAACAGCAGCAGGTATTCACACTTCATCTTATCAATTACCGGCTTCGTTGTTGCGCAGTTCAGATTATTTGGCACATCCTGTATTCAACACACATCGCAGTGAGAGCCAGATGATGCGTTACCTGAAGCAACTGGAAAACAAAGATCTTTCCCTGAATACAAGCATGATCAGCCTGGGAAGTTGTACCATGAAGCTGAATGCTGCTACTGAAATGATTCCCGTGAGCTGGCCTGAATTCGGGGGTATGCATCCTTTTGTTCCGGCAGACCAGGCAGAAGGTTATCAGCAGATCATTGACGAGCTCAACGCATTCCTTTGTGAGATTACCGGCTTTACTGCATGCAGCCTGCAACCCAATAGTGGCGCACAGGGCGAGTATGCCGGGTTATTATCCATCAGGTCTTACCATGCAGCGCGCCAGGAAGCGCACAGGAATGTGGTGCTGATTCCCATCAGTGCCCATGGTACCAATCCGGCAAGCGCCGTGATGGCCGGGTTCAAAGTAGTGGTGGTGAAGTGTGATGATGCGGGTAATATTGATGTGGCCGATCTGAAAGCAAAAGCAGAACAATACAAAGACACGTTGGGCGCATTGATGGTTACCTATCCGTCTACCCACGGCGTATTTGAAGAAACAATTAAAGCTATCTGCCAGATCATACACGACAATGGCGGGTTAGTTTACATGGATGGCGCCAATATGAATGCCCAGGTAGGCCTGACCAGTCCCGGTGCCATCGGCGCCGATGTATGTCACCTTAACCTGCACAAGACCTTCGCCATTCCGCATGGCGGCGGCGGTCCGGGTATGGGCCCGATCTGTGTGAATGATAAACTGGCTCCTTACCTGCCCGGTCACAGCGCTGCAGGCCATGGCAGGTCAGCGGTAAGCGCGGCGCCATATGGCTCGGCCAGCATCCTGCTCATCAGCTATGCATATATCAAAATGCTGGGGGCAGACGGCGTAAGAATGGCCACTGAATATGCCATTCTCAATGCCAATTACATGAAAGCAAGGCTTGAAAAATATTATAAGATACTCTATACCGGAAGCAATGGCAGTTGTGCGCACGAATTCATTGTTGACCTTCGTCCGTTTAAGCAAAGTGTTGGCATAGAAGCGGAAGATGTGGCCAAGCGCCTGATCGATTATGGATTTCATGCTCCTACCCTCAGTTTCCCTGTTCCGGGAACGATTATGGTGGAGCCAACCGAGAGTGAGGACAAAGCCGAGCTGGATCGTTTCTGTGATGCGATGATTTCGATCTATGAAGAAATCAGGGCCATTGAAGAAGGAAAATCGGATAAGACAGATAATCCCCTGAAAAATGCCCCGCATACGCAGGCAGTGGTTTGCAGCGATGAATGGAATCATCCATATTCACGCAAGGAAGCGGCATTTCCGTTGTATTATGTGACACAGAACAAATTCTGGCCCGGTGTTGCAAGGGTGAACAATACTCATGGCGATCGCAACCTTATTTGTACCTGTGAGCCTACTTCGGCCTATGCTGAAAACTAAAGTGAGGTTGATCATTTTTTTTCCCGCTGCAAATCTTTTTCCAGCAGGTTGATCAGTTTTTCTTTATCCGCCAGGGCATCTTCCAGTAATGATACCTGGGTTTTCAATAAAATAATCACTTCATCTTTCGTGGTGAGGTAGGCTTCTTTTTCTTCCCGCATTTCGTATGCCAGTTGTTCATCCGGGTGCAGGGAAGGGTCAATCAGCATTTCACCCCTGCCTGAAAAAAGCCAGACGATGCTCAGCTCGGGGTATTGCTTTTTGATCCTTTCCAATATATCGGTCCCGACAGCACCTTTTTTCTTTCTTTGTTTGCCCAAATAACCATTCGATATATTACAGGTGTGCTCAACTTCATAAGCAGTGAGCTTACGAAAATCCATGTATTGATATAAACGTTCTATAATTGTCAATGTGGATAAGTTTAATAGAAATAAGTTTGCTAAAAATTTTATTATTAATAGAAATATTGCTATTATTGTAGTCTCATTGGTTTTACGAAGTAAATCAATCTGTATGACACCAGCAATGGTGGTTTATACTTGAATTTCTAAACCCTTCGTAGTAGTTGTTACAATGCATGTCCGGAGACATTGTATACAACATTGCACAAAAGTTCCGCAAGCAAAGTGCCATTATAATAACTATTAAAACAGTAAAAATGCCTTTGACTCAGTACCCTGAATGGGAATCGTATTCCCGAAAGCTTAGTAAAGAAGAGGTTGAACACCCGGAGTTGGTGCTCGATGAGCTTTTCGATTATGCGCATCTTCCAGATGTGCGTGAACTCTTATGGCTCTGGCTGAAAACAACAGTAAATGGTGATTTTGCAGAAGGTCTTGATCACCAGGAACGTGTATCCATCCTGTTCTTCTATGAAAAAATAGAAAGACTGGTTGAAGCCGCACATATTCTTCATATGCGCAGCAAGAAAAGTCCTCCTGTTGATCAACCCTGATGATACTTTGCCTACACATGAACAAAGCCTTTACTGATTACCAGTAAAGGCTTTTGTTTTACTTGCTGCTACTCGTATAACTTATTTAATCCTGACTGCTACACCCACCTGCAATACATTGCTGTAATGAATTGTATTGCTGTTTGCCACAATATTGGTAAGGCCAAAATTGTAACGTGCATTGAATCCCAGCTGATTTGTAGCCTGTAACCCAACTCCTACACCTGCACTCAATGCTAACCTGTTGTAATCACTCATTACATCTACCTTGCCTCCACCACTCGTGTTTTTAACACCGGCACCTACCAGCATACCCAGTTGAGGTCCGAGTTCCAGGTATACCTGGCTGGCGGGATAATATTGAAACATAACCGGTACATTGATATAACTCAAAGCCAGTACCCTGTCGCCCAAAGCCGTTTGGTACCTTTCTCCTTCGCCTGAATACATGATCTCAGGTTGAACATACCATCCTTTAGAAAGAGGTGAATTGAAATAAAGTCCGGCATGACCACTGACCCTGCTGTTTCCACCCATGCCCGATACATCAGCTACGCTAAAGCCCCCTTTCAGTCCTACTGTTTGCGCTTTCGTATGCATCAAAAAACCACTTAACAAGCACAAACTCAGTACCATAATTGTCTTTTTCATTGCGATATTGTTTGATTCATGCATCTATTTCCAAATGCCATGCCAAAAAAATATTCCGGTTGATTTTGTATTTATATTTAGTTCCGAAAACTACGCCTGACCCATGAATGCATTTATTTTTACATGGCAGAAGCCTTTCTATTATTGCCTGTTCTTTTTCAGCACCTGCATTGTTCATGCACAGGAGAAAACAGATCCCTGGTTGCAACAGTTATTGACATCGCAAGCCCCTCCTCTGTTGCAAAAAGTGTTGAATCATCCCGACAGCTTCCAGTACCAGATCATCTATACAGAGATCAATCGTGACAAGAGTAATGCGCCGCATTTTAAAAACCATTACCTGCATGTGGATCGTGGCAGGTATTTTAATCCGGCCTCGACTGTTAAATTACCTGCAGCCCTGGCAGCTTTAGAAAAACTACACTCGCTGGAAGCTTATGGCATCGACAGGCATACACCAATGTTTACCGACAGTAGTTTCAGCTCACAAACCACTGTAATGCGCGATACTTCTGCATTGAACGGTTATCCTTCCATCGAACAATACATCAAAAAAATATTCCTTGTCAGTGATAATGATGCCTATAACAGGTTGTATGAATTTAACGGGCAGACGACGCTGAACCGGCAATTGTGGAACAAAGGATATTCCGATGTGCGCATTGTAAGACGGTTCACGCCTATGTCTGAAGAAGAGAACCGTCATACCAATACCATCAGGTTTGAACAAGGAGGAAAGTTATTATACAAGCAAGACCCCGCTTACAGTGAACTCAGTTTTGATTACAGCAAGCAGGTGCTGGTGGGCAATGCATTTTATGACCGGCACGACTCGCTGATCAACCAGCCTATGGACTTCACCCGTCACAATAACCTCCCATTGGAAGATCTCCAGCAAATGCTTCAATCCGTACTTTTTCCCCGATCAGTTTCCAAAGCAAAGCGCTTTAAATTATCAAAAAGTGATTACCAATTTCTGTACAAGTACATGTCTGAATACCCTTCCGAAAGCCTTCATCCCCGCTATGATACTGTGGAATACTTTGATAGTTACACTAAATTTTTTCTCTTCAAAGACGGCAAACAAAAAATACCTTCCAATATCCGTATCTTTAATAAAACGGGATGGGCTTACGGCTATCTTACCGACGCTGCTTATATTGTTGATTTTGACAAGGGAATTGAATTCATGCTTTGCGGTGTCATCTATGTCAACCGCGACGGTATCCTGAACGATGATAAATATGAATACGAAGAGATCGGATATCCTTTCTTCAGGGAAGTCGGTTCGATCATTTACAGGCATGAAGAAAAAAGAAAACGATCCCACCGCCCAAACCTGAGCAAGTTCAAAATTGACTATAGTGAAAATCTTTGATTGCTTCTAAATGCAATTCCTATGATCATTCAAAACTGGTGGGTTACTACGCTTCTGGAAGAAAAATATCCTTTCTGCAAGCCTCTGCAGGAAAACAAAAAATGCGATGTACTGATCATCGGCGGAGGTATGTCTGGCGTGAGTGCTGCAGCGGCATTCATGGGCAAGGGGTTGTCTGTTGTACTGCTGGAAAAAAATGTATTAGGTGGTAGTTCCAGTGGTCGCAGTGCAGGCTTTTTAACCCCCGACAGCGAATTGGAACTTTCTCAACTGGTGCGGCGTTATGGACTGAAGGGGGCCAGGGAAATCTGGGAAGTGCCCGTGAAAGGTATTGATCTCATTAAACAGTACGTGACCAATTATCACATCAAATGTGATTTCAGGGTGCAGGACAGTCTTTTTATGGGTATTGGTCCGTCGGGCTGGCAGGATGTACAGGATGAAATGAGTTGCCGGGAAAGTGTTGGTTTCACCAATCAAACACTGTACAATAAAGCAGAAATGGACCAGTTGGTCGCTTCCTCGGGGTTTACCGGCGCGGTAAGGTATACCGATACTTATGGCATTAACCCGTTACTATACCTGCAAGGCATGAAGCATCATTTGCTGAACAACGGCATAGTGATCCATGAAAGTACGGAAGTGCTGAAAATAACAGGTAATACCGCCTGTACACATGCAGGTTCCGTAACAGCCGGTCAGGTCATTGTTGCCATGGATAAAATGGACCATAGATTCAACAAAATTGCAGATGAAGTGTTCCATGCACAAACCTTTCTCAGTATCAGTGAGCCACTGAGTGATAAGGAACTGCAGCAATTATTCCCGTCGGGGGCCGATCTGCAGATGTGGGACAGTTCCCTGGTTTATTCTTACTGGCGCCTTGTTGAAGGCAATCGTATTTTATTGGGTGGCGGTAATGCCATTACTACTTTTCTTCCCCAGGCATGGAACCATGAAGACGTCATCACAGGTGTGCATAAACGATTCAAAGCCCATTTCCCTTTTCTTCAAAACCTCCATTTCATTCAATACTGGCCAGGATTGATTGATACTACACGCGACCTTCTACCTACCCTGGTCCGGGATGAATCTAACAAAAGCATTCATTATATTTTGGGAGTGGTAGGCCTGCCCTGGGCAAGTTTTTGCGGAGATTTTGTAGCCCGCAATATTCTTGGCGAAGCTGATGCTGACTGTCACAAATACTATGAGTATTTCACCGACCGTCGTTATTTTGCACTACCGGTTTGGCTTGAGCAAATCCTGGGAAAACCCATTGTATTTGCTCTCAATAATGGATGGGCCAAATACTACCAGAAAGACCTTAACCATTTGCCCAAGGAAAAGAAAAATGATTTCTAATCAAAAAAACATCTATGATACCTGCAAAATCTTATGCCGCTCAAACTGCTAAATCGACACTGGCTCCTTTTTCTTTTGACAGAAGAGAACCCGGCTTACACGATGTACAGATAGAAATACTGTATTGCGGTGTTTGCCATTCCGATATTCACCAGGTGAGGGACGAATGGGGTGGTAATTCTATTTTTCCCATGGTTCCCGGCCATGAAATTGTTGGACGTGTAACCAGGGTGGGCGACCATGTTAAAAAATTCAAGGCCGGCGACCTGGCAGGCGTTGGCTGCTTTGTTGATTCCTGCCGTGTTTGTTCCAATTGCAAAGCCGGACTGGAACAATACTGCGATGAAGGAATGGTGGCTACTTATAATGGTCGTGAAAGAGGAACCAATCTTCCTACCTATGGCGGTTATTCAACACAAATTGTAGTGGATGAACAATATACCCTGAAAATACCTGCCAACCTTCCATTGGAAGGTGTGGCTCCTCTTTTGTGTGCGGGTATTACCACTTACTCGCCACTGCGTCATGTGAAAGTGGGGAAAGGGCATCGTGTTGGTGTATTGGGACTGGGCGGACTAGGTCATATGGCTGTGAAATTTGCTGCTGCTTTTGGCGCGGAAGTAACCATGCTGAGTTCTTCACCTTCTAAAGAAGCCGACGCTAAAAAATTAGGCGCTCATCATTTTGCTCTTACGTCTAATCCGGATACCTTGGCAGGCCTGCAAAATCATTTTGATTTTATATTGAATACTATTTCCGCAGAACACGATTATGGAACTTACATGAACCTGCTTCGTACCAATGGAACCATGATTGTAGTAGGTCTTCCAACAGTTCCGTCGGCATCGCCAACCTTCCAGATGATCATGAAAAGGAGGAGCATCATGGGTTCTCTTATTGGTGGTATCAGGGAAACCCAGGAAATGCTGGATTTCTGTGCTGCAAACAATATCGTATCCGATGTGGAAGTTATTCCCATGCAGAACATCAACAACGCCTATGAAAGAATGCTGAAAGGTGATGTTCGTTACAGGTTTGTCATAGACCTGGCTTCTCTTCGTTAAACAACTATGCATTAAACATCGACAAATCATTTATCATCATTACATGCAACAGATCAGAACTGCTTTATTGTCCTTCGGAATGTCAGGACGCGTATTTCATGCCCCCTTCATTCAACTGCATCCCGGGCTTGAATTATACGGCGTTTGGGAAAGGAGTAAATCTGCCTCGCTTGAGTTTTACCCCAATATCAAAATATTCCGTTCGCTGGAAGAATTGCTGGCAGATAAGAGTATTGAACTTGTTATTGTCAATACACCCACCAATACCCATTTCGAATACACAAAAAAAGTGTTGGAATCCGGCAAACATGCGGTGGTGGAGAAAGCATTCACCACAACTGTTGCTGAAGCTATTCAATTGAAGGAATTATCTGTAAAACAAGGTAAAAAAATATCAGTTTTTCAAAACCGGAGGTGGGACAGTGATTTCAAAACCGTACGTAAGATCATCACAGAAGGTTGGCTGGGTGCTATTTCAGAAGCAGAGTTCCATTTCGACAGGTACAAGGAAGAACTGAGCCCTAAATTACACAAAGAAATTCCCGGACCTGGCGCAGGCGTGCTCAATGATCTGGGTCCTCATTTGACCGACCAGGCCCTCTGTCTTTTTGGTATGCCCGACGCTGTATTTGCTGATATTCGCATTACCAGGCCTGTTTCCCAGGTGGACGATTATTTTGAGGTTTTACTTTATTATCAACAATTGCGGGTTCGTTTAAAAGCCGGGTATCTTGTACGTGAACCTTTGCCTTCCTACATTGTTCATGGTCACAAAGGTTCTTTTATCAAAACCCGTGCAGATGTGCAGGAAGCCCGTTTGATTGAGAACATCAAACCCGGTGGTGCCGACTGGGGAACCGAACCCGCATCAGAAGAAGGATTGTTGCATGCTGAAAAAGACGGCAAGCTGATCAGGGAAAAAGTCAGTACGCTACAAGGCAATTATTATGAATACTATGATGCTGTTTACAAAGCCATTATAGATGATGGCCCCATGCCTGTGACAGTGGAAGATGGCATTCGGGTAATGCGTGTAATAGAAGCGGCTTTCGAAAGCAGCCAATTGGGAAAATTGATCAGCCTGCACTGATCGTCACAAAAAAGCCCCTGGTGTGCACAGGGGCTTTTTTATAAAACAATTTCAATTTACATTTTCTTGGCATCTTCCAGGAACTTGGCCAGGCCGATATCGGTCAGGGGGTGTTTGAGCAGTCCAAGGATAGAATCAAGCGGACAGGTACAAACATCTGCACCCGCTTCAGCGGCTTTTGTAATATGCAGTGCATTACGGATGGATGCCGCCAGTATTTCTGTTTTAAAGTTCTGGATATCGTAGATATGACGGATCTGGGCAATCAGTTCCATACCGTCCCAGCCGCTGTCATCAATACGTCCGATAAAAGGCGATACATAGCTGGCTCCTGCTTTTGCTGCAAGAATGGCCTGGCCTGCAGAAAATACAAGCGTGCAATTGGTACGGATACCATTATCGGTAAACCATTTGATGGCTTTCACGCCATCTTTGATCATAGGAACCTTAACAACGATGTTAGGATGAATGGCAGCCAGTTTCTTACCTTCTTCAACAATGGTGGCAAAATCGGTTGACAATACTTCAGCGCTCACATCACCGTCTACCAGTTCACAGATCGTTTTATAATGATTGGCAATGGCTGCTTCTCCCTTGATGCCTTCTTTGGCCATCAGGGAAGGATTGGTGGTTACACCATCAAGGATACCCAGGTCATGCGCTTCTTTGATCTGGGAAAGATTACCCGTGTCGATAAAAAATTTCATGTGGCTTAAAATTAAATCCCCTTCAAATGAAATTCCCCCATCGGGGATGAGGGGGTAAAAAATGGCAGGCTACTCACATCGCACCGCTCAACCGCTTATCCTTGCTGCATTCCTGCCCTGGGGAGGTTCAGCAGGAGCTGGTCGTGTAAGACCTGCCGGGTGCAAAACTAAGGGATAGCGGATTATTTTCCCGTTTTTTTTAAAGGATGCTTTTCCTGACAAACACATAGTTAACTATATTTGAATACAACCATTCTTGTGTATATGCGCCTTACTGTTGCAGGTATATGTCTGGCCTTCTTTATTTGCTTCTCCTCTGTTCACGCACAGAACGCCCGGCTCAAACCTGGATTCGACAAAGCCGAATACAGGGAGCTGTTAAAAATTACGGCAATGCAGGTTGATGCCAACAAACCCGGCCCCATTCTCCCACCCGACCATTATAAAATGATCTATCGTTCCCCGGTTGTAGGCCTTGATAACAGGTGGGATCTCTGGTACGCAGGGAAAGGCATTGCAGTCATTAGTATTCGTGGTACTACGGCAAACCAAATAAGTTGGCTGGAAAACCTTTATGCTGCGATGGTTCCTGCAGCAGGTACTATCAAACTATCAGACGATTTTATTTTCAATTACCAACTGGCACAAAATGCCCGTGCCGCTGTTCACGTTGGCTGGCTCATAGGAATGGCATTTCTGTCCAGAGACGTTCTTCCCAAAATAGATTCTCTTTATAAAGCGGGAATTAAACAATACATCATCCTGGGACATAGCCAGGGAGGGGCCATTGCTTTCCTGCTGACTGCTTACCTTGAAAACCAGCGAGCCATTCACCGCCTTCCGCAGGACATTCGTCTTAAAACCTATTCAAGTGCTGCTCCCAAACCCGGCAACTTGTATTTTTCATATGATTACGAATCACTTACCATGGGTGGATGGGGACTGACTGTAGTGAATACTGCCGACTGGGTTCCTGAAACACCTGTTTCTGTTCAAACGCTGGACGATTTTAATATCGTTAATCCCTTTGCTGATATCTCGCCAATGATTAAAAAGCAAAAGTTTCCTAAAAACATTGCCTTGCGTTACGCTTATAACCGGTTAAAAAATGCCAGTTCACGCGCCCGCAGGAGGTACGAAAAATACCTGGGCAGAACCATTGAGGGGTTGTTGAAGAAAAGCCTGTCAGGTTATGAGCCTCCTTCCTATGCCAATAGTTTCAATTATATCCGTTGCGGACAATTTACCGTCTTACAGGCCGATACTGCTTATTACCAGAAATACCCCGATGATAAAAACAGGATATTCATACACCATGGCATCCTGCCTTATCTCTATCTTACCGACCGTTTACCTGAATAAGTTTGTCAATAACGACGATCCCGCGAATTGACCGATGTAATTCCCAGCAGTTCATCGTGTCTTCCACCCATGGCACGGTAATAGACAAATATCGTATACTCGTTTTCAGTCTCCCAAAAATCTCCTTCCGTATAGGCAGTAGCAGATCTTGTATGCACATTTTCCGGGGATTTGGTTACATAGATATAACTGTAATAACCCTGTTTGAGTAACAATGTTTTTGTGTATATACCATTGTCAGCATCAAAGTGCATCAACGATGTATCCCCAACCTGGTTGCCCGTGCATTCTCCAAGAAGGTATATGTTTTGTTTTGTAAGCGGCTGCTTATTAATAGGCTCAAGGGTGAATTTTACCTGTGCGTAATCACTCTGCCACCAGGGGTTGATCGATTCTGTAGCACTGATCTGGTCCCATCCATTACGGTCGGTAAAGAATACATAACGCAGGTTGGTTCGTATTGCATCCGGCTTCATGAACACCACAAAGGGCCTTTCATTGTGATCAATACGATCCACCCTGTCGCTTTCAAAACGAAAACTTTGCAAATCAGCCCAACGGTATTCTTTCCCTGCCGGGAAAACGCAGTCGCGTTCCCCGTTGTATTCCAGCATATTATTCCTGATGAAAGACGGTTGTATATCCGTAATGGCATCGTCCCACCTATTATTTTGCAAAACCACAACTTTTACCTGTTGTTGCGCATTCAAAACATTTACTTCACGCATATTCACCGAAAACTGCAATTTCTGGTGTGTTTGTAAAAGGGTGTTGTCAAAGGGTTGCAGCAACCTTGCGCCTACGGACATTCTATCTTCCGCCACCATGAACCTTTTGGTAAATGCGAGTTGTGAAGTATCTCCATTGAGAAAAACCTTCAGTAAATAATTGCCACTTTTAAGCGGCATGCAATTCCGTTCCGGAAGCAAGGCCTGGTAATGCACATAATTGGTAGTGCTTATTGAAGACATCCGGTATTGGAATAATCGGTTTTGCTGGAATCCGCTGATGTAGTCGAAGGGACTAATATCTGCCGGCTTCCAGTCGGCATTGCATAATTGAATGGTGTAAAAATAATTTTTAGCATACCCGTCGAGGTCATCAAAATGTAGTTCCATCAGATCAGATGAATTAAGCCTGATGAGTGGAAGGGTTTGCTGGTTATTCTGCTGGAATAGTTTTACTGTCCTGATACCGGGCATATATACATGATCGGGCAATCGTTGTGTCCATACAAAAGTGCAGGAATGCAATAACAGGAGTACCCAAAGGATTCTTTTCATATTGTAAAGATGGGGTAAAAATAAGCTTATGACAATTCATTTTGCTGCATTGCAACCGGCTCCGTAGTTTTGATTGAAACAAAACCAATGCCGTTTGGGTCTTGCTCTTGATATTGCGAAGAGAATCGCTTTTAACCGTCAAAAATCATTCTCCAGGTTCATCATCAGGTTGTCTGTTGCAGCGACTGCATTGAGTGTAGCTGCAATGATTATTACGCTTTCATTTGTCAATGGTTTTCAGCAAACGGTTTCTGAAAAAGTATTCAGTTTCTGGGGACATATACGGGTACAAAAATATGAAGCAGAAAAATCGCTGATCGCTGAAGAAACGCCCCTGCAAAAAAATGCATCGGTGGAAAGTATCATACACAGACAAGCCGGTGTGTTGAAATTGCAAGGGTTCGCAACCAAATCGGTGGTATTGGAAAAGAACAAGGAAATTGAAGGTGTGTTACTGAAAGGCATTGAACAGGATTACGACAGTAGTCGGTTAAAACCTTATCTTAAAGAGGGGCGGTGGATACTTTTTAATGATTCATTGTACAGCAGGGAATTGTTACTTTCTTCGCAATTGGCTGCACAGCTGAACACAAAACTGAACGACACATTGATCGTTTATTTTATTTCATCAGTCGATGGAAGCAGGACATACCGCAAGCTCAAAATAGCAGGTATTTATAAAACCGGTATAGAAGAATACGATAAACTGTTCATCATTGGAGACCTGCGGCTGATCAGGCGTTTGAACAATTGGCGCGATGATGAGATTGGAGGATACGAATTATTTGTAACCGATTACAAAAAAATTACAGTCATCAATGATGCATTGCTCGATCATCTACCTGCAGAATGGATGAGCAGAAGTATACCGGAAATATATCCTAATATTTTTGATTGGCTCAATATCCAGGATGTAAACAGGAATGTCATCTTCATCATCATGTCAATTGTGGCCATCATTAACCTGGCTACCTGCTTGCTGATACTGATACTCGAAAGAACCCGCATGATAGGCATCCTGAAAGCAGTTGGTACTTCTGATTGGCTGATACAAAAGATATTTCTCTACCATGCCACGGTTATTGCCCTGGCAGGCATTGGAATCGGTTTTGTCTTTGGTGCAGGCATTTGTCTTTTACAGCAGTATACACATTTCATCAAACTGGATGAAACGTCCTATTATGTAAGGTATGCGCCCGTACTAATCAACTGGAAGCAAGTGGTGTTGGTTTGTATGGTTACTGGGTTGGTTTGCTATCTTTCTCTTTTATTACCCACCTGGCTTGTCAGGAAAATCAGGCCTGTGAAAGCGATACAGTTTAATTAGAAATAATATTTTATGTATATTAATTTTAATTAAATTAATCGTTTTTTACTTCAATTACCTCATTATCAGCACGTTCAAAAGTTTAACAATTTAATTGAGAAGGAGGAAGTAAAGTTTTTAATTTGTATTACATAATACATAATACTTATTAACAAACCTTGCCATTATGAAATCAACTTCGGGATTCCTCCGGGCGGCCTGTACCGTTTTGGGAGTCGTTTTTTTTAACCTGCTGTACGCTCAAACGCATGTAATTACAGGGCATGTTTTTTCACAGGACAATAATCGTCCCTTGCAGGGTGCATCGGTAATGGTGAAAAACAAAAAAACAGGAACACAAACTTCTGCAGACGGCAGTTACAGCATTAAGGCCGACACATCTGATGCACTTATTTTTAGCTTCAATGGTTATACCACAGTCGCAATTCCGGTAAACAGCCAAATCACACTGGACGTAACACTGCAGCTTAAGGTACAAGCGTTGGGAGAAGTAGTAGTGGTAGGTTATGGCACGCAGAAAAAGGCAAATGTAACGGGCGCTGTTGCATCGGTTTCTTCCAAAGAAATGCAAAAATTGGCCGTAAGCAATGTTGGAGCTGCCTTGCAAGGTCGTACACCCGGTGTAACAGTTCAAACAGATGGCGGCGTTGCCGGTGCAGCAGTAAATATTGTGATCAGGGGGGCCAGCTCTCTTACCAATGTGGCTCCATTGTATGTTATCGATGGAGCATTTGCATCTGATCTCAGTTCAGTGAATCCAAACGATATTGAGAGTGTTGAAATTTTGAAAGATGCATCTTCTGCTGCTATCTATGGATCGCGTGCTGCCAATGGAGTAGTGTTAGTAACCACAAAAAAAGGGGCTGCAGGTAAAACCAGGATCAATTTCAACACCAGCTACGGCATTCAAACACCAGCTAAAAAATTAGCCTTCCTAAATGCAAGACAATATGCCGATTTAATGAATTCCGTTTCAGACGCCGCAGGAACACCCAGGATCCCTATGAACGATGCACAGTTCAACCCGGCAGTCAATGAAGACTACCAGAACGCATGGTTCCGCAACGCTCCCATGTACAATGTGGGGGTAGATTTTTCAGGCGGACAAAAAGAGGCTTCTTTTTATTCCAGTTTCAATTATTTTAACCAGAAAAGCCTGCTGGTAAACAGTGATTTCAAGCGTTATGATTTCAGGCTGAATACCACGCAGGTTAAGAATAAATTCAAACTGGAAGAATCTTTTTCAGCCAACAGGAATGAAAACAGGCCCAATTATGCGTATACAACATTGAATAGCGGCCTTACCATTCCGACCATTCCAAATATCAATCCCAACAACGCCCTGGCCGGCATCAATTCCAATGGTTTTAATACCGGTAATTCCAATTATTATATCGACAAAGGAGGCATCAACCTGGCAAGTCCATTTGCCAATGGCGCCCTGTCTTCCTGGAAAGAAAATACCACCAACCTGGTGGGAAGCGTGAAAGCGAGTTATGAAATAATCAAAGACCTGGTATACAGCCTGGGTCTGAGTGGCAATTATTCGGTGAGCAATTCTCAATACAACTCACCTAATTATACGCTTACCGATTTATCGGGTGCTACCCAGTTCAGCCAGCAAAGGTCTTTAACCGAAAGCAGGGGTGAATATTATCAATACGCACTCGATAACCTGCTTTCTTATAAAAAAGAAATCAACGGTCATGATATTGACCTCTTATTCGGTCAAAGCTGGTTATCTGAAAAAAACAGGAACATCACCAATATTTCCGGCGATAACAATTTCCCCAACAATGCACTTACTGTTCCACAGGGTACGGTTTCCGCATCCGGTCAGGAATACAGTGCCGCCTTGTTGTCTTTATTTGGAAGAATCAATTATGGTTATAAAAATCGTTACCTGTTAACCTTAAGCGCAAGAAATGACCAGTCCACCAAATTTTCAGAAGCCAATCGCTCTGGCATTTTCCCTTCTGTTTCTGCCGGATGGAATATCCATAATGAGCCTTTCTTTTCTTCCGGACTGATTTCATTGGCAAAGATCCGTATCAGCTACGGTGAGTTGGGCGCCAATTTTATTCCTCCTTACAGTTACATATCAACTGTTAATGCAACTGTCCCCGTGATCTTTGGCAACATGCGCCAGTATGGTACTATTACACAGTTAGCCAATGCCAACCTCAAATGGGAAACTTCCAAAACCTCCAACCTGGGTATCGACCTGGGCATACTTGCCAATAAGCTCACCCTGAGTGTTGATTATTTCTATAAGAAAAATATCGACCTGCTTGCAAGCCTTACGCCCCCGCCTTCATCCGGACAAGGACTCTACAATGGTTCTGCAGGATCTGCCGTATACAACTCCGCCAGCATCGAGAACAAGGGGTTTGAAGTTTCAATGACCTATCGCAAAACAGAAGGAAAATTCAAATTCAACCTCACTACCAATGCCTCGCAGGTAAAGAATAAAGTCATTGCGCTGGGTGATAATGTTCTGCCCATCAATGGTTACCCGATGAGTGCATATTTTGGCGACAGGCCAACAATCACCCAACCCGGTTTACCCGTTGGCGCTTTCTGGGGTTATAAAGTGATAGGTATTTACCAGACTGATGCACAGGTAGCAGCAGGGCCTGAAAAAAATACCAGCAAAAAAGCAGGCGATCTCATTTTTGCCGATCTCACCAATGATGGCAAGGTTGATAACAACGATAAAACCATGATCGGCAGTCCGTTCCCCAAACTTGAATACAGCCTGAACTTTTCTGGTACTTATAAAGATTTCGACTTTACCATGTACCTGGTAGGATCTTATGGCAATCAAATCTTCAACCTGACCAAATATGCCAATTATTTCCAGTTGGATTTTGCCAAGACAAGCGATGCACTGAGTGCCTGGACGCCACAAAATACCAATACCAGCAACCCCCGTTTATCTGTCAACAACAGAACCGGAGGAAATGCTTTACCCAGTAGTTATTACATTGAAAGCGGCTCCTATGCCAGGATTAAAAACGTGCAGGTTGGTTATTCGTTCCTGAAAGAAAAATTCAAAAAAATGCCTTTCAACAGGGTCAGGGCTTATGCGGGTGTTCAGAACCTGCTTACGTTCACCAATTATTCCGGTTATGATCCGGAACTGGGTTCGGCAGCCGGTATCCTGCCCGGACAAGGCACCGATGGCAGGGGAACCGGATACAATGTATTATTTAACAGAGGTGTGGACGTAAGGGCATACCCGCGTGACAGGACATTTATCATAGGTATCCAGGCTTCATTTTAATCCAAACATTCAAACACTACTACGATGAAAAAATCAACTCATCCGCTCCTGATATTTATATTTACTTTCTGCAGCCTGATACTGTTTGGTTGCAAAAAGCAATTGAATGATTATTCCGTCAATCCAACACAATTATCCGTTGCCTCGTTTTATAAAACACCACAGGACGCAAACCTCGCTGTGTTGGGTATTTATGGTTACATCACCACTCCGCGCAGCTTTGGGCTGGAAGGTTCCCGTGCTGCTTTGTTAAGAGGAGATGAAATGTCAACCGGTTCCGATTATGGAAAGTTGGGTCAGCATACTGTGGACGGTACCTATTACACCAACCAGGAGCCCTGGCAATTCCTGTATGCCGCGCTGTATGCCGCCAACGATGTATTGGAAAAAGTGCCTGCCATCAATTTCGCCGATGCCAGGCAGAAAAATGCTTATTTGGGTGAAGCACATTGCCTGAGGGCATTCTGTCATTTTGCTTTATTGATGAGTTACCGCAACATCAAACTGTATACAGCAACTCCCAAAACTGCGGCAGATTACCTGAAACCGCAATCGCCTCCCGCTGTAGTATGGGATTCTGTTATTGCAGACCTGCAAACTGCCAAATCCTTACTCCCTTCCAAAGGATACTGGACAGGCAACAACCTGGGGAGGGTTACAGCCGGATCAGCTGCGGCTTTGCTGGGAAAAGCATTTTTATACAGGGCCGGCATTGAAACCCAAAACCAGTATTATGCTTCAGCTGCTGCCGAATTCAATGATATCATCAATGGGAAGTACGGCGTTTACCGGCTCGTAAACAATTATGGCGATAATTTCGATGCAGTGAATAGCAACAATGATGAATCATTGTTCGAGCTGCAATTCAAGGCAGACCTTGTCAATACCAACTTCAATCCCGGCACTGCTGCTTCAGGCGTTTGGTTTGACGGAAGAGGTATTGCACCATGCGGTGCATTCAACGGCGCCAATGAAGCCATTGTACATGACTGGGTTTTGAACGCTTTCAAACAATCAACCGATGTCAACGGAAATATTGATCCCAGGGTATTCAGCACACTTATATTTAATGATCAGGCCGTTCAGAAAAGAAGCGGACAGGGCGTTACAGGATTTGCAGGACAATCACAACCCGCTGCATTGATCACCAAATATGCGCCAAACTATACAGCCACCAATAAGAAAGGCATAGATTTTTCACTCACGCAAACGCAGTTCAATGCATCTACCCGCGCTAATTCTGTTAATTACCGTTACCTGCGTTATGCAGACGTGCTGCTCATGTATGCCGAAGCAGTGATCCAGGGAGGTACAACACCTGCAGGAGGCATGACCCCATTGGCCGTCATCAACCAGGTAAGACAAAGAACTTCTGTTAACATGCCTTTGCTCACCGGAACACCCGATATGAACACCATTGAGCAGGAACGCATACTGGAGTTCAGCAATGAAGGGCATCGTTTTTACGATTTATTACGTTGGGGTAAACTGGCGGCAAGATTTGCATTCCTTGAAAGTACAGACCCTAATTTTAAAAAGTACAGTCCTTATATTCCTTTCAAAAAAGGAAAAGATGAGTGGATGCCAATACCTTCCACAGAATTGCAGTCAAATAAATACATGATCAATAACCCCGGCTGGTAAATCAATACCCTCACTATGAAATCAGTTCGCCTGACCATCTGTTTTCTTGCATTGTTTTGTTCCCGATTCATGGCAATTGCTTCGGAGCGTATTACTGTGAAAACCATCGATACTTTAGTATTGAAGTCAAGGATGGTCTTCAATGACCATCCTGTTTTCATGGAAAGAACCAATGATCCGGTGCTGGAAATGAGATACAGGCGGGCTGACTTCATGGACAGCATCTATTGCACCATTACCAGCAGTTCTATAAAACGCACCCGCTCCATTTTCCTGTACAGCAGGTTCAACAGTTGTGATTCGCTGGTATTGCTCGACAACTGCAGGTTAAATAACAGGGATTCGGTTGTTGGTTTCAAACTACCTACCCTGTATACAGAGAACGATTCCGTCAGTCTGGTGGTAGGCCTTCGATTACATCCCAATGTCGCTACCGGCGACAGCATCGGCGCACGCTTTTCGCGTATCCGGTTTGCTGAAGCAAATCATGGCATCAATCTGAACAGAATGGTAAGTCCTTTTCATTGCTTGCCCATTGGCCGTATTGTCCGTAACAAAGGACAGGATGGTGTTCACACCTATCGTATCCCCGGGCTGTCAATAACCCGTACCGGAAGGCTGATCGCTGTATACGATGTCCGATATCATTCACTTTGGGATCTCCCGGGCAACATTGATATCGGCATGTCTTACAGCGATGATCATGGCACCAGTTGGAACCCCATGAGCATCATCATGCATAAAGACAACCAACGCGACACTTCTAATGGTATCGGTGATCCATGCGTATTAGTTGATAAAAATTCCAACACTATATATGTAGCTGCACTATGGAGCAAGGGTGACCATGCTTTCCATCATTCAGGTCCAGGTCTGAGTCCGGATCAGAGCGGCCAATGGTTGCTTCGTTCCAGCAACGACAATGGTCATACATGGTCAGGCTTGTGCAACATCACCGCCGAAATTAAAAAACCTGAATGGCGGCTGGCATTCCAGGGACCAGGTAATGGTATTACCATGCGTAATGGCATATTGGTCTTCCCGGCGCAATATAAAGACGAAGCCGGTACTTCTTTCAGTACCATTGTATATAGTCAGGATAAAGGACATAGCTGGCAAATGGGTACAGGCGCTTTGCTCAATACAACCGAGGCTGCCGTTGCAGAACTGTCCGATGGAAGTTTATTGTTAAATATGCGTGATAACCGAGGTGATTACAGGAGTCTGTACAAAACCAATGACCTTGGCAAGAGCTGGAGTAATTATGAAAAAAACGGGAAGCAATTGATAGACCCCATATGTATGGGAAGCATGATCTCCTTTGCTTATAAAGGCAAACATGTATTGGCTTTTTCAAACCCGCATGTCCAAAAGGGGCGCAAAAATCTCACTATTCAGTTCAGCATGGATGAAGGGAAAACATGGCTGCCACAATACAATATTATGGTAGATACAAGGCCTTTCTTCGGGTATTCTTCATTGGCATACCTGGGAGAAGGCCAAATTGGTATCCTTTATGAGGGTAAGGGAGAATTGTTGTATACTAAGTTTGGGTTGCCGTTTTAAAGGTGTTGTATTTGTTGTATTTATAAAGTCAGGCAGGTCAGCATTCATTGTTCTTTAAATTCTTTCGGCGTTATGCCAAGTTTAGATTTAAAAACTGTTGAAAAATAAGCGGGAGAAGAAAATCCTACTTTATATGCGACTTCTCCTATTGACAAAACCTCGTTCTTGAGCAGGTATTTCGCCTTTTGCAATCTTTTTTGAAGGATATAATCATTCACATTTATTTCCATCAGCAATTTGACTTTCCTGTAAAGTTGCACCCTGGAGATACCCATCGATTTGCATACATCATCTACACTAAAATGTTCATTTGAAAGATTGGCTTCCACCAATGCAGCAAATTCAGTAGTAAACTTCTTGTCGCTTTTATTGACCAACTGTGTTTTAAGATTAACCGGCAATTCTCCCGTATAATGTTCCTTCAGCATGGATCTGTTAGCAATAAGACTTCCCACCGTTTCTTCCAGGTATTGAACATTGAAAGGTTTGGTAATGTAACAATCTGCTTTTTTCTTCATGCCTTCTATCTGTTCTTCTGCACCAGTTTTAGCCGTTAGCAGGATGATAGGGATATGGGAAGTTCTGATGTCTGATTTGAGTATATTCGTTAAAGCAATGCCATCTTTTCCCGGAATCACCACATCGCATATGATAAGATCAGGGATGACCTCAAACGCCTGTTGCAAAGCAGTCTGGCTATTATCCGCCTCAATGACTTCATAAGCAGTAGAAAGTTTTGCTGCAATGAAGTTCCGAAGATCGGCATGATCTTCCACCACTAAAACAGTATGTTCTTTTGCCTGTTCAGCCTGTGTTGTTTCAGGCAAAGGCAATTGTTCCAGCCATAATTCTTCCGTGTAAATTTTTTCATCACTATAAGATACCTGGGCATTTTCCTCTGTCACCACCATTTCCTGGGACTCTAAATGGGCATTGCCAGTTGGTAGCCTTATTTCGAAACTGCTTCCTTTCCATTTTTCACTGGAGAGATGAATGGTACCCCTGTGTAACAAAATAAGTTCTTTAGACAAGGCAAGTCCAAGTCCGGATCCTTTGTAATTTTCGTATTCCCCCTGGTAAAATAACTCAAATGCATGATCAAGGGTTGCTTTGCTCATGCCTATACCATTGTCTTCAATTTTAAATAACACATAATCTCCTTGTTCCTGTTTGGCAATATGCAGGTGTATATAGCCTCCATCTTTGGTAAACTTAAAAGCGTTTGACAGAAGATTGAAAATAACCTTGTCAATCATATTCACATCGAACCATAGCGGCAGTTGTTTTTCTTTGGTCAGTAACCTGAAATCAATGTTTCTTTTAGCAGCCACATCTTTAAATGCATCCATGATATCTGTGACAAATACAATGAAGTCATTTTCCGATGCTTTCAGTTTCAGTTTATCCAGTTCTATTTTTCGGAAATCCATCAACTGATTCACCAGGCGCAGTAGCCGAATGACATTCTTCCTGATCAGGTTCAGATGGTTACGGGTAACAAAATTGAGTTTAGGATTATTCAGTAAATCTTCCAGCGGCGCCAGTATTAGCGTCAGGGGTGTCCTGAATTCATGCGAAATATTGGTGAAAAACTTAAGTTTAGCGCTGTGAGCGGCTTCGGCTTTATCGGACATTTCAATCAATTGTTGCTGTTGCTGGATGATCTCGTTGTTTTTTTGCCGTAACCGTCTGGTAATCTTTTTATTTTCCCTGAGATAATAAAAGGTGATCCCCGTAAGTACAATCGCAATGATCAGGCTTGTAAGAATGATGAGGAGAATAGTATTCTGGTTCTGGTAAATTCTTCTTTGTGTATCGATCATTTTTTGTTGTCGCACAATATTTGACTGCTGGCTGTTGATTTTCTCATTTTGCAGTTTCATGAGTTCAACATTAGTGGAATCGATCAGAACCGTTTTAAGTATGTTCTCTTTTTTAAAATCTTCATGGCGCAGGATAGCCATGGCGGTCTGGATAGCTTCTTCCCCTCCTGTGGCATATAGAGCCGAAGCACTCAATATTTTGTCGGATACAAATTGCAACCCTGTTGCCGGCAGGGCGTCTACCCCAATGAAATGAGCCTTACCTGCCAACCCCCTCTCTTTGTAAAATTCGTAAGCTCCAAGGGCCATCATATCATTGTGGGCGAAAACCACATCGGCTGATTCCCTGGTTTCTTTGGAAAGACCGTTCAATTCCTTGTATACTTTATCCTTCAGCCAATTCCCATGCAAATGCGCCGTGATTTTTATTCCCGGGTAAATTTTCAATGCCTCATAAAACCCTTTTTCCCTTTCAATTGCAGGTGATGAGCCGGCCAATCCCATAATTTCAATGACATCTCCCTTGCCACGCAGTAGGTTGGCAGTGTATTGCCCTACCCGTTTTCCAATTTCATAATTGTCGCTGCCGATATATGCTGTATAGAGTGGAGAACTGGTTTTGCGGTCAATGACAATGACCGGTATCCCCCTCGTATATACCTTTTCAATGATCGGGGTAAGTGGGGTGGCTTCATTGGGACTCACAATCAGTAAATCAATCCCTTCTTTCAACAATTCATTGATCTGATCAATCTGTACCTGGCTGTTATTATCTGCATCCCTATATAGAATACTGGAATTAGGGAAAAAAGTCAGTTCCCTTTGCATCCCCTCCAACATGCTTTTTCTCCATTGGTCAGATCCCACACATTGCGAGAAGCCAATCCTGAACTGGTTATCTCTGCTTACACGAGCGCAACCAAGGCACAGTAAAAAGCCTGTTAAAATAATAAAGGCATAAAAATTTCTCATGGCAATCTTTGCAATCGTTAAAAATGTTTTCAGGCCAGGAATGTTGCTCCTTGCCTCCATATAATAAGAAAAGAAAAGCCACAATGACCGTACACAAGCTCTTTAGAGCAGCATTTCTTTATAAAATTGGAACATTTTCAAAAAATACTGAAACAAAATTGTAAATATTTTCAAAAATGAAAAAAGAGGGTTTATTCTAAAATGTTGGTTATCAGGTTTTTAAAATTATTTTTTCAATACTGCTTTTATAAAATCATTTGATACAATTTCTAAAATAAAATCCTGCCTGCCAAAGCTAAGTTTGGTTTCGAAAGCTTGCTATATGAAAAAAAGAAAAGTGCTTCTTTGGAGCGTTATTGTTTCTCTTGGTGGTTTTTTATTCGGATTTGATACGGCAGTAATCTCAGGTGCTGAGCAATCGATCCAGCAGTATTGGGGCTTAAACGCTGTTCAACACGGGCTCACCATATCCATTGCGCTGATTGGCACCATCATTGGTGCCTTAACCGGCAGTTTGCCAAGTGATAACCTGGGCAGGAAGACAACCCTGGTAATTATTGCAGTCACTTACCTGCTGGCTTCTCTTGGTACCGCCCTTGCTACCAATTGGTATCTCTTTTTAGTTTTTCGTTTACTGGGTGGATGGGGGGTAGGCGCCTCTTCCGTGACAGCTCCGGTATATATTTCTGAAGTTTCTCCCCCCGAGTCGCGCGGCAGAATGGTAGCCATGTTCCAGTTCAACGTAGTGCTGGGTATATTGATCTCTTATTTTTCCAATTACCTGATTGGCGAAACAGGTGGCTTATCCTGGCGTTGGATGCTGGGTATCCAGGCTTTCCCTTCATTACTCTTCCTGTTATTGTTACGGCTTATTCCGGAAAGTCCGCGCTGGTTGGTACTTCATAAAGGCAGGCGCAAAGAAGCTGCAGATATTTTAGCACTCATCAATCCACAACAGGCAGATGCCGTGCTGGCAAGTATTGAAACCAATGCTGCATTGGAAGCTTCCAGTGGCGGAGGTGATGTGTTGTTCTCAAAAAAGAACAGGCTCCCTATTTTCCTGGCAGTGGCATTTGCAGTGTTCAACCAGGTATCGGGTATTAATGCCATTATTTATTTTGCGCCTCGCATTTTTGAAATGACCGGGTTGGGTCGCAGTTCTTCCCTCCTATCTACCGTAGGTATTGGCGGTGTCAATTTTCTGTTTACACTGATCGCCATCAATTTCATTGATCGTATTGGCCGCAGAACACTGATGCTGATTGGATCCGTAGGTCTTATCCTTACCCTGGGACTGGTAGCCAGGTCTTTTTATCAGCAGGATTTCAGCGGCTTGGGTATTGTAGTTTATTTACTGGTTTATATTGCTTTTTTCGCATTCAGCCAGGGGGCGGTGATCTGGGTATTTATTTCAGAAATATTCCCCAACCAGGTTCGCGCCAAAGGCCAAACCCTGGGCAGCTTTACACATTGGTTCATGGCGGCCCTGATCGCTTTTTCATTCCCCCTGCTGGCGGAAAAACTTGGAGGCGGACATACATTCCTGTTTTTTTCGGTGATGATGCTCTTACAACTGGTCTTCGTGTGGAAGTTCATGCCAGAAACCAAGGGCAAGTCACTCGAACAAATTGAAAGAAGCCTGGTCCTGCATTAAAACATTGATAACCCTTAATAACTGCCATATGAAACAACACAATCATTCCATCACTTGTTATGGTGAAATCCTGTGGGACCTTTTCCCTTCAGGTGCAAAGCCGGGAGGTGCTCCCATGAATGTTGCGTATCACCTGAGAAAATTAGGGCAGCAGCCAAAATTGATCACACGTATCGGCGCTGATAAATTTGGATCAGACCTGGTTGATATCATGGTGAAAGCTGATCTCTGCACCGATTATATCCAAACAGATGAAAATTATTCAACCGGACTGGTGAAAGTGCTTGCCAACGAGCAGTCCGATGTGGTATATGATATTGTTCAACCTGCAGCCTGGGATAATATCATATCGAACCGTAAAAATATTGAACTGGTCGGTCACTCAGACTATTTTATTTACGGCAGCCTGTCGGCAAGAAGTCTGCAATCAAGAGATACGCTTTTCAAATTGCTGCATGTTGCCCGTTCGAAAGTGTTTGACATCAATCTTCGTGCACCACATTACGATCAGTTCACAGTAAAATACCTGATTAGTCAGGCAGGTATTTTCAAATTGAACATACATGAGCTGGAACTGGTAGCGTCCTGGTTCGGTCATTATCGAACCCATGCAGAACGTATAGAGGCCTTACATGCACATTTCAAAACACCATTGATCGTAGTCACCATGGGCAGCCAAGGAGCCATGTTGTATAAAGAGGGTAAGTTATACCATCATCCCGGTTTTGCTGTAGAAGTAGCTGATACGGTGGGTAGCGGCGATGCATTCCTGGCAGGACTGCTCCACCAGCTCATTCAGGGTGCATCCAATGAATCTGCTTTGGCTTTTGCCTGCGCCATGGGATCCCTTATTGCTACCAAAAAAGGGGGTTGTCCCGATTACCAGCTTACAGAAATTGATTCCATTCTCCATACAAAGTCACTCTCTGATTATTAATCTAAAACCCAACACTTATGCGATTGCAATCACTATTAGACTCGTGGCTCGTGCTGACTATCAGCGTCATTGTACAGTCTATAAAATTATTGGCAAAGCAACCGGTACATCCTATTGCAAATTTCCAGTCGTTTCGGATTGCTCAACCATTAAAAACTGAATTATGAAAAAGAAGTTACTCTTTTTTATTGTAATGCTTATTTCATTGCAATATGTAAATGCCCAAAGACAATTAACAGGCACAGTCAAGGCTGCACGTACCAATGAACCATTGGCCGGCGCTAATATCACTTTTCAGGGTGTAGCAGGTGGCACTGCTACAAATGCTGAAGGTAAATTCAGTCTTACGGTTCCCGGTAAGGCAAAATCCATACTGGTCAGTTATGTAGGATATGAATCAAAAATAGTTCCCATCGAAGGGGTGCAACAGGTAGACATTATATTGACAGTAACCGGAAAAGCCCTGGAAGATGTTGTAATTGTGGGTTATACCGCTCAAAGAAAACAGGATCTGACGGGTGCTGTAGCCGTTGTGGATATGGCGCCTGTTAAAAACAACAGTTCGGGCAATACCATGCAGGCATTGCAGGGCAGGGTAGCCGGACTGTATATCGAAAAAAGTGGTTCACCGAACGGATCAACGAGCAGAATTTTGATCAGGGGTGCCAACACACTGGGCAATAATGACCCGCTTTATATTATTGACGGAATACCCACTACCAGGCCGGAAGTATTTCAAAACCTCGATCCTGCCAATATCGCTTCCATGCAGGTATTGAAAGACGCTTCTGCAGAATCCATTTACGGAGCCCGCGCCTCCAATGGTGTGATCATTGTTACTACCAGGAATGGCGGGAACACCAACGGCAAAGTTGAGTTCCAGTTCAATAACAGCACAGCACTCCAGTCTGAAAAACCATTCCGGTTAAAGATGCTCAGTTCATTGGACAGGGGTAAGGCTTTGTGGCAGGCTTCTGTCAACGATAAGCAAGACCCAACAGCAGGCTATGGTCAGATCTATAATTTCGATTGGAACAAAGATTTCAATAATCCGGTATTGAACAGCGTTACCCTCCAGCCCCTTGTAGGAGGTGATCCCAACACACCGGCCGGCAATACCGACTGGCAGGGTGTGATGTACAAAACAGGTGTTGTTACCAGCAACAGTCTTACTGCTTCAGTAGGTAATAAAAATTCATCGCTGGAGATCAACTTTAACCATCTGAGTAATTCGGGCATGTTAAGATTCACCGGTTACAACCGCATCGGCGGAAGCATCAATGCCATCACCCGTGCTTTTAACGACAAAGTCACTTTTGGTGTCAATCTGCGGATGGCCAGCTCTAATGAAAAGTTGGCGGCCAGGGATCTGGGAGGCGCTCTTACTACCTTCTTAGCCGTTACATTAGCACCCACCATCCCGGTGTACCAGAAAGATGGTGTTACTTATGCCGGAGAACTGGGTGCTGGTTATTCAGACCGGAACAATCCGCTGCACATGCAGGACCTCGCAAAATGGAACAATGCCAACCGCCTGAGCACGTTCGGTAACGTATTTGTTGAGATTCAGCCGATCAGGAACCTGTTCTTCAAATCGAACTTCGGAGCTGACAATGCCACTTATCTGAATAAAGTGATCACTCCCACATTTTCAGAAGGTGCTTTGAATCGTACCACAAACAGCCTGTCTTTCGATCAGAATCATTTCCTGAGCACTACCTTCTCCAATACGCTGCGATACAACTGGGATCTGAATGCCAATCATCATTTCAAATTCCTGGTAGGTACCGAGTACATTAAAACCACGCTGGATTTCCAGACCACCAAAAAAGAAAAATTTGCCGTTCAGACCGAAGAATATTTCACATTGAATGCAGGTACGGGTAATACCACCGTTTCCGGCGGATCAACAGGAAACAGTCTGTTCTCTCAATTCGGCCGCATTGATTACAGTTACTCGAACAAATACCTGGCTGCACTGACTGTGCGCCGTGATGGTTCGTCCAGATTCGGTTCCGAAAACCAATACGGTATTTTTCCGGCCGCTTCTTTAGGATGGAGAATTGACAAGGAAGGTTTCATGAAAAACAACCACCTCTTCTCTGAATTGAAAGCCAGGGTAGGTGTAGGTCGTGTAGGTAACCAGCAGATTGGCGATCTGGCCCGTTTTGGGTTGTTCGATACAAGGTATGGCACTGTATTGTCGCAACTGGCAGGCGGATTCTGGGAACAATACATGAATATTGGTACAGCCTACTCTCTGTCTGGCGCTTCTACCGGTACACTGCCTTCAGGTTTTGTACAAACACAGGCTGCCAACGCGGGGCTTAAATGGGAAACCACGGATGAGGTAAACGCCGGTATAGATTTTTCCATCCTCAACAACAAGATCTTTGGATCCTTTGATTACTTCACCCGTAATACTTCCGGTATCCTGATCGTACCACCTGTTGCGTCTGCATTGGGAGAAGGCCAATCCAAAGCGGTGAATGGCGCTTCCAAAACTAACAAAGGCTGGGAACTGGTATTGGGTTATCATGGTCCGCAGACAGGCGATCTCAAATACAATATAACACTGAACTTTTCTCATTTCAGAGACCAGATCACAGAATTACCGGAAAAAGTTCGCCCTGCTTACCCTGGCAACCTGCTCAATACCATCATTGGTCATTCACAGTTTGACATCTTCGGCTATAAAACCGCCGGACTCTTCCAGTCACAGGCTGATGTAGATGCGGCCCCCAAGCAAATTGGAGCTGCTCCCGGCCGTATCCGTTATGTAGATGTAGCCAATAAGGGTAAAATTGATGATGATGCCAGAACCTGGATAGGCACTACATTGCCCGCTTTGGAATATGGCGCCAGGATAGACATGAGCTATAAGCAATTCGACCTGTCTGTTTTCGGTTCAGGTGTTGGCGGCAGATCGGGATTCGATGTGTATACCCTGTTCAACAACCTCATGAAAAGCAGGGAAAATGTCGGGCCCGGTGTGTTCGATGCCTGGACGCCCACACATACCAATACTTCCATTCCTGCTTTGACCCTGAAGGACAATAACAACGAAGGCCGTACTTCTGATTACTTCATTGTAAATACATCTTACTTCAAACTGCGTACTGTTCAATTGGGTTACAATATTGTTCCTAAATCCGTTTTTTCGAAGCTGCGTTTTTACCTGATGGCCGAAAACCTGCTGACGCTCAAGAGCAGGAAATACCAGAGCCCCGATCCCGAGCGCATCAGTCTTGATCCGATACCCATACCCAGAACATTCTCATTTGGTGTCAACGCTTCATTTTAACCCATAAAATTGAATCATCATGAAAACTAAAATAATATTATCATCCACGCTTTTATCAGGACTCCTGTTATTGGGTTCCTGTAAAAAAGCACTGGACTATACACCCACAGGGGTATTATCATCCACAGACCTGACATCGCCCACTGCTGTGGAAGGATTGGTGACCTCTGCTTACGCTGCTATTGGCAATGGCGATATGATCGGACCCATCTATAGTAACTGGGCCTATGGCAGTGTTCGTTCAGACGATGCATACAAAGGGGGTGGCGGAACCGGTGATGTTGGCGATATTGATGCCATGGAACACTATAACCTGGTAACACCTACCATGGGAGCTTTTGTTCCCCGTACCTGGTCAAACCTGTTCAAATCTATTTCCAGGGCCAATGTGGCATTGCGTGCGGTGAATGCCATTTCAGATGCCAGTTTTCCCAACAAAAAAATACGTTTGGCAGAATTAAGGTTCCTGAGAGCACATAGTTATTTTACGATGAAGCGTCTTTACAAGAACATACCTATTTTCGACGAAACCGCCACTGACGCAGATATATTGAAGACTTCCAATGATTTGAAAAATGATGATTCCTGGAATAAGATCGCGGCCGATCTTCAATATGCAATTGATAATTTGCCTGTGACTCAACCACTGCTCGGCAGGGCCAATAAACTGGCCGCCCAGGCTTACCTGGCAAAATTGAGATTATACCAGGCCTATGAGCAGGATGATAAAAATCAGGTGATCAATATCAATAAAAACAGGTTGCAGGAAGTGGTAACTCTGACTCAGGCAGTGATCGCATCCGGCAAATATGCATTGAGTGCGGATATCGGCGATAATTTCTTAGCCGAAACCAAGAACGGACCTGAATCTGTTTTTGCGATCCAATTCAGCATCAATGATGGTACCACCAACGGCCGGTTGGCATTTGAAGATGGTCTGAACTATCCTCACGGCGCCCCGCAATATGGTTGCTGTGGTTTCCACGCTGCCAGTCAGAACCTCGTGAACGCACATACTACAGATGCCAATGGCCTGCCTAATTTTGATACCTACAACAACAGCATAGCCGATCTCACAACAGCAACCGTAGATCCCCGCCTGGATCATACCGTAGGTATCGATGGCCATCCGTATAAATATGACAACACCAAGCCCTTCAGCAATAGCTGGGTGCGTGATCCGGGCGTTTATGGCAACTTCCATACCATGCGCCATCAACAACTGGCGAACAGTCCGTTTTATCTGAAACTGGGACCCTTCATGGGTACTGCCCTGAATGAAGACATTCTCCGGTACGACGATATTTTATTGATGCTGGCAGAAGCTTATATTGAATTGGGACAACAGGATAATGCATTGCCATTGATCAACCAGATCAGGATTAGGGCATCGGCAAGTACAGGAAGGTTGAAAAAAGCAGATGGAACTTTCCCGTCGAAATATAATATCCAGCCTTATACTGCTGCCGGCTGGACACAGGATTATGCACGCAAAGCTTTACGATGGGAAAGGCGACTGGAATTTGCAACGGAAGGAGCCCGTTTCTTTGACCTGGTACGATGGGGTATTGCCGAGTCAGCCCTGAATGCTTATATAGCCGTTGAAAAGAACAGGAGACCATTTCTGTCAACAGCTAAATTCACAGCGGGGCGCGATGAGTACTTACCGATCCCTCAATCGGAGATTACATTTACCAACGGTTTGTATAAACAAAACCCCGGATATTGATCGCTCATGCACCATTAAAACTTTTCTCATGAACAACAATAATCGGATGCTTGCCTTGTTAGTGACCATGGTTATTGCTCTGCAGTTGCAGGGCCAATACACCTATAAGGAACCACACCGGCCCCAGATCCATTTCTCCCCTAAAGAAAAATGGATGAACGATCCCAATGGCATGGTATACCACAAAGGCATTTACCATCTTTTTTACCAATACTACCCCGATGGAATTGTGTGGGGACCTATGCATTGGGGACATGCCACCAGCACTGACCTCATACACTGGCAGCACCGGCCTATTGCCTTGTACCCCGACAGCCTGGGTTATATTTTTTCGGGTAGTGCAGTAGTCGATAAATATAATACCACGGGATTCGGAACCAAAAAACAAACCCCGTTGGTAGCCATTTTCACCCACCATAACATGGCTGGCGAACATGCGAAAAAGAACGATTATGAAAACCAGAGCCTGGCTTATAGCCTGGACAATGGCAAAACCTGGATCAAATATGCCGGCAACCCGGTACTGAAAAATCCTGGCGTCACCGATTTCCGCGACCCCAAAGTAATGTGGTACGAGCCGCAACACAAATGGATCATGACGCTGGCTACCAAAGATCGCATCAGTTTTTTTTCTTCACCTAATCTGAAAGAATGGACCAAAGAAAGCGAATTCGGAAAAGAGTTGGGTGCACATGGCGGTGTTTGGGAATGCCCCGATCTGTTCGCTCTCAATGACGAACACGGTAAACAGCACTGGATATTATTGGTAAACCTGAATCCCGGAGGTCCTAACGGAGGTTCAGCGACCCAATACTTTATCGGCGATTTCAATGGCCATGACTTTATTCCTGCCGATAACAATACAAGGTGGATCGATTATGGTCCGGATGAATATGCAGGCATTACCTGGTCAAATACCGGCAACCAAAAGATATTCCTGGGATGGATGAGCAATTGGAATTATGCCAACGCTGTACCCACTTATCCCTGGAGAAGCGCCATGACCATACCACGTGCATTGAGCCTGAAGCAGTTTGGCAACGGGTGGCTGGTAGCATCAACCCCTGCAGGTGCTATCAGCGCCCTCACAGCAAATACAGTGGCAAAGAACAATTTGCCACTAGATGCCCCCGTTGATCTTACAGGGGCACTAGCCATCGATGGAAAACCCTTCCGCTTGCAGCTTGAACTGGATAAAGCAGAAGACTTTTCATTGTTGCTTTCCAATGAAGTAGGCGAGCTGCTGGAAATCGGTTATGATGCCCGGGCAAATCAATATTATATCGACCGTACTCATTCCGGCGAAGTGGATTTTAAAAAGAACTTTGCAGGCAAACATCTGGCTCCCCGCTTCTGTAGCGCGGCAGGTATAAAGCTTGACCTGGTGGTTGATCAGAGTTCTGTGGAACTGTTTGCTGATGACGGATTGAGTGTGATGACGGAAATCTTCTTTCCTCACAAGCCTTATGACCGGTTAGTAATAAAAGCATCTAAAAGCCTCATCATTAAAAAGTTAGTACATACCAGACTGAAAAGTATCTGGTAACAACAAAGAACTGCCGGCAATACAGGATGATCGTATACCTAAAGATTACCTAAATTGCTGGCAGTTCTACTAATTTTTACCAATACATGAAAAGATTGCTTCTTTTACTGTTGACACTGTGCCTGTCTGGCGCCGGTCTTGTCAGTGCGCAAACTGGCAAATTACCTCCTTTCAAAATACTCAAAACTGATGGCAAATTATACCGGGCTACAGAACTTCCGATGGGTAAACCAATTCTGCTGATCTATTTTTCGCCTGACTGCGATCATTGCAAAGTGATGATGGATGCTTTTTTCAAACGCGTACATGATTTTGATAAGGCTTCTGTTGTCATGATCACGTATTTCCCGGTGGCCGCAGTCAGTAAGTTCGCAAATGAGCACCAGGTACACAAATATCCCAATATCATTACAGGTACAGAAGGCTCTTCGTTTTTCCTCCGGAATTATTATAAAATGACCAATGTTCCTTTTGCAGCATTATACGATCAGAATGGCAACCTGATCAGTTCATATATGCAAACCATTCCTTTACCCGAACTGGCCAGGCAGCTTCATAAATTATAACGAAGCATACTAATTTCATCAGGTTACCAAATGCGAAAGCAGTATACCGGTAGCTACTGCAGCGTTCAACGATTCAGCTCCGCCGATCCTGGGGATAGTTACGGGGTTGGTAATAAAAGGAAGCAATGGTGCACGTATTCCTTTCGATTCATTGCCGATGATTAAAACTCCTTCTTTCGGTGCTTTTAGTTCATATAAATTGTTTCCCGCTAATAATGCCCCGTATACCGGAACATCCAGGACAGCTACAAACTGAGACAATGACTTGTACCATAATTTTATTCGCATAAAACTTCCCATGGTGCTCTGGATTACTTTGGGATTATACAATTCAACCGTATCCTCACTGGCAATGACCTGGTCCACCCCAAACCAGTCCGCTATGCGTATGATGGTTCCCATATTACCGGGATCCTGTATGCCATCCAATACCAGGCTCAGTCGTCCATGCATGACAGGTTCTCCTTCAGGATATTTTTGCTCCACAATGGCCAGCACCTGGTTGGGAGTTTGCAAGGAACTGATCCTGGCCAGGTCTATTTCCGTAACCTGCTCTATGGCGGGAACAGACTGGTGTTCCTGGTACCATTGATCGGTAGCCAGTATTTTTTTGATGCGATAATCGCTTTGCAGCAGCTCTTCTACCAACTTTGGGCCCTCGGCCAGGAAAAGGCCTGACTCCTCTCTTTGTTTTTTGTGGCACAAAGATTGAATATATTTGAGCTCATTCTTGCTTAACATCCGGTATGCATTTGAACGGTAAACGAATATCCCTTTTAAGACTCACTTCGCTGATAATCTTCCTGGCAGTACTTAGTTCCTGCGCCAAACAAAATTACCCCATTGGTCACCCCTTTGTTTATTCAAATAAAGTGATTGTAAACGGGAATATTTCCAAAGATGAGAAAAATAGACTAACCAGCGACCTGGAGAATTATTGGGATGACAGCCTCAAAAGCCGTAAAGTCCGCCAGTTTTTTTTCTTCGAGCGCATTAAAAACCCGCCGGTATTCGACAGCAATAATATTACACGCTCTGTCAATTTCATGAATGCCTATCTCAACTCCCAGGGATATTATTATGCCACTTTCAGGGATTCGGTGGGAATTGATACGGTAAAAGACCAATTAAGAGCCAATATATTGATGAAAATAGAGGCAGGTAAAAACGTTACCATTGATTCTGTTTCATACACACTTACCGATAGTACCTTACGCAAACTGACCCGCTTACAGGAAAAATACAGTCTTCTCAAAAAAGGAGCACCCTATAGCAAAAACATCATCAGCTCCGAGCTCGACAGGCTGGTAAGCCTATACAGACAAAACGGGTTTTTCAGGTTTACCCGCGATAACATCTATGCCCTGGTGGATAGTACCGATTCCAAACTACTGACCCTTACGCTTGATCCTTTTCAGCAAGCCAAACTGATCGCCGAAGCCGCTCGTAACAGGAGAGAAAATCCTTCCTGGGATGTGGATATACTTCAAAGACCAGTGACAGACTCTGCGGTGATCAAACAGTATTATATTGCCAATAACTATTACTACCCTGAAACCAACCCGAATGATATCCCGGACAGTCTTATTGCCAGGCAAGGGAAAGGCTTTTATGAGATACGAAGAAAAGAAGGCGTTCTCCGTTATAAAAAAGGGTTGTTCAATTACCGTCCGCTCCGGGAACATACTTATTTAAGACGAGGTGATCTCTACAATGAGGACAGTTACCTTAAATCAATCAGCAGCCTTGGCCAGATCGGCGCATGGCAACAGGTAGATGCAACGCCTGTTGTGAGGAATAAAGACAGCATTGATCTGTATTATTTTTTGATCCCTGCTGTCAGGCAAAGTTTTACTATAGACCTGGAAACCAGTCTTAACAGGGCCGATATCATATCGGGCAATACCTGGGGTGTTTCCACTAATTTTTCTTACCACAATAAAAATGTCTGGAAACAGGCCGTTCAATCCGTTACTACACTGCGTACAGGTGTTGAACTCAGCCTGTTCTCACAAACGAGCAATCGTCTTGCACAAACTTTCCTGATCAGCTTAGGGCATACCTATGCCTTCCCGCGTCTCATCCAGCCTTTTAAAAACTGGCGGGCACTGCGGGCGCTTGACAATAAAAGAACATTGCTTTCAATCAGCGGCTCTTATGTTGACAGGCGCGACATTTACAGGTTACGTTCCCTGGTCACCAGCTTTGGTTATGAATGGAAAGTGCAGAAACGTAACGGCGATAATCTCTGGTTGTATAAACCATTGAACCTTGAATTATATGGAATTGACAAGCTCGACAGCCTTAGAAAGCTAATTGCTGCAAATCCTTTTCTTCGTGCTTCCTTCAATGAAGGTAATGTGTTGAGTCAGAGCTTGTCGCTGATCAGAACGGTGAGCAATCCCAACAATAAAAATAAAAGCCATTATATCCGTTTCGGCATTGAAGAGGCGGGCGGACTGTTTGGAATGATACCCGGACTTACCGATAACATTTATCGTTACATCAAAGCCGAAGCTGAATACAAACAGTCAACCAAATTTGCCAAATCAGAACTCGCTTACCGGGGTTTCATCGGCGCCGGGTATAATTACGGAAGTGATTCCATTATTGGAAGAACACTTCCCTTCTTTAAGCAGTTTATTGCAGGCGGACCTTATAGCATGCGTGCATGGGGATTGAGGCAATTAGGACTTGGCAGTTCATTGACCAGTGATACCATTACCACCAGCAAGTACCGCGACAGGTTTGGAGACATGCAAATAGAAGCTAACATTGAATATCGTTTCCCGATAACAACCATTGCCGGGTTTAAAATTGGCAGTGCACTCTATGCCGATATCGGTAATATCTGGAACATTAAGAGCAATCAGGCAGATCCGGACGCGCAGTTTTCATTCTCCCGGCTCGGGCGAGACATCGCCATCGGTGTGGGAACAGGTATCCGTGTTGATTTTTCTTATGTATTGATCAGGCTTGACTTTGCCTATAAAGTAAAAGACCCCGCCCGTTTACAAAATGGAGGATGGATGAGTATCAAGAATTTCGACTGGACCGATATCAGGCAAAACGGATTGAAAGTAGATAATTACGCCGTACAGTTTGGCATCAACCTACCTTTCTGATGCCTGCATTTTTTTTATTTCTGTTTCAAAATCAGCCAATGAAACAGCTTCCGACAGGTTAAAGGCCCCAATACGGGTGCGGCATAAGCTGCTCATGTACCCGCCTACTCCCAATGCGGCCCCGAAATCGTTTGCCAGGCTTCTGATATAAGTGCCTGTAGAACATACTACCCTGAAATACACGACCGGCAATTCAATTTTTTCTGCCTCAAATGAGTGGATGGTTACCGGCCTCGGTTCCAATTGCACCTCTTGCCCTTTGCGTGCAGCGATATAAACGGGTTTCCCATCTTTTTTGATGGCAGAATGAGCAGGAGGAACCTGCATGATAGGGCCCATGAACCGGTAAGTTGCCTGGCGGATCATGCTATCGGTAAGATGACTGGTGTCTTTAAAGTTCTCCGGTTCACTCTCCAGGTCATAAGTGGGTGTTACCGCCCCAAGTGTAAAAGTTCCCGTGTACTCTTTTTCCATCCCCATGTATTCATTGATTTTTTTGGTAAACTTACCGGTACACACAATGAGTAGTCCTGTTGCAAGCGGATCAAGTGTTCCTGCGTGTCCAACCTTGGTAATGCGCGTGAGGATGCGCACTTTTTTCACCACATCAAAAGAGGTCCATTCAAGCGGTTTATCAAATAACAAAACCTTACCGTCGAGGTAAGGTTGCATGGAAGGATGAATTTCTTTCTGTTTCATATCAATAAGCCCTTGCAAACAGCACTCTTCTTGCAGAAGGTTTACCGGTGAGAATACACTTTCCGTTTTCTTCCGGCGCGTCCAATGGAATGCAACGAATGGTTGCTTTGGTTTGGTCTTTGATCTGCTCTTCAGTTTCGGATGTACCATCCCAATGAGCAGAAATAAAGCCCCCTTTTGTATCAAGCAGGTTTACAAAAGTATTCCAGTCATCTGCATTTGTAATATGTGCATCGCGATAGATTTTGGCTCTATTGTAAATATGCAACTGTATTTCTTCAAGCAGGGTTTTTACATAGAACTCTATGTTATCCATGCTAACTGTTTGCTTTTCTTTGGTATCTCTTCGCGCAACTTCCACTACATTGTTATGCAGGTCGCGCGAACCAATGGCCATGCGAACTGGTACGCCCTTCATTTCATATTCGGCAAACTTCCAGCCCGGACGTGAATTATCCGAATCATCGTATTTAACGGTAATGCCCAGGTCTTTCAGTTTTTTTACAAGTTCGTGCGCTTTTACATCGATCAGGGCTTTTTGTTCATCTCCCTTGTAAATGGGAACAATCACCACCTGTATGGGGGCAATTTTGGGAGGGAGGATGAGCCCGTCGTCATCACTATGTGCCATCACCAGTGCGCCAATGAGCCGGGTGCTTACACCCCAGCTGGTTGCCCATACATAATCCAGTTTATTTTCTTTATCGCTGAATTTCACATCAAAAGCCTTGGCAAAATTCTGCCCCAGGAAATGTGATGTCCCTGCCTGCAATGCTTTGCCGTCCTGCATCAATGCTTCGATGCAATAAGTATCTTCTGCGCCGGCAAAACGTTCATTCGGACTTTTCACACCCTTGATCACCGGTAATGCCATCCAGTTCTCTACAAAATCTGCATAAACATCGAGTATTTTCCGTGTTTCTTCCATGGCTTCTTCTGCTGTAGCATGTGCAGTATGCCCTTCCTGCCATAAGAATTCAGCCGTACGCAGGAAGAGTCGGGTTCGCATTTCCCAGCGTACTACATTCGCCCATTGGTTTATCAGGATGGGCAGGTCACGGTAAGATTGTATCCAACCTTTATAAGTATTCCAGATAATGGCTTCGCTGGTGGGCCTAACAACCAACTCCTCTTCCAGTTTTGCTTCCGGATCTACCACCAGCTTGCCTTTCTGCGCAGGATCGGCTTTAAGACGGTAATGGGTTACTACCGCACATTCTTTTGCAAACCCTTCTGCATTTTTCTCTTCTGCCTCAAAAAGACTTTTGGGAACAAAAAGCGGAAAATAGGCATTCTGATGCCCCGTATCTTTAAACATTCTGTCCAGCGCATCACGCATATTCTCCCACAATGCAAAGCCATAGGGTTTGATCACCATACATCCACGTACCGCACTGTAATCGGCCAATCCTCCTTTTAATACGAGGTCATTATACCACTGCGAATAATCCTGCTCCCGGGAAGTAATTTCCTTACTCATTACAAATTTTTACAATTCTATTAACAAAAAACATCGCTAACAATCGTTAGCTGGCAAACTGTTTGACGCGCAAATATTAGCATGTCGCCAGACACGCAAATGTATGTAACTTCACATTATCTAACTTCTTAATGATGCCGTTATGAAAAGAATACTACTCTTTTGTTTATTGGGCACCGCATTATTAACGGGTTGTTCCACTATGTATAAATCCGGACAAACTCCGGATGACGTGTATTACTCTCCCGGAAGGGATGGATTGGCTGTGAAAGAGAATGAGCAGGTTCGTTATGATGAATATATCAATAGTGAGGATGACCAGTACCTGCGCATGAAAGTGGCCAATCGCAGTCGTTGGAATTCACTGGATGATTTCGATTACTGGTATGACAGCCGTTATGACTTTGGCCAGCGCTATTATAGCTATGGCGGGTATAACAGTTGGAATAATTTATATGCCTGGAACCCTTATTATTATTCTTTGAACCCCGCCTGGAACTATGGGCTGAGTTATGGTTATGGTATGTGGAGGCCCGGATATGGCATAGGATGGAGTTACCCGGTTTATACAGTAATAGGTTATGCTAATCCAAAATCTTATTATGGAGGTGCTGTCTTTACAGGGTCTACTTCCGGCAGTAATATTTCAGCGTTTAAAAACAGGAGTTACAACAACACCAACTCGGGTTACCGGGACTCAAAAACAGGCCAGTGGGTAAATGACGGTAGTCAGAACAATTTCGGCAACCTGATGAAAAGAGTGTTCAATCCTTCTTCGAATAATTCCAACAATTACAACAACAGTTGGGACAGGCCTGTGCGTACCTTTAATTCCGGCAGCAATTCCAACACTTATAATAATAGCAGCAACAGTTCCTCCTCTTCTTCCGGTACCAGCAGCAGTGCAGGTGGAAACAGCGGCGGGTATAAAAGTACCGGCAGTAACACCAGTGGCGGCCGTACCAGGGGCAATTGAAGTACCAGTTCATGCACATGAAACGGCAAGTGATCGTATTACCTGCAGAGGTAATGTGCATACCCAAACAAGACTATTATGAAACTATACTTTCTGAGTTTATCTTTACTCTTTGTATTTTTTTCCCAGGCTCAAACACCGGAAGACGCTTTGCGCACTGCATGGTTTACCCAAAATGGAACAGCCCGTAATGTAGCCACGGGTGGTGTAATGGGGTCATTGGGTGGTGAAATTACCGCCAACCATGTTAATCCTGCCGGCCTGGGCTTGTTCAAAACCAATGAGTTCGTATTATCTCCCGCTTTTCTGCTGAACAACAATAAATTCAGTTACAGGGGCACAGATACCATGAACAGCAAAAACAAATTCAACTACGGCGCTTCCGGCATTATTCTCAGTTCGTCCAACAGGTATGGCCACGCGAAATGGACCAGCAGCGCATTTGCATTGTCAGTCATGCAATTGGCCAATTACAATAATCATATACAATTCAAAGGCTTCAATAATTTCAGTTCCTATTCAGAACAATTCCTGGAGGAACTTACGCGTGACCGTGCAGACACCAATGCGGCGCTCAGCAATTATATTTTTGGTTCCACACTTGCTTTCAGGACTTTCCTCATCGATACGCTGCAGGGACCGGGAGGCAGACTTATTGGTTACCAGAGCCTTGTTCCTATTTCTACCGGTGTGAACCAGTCTTACAATGCAGTTACCAGCGGTGGATACCATGAGATTGCTTTAGGATTTGCAGGCAACATGGAAGACAAATTATATTTGGGCGGCAGTTTTACCATCCCCGTCATCAGTTATGCACGTGATCTTAGCTATACCGAAACAGATGCCACCAACAATCCGAATAATCATTTCCTGTTTTCCACTTTTAAAGAACAATTCAACTCCAGGGGCATTGGTATTGGCGGAAAGCTGGGCATTATTTATAAACCAAAGGATTACTGGCGCATAGGTTTCGCTGTTCACACACCACAATTCATAGGATTCAAAGACGAGGTCAGGGCATGGATGACCACCAATACCGAAAGTTTCGCTAAAACCGTGAGTGAAAGCAGCGACCATCTCAACAACGGAAATCCAGGTAAACGTTCGTACAACCTCATCACACCATGGAAGGCCATTGTGAGCGCGAGTTATGTGTTCCGCGAGATCAGTGATACGCGTTTACAAAGGGCATTCATCAGTGCCGACCTCGAATACGTGAATTACCGGGGCGCCCGCTTTTCTTCCACAGACGGCAACGACCAGGTACTGGCGAACTATTATCACCAGGTGAATGATGCTGTTAAATCTACTTACAAAGGCAATATCAATTTCAAGCTGGGTGGCGAATTAAAATTACACACCATCATGTTCCGCCTGGGTGGCGCTTATTATGGCAGTCCTTATGCCGACCCTGTCATCAAGGCAAACCGCATTGTTGCCAGCGGAGGCATCGGCTACAGGGATCATGGTATTTTCATTGATCTTGGATACGCACATGCTTTTAATAAAGACGCGCAATTTCCTTACCGTTTGAACGACAAGCCCAATACTTTTGCCGTACAGGGCGGCAGCGCTGGTAACCTGATGTTAACATTCGGGGTCAAATTCTAAAAGCACCTGATCTGCATCCCGCGCGTCGATCCATTTGATGGAAACATCTTTTTTAAACCAGGTCATCTGGCGTTTGGCATAGTGGCGGGTATTCTGTTTGATCTGGTCAACAGCTTCGTCGAGCGAATAAAGTCCGTCCAGGTAATCGAACAACTCTTTGTATCCAACCGTTTGCAATCCATTCAATGTTTTATAATCATACATTGCTTTTGCTTCATTGAGCAAACCAGCTTCCATCATCTGCTCTACCCTTGTGTTGATGCGTTGGTACAATAACTCCCGCGGAAGCTCCATGCCTATTTTAGTTACCCGGAACGGTCGCGCTGCTTTATAGCCATTACGGAATGCAGTAATAGACATTCCTGTTGCATAAAAAATTTCCAATGCCCGCATTAACCTTTGTGGATTCTGTTGTTCTCCTACTTTCCAGAAAGCCGGATCTTTGGCAGCCAACTCCTTTTGCAACCATGCCAGCCCGTTCTGTCTGTATGCTTCCGTAACACGAGCCCTTACTAACGGATCTATCACCGGCATATCATCGATGCCTTCACAAAATGTTTTAATATAGAGGCCGGTGCCTCCTACCATGACAGCTTGTTTACATTGGTTGAAAATTTCTGCTGCAGCCTGCAACGCATATTGTTCGAACAGACCTGCATTCACTTCTTCCTTTATAGAATGGGAAGCGATGAAATAATGTTTTACAGCTGCCAACTCTTCCGGAGATGGCCTGGCTACTCCAATATTTAATTCTGCATAACACTGCCTTGAGTCGGCCGAAATGATGACAGTATTCAATCGTTTTGCAAAAGATACCGCGACAGCAGTTTTGCCAACCGCTGTCGGGCCTGCAATGATGATGATATGGTTTTCAAGATTTGGGGGCATAAGCCACAGGATCAAAATTCCTCTTCACTGCCGGGTTCTTCTTCGTGTTCACCGCCGCCTTCCCCCCCTTCTTCTCCAAAACCTTCGGAGGCTTCGGAGAGGTCGTATTTTTCTTCTATATCGGCAAACTTATCACCCAGCAAACTTTTAGTGCCGTATTGTTGCGGACCAATCCCCTCCACCCTGGATACCGCCGGATAAGTGATCTTACTGCTTTCCTCCTTGCTTACATTGATGAGTTCAACCAGGAAGGTCCAGTTCTTGGCAAAATCATATACGTAAATGAAGCGTTGGTTGGTGTCCCTGATCTCGCTGCCGATAGTGGTTTCCGCCATAATCAGCGGTTCGGCCACATAAGTTTTATCGTATTTGGAAAAACTGATCTCTCTTCCCCTTTGCCAGTTATCATTGCTCCTGAAAAAAGTTGCCTGATGTTTGTTGTCGAATTCATAGGCCTTCAGGATGGCAAAATGCAGGTCTTGAAAAAATTGCTTGTGCCGAATTACAATATCCCTGTAAACCGCATCATCTTCTTCGAGGTATATCCTGAATTTTAAAACAGCCATTCTTCTTTGGTTAGTTGTTGTTGATAATATTTGCAAAATACAATTTATTCAACTGCCTGCAAGTTCAGTTCCCTGGCCTTTTCCAGCATGAACTGCCGGGCTGCTTCATAATTATTGGGAATGATTCCGTCCAATATGGCTTCACGTATGGCATCTTTGATGATCCCTACTTGTTTCCCCGGTGTCAGCCCGAATGTTTGCATGATCATCTCCCCGGTAATAGGCGGCTGCCAGTTCCTTATCCGGTCGTTTTCTTCCACCTGCTGCAGTCTTTCTCTTACCAGTTCAAAATTTTGCAGGTATCGTTTCACTTTCAGTTTGTTCTTACTGGTAATATCTGCTTCGCACAACATCATCAACCCATCTATGTCTTCTCCTGCATCAAACAGCAAACGACGGATGGCGCTGTCGGTAATATTTTCTTTTGTAAGACTGATAGGCCTTAGGTGTAATAACACGAGCTTCTGTACCAGCTTCATTTTTTCATTCAGCGGCAGTTTCAGGCGCGTAAATAATTTAGGCACCATCCTTGCTCCCACTACTTCATGGCCGTGGAAAGTCCAGCCATGCTCCTCTTCAAACTTTTTAGTCGCCGGTTTGCCAATATCGTGCAGCAGTGCCGCCCATCGCAGCCAGAGATCATCTGTTTTTACCGCAATATTGTCGAGCACCCGCAGGGTATGGTAAAAATTATCTTTATGCCCTTTGCCATCGATGTATTCCGCCCCATGCAGTTCAATCATTTGCGGAAAAATCAATTGCAATAGTCCGCTTTTGAACAACAGGTCCCATCCCACAGAAGGCTTTGCACACAACATGATCTTATTCAGCTCATCGGTAATCCTTTCCTGGGAAACGATTTTGATACGTTTCGCATTTTCTCCAATGGCAGCGAAAGTTTCAGGCACAATAGAGAACCCCAGTTGTGTGGCAAAACGTATGGCCCTCATCATGCGAAGGGGGTCATCGCTGAATGTTTGTGCAGGCGCCAGCGGCGTTTGTATAATTTTCCGTTCAATAGCTGCCAGTCCCTTGAAAGGATCAATCAGCTTCCCGAAATCGGCTTTATTCAGACTGATAGCCAGTGCATTGATGGTAAAATCCCTCCTGTTCTGGTCGTCTTCAATGGAACCGGGGCTCACTTCAGGCTTACGACTGTGAGAGCGGTAACTCTCCTTCCTTGCACCTACAAATTCCACTTCAAAATCATCCAGTTTGATCTGTGCCGTGCCGAAAGTTTTAAAGAACGCCACTTGCGGCCTGGGCCTGTAAGCATCTGCCACTTTATGGGCCAGGGCAATACCATCGCCCATGCAAACAATATCAGCGTCTTTGGTAGGTCTGCCAATGATCTTATCACGCACAAACCCCCCGATCAGGTAACAGGGCATATCCAAAGCTGCTGCTGCTTTTGCAATTCGCTCAAACACCAATCTTTCCTTATCAGAACAAACTATATCCATAAACTGCAAATGTAGCGCTGTTTTGTCTTTGATCAGTGAGGCAGGCAATCGAGCAATTGCCGGATGCTGATATGCCTGGCGCAGTTAAAATGGTTTTCTGGACAAGCCTTTTTACCATGTAAACCGCAGGGCCTGCACAGGAGATGCTCCTGCACTTCAACAATATGTTTGGTATCGGACAATGGCCCGTAGCCAAAGGCAGGTACTGTGGAACAGTAAACTGCCGTTACAGGCGCATTCACTGCAGAAGCAAAATGCATGGGCGCCGAGTCATTCACATAATTCATCACCGCCCCCTGCATCAATGCAGCTGATTGTAAAAAATTCAGTCTGCCCGATAAATTTTCAACATTCTCATTCTCCGCAGCCATTATAATCTCATTGCACAATGGCTGGTCGCCAGGCGCTCCCAGCAGGTATATTTTATATGTCTTCGGTAATGCATTGACCAGGGCTATCCATTGCTCTACCGGGAATTGTTTGGTAAACCATACAGATGCCGGAGCCATACAGATATACTGTTCTTCCTGCCATTGCATAATAGTCTGCCGGTCTTTCACAGAAGGATAGAGTTTCGGTCTCGCCGCATGTTCATCTGTAAATGATGCAATGAGCTGGTGGTTGCGTTCTGTTTCATGAACTCCTTTCCCTTCCTGGTCAAACACATGCCTGATCACATCGCTGAATAAAAAACTGAAGGGGTTCTTATCGAATCCGATGGTTCTTTTAGCCCTGGAGAAGGCCGTCAATAAACCGGTTGCAGCATAGCGTTGTACATTGATCACACAATCATACCTGCCTGCCCTGATCCGCTTCAACAACTGAAACAGGTTCCGGTATTTGTTGTTTTTTTTATCCCATACCAGCACTTCATGCAGGAAAGGATGCTGCACAAACATAGATTCATTGCCTTTCCTGACAGCGATGTCAATGGAAGCTTTCGGAAAATATTCGTGCAGTTTTTCCAGCAACCCGGTTGCCAAAACAACATCTCCGATAAAGGCGGTTTGAATCACCAGGAATTTCTGCATCGAACAAAAATAAATTTTTTAATGCACCAATGGCTCAATTTAATTGCTCGATGGCTCAATACTCAATGAAAGACAGATAATATAAGACATCCCGGCAACCAACAATTTTTCATCATTGAGTCATTGAGTATTGAACCATTGGTACATTAAAAGCTACTCATATTCCAGTTCATTGCTGAAGAATTCCCAATCGAACAGGAGAAAACTGGAAGAAATATTTTTCAGTAAAATCTCTTCCCTGCGTCTCCTGCCGGGAGAACGGTGGCGGCGCATACGTGCAGAGCTGATGGCATGACGGTCTATTCCAAGGCTGAGTACAGCATTGATGAAAGAATGCATCTTTTCACTCGGAACATCCAGAATTACCCTTGCCATATGCGGTATGGTGAATATTTGATGATATCAACTTTAAGATCGTCATTTTTTACGGCTTCTACAAAGAAAAAAGCTTAAAATTAGTATTAAACTAATGTTATCTCTGACAATCACTTATGTTACAATTGCTTAAGGGCGTATGATGCTGAGGGTCCCATCTTTTTCCCATTTAATGATGGAAGATGGCCTGGCATAATCTTCTTCATTGCTTCTGTATTTGACCACATAATCCACTCCTCCATGAATGATGGGTTCTATATCCCTGAAACACTGAGGTGCCGGGTAGCCCGACAGGTTGGCTGAAGTGCTTACCAGGGGTTTCCGGAGCCTTTTGATGAGGTGTTTGCAGAAAGGATCGCCACAGATACGAATGGCCACTGAACCATCTGAGGCCAGCAGATTGGGGGCAAGCCCGGTTCCACCCTCATAAATAACCGTAGTGGGCTTACTCACCCCTTTGATATAATCAAAAATTTGGAGGTCAGGCTGGGTAACATGACGCAGTATTTCCTTCTCATCGGCCACCAGTATAACCATGGCTTTACTGTCAGGCCGTTGTTTCAACCGGTATATCCTGTTCACTGCTTCTTCATTAGTGGCATCGCACCCGATTCCCCAGATCGTGTCAGTAGGGTAAAGGATCAATCCTCCTTTCTGCAGCACATCAAGGCAGGCATCGATATCTTGTTGAAAAGGGAGCATAGGTTTCGACAAAAAGTTACCGGTGGCAAATTACAAATTGTAACGGATATGCATGTTGTAAACGGTATGATACTGTATGTTTGCACAAAAAACAGGGGTATGGAATCATTGAAACTGCTAATCCAGCAAGCATGGAGCAACCGTGAGTTGTTGAAAGATGTGACTTATAACGAAGCTGTGCGCACCGTGATTGAAGAAGTGGACAAAGGCAGGCTGCGGGTGGCCTCACCTTCGGGCGACCAGTGGGTGGTGAATGAGTGGGTCAAACAGGCCATTTTAATGTATTTCAGTATCCAGCAAATGCAGACCTGGAACCTGGCTCCATTTGAGTTCTATGATAAAATGCTGTTGAAAAGCAATTATCGTGAACTGGGGGTAAGGGCTGTACCCCATGCCGTAGCCCGTTATGGTGCTTACCTGGCCAAAAATGTGGTACTCATGCCCAGTTATGTCAATATTGGCGCCTATGTAGACGAAGGCACCATGGTTGATACCTGGGCTACTGTAGGCAGTTGTGCGCAGATAGGCAAGGGCGTTCACCTGAGCGGTGGTGTTGGCATAGGCGGAGTACTGGAGCCATTGCAGGCCAGCCCGGTGATTATTGAAGACGGTTGCTTCATCGGTAGCCGCTGTATTGTGGTGGAAGGAGTAATCGTGGAAAAAGAAGCCGTACTCGGCGCTAATGTAGTGCTTACCCAATCTACCAAAATCATTGATGTAAGTGGCTCCGAGCCTGTTGAATACAAGGGCCGTGTACCGGCAAGAAGTGTGGTGATCCCCGGTAGTTATACGAAAAAGTTCAATGCCGGTGAATACCAGGTCAGTTGCGCCCTCATCATTGGTCAGCGTAAACCCAGTACAGACCTGAAAACCAGTCTCAATGACGCATTACGCGATTTCAATGTAAGTGTATAAAACCAAATCAACCATTTTACCGAGCCCTTCCCTCCACTCGCCGCCTTTCCACCCCCACCAGCCTAAAGAGGCTTTTCCCGCGCTTTCCATGATCCTAGATTTGTGTTATCATTTTTAAAAAAAGAAAATTATGGAAGGCTTTAACAACACACATAACAATGAAAAGCACAACAGGTTCTGGACCGGAATAATACTTGTATTGATCGGGGGCGGATTACTGGCACAGCGAATGGGCGCCCCCTTCCCCGGCTGGATATTTACCTGGCCTATGATCCTGATCGTACTTGGACTGGTCACAGGCATCAGGAGCCGGTTTGAGAATTTCTCCTGGATCATCATTACTGCCATCGGCGCCGTCTTTTTAGCAGGTGAGGCTTTTAACGAAATGGACCTGCGTCCCTATTTCTGGCCTATCATGATCATTGGCCTTGGGCTTGTTTTCATGCTCCGGCCCAGGCATAAGTCTCATCATTGTAACCGCTGGCGCCAGAGGTTTGAGCAGAATGAATTCATTGAAACAGATCTGCATGCCGATAGCCGGATCGACAGTGTATCCGTTTTCGGAGGTGTGAAGAAGGTAGTCACTTCAAAAGATTTTAAAGGCGGAGAGATCATTTGTTTCATGGGCGGATCTGAAATAAACCTTAGTCAGGCCGATATTACTGGCACCATTGTGGTTGATGTAACCCTGGTTTTTGGCGGCGTCAAACTGATCGTACCGCCGCATTGGGAAATCAGGTCTGAATCGATTGCCATCTTTGGCGGCATCGACGATAAGCGACCCATGCAGCCAGGCAACTTCGATCCCTCCAAAGTGATTATTATCCGTGGCACCAGCATTTTTGGCGGAATCGAGATCAAAAGTTATTAAGTCAATCCAACTCTTCACCCTGTAAACCGATCCGTTATGGAATGGTACCTTGCTAAACTGGTATATCGCATTATTTGCGGCCCTGGCAATCACCAGGCACAGTTTGATGAACAATTGAGACTGGTTCATGCAGAAGATGAACTGCATGCATTCAATAAGGCACAATTAATAGGTCAGAAAGAGCAGGACAGCTTTCTGAACCATGCAGATCACTTGGTGCAATGGAAATTCATCAATGTAACCGAGCTGCACAAGCTGGAAAAACTCACCGATGGCGCTGAAGTATATTCCCGTATCCGTGAAGAAGACGATGGGAACGGATACCAACACGCCGTTAATGCAAAAGCAGGATATTTGCTGGAGCAGTGTACAGAAAAATTCCTGGAAACGGTTTAACCGGCTATGTTAAGATCAATTACAACAGGCAAACGATTCTACATCAAATTCCTCAGCTGGTGGCTGATATGGATACTGGTGCAAACAGCAATGGTAAGAAGTGCAGGGTTCAGTTTTGATATTGCCATTACAGAAGCGGTTTGCTCTAACCTTTTACTGGCCAGTTGCTGTGTGCTTATTGTGAACAATATGCGTTTTTACCTGCCAAGGGAAGAGCGTTACTGGTACCTGTTGGTGATCAGCCTGGTATTGAGCGCCATCTGGCTTTTATTGAGTAAATGGATACTGAAACTGATATTCAGGAACAACCCTGCGTACCAGGCATTCCTTGATCATTCGGTGTACATACGTTATATCCTGTCATTCCTGATGACCGCATGCCTGGCCATGATCAGCATGTTATGGTACACTTTACAGGAGCAGCAGGAGAACGACCGGCGAAAAGAAGAGGCGGAAAAGATTGCGAAAGACGCCGAATTGCTCAAGCTTCGCCAGCAATTGCAACCACATTTTCTTTTCAACAGCCTCAATTCCATCAGTGCCCTGGCCGGCAGCCAGCCGGAAAAAGCCAGGCATATGATACAGCAGTTGTCAGACTTCCTGAGAGGAACCCTCAAAAAAGAAGAACATCAGTTGGTTACGATGGAAGATGAATTACACCACCTGCAATTGTATCTTGATATAGAGAAAGTGCGGTTTGGCCACCGCCTTCAAACAGACATCAGCATCCAGGAAGAAGCCGGCAAGCTGCTCATACCCTCGCTGCTGCTACAGCCGATTGTAGAGAATGCCATCAAGTTCGGTTTATATGATACCATCGATGCAGTATTGATCACCATTGATGCCCGCCAGGAAAATGGCATGTTGGTATTAACTGTCACCAATCCTTTCGATGAAACCACAGCCGTCAGCACACAGGGCACAGGGTTTGGATTGGCTTCCATCCATCGCCGCCTGTTCCTGCTTTTCGCCAGGAACGACCTGTTACTCACAAATGCACGTGCATCAGTATTTTCCACTACACTTATCATCCCACAAAATATTTATGAAGGCAATCATCATTGACGACGAGTTCCTGGCCAGGAATATGATAAAAGAATACCTGCAAAACTATCCCGATATAGAGGTAGCACAGGAATGCAACGATGGCTTTGAAGGTGTCAAAGCCATACAACAGCACCAGCCCGACCTGGTATTTCTCGACATTCAGATGCCCAAGATCAATGGTTTTGAAATGCTGGAACTTGTTGAGCAGTCCCCTGCAGTTATTTTCACTACAGCTTTTGAAGAATATGCCATCAAAGCTTTTGAAGCACATGCCATTGATTACCTGCTGAAGCCATTCAGCAAAGAAAGGTTCGATAAAGCCATTCAGAAATGGAGACAACTGGGTAAACAGGAAATGGCATTACAAACCGAACAACTACTTGAATCCATCGGCAACCAGCCTTCCCGTTCCAACAGGGTGGTATTGAAAGACAATGGCAAGATCAAAATCATTCCGACAGCCGGCATTCATTACCTGGAAGCGGCTGATGATTATGTGAAGATCCATACTGTGGAAGGCGTTTTCCTGAAAAACCGTACCATGCAACATTTTGAACAGCAGCTCGACCCACAGCAGTTTGTGCGCATACACCGGTCTTATCTGGTCAATGTGCAGCTGATCAGCCGTATCGATCCTTATGAAAAAGACGGGCACCTGGCCATCCTGAGTGTGGGGATGAGGCTTCCCGTAAGCAAATCGGGTTACCAGAAATTAAAGCACCTGCTTGGGATATAGTTTTTGACGGGTAGTTTCTATGATGGAAGGTATCTGCTGGAAATCCCTCGCCTTATCCAGGAAATAATTGGCCCCATGACGAAGGCACTCTGCCTTGTACCCAGAGACCGTATTATTGGTGAGAATGATGACTATCGGGGAAAAATCCTCCATTTTCCTGATATCTTTCAGCATTTGAAGGCCATTTTTACCCGGAAGATTGATATCTAACAAAATAATATCAGGCTTATAACCTTCATGAAGGAGTTGCATGCCCTCTTCGGCGCTTTTGGCTGTTTTAGTTCCTCCGATTGATTTGAGCTCTGCCAGCAATAACAGCAGTCTTTCCCTGATAAAATCAGAGTCATCAACCATCAATAGGTTTAAAGTATTGACAATCATAGCTTTAAAATGGATGCCGGGGGGAGGAGACACCACTGGTTTAAGACAAAAAAAGCTTTGTAAAGTACAGGCCTTACAAAGCTTGCGTAGCGGTTAACTACAGGTTTCTCTAGGAGAATCAGGTAAGTGGACGTTAACCTAACCAAAGGCGTCCGGCTAACGGGCTTTTAAAGGATCTTTACGTAGAATATTGGATAGTACACAGCAAAGAAACAACCCGGTTGCCGGACCAGGAATAGCGAAAGATGCATAGATTTTGTAGTATTTATACTACAGAAAGTAGTGTTTTTATTATACAATGTTATTCTGGATGGCATATCGGACCAGGTCGGCATTGCTTTGCATTTTCATTTTATCCATGATCCTTGCGCGGTAGGTACTGATTGTATTGACATTGAGGGAGAGAATATCACCGATTTCTGAAATGCTTTTTCCCATTACCAGCATTTTAAAAACCTCATATTCCCGGTCTGACAACTGTTCATGTGGGGCTTTATCGCTTTTTTCTTCCAATGAGCCTGCCAGTACTTCAGCTACTTCACTGGTAATGTATTTTCTTCCATTGAGTATCTGTTGGATTGCTTTCACCAATTCATAAGGGGCGCTTTCTTTGGTAAGATAACCCGAAGCACCTGCCTTGATGGCCCTCACCGCATATTGCTCAGGCTGGTGCATGCTCAACATCAGCACCGGGGTTTGGGGGGCATGTTCCTTGATCTGTTTAAGTATTTCTATTCCGGAATAGCCGGGCATGCTAATGTCCGAAATAATGATATCCCATTGTTCTCCAATCGCCTTCTTGAAGAGGTCGGCCGAATCTGCCACATCATGCACTTCTGCAAATGAGAGCGATTCTTCCAATATCTTCCTTAGTCCCTCTCTGATCAATGTATGATCGTCTGCGATCAATATTCTCATTTAGTGTTCCTTGTTTAATTTGGGTACTTTGGAGGACGTAAAGTTAATAACTTCTGCCTAACGATAGCCGCCATTCATACCAGTTTTCAGGTAAACAAAAAAAGCAGATGGCTGACCGAACAGCAACCTGCAACACCAAAATCCTGACAAGTTTTATACAAACCGTCTATACCCGTAAAAAAAATAGGGGCGGAGAGAAATCGCCCCTATTCCGTGGTTTTTGCAATAGAATATAGGATTCGTATATACTATAAGGAAATTGGAACCCAGGGAAAAGCTTTATGAACTCTTACACCAAAACTAACCAGAAACAGGGGTAAAAACACTGCAGTAAACACCATTTTTTGATGGTGAAAACACCGAATTTTCGATTTTTTTTAACAGTGTTTTTTACAATTTAACTGCAATAATTGACCATCTCCCTGATTTGCTGGTCGTTCAGTGGCTTGGAAAATGCTTTTTTTACCAGCGGGTATGTCATGGCTTTTTTGAGATCTTCCTGGTAGACTGAAGAAGTGAAAACGAACACCCGGATCCTGTCTAAAACCGGGTATTGCTTTACCAGGTCATTAAACTTGTCCAGGAAATCCCAGCCATCCATGACAGGCATATTGATATCCAGCAAGATGATCTGCGGAAGACCGCCAGCCTCACTCAGCGCCTGAAGTAAAAAGTCTATGGCCTCCCTCCCGTTCAGGGTTGTATTGATGACCATATCGGGATAACTGAGACGAAACATTTCCCGGCTCAGAAAATTAGTCACGTCATCATCGTCCACTAAAAGAATATGATGGTTATCAAGTATCATAAGGCATTGACATTTTTTTCAGGAATACCTGAAATTCCGTACCCTTGTTTACCATGCTTTCTACAGCTATCTTGCCACCCAACGCTTCCACCTGACTTTTTACAATATACAGCCCCAATCCTTTTCCCTCAGTATTTTCATGAAAACGCTGGTACAATCCGAATATTTTATTCCCATATTTATTCATGTCAATCCCTTTGCCGTTATCGCGTATTGTAAGGATTACAAAATCCTTATCTTCTTCGGTACTGATATGGATCAATGGTTTTTCTTTTTCTTTCCGGTATTTGATGGCATTGGTCAGCATATTGAGTAACACACTGTGGATCACTTTCCTGGGGTAACAGATATCACCGGCCTTTGAAAAATCATAAGAGATACCTGCATCCATTTCCCTGATCTCTTCTGAAATGGATTGCATCACATCTGTCAGTTCCTTTGCAAATAAAACTTTTTCATTCCCTTCTGTTTTATGCACACGCGAACTGAGAATCTCGTTCAGATCATCGAGCGTTATGCTCAGCTTATCAATACTAAGGGTGATCTTCTCGAATAATGATTTATTTTTTTCGGAAATACCCTCTTTATCAAATAACCAGGTCAGGCTCCGAAGGTTGGCAACGGGCGCCCGCAGGTTATGAGAAGTGATATAAGCAAATTGTTGCAGTTCCTTGTTGCTGATCATCAGCTCTTCGGTAAGTTCTTTCAGTTCCAGTTCTTTTTCTTTGATATCATCCATGTCTATATAAACGCCAGATACCCGTATTGCCTCCCCTTTTTCATTCCGGAGCGTGGTTTTACTGATGGATAAAATCCATTTCCATTTGTTGTCCTTGGTTTTCATCCGCATCATGGCCTGGTAACTGCTCAATCCGGCTAAATGATCCTCTACCTGCTTCCATACCTTCTCATTCTCATCCGGATGAAGCAACCGGTTGAATGTTTCCATTTCATTCTTCAGTTCAGAAGGCTCATAGCCAAGCATGATCTTCCACATATCGTTCAGATAAAGGGTATTGCGCACAATATCCCAATCCCAAATACCAATCTCAGCTGCGTCGGTTGCCATTTCCAGCCTTTCTTCACTGACACGCAATTGTTCCTGCGTCAGTTTTCGTTGCTCAATTTCTTTCTCCAGCTGCATGGTCCGCTTGCTTACAGATGCACGCAATGAAATGCTGTAAAGAATGATGATCAGCAATACTACCAGCACAGCAACTGAAATCACAACTGCAGCGCGTATGAATTTCGATGAAAAGTCCTTATGTTCATCGTATAAAAAACCATCGATCTGGGTGCGGGGAGATACCAGGTGCAGGGATTTGTAAATGTCCAGGATATGGTTCCACCTACCTTCATTCATATGCCCCAGTTCAATCAGGTCCGGCTCAATCAGTTTCTGCATGGCCTCCGCTTCTGTCAGGAGATCTGCCTTTGTAACTCCCCTATCCTTCACACCTGGGAGCGTTAGGATATAATCTGCTATTTCACCGGGATGCTCCATCGCATACTCCCACCCTTTGAAGCTTGCCCTTATAAAGCGCTTGGTTTTTTCCGGGTTATTGCCTGTCATGGATTGGAGGGAAAAAAGCAGGTCACCATAAAAATCAATCCCATAATTAACGGGCTGTATATAAGCAGGCTCCACCCCTTGTTTACGCAACTGGTTCAGTTCAACAGAGTAATAGCCGGTAATGGCATCTACTTTCCCACTGATCAGGTCTTCATTCTTCCAGCTATGCCTTACCACATGAAGTGAGTCGATCGGAATACCCTCTTTGAGAAAAACAGCCTGTAATTCTATCCACCCCTGCGTTTCAGAAGCCATTAGTGATTTACCAACCAAATCGGAAGGTACCCGAATGCCTTTGCTGGCCAGCGATATGAGTATATACGGAGAATGCTGAAAGAGTGCACCAAGGGCAATCACTGGCTGTCCCTTTGCATAACTGAGCAAGAGGTCCGAACCTGAAATACCAAACTGAGCGCGGCCTGACAGTACTTCCCTTATCGGATCGTGCTCAATATCTCCGGGAACCAGTTTCACTTTCAGTCCCTCTGCACTGTAAAATCCCTTCACCTGGGCGGCATAATATCCTGCAAACTGGAACTGGTGCCACCATTTCAATTGAAGGCGAATGGTATCATCAGCGGCACTGGCCTGTTGCATCAACCAACAACTGACCAGTAACAAAAAAACACGCATATGCCTGGTATACATCATTGCTCTTGTAAATGGGCTAATAACTGCTGCCAAGATAATCTCTTTCTGTCATATGAGAGCACCTTCAATAAAGGACAAAAAAGTATTTTATATAGTGCAATTGCATACCTTTGCATTTGTAAAACAAAGCCATGTTCTCAAAAACCTGCACTTATGCCATCAGGGCCCTGCTTTTCATTGCCAGGCATACCGAAGCAGACAATAAGCTGGGTGTAAAAGAAATTGCCAAAGGCATCGATGCACCTGAATATTTTATTGCAAAAATTCTCCAGGAACTGGGCAGAAAAGGGTTGGTCTCTTCACTCAAAGGTCCATCCGGCGGATTCTACCTGGATAAAAAAACGAGCAAATGCACACTTGCCGATGTTGTGCAGGCGATTGATGGCAGCTCTATTTTCACAGGCTGTGCGCTCGGCCTTCAGCAGTGCTCAGAACAGTATCCCTGCCCCCTGCATGATGAATTCAAAAAGATCAGAAAAGAAATTCATGAAACACTCAAATCAACCAGGCTGGGGGAATTCAATGAGCAATTAATGAAAAGATTCACTTACCTCAAAAACCGTTGATTTTAGTATGGACACCCTACACGACATATTGAATGAAGCAGACATTACCTCCCTGGTACACAACTTTTATGCTAAAGTGAGGGAAGATGCTTTGCTGGCTCCTGTATTCAATGAAAGAATTGGCAATAACTGGCCTGCACACCTGCAAAAAATGGTGTATTTCTGGCAAACTGTTTTGCTGGATGAGCGGAAATATTTCGGCAGCCCCTTTCCGCCTCATGCCGGCCTCCCCATTTCACATGTGCATTTCGAAAAATGGATGCAGCTTTTTGTGGCTACCATTGATGAACTTTTCCAGGGAGAGAAAGCTGAGGCAGCCAAATGGAGAGCAGGCAAGATGGCCGAATTGTTCGAGATAAAAATGGCGCATTATCGCGACAAAGGCATCAAAAACCTTTTATAATGGCAGCTACTCAGTTCATCATCAAAAGGGTATACGAGAAAGCCTCTAAAAAAGACGGGTATCGTGTGCTGGTTGACAGGCTTTGGCCGCGCGGCCTGACAAAAGAAGATGCCCATGTAGACGCCTGGATCAAAGACCTAGCCCCATCTCCTTCCCTGAGAAAATGGTTCGGTCATGACCCTGAACGCTGGAAACAATTCAGCCGCGAATACCTGAAAGAACTAGACCAGTCAAAACTGGCATCTTCCCTGGTGCATGAACTGACGCAATACAAAAAGGTTACCCTGCTATACGCTGCACAAGACACTGCCCATACACATGCCCTGGTATTACTCCAATTCATCAGGGAGTTGTTACAAGATGAATGACCGATGCCTGCCGCTACCCCTGGCAGAAAAAAAACATGCTTTTTGCATGCTGGTATTGAATTATCTGCTATCTTCATCCCGTCAAATCAGGATTTTGAACAGTAACAGTCATATCATTTCTCTTATTACACCAGGCATTCCCTGCCCTGTTACTGCTGTATTCCCGGCACCCGCTCCCAGGTACTGACAGGCGCCTGCATATGACAATGCCCGCCCCCTGTCAGTGAACATTTCAATTGACTTTTTCTGTTGTCCAATTGCATCACATTAAAAGTATGTTATGTGCGGGAATTTCACCATTCGCATCGCTGTAGAAAGCGATATACGTTTTGTTCAAACCATTGTTACTGAAATAGACCATGCTGCCCAGGATCCGGCAACAGGTATTTGCCGAAGAAGTGCTTCACTGCTCATCAGAAAGATAGAAGAAGGGCTGGCCGTTATTGCCCTGAGCCCTTCGGGTGAATGGGCAGGTTTCTGTTATATACAGGAATGGGATGAAGGCCGCTTTGTTTCCAGTTGCGCGCTGGTAACTGCCCCGAAATACAGGAGTACCGGTATTGCCGCTGCCATCAAACAAAAAATATTTGAGCTAGCCAGGTTACGTTATCCCAACGCCACTCTTTTTGGATTGACTACCAGTGCAGCTGTTATGAAGATCAACACACAACTTGGTTATATTCCGGTTCCATATTCTGAGATCACCAAAGACACAGGTTTTTGGAACAGCTGCCAGGGTTGCCAGCATTACGATATCCTGGAGCGTAAAAAACGGACCAATTGTTTGTGTACGGCTATGCTTTACCCGCACTGACAAAATGCACCCAGTCTATAACGCGTGAAGTGTAGCCATATTCATTGTCGAAAAAAGCCATCAGGTTCACCGTGCGGCCGGTTGCGGCAGTCAGCGTTCCATCAATGATGGCAGAATGGCTGTTACCTTTGATGTCGAGCGATACCAGCGGCTCTTCGGTATACTGGATGATGTTCCTGTATTCCAGTTGTGCTGCCTGTCTGAACAAGCTATTCACCTGTGCGGCTGTAATCGTTTCTTTCATCTGGAAAACAAAATTCGCCAATGCACCGTTGGCAACAGGCACACGGGTAGTAATGGTATAAATACGTCCTTTAAGCGGGGTGAAGAGCCTTTCGAGTGACTGGCCCAGGTCTACCGGTACAGGAATAATGGATTCAGCCGCCGCTCTTCCGCGACGCAGGTCCTTATGCGGTCCATCCACTAACTCCTGCCTCGAAGTATAGGAATGCAATACATTGATGTGAACGGATTCGATACCGATGGACTGCATAAGGTAAATGAGGTGCGTGGAACAGTTGGTCATGCAGCCGCCGGGAGAAATAACAATAGAGTTGCCATTGAGCTGGTGCTGGTTAAATCCGAAAATACTGAGCGGGATATCATCTGCGCCGGTAGTGGATAAGATCACTTTCCCTGCGCCCGCTTCCAGGTGAAGCGAAGCAAGGTCTTTTGTAAGGAATTTACCGGTACACTCAAGTACAAGATCAGTCTTGAGTTCTTTCCAGGGTAGTTTTACCGGAGCCGGTTCTCTTAAAAAACGAATCGTTTTACCGGCTGCAACAAGATCATTGTCTTTCACCTGTATATCAAACGCAGCAGGGCCATATACAGAATCGTATTTGAGCAGGTAAGCAAGTTGTTGCAACTCCATGACATCATTTACCGCCACCAGTTCAATTCCAGGCATATCAACCAGTCTGCGGAAAAGCAAACGGCCAATTCTTCCCATTCCATTGATCGCAATTCTCATCTTTTCTTTTTAGCCTGTAAAATTAACACTTTCATACTTTACAAGCTTTCTGAAACAGCAGGTTAAACTTTACCCTTCTTTCGCTGGCTGCTTTACTGGTGCCTGTTGGCTGTGCATATACGCGTCCCTGGTTAGTTTGGCAGTTTTATGCGCGCCGGTATGGCTCCATCCAGGCGGCATTACAATATACAGCAGCTTATTTTTAATACCTGGCGCTTTTACCACATCCTTCCACAGGCAAACAATTTCGCCGAAATAGGCATCCCACAAACTGTTGGGATTCATCTCGCGGGTAATTCCATATTCTGTCTTGATATCATGCTGTTCCTCCTGGTAGGTTTTAAAAAACCTGTCCCAGATATTCAGCAGGTTGCAGAAATTGGTGTCCATGTATAACGGGTTCCGCGCATGGTGTACGCGGTGATGTGAAGGCGTTAATAATATTTTGTTGAATACCCCCAACCTGGCATCTTTCATGATATTCTCCCCAACATGAATGAATGAACCCCAAAAACCATCTATGAACATAATCAAAAACAATAGGGAGGGGTTTACACCCATAATAATACAGATAGAAGTGCGTATCACATCTGCATAAGGTGCTTCTAAAAAGAAATGCGCGAAGTTTACAAAAAGATTCATCTGCTGCGGTGCATGATGAGTTGAATGCAGGCACCACAACAACCGTACCTTATGCGCCAGGAAATGATAGATAAAGTGCGCAAACTCCCATACAATGTAGCCATACAAGAGCCAGTACCAGGTCAAAGATGTTTTTACTATGGCCCATTTCCCAAAAAGGCCGATGCAATAACTGACAGCTGCAATGGAAATAAAGCGCGACAAAAACCGGTTCAATACAAACACAAGGAATGGAACTTTGTAGTCTTCTATCCTAAAGCGCTTGTACACAATGGCCCTGATGATTTCTATGATCAGCAAAAGCGGAATTAGCGGATAAATGAAGTTCGCAATTCCATCGAATGTTGAAAGAGAAGAGAAATCTCCTTTTTTGAACATTTGAATAATGCCTCCTATACCCAGGAAGCCAATCACTTCATTATAAAGGATCTCAAAAATATTCATACAGCAATCGTTATATTTATATTGATCAAACCAAAGTTACAGGTATCGCTTTCTCCACAAATGCATCATATGCACATTAATTTCCCATTGATTGGCAACCGGCTGGTTGGTAAACGGAATGGTAGGCATATAAGAAGGCGGACCGAATTCTGTAAGCATGGTAAGCGGTTCTCCTTTTTCTTTTTTTTGTGCCACTACCCTGTCCCACCAGGCAAAATGAGCATCTAAGGCTGCTTTCCATTCAGGCGCCCGCGGATCTCCCACCTGCGGTCCTTCCGGATGCCCTATTCTTGAGTGTATGTGAGCCGTACGGTTTAATGCCATGTTTACTGTTTCCTGCTGGTCTTCCAGCAAACTTTCGCTCACACAACACCAATGAGAGATATCAAGGGTTATGCGAAAATCTTTCCTGGCCCTGAAAAAGGGTAAAGCTGCAGGCGCCGCATACAGCATGCGCCCACGATGTGTTTCATGGTACACGGGTATCTGATAGGTTTTCTCTATCTCCGATGCGGCATCAATAAATTTCAGGTTATCCTCATTGCTGAAATAATCTTTCCCGGAATGAGCATTGATATACAATGGCTTTTGAAATCCATTATTGACGGCGGCTGTCAGTATTTTTTGATAGGCATCCAGGTGCGTCGCCAGTTCTGGCCCGTCACCCCTGCATAAAAAGCCCACCGCAAGTTGAAATGACTTTAAAGCTGCAAAAAGTTGTTGCTGAACATTTGCATCCGCAGGCCATAATATTTCAATACCATCGTAACCGCTGGTTTTGGCTTTTTCACAAAATGCATGTACGGTGCCGTCAAAACCCCAGTAAGGCGCCATTATATTCAGGCTGAATCCGGTAGCAGCAGGCTGCGTTACCGGCATGGCAAAAGCATCCGATGAAGACAAAAACAATGATGTAGCCGTAATAGCGGAGCTGCTTATAAACGATCTTCTGTTGTGGAGCATGGTCCATCGATTTCCCGAATATACTGGTTTTTCTATGCTCCGAATTGTTTTAAATGATGATCACTGTGTTTGTAAATGAATTGGCCCAACTGTTCTTTTGTCATTACTCCGAAAAACCAATGTGTGAATTTTTCATATCTTAAGCATTCAGTTGTGCCAATGAAAACCAGTTTCCTGAATCATCGATGAACAATGCTTCATATCCGTAAAATTCTTTTGTTGGCGGTTTCTTGAAGACCACACCTTTCAATTTCAATTCTTCATAAGTAGCCAACAGGTCTTTGCAAGTAAATACCGCAGCTCCGAAAGTACCTTTCTTGATCAAAGTTGTCATTGTTTGTACGGTTTCTTTGTCAAACATGCCTCCTTCTGCAACAAGAAAAAGGGTGATCTCCAATTCCTGCTGTTCCGGAGGGGTCACTGTCAGCCATCTTGCACCTTCACCCATGGGTGCATCTGTGTGTACCTTAAATCCCAATTTGTTCACATAAAAATCGTATGCACTATCCTGGTTGAGGACATAAACGCAGGTGTGCGAAATTTTTGTAATCATTGTTCAATGCTTTTTACAAAGATGAAAATTGTATTTGTTGTTCACCTCTTCAAAATTGCTATTTTGTCCAGCCAATGGTTTCTGCAAAACAATTCGGAACAAACAGTAAAGGATTTGACCGTATGGCGTTTCTTTTAATATCCTGCTCTCTTTGAAAGAATGATGGCGTTTGTCCGGTGACTTTCTTGAACATACCTGTAAAGGAAGTGGGGCTGTCGAAACCTACCATGATGCTTGTTTCTAATACCGAATGGCCATTCCCCAGTAGGCTTTTGGCTTTATCTATCCTGACTTTTATCAGATAATGGTTCGGCGTTTTCCCATAGATGGATTTAAACAGCCGGATAAAATGAAACTTTGAAAAATGTGCCTGGTCTGAAATGTTATCCAGGTCAATATTATCAGCAAAATGGTTGTCAATGAATAGTTTTGCCCGAACTATTCTCTGGTATAAATATATTTTTTCGTATTGCTCCATTCTTTGTCAGCTATTGAAGAATATCACTTTACAATGTCTGCCAATTGATGCTGAGCAAAGTTAAGAGAAGGCGAGAGAAATAAATTACCCCCACCAAAGGTGGGGGCCTTTGATAAGATACAACCCCCTTCGGGGGTATTAAAACAATAGATCTTGTGTACCATCCTCTTTACGATCCTCTCCTTCCTGATATTTCACATATCGTCTGATCTTCTC
>JBHCAK010000004.1:0-401939 GCA_041798205.1 Sediminibacterium sp.
TTGCCCTGATTCATAAACAAACTGATTTACAGTAAGTTATGAAATGAGATATTTCAAATCGTCACCGAGTTTTTTTTCTATGAAACACATATATACCAAGACTTTCAAAGAACTACTAACTATTTTTACCGGACACTAATGCGTTTATTTTTCAATTGAGTTTATGTAATACCATTTCGGCGCAAAATGGAGAAGGTGAAGCAAAAATATACATTAGTCTTGAAGAAGCGCGGAGTGCATTAATTGGTAAAAAACTTCCGTACTTCAAAGTGAAATTGCCAGACGGATCTGTACTTGCGCAAGAGGATCTCTCAAATAAGATAGTTTTTATAAACTTCTGGTTTGCTGCCTGCTCTCCTTGTATGGCTGAAATGAACGGCTTGAACAAGCTATACGATACTTTGAAAAATAATAAAAATGTTTTATTTTTATCATTTACTTATGACCCAACAGAAACGGCAAATGCTGTGATAGAAAAATATGGCATCAAGTATCGCGTCGTAAACCTCAGTAGGGATGAGTGTCATAGATTGAGTGGTACAGGGCGTTACCCTACCAGCGTTGTTATAAACAAATTGGGTGTGATTAAATGGGCTGCAGTCGGTGGACCAGTTGACGAAGAGATTGCTTCGGGGGAAATCGTTCCTACGATTCTCCCAGAGATAATGTCTGAACTGAGGTGCAAGTAATGATCCAAGTGAAGCTAACCACTTTGGATGATTCGCCCTGAAAAAACCTTACACTTTTAAAAGATAATTGCCCTCCTAACTAGCTGCGAAAAATTAAATCATCTTGAATTCACGATTTGTCCCTCTTCGTCTATGACAATAACCCTTTCATCCTGGAGGAATTCAAGAACAGTCCAGACTTTTTCCTGGTTCCATTGGCGCAAAGCCTTTAATAAAAGAGGAATAGTGGTTATATCGTTTCGTAGTTGTTCCCGGATGGCCGCCTCTATTTGTTTAAACTCTGCAGGTGTAACTGGTTTCTTTTTCCTGTCCAGGCAGTTGTCGCAGATGCCGCAATCGCCTACAGCCGTATCTCCAAAATAACGGGCGATGAAATGGCTTCGGCATGCTTCAGGCAATTCTGTGTACTGCAACATTTGCTCCACGCGATCGGTATATTGCTGTTTGCGGAGCAGGTAGGTGTCCTGGTCTATGTAGAGATATTGCGCGGGCGCGCGGTTGAGCAGGTAATGGATCTGCGGCGTTTCTTTTTGTGGCAGGTATTCAATGATGCCATAAGCTTTTAACTGCAATAATTGGCGCTGCACTTCATCAATGCTCAAACGGCACAAGCGGGCAATCTGTTTTTCGAAAACCGATACGCGGTTGTCGATAATACCTTCATAGGTGCGCAATAAAGCTTTAATGAGCGGGTCCAGTTCGGGATGTGCACTTTCAAATGCTTCAAGTAATTCCCTGGAAGTAGTGAACGCTACCTGGGTGGGCAGAAAAATGGTTTCCTCGAAACTGAGATGCCCCTCCAGTTCCAGCACTTTCAGCGTATTCATCACCAATAACGGATCGAGATTGAAATTGCGCGTGAAAGTGGCGAAATCAAAATCATAATAGTTCCCTTCTCCCAATCCTACCGGTATCTGTAGATAATCTGCCAGTGACTGGTAAATTTCTTTGATCACGGCTATGGGTGGGAAACGCTTATCCGGCATGGCTTCCAGTTGCTCCCTGTCTTCCTGGTGGTATAAAAGTACAGCATAAGATTTTGCACCGTCTCTTCCGGCCCTTCCTGCTTCCTGGTAATAATTTTCCAGGCATTCCGGTATGGTATAATGGATCACAGAACGTACATCAGATTTATCGATGCCCATACCGAAAGCATTGGTGCATACCATCACCCTTAACCGGCCCTCGATCCAAAGTTGCTGTTTGTTTCCTCTTTCCTCCTGCGGCAGTCCGGCGTGGTAATGATCGGCGCTGATGCCCTGTAATTGCAACAAGTAAGCGAGTTCTTTGGTAAGCCTGCGGCTGTTCACATACACAATACTACTCCCGGGCACTTTCTGCAACACATCCATAAGTTTATTGAACTTGCTGTCGGACTGGAAGCAACTATACGATAAATTGGACCGTTCAAAAGACTGCCTGAAAATTTTTGGCTGACGGAATTTTAATTTGTCGATGATATCATCTTGCACCAACGGCGTTGCCGAAGCAGTAAGGGCTATCACCGGTACATCAGGCAATTCATCCAACAAGTTTGCAATGCGTAAATAAGGAGGTCGAAAATCATAACCCCACTGGGAAATGCAATGGGCTTCATCTACCACAACCAATCCAACAGCAAGTGCAGGCAAATATTCTTTGAAAAGGGCCGATTCTAATCTTTCAGGTGACAAATAAAGAAACTTATAATCGCCGTGTACTGCATGCTGCAAAACCCGCCTGACGGCTGCCTGATCCAATCCGCTGTGTATGGCAACAGCAGGGATATTTCTTTGCAGCAGGTTATCTACCTGGTCGCGCATCAACGCAATAAGCGGACTGATCACAATGCAGAGCCCATCTATGAGCATGCCCGGTACCTGGAAGCAAACAGACTTGCCGCCACCGGTGGGTAGCAATGCCAGGGTAGGACTGCCATCCAGCACTGAATGTATGATCTCCTCCTGCATGGGACGGAAACCGTCATAATGCCAGTAATGTTGCAGAACAGAAAGCGGCGTTTGCATGATCACGCAACCTTTTTAAAATTAAGTCTTACAGAATTAACGGCCAGCACAACGTCGCTTAGTCCCATTACCAATGCGCCGAAAGTTGGATTGAGAAAACCCAGTGCAGCTACCGGGATGGCAATGATATTGTAAGCGAAAGCCCAGAAAAGATTTTCCTTGATGGTGATATAGGTATGCTTACCCAATCCTAATGAAAGCGGCAGATTTTTCAATCCATGATTCATCAATACTACCTGCGCGCTTTGCATGGCCACATGCGATGCATCACTGAGTGAAATGCCCACGGTAGCTTTAGCCAGTGCGGGAGCATCGTTGATGCCATCGCCTACCATGGCAGTTGGTGCTTCCCGGTTAAATGCCGCAATCTTCTCCAGCTTTTGTTCGGGTGTTTGTTCTGCAATCACTTTGTCAATACCTAATTGAGCGGCGACCTGTTCGCATTTTTCTTTTTTGTCGCCGCTAAGGAGAATAGTAGTGATCCCCTTGTTTTTCAAAGCAGTAATGATCGAAGCGGCTTCTGGTCTGATCTCGTCCGTTACGTTAACCCAACCCAGCAATTCATTGTTGCGAAGAACGTAAATATTGTGTTTGTCATCTTTGGTAACTGCTGTAGCGGTTTTGTATGATCCGGCCAGGTATTCATTGCCTTCTTTATCTGTTGCGTACATACCTAACCCTTTTACTTCTTCAATTTTAGCCCAGCGAATGTCTTCTTTTGTTTTCCATTCTTTTGTTATGGCTTTTGCAATAGGGTGGCTGGAATATTTCTCCAGGGAAAAAACAACTCGCTTAAAATATTCCCGGTCAAGGGAAGAATGGAAAGCTGCAATCCTGAACTGACCAGTGGTTAATGTACCAGTTTTGTCAAATACCACCTGTTTGATGCTCTTGAATATTTCCAGGCTTTTTGCATTCTTGAACAATACACCATTACGTGCCGCCCTGCCCAGCCCCACTGCTATGGCTGCAGGTGTAGCGAGCCCCATAGCACAGGGGCAGGCAATCACCAGCACGGCGATACTCCTGAGCAGACTATCGCTGAAATTTTGATGGCCCGCAAAATAATTGAGCAGGAATGTAAGCAGGGCAATGCTCAGCACAGCAGGAACAAAAATGGCGCTGATTTTATCGGCGAGTTGTTGAACAGGCGGCTTTTCAGTTTGCGCTTCGCGTACCAGTTTTAAAATATTTGCCAGTACAGTATCTTCTCCCACAGCTGTTATGTAAGCTTTGAGAGCGCCGGATTCAACAATGCTTCCGCCGATCAGTTTGTCGTTCATTTTTTTTTCAACAGGAATGCTTTCTCCGGTAACAATGGCTTCATTTACATTGGCTTCACCCCATAATACTTTTGCATCCATAGGTACGTGTTCGCCATTTTTGATGAGTACCAGGTCGCCGACTTTAAGACTGGTGCTTTCTACTGGAAAAATATGCTCCTGGTGCTGTTCGTCGTAAGTGATCATATTGGCCATCACTTTCTGGCTTACGGCTAATTTCCTGAGCGCTGACTGTGTTGTCTCTACTGATTTATCTTCAAGCCAGTTGCCCAGGAATACCAACGTAATGATAGCTGCTGATGTTTCATAAAACATATATTGTTCTGCCTGACCGGTAAGTGTACCATATAAACTATAGATGAAAGCAGCAAGGGAGCCCAATGCAATAAGCACATTCATATTTGGAATTCCCTTTGCCAGGCTTTTAAGGGCGCTCCGGCCAAAAAAATCCATCCCGGCTATGAACACCGGAATGGTAAGCGCCAATTGTAAATAAGGGTTCATCAAAAAACCAATGTGTACGCCCGGTATCATATGTAACATGAGTGGGGCCGTAAATATGATGCAGAAATAAAAGCGCTGCAAATGATTTTTGAATAATCTTTTATTTTTTTTCGCCATTGATATTTCCCCATTCAGCACATGGTAACCCAGACCTTCAATACCTTTCTCCAGTTCTGTTTTAGACGCGCCATTATTGATTTCAAAACTCACATCGCCACCCATAAAATTCACTTTCACCTGTTGCATACCTTTTTCCTGCAGGTATTTGTCTACCGTCAATGCGCAATTGGTGCAACTCATGCCTTCTAGCTTCCAGTTCACTTTTTCCATAATGATCTTATTGAATATTGCACAAAGGTATCACAACTGCGGGTGGCAGTGGTTTCGATAAAAGAACAATTTCTACATCCATGTTGCATAGATGGGGTACAGGTCTATCTTTGCATCATGGATGCTATTTTTAGTCTGGAACAGATCAGGCAGGTGTCTCAGTTATTGTGGAAAGAAAGCAAGAAGAAACGGGTATGGGCTTTTCATGCGGGTATGGGCTCTGGTAAAACCACTTTCATTCATGCTTTGTGCGAAGAACTCGGTGTAAAGGATGCGATCGGCAGCCCTACTTTCGCAATTGTGAATGAATACCAGAGTCCGGTTGCCGGCACTATTTACCATATGGACTGGTACAGGCTTAAAAATGAAGAAGAAGCCATTCAGGCCGGTATAGAGGACCAGCTGTACAGCCAGGCCCTTTGCCTGGTGGAATGGCCCGATAAAGCTGCCGGATTATTACCCGATGATACCCTGCATATTGTAATAGAAGTACTTGACGAAATTACCCGGCGTATCTATACTACCCAGGAAAGCCCTGAAACTCTCCATTAAAAAAGTTAACTTTAACCCATTCTCATTAAACCCAGCCTCTGTTGTTTTTATGGCAACTTCAAAACCCGCTATCAGTCCCTCCATCACTTATGAACCATTGGAAGAAGTGCTCGATGTAAAACCACAGGGTGCCAAGTTGAATATTGGTATCCCTAAGGAGATCGCTTTCCAGGAAAACCGTATCGCCCTGACACCCGATGCGGTAGGGGTATTAGTAGCCAACGGTAACCAGGTAGCTGTAGAACATAAAGCGGGGGAAGGCAGTAATTATTCTGATAAGGATTATTCAGAAATGGGCGCGCGCATCGTCTATGACAGGGCCGATATTTTCAAATGCCCCATATTGGTAAAAAGCGCGCCACCCGTAGAAGAAGACATGCCCCTGTTGCAGATGAACCAGACCATCATCTCTCCCATACACCTTTCTGCGCTTAAAAAAGAACATATTGAGAAGATGATGGAAAAGCGCATCACGGCTCTCAGTTTCGAGAATTTTAAAGACGATAGCGGAACCTATCCCATTGTACGCAGTATGAGTGAAATTGCCGGCAGTGCAGTAATGCTGATAGCAGGCCAGTATTTGAGTAGTTTCAATAAAGGGAAAGGCGTACTGCTGGGAGGGATCAGTGGTATACCGCCCACCAAAGTAGTGATAGTAGGGGCTGGTATTGTGGGTGAATTTGCCACACGTAATGCACTGGCATTGGGAGCTTCGGTGAAAGTATTCGACAACGACGTATACCGGCTGAAACAATTGCAGAATAACCTGGGGCAGCGTGTATGGACATCGGTACTGGAGCCACGTATTCTATCGAAACAACTGAAAACCTGTGAAGTAGCTGTTGGGGCATTGAGCAATGAGTATGGCCGTGCGCCTGTAGTGGTTACCGAACCAATGGTGGCAGCCATGCGCAAAGGCAGTATCATCATTGATGTGGTGATTGACCGGGGCGGTTGTTTTGAAACCAGTGAACTTACCAGTTATGAAAACCCCACTTTCATCAAACACGATGTAATTCATTATTGCGTACCCAATATTCCCAGCGGTTTTGCGCGTACGGCCAGCCAGGCCATCAGCAATGTGCTGATGCCGCTGATATTGGAAGTGAGCGATGAAGGCGGACTGGAAGAAATGGTATGGCACAATTTCAATCTCCGTGAAGGTATCTACATGTTCAAAGGAGCGCTCACCGATTTTTACATCAGCCAGAAGTTCGACCTGAAATATACCGACCTGAACCTTTTGATTGCGAGCAGAAGATAGAGTGGGTTATTTCTGATTTGATTGACACATTTATTAAATCTACAAATCAGATCAGAAATTTCTTCTTAGTTCTTCAGTTTTATACGAACATCAGCATGATCCCTGATCTCTTCATTAGCTGCTTTTATAATGGTATCACCAGCGTTGATCTTTCCGAATAGTTCAATATTACCATTTGCTTCATTGCCTTTTTGCACGACCACCCATTCAGCCTTGTTTCCATTCACCCTGATTACAAAAGTGCCGGTGCTGGCGTTGAGTACAGATGACCTGGGGGCAGTAAGGCTACTGTCTTTACTATTCAGCGGAAGGGACACATCCGCAACCATACCTGGCAATAATTTCTTGTCTGCATTTGCCACATCCATTTCAATCCTTTGAGAACGCAGCTTTGCATCAAGCGCACCGGCGAGACGAGTCACTTTTGCAGTGAATACCTGGCTGGGGAGTGCCTTAACGGAGAATTTCACTTCGCTATTGTTATGGAGATAGCTGCTGTATGCTTCCGGAACGGCTATTACCAGGCGTAGTTTTTTCTGCTCCTGTACAGTGAACATGGACAATTCAGATCCTTTGCCCGAAGGGCCTGCATAAGCGCCCGGATTCGCATTGCGTGAAGTAATAATACCGCTGAATGGCGCTCTTATTTCCAGGTATCTTTTATTGTCTGTAACCTCATGATAAGCTGCTTTTGCGGCCTGGAGTTGTGCATAATCTGATTTTTGTTTGGCGAGGGCCAGGTCGAGCTCATTCGGGGAAATCGTTCCGGGTGTTTTGCTTGTTTCCAGCAATCTTTCATAATTAGCTTTGCTGGCGAGGTAAATAGCTTCGAATGAGTTGAGTTTCGATTCGGCGCCGGATAACTGTGAGCCGATTTCGGGAGCTTCCATAGTAGCCAATAACTGACCCTGACTCACCTGCGTTCCTACATCTGCATGGACCTTTTTAACGAAGCTGCTCACCTTGGCATAAATATCTACCTGCTGAAAAGCAATCAACTCCCCGGGGATCTGGAGTAAAGATGTGAGTTGTTGTTTCTTTACCTGCACAGCTTCAATAGCTGCTGGCGCCGGCACATGGGCTTCCTTTTCTTTTTTATTGACTTCACCGGAACCACAACCGGCCAACGCAATGAAAGAAAAACCCGCTGCGGCTGAGAGGTATAGTTTGCTGAATGTGTTATGCATTTTTTGTACGGTTGTCATAAAGTGATCGTATATAATGTTTGCTTTCTTTGTCTTCCGGATCTAATGATATGGATTGCGTACCTGTTTTTTCCTGCGCCCATGCAAATATCAACGGTAGTATGAACAAGGCGGCAAAGGTAGAAGCAATCAGTCCGCCAATTACGGCGCGGCCCAGCGGCGATGATTGGTCACCGGCTTCACCCAGACCGCTGGCCATGGGAATCATGCCGACTACCATGGCAAGGGCAGTCATCAGTATCGGGCGCAACCTTAGCGCTGCAGCTTCTTTGGCCGATAAAAACGCATCGCCATTGTGTTTACGCAACTGTTCTGCATTGGTGATGAGTAATACTGAATTGGATATGGAAACGCCTACTGACATAATAATACCCATATAGGACTGCAGGTTAAGTGTTGAGCCGGTCAGCATCAGTAAGGATAAAGACCCCAATAAGACAGCCGGTACGGTTGCGAGCACTACAAAAGATACTTTGAAAGACTGGAAGTTGGCGGCAAGCATCAGAAAGATCACAATAATTGCAACGATCAATCCCGACTGCAGATTACCCAGTGTTTCGTCCAGCGTAGTACTCAGACCAATGGTTTCTATGTTTAGTCCACGTGGCAGTTCCCCCAGCGATGCAATTACTTTCTTCACTTCACGTGAAGCCGTGCCCAGGTCTGTTTGGTGAATATTCGCAGTTACCGATAATGCAGGCATAGCGCCGAGATTATCATTCTCGCCATAGGTAGTACCGGTATTCACCGTTGCCACATCGCCTAATACCGGACGCACAGCGTTCTTTTGCAATGCTATTTCTTTCAGATCATTGGTACTGGCCATCTTGCTTTCGGGAATTTGTACCTGCACATTATAGCTATATCCTGCTCTTTCATCCACCCAGATATTCTTATCTGTAAACCTGGAAGAAGAAGTGGAAGTGATGAGTGAACGCGATACATCATTCATATCAACACCCAGCTGTGCAGCTCTTATGCGATCAACCGTTACGTTGACAGTGGGGTATTTGATAGACTGGCCCAATTGCACATCACGCAAATAACCAATCTCTTTCAAACGACCGATGATTTTTTCTGCATACGCTTCATTAGTTCTCTTATTCCTGCCTGAAACCCTTACTTCAATGGGCGTTGGAGAGCCCTGGCTCAGTATCTTTTCAGTTAATTCAATGGGTTCGAAGGAAGATTGCAAATCAGGTACTTCCCGCCTCATTCGTGCACGGATTTTATCTTTCAGCTCATCCAGATTGACTTTGTAATCTTCTTTGAGACTTACCTGTATTACGGCTTCATGGGGACCGGGCATAAAAAGGTAAATGGGACTGGTAGAAAATTGCGAAGGATGCGAGCCGGCAAATGCTGAGCTGACAGCTACATTTTCATCACCTACAATGGATTTGATAATGTTAAGGACTTTGATGGTCTTTTCTTCGGTACGTTCAGCCCTGGTTCCTTCCGGTGCGCGTAAACGTACCTGGAACTGCCCGCTGTTTACTTTGGGTAATACATCTCTTCCTATGGAAGACAACATCCACCAGGCCAAGCCGGAAATAACCAGTATATAGGCAATGGTAATAGGTTTCCGGTAAGGCATTAGCCGCTCACTGAAACGAATGAAACGGTTCCTGAATTTTTCAAAACGGGTTAATGATTGTTTATGTCCGCTTTCACATTGTTCAATGAGCACTTTTTTCTGATCCCAGGTATCTTTCTCTGATTCTTTTGTCAGTGCAGATGTTTTGAATTGGGTTTCATCTTCAGAAAGCCTGCCTGTTTTGTTTTTGCGGGATTTATGTCCCTTCATGATCCAGTTCGCCATGATGGGCACGAATGTCTGTGCCAAAAGATAAGAAACGATCATGGAAAACCCGATGGCCAATGCCAGTGGCAGAAATAATGAACCGGGAATACCGCTCATGGTGAATGCAGGGGCAAATACAGCCAGGATACAGAACAGGATCAACAGTTTGGGGAATGCGATTTCTTTACAGGCATCCCATATAGCCAATGCTTTCGGTTTGCCCATATCGAGGTGCTGGTGAATATTTTCGATGGTCACTGTGCTCTCATCTACCAGGATACCAATGGCCAGCGCCAGTCCGCTCAGTGTCATGATATTGATGGTTTGCCCAAAAAGATTGAGGAATAATACGCCGGATATGATGGATGTGGGAATGGTGAGGATGACGATCAGTGCACCTCTGCTATCACCAAGGAACAACAACACCATCAGACCGGTGAGCAGGGCGCCGATGGCACCTTCACTCATAAGGCTTTTCACCGAATTGATCACATAGGTAGATTGGTCAAACTCATAAGATAATTTCACATCTTCAGGTAGCTGTGATTGTATTTTAGGAATGGATGCTTTCAGTTTTTGTACCACTTCCCAGGTGGAAGCATCCCCACTCTTGGCAATACTGAGATAAACTGAACGTTTGCCATTCACCAAAGCGTAGCCCACTGTTATATCAGCGCCGTCTTCTACTGTGGCCACATCGCGCAGGTAGAGACTCTGCACACCACCTTTGAATAAAGGAATATTTTCGAAATCCTTTACTGTTTTGATCAGTGTATTGGTTGGTGAGAGGTAATTGGTATCACCAATGCGGATATTACCGGAAGGAGTGGTCTGGTTATTTATCTTCAGCGCCTCCACCAGCTGATCGGGCGTCATATTGTGCGATCTTAATAACGTGGGATCGACTTTGACAACGATGGTTCTGACATTGCCGCCGAAAGGAGGTGAAGAAAGCAGTCCGGGTATGGATGTGAAAGATGCACGCACATAAACATTGGCCAGGTCCATCAATTCGTTATTGGTGCGCACATTACTACGCAGTACCAATTGGCCTACCGGTAAAGTAGACGCGTCGAAACGGATGATAAAAGGAGGTTGGGATCCCTGCGGAAAAATGGCTTGTATACGGTTGGTGGCAGCGCTCATCTCTGCGGAAGCCTGTGCCATATTGGTGCCTGGATAAAAAGTAATCTTAATCAGCGTAAGGCCCTGGATGTTTTTGGTTTCAATCAGTTTGATACCATTGACAAAGGAGAGGATGTTGACATACTGTTTGCCAAAAAGCGCTTCCATTTGGTCGGGAGTATAGCCGCCGAAAGGATGGGCGATGTACATGACCGGCAGATCGAGTTTTGGGAAAATGTCGATCTTGATGCTGTTCACTGCTTTGATACCGAAAAAAAACAATCCTGCCACCAGCACCATAATGCTGATGGGTTTACGCAATGCAAAACGGATCATGTTCATACTACTGACTATTATTATTTCACCTGTTTTAAAAACAAATCAAAATCACCTGAAGCAGCTGCTTTCAACAACAATGCCTGCCATACATTGATATATGCGACACCAATATCGGTCTCAGCCTTATTCACAGCATAAAGGGCTTGCTGGAGGTCAACAATATTGGTCAGGCCATTCTTATATAAAACGGTTTTCTGCAGATAAGCATCTGATGCAGCTTTGTATTGCCTGGGCACCTCCTTACAGGCCTGCAGGGTATTTTCAATGCGTTGGTCGGAAAGGATCAGCTGGTCTTTGAGTTGTGTATTCACCAGGTCATATTCCGATTCATAGGCCTGGGTAATGAAATGCTGCGCGGCAGCTTGATTTTTTGTCCTGGCAGGACTCATGATATTCCAGGATACAGACAGGCCGGCTATATAATTACTGCGCGAAGGATTGATACCGGTAAAATAATTTTTGGAATACCTGTCGGGGTAAGCCGGTGCATAATTGTAATCAAACCCTGATCCTCTGCTTTGAAAAATGCCAAAGAGGTTTATACCCGGCAAGATGGTTTTCCGGATGGCAGTTTCCGACAGGTTACTTTGCGCAATTCGGCTGGCATAAAACAGTGCCTGGGGATTTTGTCGCACATCGAAATCGGTATGATAGGATGCAGGGGTATTTTTGAGGAAGGAACTATCCAATACAAAGGGCGCCGGATTTGCATTAAGCAACTGCGCCAACTGGTTGCGTAATTGTTGTTCATAACCCGTAGCATCGATTAGTGCGAGTGAGGCACGAGATACTTCTGCGTTGGCAATGGAAGAATCCACGCCGGGATTCAAGCCGGACAAGGTTCTGGCCATCACTACTATTTTAATGGCATTGGCCCTGTCGAGGTTGGATTGGGCATTGCGGATCAGTCTTTGAGCAATCAGCAGGTTGAGATAGGCAGCACTGATTTTCACACTCTGTATGAATTGTTCCTGCAGCAGATCAGCTGAATCTCTTTTAACCTGCGCATTGGCAACATCTATTCTGGATTGCTTTCTGCCGAAACTGAAAGCTTCCCAGTTGGTATTGATCAGATAAAGGGCACCGAAAGCAGCAGCCCAGCTTTGTTTGTCGGAAGAAGGGCCGGCTGATGAAACACCGGTCACAGTGGGTGCTAACGGACCAAACTGACCATTGATGGTGCCATAATTTTGTTGCAAACCGGCAATGATATTGGGAAGATAGTCGTTCTTCACCTGTTGCACCAGGGCTGTTGATGCTTCCAGGTAATGTTGCCTGGCATGTATACCCTGGTAATTGGTGAGCCCGGTTTTGATCGCATCAGAAAGCCATAAGGCGGATTGTTGTTGAGCAACTGCTGCAGTTGTGCAGCTTAGGAAAAAGACAATAAAATAACAGGCAGCCGATTTGCTGCGATGAGTACAATGATTCATGCAAAAGAATTGTGACTTCAATTTTCGAAGGTGCGCAGGTCGTAAGGGTTTAGTATCGATGGTACGTAAGGTTTCAGTATGCTTTTGGGCGGTTGTCCGGCAATCCTGACAGCTTCTGCAATGCTGGTGTGAAACTGGATGTCGGCTTTAATACAGGCTTGTATTTGCCCGACGCGATCTACGGTTGCAGCCTGGTAGCTACTTCATCGCTGAGGCCATATTTCTTGACGGGACTCTCCACCAATTGTCATATTGACTGACGGATAAAGGTAAAGATAATCCCATGATCCGGGCAAATCATTTTTTCAGATGGGGGAGGGATTGTTTACGTACGATGGCCATAAGTTGACCCATATTCACGATATCAGCGGCTTCATTATCGGAGATATGGATGTGCCAGTTTTGTTCAACGGCATTCAACAGGTAAGCTTTTTCCCACTCTGCCATGTCCAGGTCTTTCTGGAGTTCGGTTTTATCAGAAAGAGCAACCGGGTAGATGTTGAGTTTTCTTTTGAGCAATTGCTGGATACCTTTCACTAAGCTTTGCATGGTCATCAGATTTAGTGTGATAGATGAATACATGAAGACCAAAAACATTGCCAAGTGTTTATTAATGAGGTGTTAAATTAACCTCCCAGACCGCTGTACATACCAAAAATAATGATGGATAATACGATCAGGGTAATGATCACATAAAGCTTGTCTTTTTCAATGGCAAATGCCAGCACAGAAAATGCAATTCTTAAAATGGGGGTTGCAATTAGTAACACCACAGCCAGTTGTATGATGGAAGCACCATCCAGTATAGCGGCACCATGGAGAATGCCGGGTAAATGCCTGAACTGCTGAGCAGCGCCATGAAAAGTTTTATAATCCGGTATTTCATGAACTTGTTGCAGGTAAAGTACACCTCCTAAAAGTGCCACTATTGCCGAAATGAATACACCAATGCGAAGCCATTTGCCGATCATCTGTTCCACGTCACGCTGTTGCCAGTATTGAGAGAAGAACCAGTTCATAATTTATGCATTATGCCGTTATAGATCATTTCCAGTGCCATGAAACCGATGACTATGCTGAATAATATCCGCAACCATTTTACCCTCGCTTTCATCAGTATCTTCGACCCTGTAAGAGCGCCTGATAAAACGCCAATAATAACAGGCAGGGCGAGGCCTGGTTGAATATATCCTCTTTGCAAGTAAACCACAGCGCCGGCTGCAGTAGTAACACCTACCATGAAATTGCTGGTAGTGGTAGATACTTTGAAAGGTACCCGCATCATGATGTCCATGGCCACTACTTTTACGGCGCCTGAACCAATGCCAAGAATACCGGAAAGAATGCCTGCCAGTGTCATAACCAGGTAACCGCCGAATACATTCTGCACACCATAACTGGTTATACCATGTGATGAGGGGTAGGTACCACCCATTTTTAACCTGGCAGCAAAAGGCGAATTGATGGTAAGATGTTCTTCCTGTTTGCGAAGGGTCATGAGCGCAGAGAACAACAGCACCACGCCAAAAAGAATGGCTACGAAATGTGTAGGAATGAATATGGCTACTGCAGCGCCAATAATGGCGCCGGAAGTAGTGGCAATCTCCAGAAACATACCTATGCGGATGTTGGTGATGCCCTCCTTGATATAAGCTGCGGCGGCGCCCGATGAAGTGGCAATGGATGCAATAAGCGATGTGCCAATGGCATAGCGTATATCATATCCAAAACCAAGTGTGATCAGGGGAATCAATACCACGCCGCCTCCCAGTCCGGTTAGTGCACCAAGCATACCGGCGCAAAAAGCGCCGACAAGCAATATCAGTGTAAAAACCAGTAAACTCATAAATTATCCCCCTCATCAATACTCCTGAATTTTTAAATTCCTCCACCTGATCTTGATACCGCCGCCATCATGGATCTGTAGGGCAATGAACCCTTCGCCCTTGCCAATTTTCTCATCTTTAAGATGGATCATCTGGTGACCATTGAGCCAGGTGGTTACTTCGTCTCCAATGACAGTAAGCTTCATGGTATTCCATTCACCCATTTTTAACCATTGCTCGTCTTCTGGTTTGGGTTTGATGAGCCAGCCACGTCCATATGACTCATAAATGCCGCCTGTATATAAATTAGGAGGCGCCACTTCAGCTTGCCACCCGCTGATCTTGGTGCCTTCAATGGAGGAACGGAAAAAAACGCCGCTGTTCCCATTGGCTTCCTGTTTGAACTCGAGCGTGAACGTAAAGTTTTTGTAGGCTTTGTTGGTAGACAGGTATCCGTATTTTTTATCAGGGCCGCTCTCGCATACCAGTTCACCATGGTCAACATACCATTTTTCAGTTCCATGAATGGTCCAGTTGCTGATGTCTTTCCCATTGAAAATGGGAACTGCCTGGGCATGGGAAAAATGAAATATACAAATCATCAATACCAGGAGGAAACCTATTTTTTTCATAGCAATCGTTAACATTTAACTGTATTTGGTTACGCCGGGAACGGCAACCGGATAAAAACCATCTTCATTCGGCAGCACAGGAGCTGTTGCGGCAAAATCATATGCTTTGGGCTGAAGGTTCAGTCCGGAATTCAAAGCTTTATCCCATTCAATGACCTGGCCGCTGTAGGTTGCCATCCTGCCCAGGATAGAAGTCATGCTGCTCCTGGCTCCATTTTCTGCATCTGCAAATTTATATTCGCCTTTTGCAATGGCAGCAAATAGTTCATCATGCTCGGTTTGGTAAGGATTGTTTTCCTTGGTCCTGTCGAACTGGTAAATGGTATTACCCTTGGTATCTGTGATCCTGCCGGCGCCACATCGGATCTTGCCTTTTGTTCCTACCAGTAATTCGTCTACCCGGCTCATGGTGCCCGGAATGTGCCTGCATTGGCTGTTCAGTATGGAACCGTCGGCATATTCAAATTCAACATAATGATGATCGAAGATCTCGCCGTGGTCTTTGCCTTTGCGCACCTGGCGACCTCCCATACCCTGTGCTTTCACCGGATAGCTTCCTTTGAACCAGTTGATCACATCAAGGTTATGGATATGCTGTTCGGTAATATGGTCGCCACAAAGCCAAACAAAATAGTACCAGTTGCGCATCTGGTATTCCATTTCGGTCTGGCCCGGTTTGCGGGGTCTCACCCATACACCATCATTATCCCACCAGGCCTGTGCAGAAATGATATCGCCTATTTCATCTTTTCGTTTGAAAAGTTCACGGTAAGAATTCTGGTAGTGTCTTTGCAGGCCTACCACTACATTCAATTTCTTTTCTTTCGCAACAGCCGCTGCAGCCAGTACTTTTTGTACACCAGCCGGATCGGTGGCCACCGGTTTTTCCATGAACACATGCTTGTTCTGCCTGATGGCTTCTTCAAAATGAATGGGCCTGAAGCCCGGCGGTGTTGCCAGTATCACCACATCGGCCAGGGGAATGGCTTTGAGGTAAGCGTCGAATCCGGTGAATTTCCGGTCTTCCGGTACCAGTATCCTGTCTTTAATGGCTTTGTTCTCGGAAGATTCTGCCGACTTAACCAGGTTGCTCAGGCATTTATCTAGGTTGTCGCGAAATGCATCAGCCATGGCTACCAGCTGAACATTCTGTTTGCTCATCAGGGCCTGCATGGCAGCCCCGGTGCCGCGTCCGCCGCAACCGATCAATACTACTTTGATGGCATCATCAGAGCCGGAAAAGAAATTGGCATTGGAAAGCAATGGTGCAGCCATCATGGCGCCGGCAAGCGTGGCTGTTTGTTTTACAAATTTTCTTCTCGAATGGAAGTAAGCATCGTTGTTCATATGAAAATGTTTTTGAGGAATGAAAATTATTGTGAAAGATAAGTTTTAAAGAAAACTTCGGCCTGTTTCGGTGTTGGTTGTTCCAACGGTCGCACAATACGAAAACCCACTGCAGCCGCATCGGTCAGCCACCATTTACTCTTCGGTATCTGCGGATCGCGCCTGTTCCAGGAAGGGTCTGACTTGAAACGGGTAGCACTGCGTAATTCACTGGCCTCAGAACTATAACCGCCACCCCTCAGGGACTTAGGATATACGGCATCATTCGGCTCATGCTTCGGATCCCTGCTCTGGTCGCCAATATGATGATAATAAGTGCCATCATAGTGATCCAGCGTCCACTCCATCACATTACCCAACATGTCATAAATGCCCCAGGCATTGGGTAGTTTTTGTCCCACTTTATGAAATTTCTCCTCACTATTATCCCTGAACCAGGCATGGTCTTTTATTTTACCTGCATCATTACCGAAATAATATGCGGTATTGCTGCCCGCACGGCAGGCATATTCCCATTCAGCTTCAGAAGGAAGACGGTAGAAAATACCGGTTTTCTGGTAAAGCCACCTGCAATACATCAGTGCGCAGTATTGCGACATACTGTTGGCGGGAAAACCACCCTCCTTGCCCATGCCCAGGCTGAAATCGATGTATTGCGGACTGGGTCTGGTTACTGCATCCACTTCTGAATTCTGACTGATGGTTTCATCTTTGAGGAAGGCATCGAATTCATCACGCGTTACTTCATATATGCCGATCCAGAAAGCAGAGATATCTACCCTGTGCTGCGGACCCTCATCAGCATTTCTTTTTGTTTCGGAAGCCGGACTACCCAGGCTGAATTCACCTTTGGGTATAGGTACCAATTTAAATTTCAGGGAAGAACCGGGAACAGTCTGTTCGTATGGTTTGAAAGCAACAATATTGTTTTGGGAACTTGCCGGCAGGTAAGAAAGAAAGCCCAACACCAGGAATTTTGTTGGCTTGGATGTGTCTTTTCCTAAACTCATGATCGAGTTGGTTCGTATGATTTTCATAAGGCCGTCCAAGATAATTAATTATTTCACGAACAATTGTTAGCTATGGTGCCAATGATCTGAAAACCTGCCCGCCGTATGGGCAATGATCTTGCCCTGTTTCAATTCGGTTATCAGGAAGCAAGCGCCGAGATGCTCTGTTAATTCCCTTGCTTCGTTAATGGGTAAAATGCTGCAGGCGGTGGCGAGCCAGTCTGCCAGGACAGCATCGGCTGTAACCACAGTTACATTCCGCTGCTCTGTAATTGCATAACCGGTCCTGGGATCAATAATATGCGAATATTTTTTCCCATTATGAACAATGTATTGATAAGCATCTCCCGATGTAGCTATTGCAGTATTGCTCAATGAGAGTTTCCGGGGCAGGAGAAGGGAGGTATGCTCGGGAATGGTAACACCTACGATCCACCCTTGTTTACCGGGAGGGGGGCCGCTCATCACCATATCGCCCCCTGCATCTACCAACGCATTACTGATGCCCGACCGGGACAATAATTGCAGCACTTGATGAGCAATATATCCTTTAGCAATACCACCAAAATCGATTTCCATTCCTTTAAGGGGCAGGTTGATCTGCCGGGTGGTTGCATTGATCAGTATCTTATCGAACCCGGTGAGAGAGAGTTTTTCCTGTACCAGGTGTTCATCCGGCAGTCTTTTTTCTTTTCTTGCCTGCCGCCAGCATTTGGTAAGCGCACCTGCGGTAATATCATAAGTGGCTTTGCTTTGCTGCCAGGCTTTTGCTGCTTTAAGGAATAATTCCATCATGGAAGGAGAAACATCCTGCCAGCCATTGCCGGCAGCAGCGCATAATCTGCTTAGTTCACTGCCGGCATCATAGTCACTGAAAATCATATTGAAACGATCAGTAAGCTCGAAACAAGTGGCAGCCAGCTCATTGGCAAACTTTTCGTCAGGCGCAAAGAAAATGATGGTAAAAGGAGAGCCCATTTTGGGCTGCGTATAGGAAAATTTTTGAAGCATAGGGCTTTTGCAGAATGTAACCCGAATTTTATAATTATAAAGTTTCCGGTAAATTTAGCAACAAATACAAATCCGATGCTTCGAAGAAAATTCATGCAGCAAAGCCTGCTTGCCAGTGGTGCCTTATTTGCTACCAAAGATTTACTGGCCAAGGAAAAGACTGTAATCGCCGCCATACAGCCCGATAAAAGGCCCTTCAACTGTAATTATGGTATACACGATGGTATGTTCCGGAATCATGCCGGTAATGATTTTATTGAACAGATCAGGTTTGCCCATGGACTGGGTTTCCGGGCAATTGAAGACAATGGCATGATGAAGCGTACCCCCGAAATGCAGCAGAAAATTGGAGATGCCCTGGAAAAACTCGGAATGACCATGGGTGTATTTGTCATCTCTTTCGATGACTGGCCCCTGCAAACTTCCATGACCAGCGGAAAAAAAGAATGGCGCGATAAATTCGTTCAATACTGCAAAGATGCCGTTGAAGTGGCCAAACGTTGTCATGCCAAATGGATGACAGTAGTGCCGGGAAATTACGATCGTAGCTTACCGGAAGGTATACAAGCTGCGAATGTTATTGAGATACTGCGGAAGGGAACTGAAATATTAGAATCGCACGGACTGGTGATGGTATTGGAACCGTTGAGCGATACACCCGATCTTTTTCTGCGGCATACCGACCAGACCTATGCTATTTGTAAAGCAATCAACAGCCCTGCCTGTAAGATCCTGTTCGACATGTACCATATGCAACGCAATGAGGGGAATATCATCAGCAATATCAATAAGGTATGGGATGAGATTGGTTATTTCCAGATTGGTGATAACCCGGGCAGGAAAGAGCCCGGCACCGGTGAGATGAATTACCACAATATCTTCAAACATATATACAACAAAGGTTACAAAGGTGTATTGGGCATGGAACATGGCAATGCATTGCCGGGAAAAGAGGGTGAATTGGCGCTTGTGAAAGCGTACCGTGAGGCGGATAATTTCCTGTAGTCGTGAAGCAGATTCAGTAATGTTCAAATCGAATCATATGTGGTGGATATATGCACTATTGTCGGCACTCTTTGCTGCACTGACAGCTGTTTTTGCAAAAATCGGCGTCAGTAATATGAATGCTAACCTGGCCACAGCCATCAGAACGGTTGTGATCCTGTTGGTGGCATGGGGTATTGTATTTGCGAGGAATGAAACAAAAGGTATTGCAACCTTATCCAGGCAAAACCTGCTGTTCCTGGGGATCTCAGGTATCACAACCGGCTTATCCTGGGTATTTTATTTCAAGGCACTTCAATTGGGTAAGGTTTCGCAGGTAGCGCCGGTAGATAAGCTCAGTGTTGCAATCACTATTATTTTGTCGGTCGTTTTTTTGAAAGAGGTACTGACCCTTAAAATGCTGGCCGGGGCTCTGCTCATTATTGCCGGAACGGTGATACTCATTCAATAATCGGTGAACAGGCTGTTGGATAGACCAGAATTCAGCAAAGAGGCCTTAGCTTTAGCTTTCATCTAAATGCCGGTATCAATATGAAGCAGTTCCCCGGAAAAACAATGGTCATCGGAATGATGGTTATGACAGCCTTTCAACAAGAAATGCATGGGCAGTCAGGAAAGAATTTGCATGTACTTTCCACTTATCATATTGCCAGTAATGGTGGTTGGGATTATATCGCTGTTCAGCCAGGTTCTGCAAGGATTTTTGTGTCTCATGGTATGCAGGTGAATATTCTCGATAAGAATACGGGAGACTCTTTGGGCTATATTCCTAATACAGCAGGTGTACATGGGATTGCATTTGTACCTTCTTTAAATAAAGGATATACAAGCAACGGCCGGACCGGTAATGCTACTGTGTTCAACCTGCAAAACTTTGCTGTCATTGGTACTGTGAAGACAGGCGATAACCCCGATGCCATATTCTATGATGAATACAGCAAAAAAATAGTGATCTGCAATGGCAAGAGCAGAGACCTGACCTTCATTGACCCGGCTACCGACAAGGTTGTGGCTACAGTTCCGGTTGGAGGAAGACCAGAAACAGCTGTCAGTGATGATGCAGGAAAAGTTTTTGTGAATTTGGAAGACAAAAATGAGATGGTAGTCATCAATACTATTGGTTATAAGGTAGAAGCACACTGGCCTTTATCACCAGGCGAAGCGCCAACCGGTTTGGCCATCGATACCAGAACAAAGAGATTATTTGCTGCATGCAGTGATAACAAATTGCTGGTGGTAATGAATGCAGAAAGCGGGGAAATTGTCGCCAAACTTCCTATTGGTGAGGGCTGTGACGGAAATTGCTTTGATCCGGAATTGCATAACATATATACATCAAACGGAGAAGGAACAGTTACAATCATACACGAAGATGCAAAAGATAAATACACTGTTACGGGCACAATTCCTACAAAAAAAAGCGCTCGTACAATAGCAATTGATGAAGTCACCCATAAGCTCTACCTGCCTGCAGCAGACTTCGAACCACAAATCCCCGGCGCAACCGGGAGGCCTAAGATGAAACCGGGAACTTTCCAGGTTTTAGTAATGGGCAATTAAGATGGAAAACTGATCTTCCCCATACTTACATGTGGTATTCCGTTTTCAGGTGCACCCATTTGTACCTTTCCGCCACAAACAGCTTCATTGGCCAGCACGGCAAACAATACGGCTTCCTTAGCATCGGGATGGATATGAAGTTCATTGGTATCTCTGAAAACAACACCTGTTAATTGTTCCTGTAAATGCTGCATCAACAAAGGGTTATGCATGCCGCCACCGCTTACATAAACGACATAAGGTTTATTACGCATGGTTCGTTGTAAAGCGTCTGCGATCATGTCTGCTGAAAAACGATTGAGGGTTGCCAGGATATCAGTATGCGTAAGATGGGCAAGCCCTGTGCGGTTCAATGCATTGGTGAGGTACAAAAGGTTGAACAACTCGGGACCGATGGTCTTGGGAAAATCTCTTTCAAAAAAAGGATGCTGTTTCAATTCATGCAATAATACCTGGTTAATAATACCTTTCCGTGCAATGGTGGCATTCGTATCATAATATAGACCCGGAAAATGCTGTTGCACATAAACATCCATCATGGTATTGCCTGTACCTACATCTGTGCTGAATACTTCAGCGGCATTTCGGCTGGCGGGTAAATAAGTGAAATTGGCAATGCCTCCTATATTGAGCATGATGCGGTCTTCGGTATCACTGCTAAAAATGAGATAGTCACCGAATACAGCCAGCGGCGCACCCTCACCGCCCGCCGCAATATGCTTTTGTCGGAAATCACTGATGGTAATAATGCCTGTTGCTACTGCCAGGTGATCGCCATCACCTATCTGTAATGTGGCATTGCCAAATTGATCTTCGGGATGCAGCAGTTTGGGGGCATGATAAATGGTCTGCCCGTGACTTGCCAACAGGTCAACCTGCCCGGCTTCGATCTTCCATTCCTGTAAACATTGTTTTACCAGCCTGGCGTGTTCCAGTGCCACCCAGGGGTTCAATAAGCACACTTTTTCCAGGTCAACCGAACGTTTAGAAAAAACCGATTTGATCTCCTGCTTAAACCCGTCGTCATAAGGAATGGTTTTAAAAGCCAGTAATGAAATGCGGGTTTCCAGGCCACTGCCTGAAAAATTGCATAAGGCCACATCAAGACCATCTACCGACGTACCACTCATCAGCCCGATGATGAGTTTTTCCGCCTTGCCGGCTATATGGTGAAGGTTTGCAATATTAGGGTTCATATGTATGAATTAATGCTTAAAAACGCAATTATCATGCGCTAATTTGCATATTTTTTTGATTTTTCGCGCTATTATGCACTATTTTTAAACGAAAATTATAGGCTAGTTACGCTTTTCCGGGGAATCCTTTTATGTAAACTTAAACAACTGCAATATGAAAATTAAACTTTCGCATCTGTCTGGCAGATGGGTTACGCCATACCTGGTGATGCTCTTGAATCTACTGGCGACAGGTATTTTTGCTCAGGTACGCATCAGCGGCAAAGTAACTGGCAAAGGAGGGACTGGTATAGAAGCTGCATCGGTTTTCATCAAGGGAACCAGTACTGGCGTAGCCACCGATAACAGTGGTATTTATCATTTCTCTGCCACAATTAAACCGGGGAAACATACCATAGTATTTTCCAGCACAGGGTATAGTGCAAAAGAAATATTGTTAACAGTTACTGACGGAAATAATAATTATACGGTTAATACCGAGCTGAATGAAGATGTGAGCAAACTGGATGAAGTGATTGTGACAGGAAACTCACAGGGAACAACGAGGAGGCAATTGGGTAGTTATATCAGTTCGGTTTCGGCAGATGAATTGACCAAAGGCGCTACCGGCAATGTACTGGCGGCTTTACAAGGTAAAACGGCCGGAGCGCAGATATCTCAGAACTCTGGGGATCCTGCGGGCGGGTTATCGGTAAGGCTTCGGGGTATCAGTTCCATTTCATCAGGTTCAGACCCTTTATATATTGTTGATGGTGTGATTGTCAATAACTCCACCAATCGTGTAACCAATACTTCAGGTAACTATGATGGAGGAAATTTTGTAGGGTCTATCGGACAAAGCAGACTGACAGATATCAATCCCAATGATATCGAAAGAATAGAAGTGTTGAATGGAGCTGCCGCCGCAGCTATTTATGGCAGCCGCGCCAATGCAGGGGTAGTGCAGATCTTTACCAAAAAAGGAAAAAGCGGAGCGCCGAAAGTAAACTTCTCAACAAGCTATATTTCCAGCAGCCTTCGCAAAAAACTTGATGTAAACCAATCTCCCACCAAGTTTGGCGGGCCTACAGACGGACCGGGCGCGCAAACGCAGGACGTACTCAATACTGCGCTTACCAATACCACGGCTGTTTCGCGTTACGATTACCAGGATTATATTTTCAGGAATGCCAACGGGACAGATAATAATGTTTCGGTGAGCGGGGGAACCGACAAAACAAAATACTATGTATCAGGTTCCTATTTTTTCAACCAGGGGATCATACGCAATACCGATTACCAGCGATTCAGTTTCCGCAGCAATATAGACCAGGTATTGAACAAATGGGCGAGCTTTAATATAGGATTGAATTATGTGAACAGCACTTCCAATGAAAAACCCGATGGCAATTCTTTCTTTTCGCCTACCAATTCAGTCACCATCATTGGTAATTTTCACAACATATGGGCCAGGGATGCACTGGGTAATATCAAGGCAGTTGGTGAGAGGGGCCGTGTGAATCCTGTATCAGTGATAGAAGACATCAAACAGAAACAAACCACCAACCGCATCATTGCAAATATGGGGCTGAAACTGAAACCCATCAAAAGACTTACCATAGATTATACCATGGGTATCGACAATTATACCCAGAACGGTACTACTTTCATTCCGCCCTTCGCTTATAATGTCAATACTGCTTTTTATGGAGGCGGAGCCGCTCTTGATGCTACACTGAATGGTTATGCCAGCACGGGTAACAATAATTTCTTTGCCATTAACCATGATCTCAACGCAACCTATAACATCGATATTACAAGCAAGATCAATTCGGTAACACAGGTAGGTTTTTCACAGCAATACGAAAAGAACAATTATTCTCTTTTACAGGGCCGTGGCCTGGCGCCGTTTGTACAAACAGTAAGTGGCGTAAGTACCAAGATCGACGGGATTGACAGCAGGTCAGAGATTTCGGTGTACGGAACCTATGTACAACAGAACTTCAAATACCGCAACCAACTCTTCTTAACCGGAGCAGTAAGGGTAGACGGCTCTTCTGTATTTGGTAAGGACCAACGCAACCAAACCTACTATAAGGCAAGCGGAAGTTATGTACTCTCCGGTACAGATTACTGGGATAGATGGGGGGTGTCTAAATGGTGGAACCTGTTTAAGCTGAGGGTGGCATACGGACAAAGCGGTAACCTGACCGGCATCGGTGCATATGACCGTTTCAATACTTATTTGCCTTCTTCTTACCTGGGCAGAACGGCGCTGAATTCACAATCGGTATTGGCCAATGAAAACATAAAACCAGAGCGCCAGCAGGAAACGGAATTCGGTATGGACCTTTCTTTCTTCTCGGGAAGACTGGGTCTGACTGTAAACGTATATAACAAGAAAGTGAAAGACCTGCTGATCGACAGGTTCATTGCACCTACCAATGGTTTTTCCAGCCTGCGTGACAATTTCGGTTCTTTGGAGAATAAAGGATATGAGCTGGTGTTGACAGGCAAACCGATCGTTAAAAAAGATTTCAATTGGAATCTGACAGCCATCTTTAACCATAACCGTAACAAAGCAGTGAGCATTGGGCAGGCGCTCATTCTGTTGAGCACCAATGCCAGCGCACCTGTTTCGATCATTGAAGGCCAGCCGATCGGTGTTTTCTACGGAACTTTTTTTGCGGTAGATGCGAACGGGGCCTTGTTGAAAAATGGCAACGGATTGCCGCAAATAGAAAAGGGCACGCAGAACGCTGTATTGAGCTATACGCCGTCGAGAGATGCCACTACCGGACTTCCTGCAGGAAGTATTCTGCGTAAAGTGATTGGCAATCCCAATCCCGATTATACCGGAAGCCTGGTCAACGAATTCTCTTATAAAAAATTCAGCCTGCGCGTTCAGGTAGATGTTGTGCATGGCGTAAATGTATTTAATGCCGATTTCCGCACCAGGCAGGGCGTAGGTAATGGCAAAGTGGCCGAACAGGAGCAAAGAGGAATTTTGCCGCGCGGTTATATCAGCAGTATTTATGCGATTGAACAATGGCGTATCGACGACGGATCATTCACCAAGTTGCGTGAAGTATCGCTTTCCTATAATTTCGGAAAACTGAAATGCTTCAGTGACCTGAACGTAAGTTTAAGCGGACGTAACCTGATCAGCTGGGATCATTACAATGGATACGATCCGGAAGTGAACGCAGGGGGACAAAGTACTATTCTCAGGGGAATTGATTTTGGTTCCACTCCCATACCAAGAATTTTCAGTTTGGGCATACAGGCAAAATTTTAATTCCTAAAAACATCATGTTATGAAAAAGATCATCTCAATAACAATATACTGCGGCCTTGTTGCTTTACTGATACAGGCAACGGGTTGTAAAAAAGATTATACAAATCCCAATTCCGCTACTTCTTCACAAGTGTTTGGTTCGGCAAAGGGCCTGGTAGGTGTAATAATAGGCATACAGAAGACCTATGTGGCCAATGTGGCCTATGGTATGTCAGATGCTACCGGACTGATCACCAATGAAACTTTCCTGCTGAACCAGGGTAATACCTCAGAGTTCCAGTTTTCAACGGGAGGGCCGGCTGTGGATGGTACCAATGCTTTGTTGGGCAATGTATGGACATCTGCCAGCAAAGTGATCTATGATGCCAATAATGTCATCAATGCAGCGGGCCAGTTGAGCGATAAAGGGTATGCAAGCGGACTGATTGGGTATGCTTCTATTCTCAAAGCCTTGTCCATCGGCTGTATGGCCGGCTATTGGGAAAAAGTGCCAGATACGGTTGGTATTAGCAATACCAGTTTTTCTGAAAGGATGACGGGCTATGCGCGTGCCATTGCAGCTATTGATAAGGCCCTTACGACCATCGGCGCCAATGCCATCAGTACTGCGTTCCTCACGGATATGCCTGCGGGAATAGATATTGTGAATACGCTTTATGCGCTCAAAGCCAGGTACCAGTTGTTTTCCAATAATTATGCAGGCGCCCTGGCAACTGCTGGTATGGTTGATCTAAGCAAAAAATCAGTTTTCAATTTCGAAGCGGCCAACCCGAACCCGGTATTCGGTTCCGTTACTTCTACCAATAATGTATACCAGCCGGTCGATTCCACCTTGGGCCTGCCTGCGTCCATAGCGCCTGATCTCAACGATAAGCGGGTGCCATTCTATACTTCTATCAATGCCACCATTAATCCCAGGTTCCGTCTCAATGGGTTCTGGAACAGTGCCACTACAGCCATACCATTGTATTATCCGGGTGAAATATCGCTGATCAAGGCAGAAGCTTATGCCCGCCAGTCAACTCCCGACCTGGTCAATGGCATTATTGAACTGAACAAAGTGGTAACCAAAAAACCAGCTGGCGATGCGTTGGGTATTGGCGCGGACCTTCCGCCGGTAGCCCCGGCAACAGCTGCCGACTTGTTGCTGCAGATTTACCGTAACCGTTGCATTGAATTGTATCTCTCGGGTATGAAACTGGAGGATATGCGGCGTTTCGGCCGGCCGGTGAGTGAACGCAAACGCAATCTTTTTCCCTATCCGTTCCGGGAAAGGGACAGTAACGTGAATACTCCTGCCGATCCTGCTTTCTGATTCAGAATTGCTGTTCCAGCCTTAACAAATAATAAAAAGAGCCCAATGCGAGGGCTCTTTTTATTATTTAAAGTAATTTTCCTCCATGTTCAGATCAATGCCTTTCAGATTATACCTGGGCCTGGGAATAGCCGTATTGCTTGTTTTGATAGTAGGTTATGTTTCCATTGCTTCCATGCAAAGAGAAGAAAGCGAGGCCAACAGGGTTACCCATTCCAACAAAGTGATCAATCTGGTCAGACAGATACGCCATGAAGTATCGCAATTAAGAGGGGCCAGGAGAGCATACTGGTCAACCGGAGATTACAAATACCTGGAACCCTGGGATAAAGTGAGGATCATTGTACCCAACCAGTTGGATAACCTGGCAGAACTGATCTCAGATAATGCAACGCAGATCGTGAATGTGAGGCGACTGGATTCATTGGTAACACAATTACTGGCTTTCTGGATTGACGAAGGCAAGATAGACCCTGCTAAAGGAAAAGAAGCAGATGCGAAAATGTTGGTTGAGGAGGAAAAGAGACTGACTAATATCTATGCACAATTTGAAATAGTAAAAGGTGAGGAACAACGGTTGCTTACCTTGAAAGAAGATGAAGTGCAAAAATTTAACCAGCAAACAAAAACCATTCTGTATACAGGTATTGGCATACTACTGGTGATAGTGTTGTTACTGGTCAGTTCCATTTTGCAGGTACTCAGGAGCCGTTATAAAGCGGGATTAAAACTGGAAAGCAATCTGGCGGAGATGGAACGGCTGAACCAGGTTGCATATGATAAAAACTGGACGCTGGAAGGATTCGGATACGTGAATAACAGAATACAGGGGGTTGAATCAACACAACTGCTGGCCGAAAAAATCATTCATGCGCTGGTTGAATACCTTGAATTACCAGCCGGCGTGATCTATTTTTTTGATGAAAAAAGTAAGGAACTTTCAATGGTGGCGGATGTGTCTGCCGGAAGTTCTTCCGCTAAAAAATTTAAACTGGGAGAGGGTATTGTAGGAAATGCCGCATTGAGCAAAACTCCCAGTCTGGTTAAGCATATCCCGCCTTCTTATTGGAGAGTAGATACAGGCCTCGGTGAGATCAGCGGCAATGGACAGATCATGTGTGTTCCGTTATGGGTAAATGGAAAACTGAAAGGGTTGATTGAATTGGGTTGTTTCGATAACTTCAATTCACTTCAACAATCATTGCTGAATAATATTGGCGATGTGCTGGCCATTGCCATTAACTCTGCGAAGTCAAGAGATAAGATAGACCAGCTTTTGCAAGAATTGCAGGAACAGCAGGAAGAATTGCAGCAAACCAATGATGAATTGAGCCAGCAGACCGAAGAACTACAGGCTTCAGAGGAAGAATTGCGGGCGCAGGAAAATGAGCTGAAACAGATCAATATTGAACTGAACGAACGTAACAGGATCATTGAAGAAGCAAGAAAGAACCTGACCCTCAAGGCAAAAGAACTGGAGGAGTCGAGCCAGTACAAATCCGAGTTCCTTGCCAATATGTCGCATGAACTGAGAACACCCCTCAACAGTATCCTGATATTGGCCAAACTCATGTCAGACAATAATGAGGGGAACCTTACCAAAAAACAGGTTGAATATGCCACTATCATAGGCAAATCGGGAAAAGACCTGCTCACGCTGATCAACAATATACTGGACCTGTCAAAAATAGAAGCCGGTAAAATTGAACTTGAAATAGAAGATGTACCACTTCATGAAATCAAACTTGACCTGGAACAATTGTTCAAGGTAGTGGCATCGGAAAAGAAAGTCAATCTTGTTATTGAGATTGCCAAGAATGCGCCGAAAACAATCCGGTCAGACAGGCAGAAATTGGAGCAGGTATTAAAAAACCTGATGTCCAATGCATTCAAATTCACACCTCCGGGTGGAATTATCACTGTTTCATTCGGCAATAAGAACAGGTTTCAGAAAGATCTGCTTGAAATCAGTGTGTCTGATACAGGTATAGGTATATCCGATGACAAGCAACAGCTGATATTCGAAGCTTTCCGCCAGGCAGATGGTTCTACAAGCAGGAAATACGGCGGTACAGGGTTAGGACTTTCTATCAGCAAGGAACTGGTGAAGCTACTGGGCGGAAGGTTAGAAGTATTCAGTGCAGAAGGCAAGGGCAGCACATTTACAGTGATACTCCCTCATTCATTTGCACAACAGGCATCCAATGAAATTCCTGTTGAGGTAGCATTGCTGAAAGCTTATGAAGCCAGCGAACATTCCCAATTGGCCGATGATAAAGCAAATATTGGTCCGGATGACAAAGTCATGCTAATCATAGAAGATGATATAAATTTTGCCACCATCACCCGTGATTTTGCAAGAGATAAGGGATATAAGGTAATTGTAGCGTTGCAGGGAGACATTGGATTTTTATACGCCAAACAATTCAAACCCAACGCCATCATACTGGATATTCAGTTGCCGGTTATGGATGGCTGGACCTTGCTTAAGAAATTCAAGGCCGATCCTGAACTGAAAGATATTCCCATACATATTATATCTGCATTTGACGATAACAGGCTTAAACATGCAGGCGTACTGGCTTACCTCAAAAAACCGGTAGACCTGGAAGGACTGGAACAGGCTTTCGGGTTGATTGCAAAACACATCGATGCAGAAGTTAAAAGGATACTCATTGTTTCCAAAAACCATTTCCAGGAAGAAGAACTGCATCATTTGTTCTTAGCGAAGGATCATAAGGTCGAATTCAGACAAGTACAGACATTAGATACCGCTATTGATGCCATAACAAGCCAAAGGTACGATTGTGCGATTGTCAATGTGGGTCATGGAATTGACATCAGTGCTGCACAAAAACTCAGTGAGCAATTGCACAACCTGCATTTTCCGATGATCATTTACCTGGATGAGGATATTAATACAGATGAAGAGATCCAATTGAGGAAAATATCAGATGTGATTGTGCGGCATTCAGGTACGGCACATAACAGGTTAATAGATGAATTAGAACTTTTCCTTTACAAGATGCAGGAATCCGGTAAGAATACCACTGTGCTGCAACAGCCGGTTGTAGCCAATGCGTCGCTACACCAAAAAAAGATACTGTTGGTAGACGACGATATGCGGAATGTTTTTGCACTAAGTGCAGTACTGGAAGCCAACCAAATGCAGGTAGCCATTGCAAGCGATGGAAAGGAATCGTTGGAACAACTAAAAATGCACAACGATATAGACCTTGTGTTGATGGATATCATGATGCCGGAAATGGATGGTTATGAAGCCATGAAACGAATCAGAAATGACATGAAACTAAGCTTACCCATTATAGCAGTTACTGCCAAAGCCATGGTTGGTGACCGTGAGAAATGTATTGCAGCCGGCGCTTCTGATTATATTACCAAACCTCTTGACATGAATAAATTGCTCTCACTGATGAGGGTTTGGCTAACAAAGTAATATGCTGCTGAAACCTGAGATAAATAGCGCAGAATTAAAAAACATATTGGACCTGGTGCACCAGCGGTATGGTTACGATTTCTCCCAATACGCCAAAAATTCATTGAGAAGGCGTATGGAAAAATTGATGCAGGATAAAAAGATGGCTAAAGCAAGTGAATTGCTGCCGTTGCTCAGTGAAAAGCCCGATGTTTTTGATGATCTGCTGGATGTATTAACGGTAAACGTAACGGAAATGTTCCGCGATCCTGTTTTCTACAAAACCTTACGTGAACAGGTAGTGCCCATGCTGGCTACTTATCCGGTTATCAAAATATGGCATGCCGGTTGTGCAACAGGAGAAGAAGCCTATTCCAGTTGCATTCTCCTGCACGAAGCAGGTTTATTACAAAGGGCCCGCATTTATGCAACAGATATCAACCCCGCCAATATAACAAAAGCCGTATCGGGAATCATACCCCTGCGGAACATGAAAAAATACACTTCCAATTACCTCAAGTCAGGAGGCCTGCAAGATTTTTCAGACTATTATACGGCCATGTACGAAGAAGCGATCATCAGAAAAGATATACGCGAGCGGGTAATATTCCAGCAGCATAACCTGGTAACAGACGGCTCTTTCAATGAGTTCCAGCTGATTTTCTGCAGGAATGTAATGATCTACTTTGATAAAGCCTTACAGAACAATGTTGTGAAGCTTTTTTATGATAGTTTGTCCCCTTTGGGTTTTTTGGCATTGGGCATGAAAGAATCCTTGTTGTTTTCTGATGTTCAGCATGAGTTTGAAACTACCGATGCCGGCGTCAAACTGTTCAGGAAAAAATAACAACCACAAAGCAGACCAATAATTTAATTACCTTGATGCTTTAAAATATGCAAACGAACGATCAGCATAAAGAATTCACCATCCTGTTGGTAGACGACAGGCCTGAAAACCTATTGTCTTTGGAAGAAATATTGACCAGGCCGGGAAGAAAATTCATTAAGGCGGGATCGGGCAATGAAGCATTACGCCAGGTATTGAAACATGAAGATATTGGCCTGATCATGCTCGATGTACAGATGCCGGAAATGGATGGTTTTGAAGTGGCGCATATTTTAAAAGCGAATGCTAAGACCAGGGATATTTCCATCATATTCGTTACTGCGCTGAGCAGGGAAGAACAGTTCGTACTCAAGGGCTTTGCCGAAGGTGCGGTTGATTACCTGCAAAAACCCCTGGATATCAATATTGTGAGGGCAAAAGTAAATGTATTTGAACAGCTGTATTATAACCAGTCCGGCCTCCGTTCAGCCCTGGCTGAGCTGAAACTGATCAACAAGCAGTTGGAAAAATTTGTTTACATCGTATCACACGATCTCAAATCACCGCTCTCTTCAATTATAATGATGCTTGAGTTGCTGAATGAAGATGAAACAATACAAGACAATCCCTTACTGAAAGATAACATTGGCATGCTTTTCCAGACATCTGGCCGGTTATCGAACATGATTGAGATGCTGCTGGAACATTCGCGTACCAGTCTGGGTAGCCAGGCGATAGAGGAAGTAGATACGGAAGAACTGGTGAATGAAGTGACTGCTCTACTGTTTCCGCCCGATCATATCAAAGTTCACATTCATCATAACCTGCCTTCTATAAAGACTTACAAGATCAGACTTCAGCAGGTTTTTCAAAATTTGCTGAGTAATGCGATCAAATATAACAATAAAGCATACGGGTTGATAGAAGTAGGAGCAAATGACAAAGGAGGGTGGGTTGAATTTTTTGTGAAGGACAACGGACCTGGTGTTGCTGCAAAAGACAGGGAAAGGATTTTCCGGCTGTTTGAAACCACGAGTAACCATTCTTCCCGCGACAGCAGCACAGGTATAGGATTGAATCTTTTAAAAGTATTGGTGGAAGAACAGGGAGGCAGGATTTGGGTAGACTCTGTAGAAGAGCAGGGCAGCACTTTTTATTTTGAATGGAAAAAGGGCGGTTGAACTCATTTATAATCTGACATCTGTAACCGTTCATCGCAGAAATCATATTCCAACGGATCATTACTGCTTACGATTACCAGTTTTTTCTGGGTATATCCGGCAATTAGCCTGTGATAAAGCTCATAGCCGGCTTTATCAAGATTGGTGCAAGGCTCGTCCAATAGCAATAATGGCACATCGGAAAAAATGGCCTGGGCCAGTTTGATGCGCTGCTTCATGCCACTGCTGAAATAGCGAATCTGTTTATGAGAGGCGTTTTTCAGGCCAAGCATGGATAAAATTTCATCGGCAGAAAAAATCATGGGTTTGAAAGAAGCATGAAAACGAAGGAATTCATCGGCCGTCATTTCTTCAATCAATTCCAGGTAAGGCGCTGCCATGGCCAGCTGCCTGTAAACGGTTTCATTGTTCACCGGCATATTACCGGTATAACTGCAGTCTCCTTCACTGAGTGTAATACTTCCGGAAATGGATTGTAATAAAGTACTCTTGCCGCTTCCATTCGCCCCGGTAATGGCATAAGATTTACCCGCCTGAAAGTGGTAAGTAACGCCACGAAATATCCAATCCCGGTTAAATCTTTTCCCAGCATTGGATAATTCAATGGTCATATTTGCATTTGATAATTTCCTACAACAAACAACTCATAACTCTTATCGGGTCTCAGTCTTCATCACTTCCACCTTTCACATAACGCTTGATGATACCCCTTCCGCTTTCCCGGATGAAAGTCACGATCTCATCGCGTTCATCGCTGGCAATCACTTCTTCTTCAATGAATTCCAGCGCCTGCGTGGTATTGAAACCTTTGTTAAAGATGATACGGTAAATATCCAGTATGTGGTTGATGCGTTCCAACTCAAAGCCGCGCCGTTTGAGACCCACGCTGTTCACACCGCCATAGCTGAGTGGTGTGCGCACTGCCTTGATATAGGGGGGAACGTCTTTACTCACCAGGCTTCCGCCCGCAATATAAGCGTGCTGTCCAATGTGTACGAATTGGTGAACCGCACTCACACCGGCAATCCACGCCCAATCGCCCATCACCACGTGACCGGCCAGTTGAACACTGTTGCTGAGTATACAGTTATCGCCGATGATACAATCGTGTGCAATATGACTATAAGCCATGATGAGGCAATTATTGCCTACCCTGGTTTTCCAGCGGTCGGTAGTGCCGCGGTTGATGGTTACGAATTCCCGGATGGTAGTATTATCGCCTATCTCGGCGGTTGTTTTCTCGCCATTGAATTTCAGGTCTTGCGGAATACCTCCCAGCACGGCGCCGGGGAAAATGCGGCAATTCTTACCAATCCTGACTCCGTCCATGATGGTAACATTGCTGCCAATCCAGGTACCTTCTCCAATCTGCACATCGCCATGGATAACAGTAAATGGATCTATTTTGACATTGGGTGCAATTTTGGCGTTAGGGTCGATATAAGTATAAGGATGCGTCATCTTTTGCTTTTGGCTTACCGCAGGGCAAGTTTAATGAATCAATTAGTTAGGGCCGTTTTACCACCTGTGCAACCATATCGGCTTCTGTGGCTACCTTACCTCCTACATAAACAGTACCTCTCATTTCACAAATACCCCTGCGTATAGGACCTGTAAATTCCATTTTCAATACCATGGTGTCGCCGGGCTTTACCATTTGCTTGAATTTACAATTGTCTATTTTCAGAAAATAAGTATCGTATTGTCCTTCCGGCATTGAATTAATGCAAAGAATACCTCCGGTCTGGGCCAGCGCCTCTATCTGCAACACACCCGGCATTACCGGATTGCCTGGAAAATGTCCCGGAAAGAACCATTCATTGAAAGTAACATTTTTTACCCCTACTATATAGGTATCGGTGAGCTCAATAACTTTGTCCACCAGCAAAAAAGGATGCCGGTGTGGTAAGGTCTTCTCAATTTTTTCCAGCGTAAATACCGGTGGCATGGTGGGATCATAAACCGGTACATCTTTTACATGCCTGTTTTTTTTTATGTACTGCTTTATTTTTTTTGCAAATTCCACATTGGTACTGTGACCGGGCCTGTTGGCAATGATCCTCGCTTTGATAGGATAGCCGATCAGGGCCAGATCACCTACCACGTCCAGCAATTTATGCCGGGCTGGCTCATTGGGAAAGCGTAATTCCAGGTTGTTGAGGTACCCTTCGCTCTTCACTTCAATTTTATCGCGCTTGAATACCTTGGCCAGACGACTCATTTCGGCATCTGTAACCGGTTTGTCCACCACCACAATAGCATTATTGATATCACCTCCTTTGATGAGGTCGTTATCCAGCAGCATTTCCAATTCGTGTAAAAAGCAAAAAGTGCGGCAGGGGGCTATTTCTGTTTTAAAATCTTTGATGGTTTTCAATCCTGCGTGCTGGGTACCCAGTACAGGGCTGTTGAAATCGATCAGCGTGGTGATCTGGTAATCGATAGAGGGAAGCGCTACCATTTCAACCCTTTTGGCTTCATCATAATGGTAGATATTTTCATCCAGGCTATACCAGGCTTTGGTGGCTTCCTGTTCTACAACGCCCGTATCGGAAATCAGTTCTATGAAGGGGGCCGAACTGCCGTCCATAATGGGAATCTCCGGACCATTCAATTCAATCAGAACATTATCGATCCCCATACCAACAAGGGCCGCCAGTATGTGTTCAACGGTGCTGACTTTGGCATCGCCTACCTGGAGGGTGGTACCCCTGCTGGTATCAGTAACCAGGTCGCAATCAGCCCTGATGATGGGCTGGTTGGGCAGATCGATGCGCTGGAACTGGATACCGAATCCCGGATTGGCCGGTTTCAGTATCATATCAACCATAATACCGGTATGTAAACCGGTACCACTGATGCTAATAGAATTATTTAAAGTGTGCTGCTTGTCCGGGTTAAAGTTATTGTCCATAGTGCGCAAAAATAATACTTCAGAACCGTTTAATGCACCTTATGGCACATTAACGCGTTCAGTCAGCAACTGTTGTACCAGTTTTTCCAATTCTTTTACTCTTTTTTCCAGCTGGGGAAGGTTGCGCATAATGGCCTGGCTGCGAATGGTGCTGGCATAATCATAAGCCGGGCTACCCGTAACAGTCGTATTGGGCTCTTTGATGGACTTAGCTACGCCACTTTGACCGTTGATGCGGCTGCCGTCAGCAATAGTAAGGTGACCGGCAATACCCGATTGTCCGCCCATCATTACGTTTTTGCCGAGTTTGGTGCTGCCGCTCACGCCCGATTGAGCGGCAATGACAGTATGGTTACCCACTTCTACGTTGTGGGCTATTTGAATGAGGTTATCGAGTTTGGCGCCCGATTTTATGATGGTAGAACCCATGGTAGCACGATCTATCGTTGCATTGGCGCCTATTTCCACATAATCTTCCACCACTACATTGCCAATCTGAGGAACTTTTTTAAAGCTGCCGTCTTCCAGCGGCGCAAAACCAAACCCATCACTCCCTATAACGGTACCGGCATGAATGGTTACATGACTGCCGATGACACAATCATGGTAGATCTTTACTCCTGCATGTATCATGCAATCATTACCCAACTGTACATTATCTCCCAATACTACCCCCGGAAAGAGCTTTACATTGTTACCAATGGTAACATTCTCTCCAATGTGTACAAAAGCGGCTACAAAAATGCCTTCTCCCAGTTTGGCAGAAGGAGCAATAAAACTTGGTTGCTGGATACCACTTAGCTGTTGGGTCCTTAGTTCCTGGTATTTGGCGAGAAGGGTGGCAAATGCAGAATAGGCATCGGGTACGCGAATAAGCGTGGCCGCTACAGCCTGTTTCAGCTCAAGCGATTCATTCACAATCACAATAGATGCCCGGGTCTGGTACAGGTATTCTTCGTATTTGGGGTTGGCCAGAAAAGACAACTGGCCGGTACGGGCTTCTTCTATCTTTCCAAAATTGCCAACTTTTACATCGGCATCCCCTTCCAGTTTGCCATTGATGATCAGTGCTATTTGTGCGGCGGTAAACTGCATATCGAGATAGGGTTTATGGTTCAGCGGCAAGATTCATGCTATCTGAACAGGCAAATGTAATTTTTTTTGACCGGGGCAGAAAGATTTTGATGGATAAGCGCATTATCCACCTGGGAAATATCCCTGACTGACCCATCCTTGAACAGTATATTTATTTTTTCGTCAATCGTTTTGTACAGTGTATTGGTGGCTTCCCCGGTAAAGCAGAAATACGTACTGTCTTCAGGTCCAATACCGAATTGGGAGGCAACCTGTCTTTCCAGCGATTGTATATAATCCTGACTGAAAGGTTCGGCCTGAATCCTGCATTTGTATAAGTGGCGGTTAAGCATGCCTTTGCAAAGTAATGAAAGCACGGTATCGGGGTGGTTGCTCCATCTTTTAATGGCGTGCATGAGGTCATGGTCGTCGAGGGAGCAGAATTTATCCAGTGCCGCCTGGTCCATTCGGCCGGTAAATTCGCCCAGGAAAAAGTCTAGGGCCGATTGGGTATACAGTAAATCGTCCCCGGGCTGGTAAATGGCGCGTACCCGCTCTAGTATTTTCACCAGCATTTTTTCGGCTGCCAGTACTGTTTTATGGAGGTATACCTGCCAGTACATCTGGCGACGGGCCACCAGGAATTTCTCCACACTATAAATGCCTTTTTCTTCGATCATCAGTTGCCCTTCATGTACCACCAGCATTTTGAGGATGCGGTCATAACCAATCACACCTTCACTTACGCCCGAATAAAAACTGTCCCGCATGAGATAATCCATCCGGTCAACATCCAATTGGCCGCTGATGAGCTGGTGGAGGAATGGTTTTTGATACTGATCAGTGAAGATCTGTATGGCCAGGGTAAGTGCCCCATTCAGCTCGCGGTTTATGGTATGCATGATTTGCAAAGAGAGTTGCTCGTGGTGCACATCGGGTACCAGAATCTGTTCGAGAGCGTGGGAATAGGGGCCATGGCCAATATCGTGCAGCAGGATAGCGGCTTTTACGGCCACTTCTTCATCCGGACTAATGTCCACCCCCTTGCTTTTGAGCTCTATCACAGCATTGTTCATGAGGTGGTAAGCTCCCAAAGAATGGTGCAGGCGGGTATGAACGGCACCGGGGTATACCAGTTGTGCCATGGCCATCTGCTTGATACGGCGCAGGCGCTGGTAGTAAGGATGGGAGATGATGGAAAAGATCAATGGATGATTGATGGTGATGAAACCGTAAACCGGGTCGTTGATGATCTTCCTTGAAATAGCCGTCATGCCTGTTGTTGAATTGTTAAATCGCGGCAGATGCCGTGGACAAAAATACAAAGAGAAGACCGATCGGACAGAATGAAATAGATTTACAAACTTTATACAGACCAATCAGTAAAATCCCAATCCCCTATGCCTATTGCCAAAATTTTATGGATCGACGATGAGATCGAAAGCCTGCAGTCACAGAAAATGTTCCTGGAGCATAAAGGCTATGAAGTACAAACCCTTACAAACGGATTTGATGGTATTGAATACGTGAAAGAGAACCTGGTAGACGTGGTATTGCTTGATGAAACCATGCCTGGTATATCCGGCCTTCAAACCCTATCGGGCATCAAAGAAGTCAACGCCGGCATACCAGTAGTGCTCATTACCAAGAATGAAACGGAGAACCTGATGGACGAAGCCATCGGCAGCCAGATCAGTGATTACCTCATCAAACCCGTCAATCCCAACCAGGTATTGTTGAGCCTGAAAAAGATCATCGATAACAAAAGACTGGTGGCAGAAAAAACCACCACCGCTTACCAGCAACAATTCAGGGAACTGTTCATGGCACTGAATGATGATCCGGATTACAACGGATGGATGGATATTTATAAAAAACTGGTGTACTGGGAACTTGAAATGGAGAAAAGTGATAGTCCCGAAATGCGTGAAATTTTCCAATCACAAAAACAGGAAGCCAATGCCGCTTTCTTCAAATATGTAAGTCGTCATTACAGCTCCTGGATAGACCCCAAGAGTACTTCGGCACCCATCATGAGTAACCAGTTGTTTCGCTTCAAAGTATTGCCGCACATAGAAAAAGGCACCCCTGTTTTTTTCGTTCTGATCGATAACCTGCGCTTTGACCAATGGAAAGCCATACAACCCATTTTCGCGGAAAGCTTCCGCATACTGGAAGAAGAAACCTTTTATTCACTGCTGCCTACTGCTACGCAATATTGCAGAAATGCCATTTTCGCAGGCCTTATGCCGGTAGAGATAGAAAAAATGTACCCGGAACAATGGCGCAATGATGATGATGAGGGAGGAAAAAATTTATTTGAGGAAGAATTTTTCAAAGCGCAGTTGAAACGACTGAAGCGGGAAGACATCAGGTTCAGCTATCATAAAATCCTGCATCACCAGGACGGACAACAGCTGGTAAGCAATATGCACAATCTGCTTGAGAACGATCTCAATATCATTGTGTATAATTTTGTAGATATGCTCAGCCATGCGCGTACCGAGATGGAAGTGTTGAAAGAACTTGCCAGCGATGAAGCTAGTTACAGGAGTATTACCCGCAGTTGGTTTGAGCATAGTCCTTTGCACCAGGCATTGAAGAAGATCGCCGATAAAAATGTAAAACTGGTGTTGGCCACCGACCATGGAAGTGTACGTGTGAAAACGCCGCATAAAGTGGTAGGCGATAAACAAACCACCACCAATCTCCGCTACAAACATGGCAGGAACCTGGCTTTTGATGCGAAAGACGTATTGGCTTTCCGTGATCCGCGCGAAGCGGGATTGCCGGTACCTACGGTGAACTCCTCCTTCATTTTTGCGCGGGAAGACGGATACCTCTGTTATCCCAATAATTACAATCATTATGTGAACTATTACAGGAATACTTTCCAGCATGGCGGGGTGAGCCTGGAGGAAATGATCATACCAATTATAAAAATGGCAAGCAAGGGCTAAGGATGTGAATAACTACTGGCGCCCAGGGGGCGCCAGGTTTGGTATATTTGCTTATGAAGTACACACAATCAACTTTAACGAAACTGGAAGCCATCCTGGGTGAGAGCGGGTATGTACTCCGTTATGAAAGGGGCACTTTTCAGAGTGGATGGTGTTTGCTGGAGGCAAAAAGAGTGGTGGTGCTGAACAAGTTCCTCAGCGTAGAGGGACGTATCAATACTTTATTGGAACTGATTCCCCAACTCACCATAACGTTCGATAAACTGACCCATGAATCACAGAAGCTTTACGAAGAAGTAGTAAAGAAACTGGAAACGGCGTGACTAAGCATGTACCACTGACCATTCGTTTTTTAGGAACGGGAACCAGTACAGGTGTGCCCATGATCGGATGCACCTGCCCGGTTTGCACTTCTGCCGATCCGCACGACAACCGTTTACGCAGTAGCATACTGGTCCAATCGCCTGCTACAACGATTGTAGTGGATACTACTCCTGATTTTCGTTACCAGATGTTACGCACCCATACCAGGCGGCTCGACGCAGTGGTGTTCACACATTCGCACAGGGATCACCTGGCAGGACTGGACGATGTACGTGCATATAATTTTTTTACTCAGAAAGCGATGGATATTTATGCCAGTCCGCAAACTGCCGAAGCCATCTACCGCGATTTCTATTATGCTTTTGCCGATACCAAATACCCTGGCGTACCGGAACTGAACATGATCACGATCGATGAAGAACCTTTTACTATTGGTGATATTGAGGTCATTCCTATTGAAGTGATGCATCATAAAATGCCGGTGTTCGGATTCCGTTTCGGCAGTTTTACCTATATCACCGATGCCAATAAAATAGAGCCCGCATCCAAAGAAAAGATCAGGGGCTCATCTGTACTGGTATTGAATGCACTGCGCAAAGAATCACATATCTCGCATTTCACGCTTGATGAAGCTGTAGCGCTTTCAAATGAACTGGGTGTGAAGCAGGCTTATTTTACACATATCAGTCACCAATTGGGAAAGCACGAAGCCGTTAACAAAGAATTACCACCACATATACGCCTTGCTTACGACGGTTTGGAGGTAAAGGTATAAATCAGGTATAAATACCTAACAGTAATCTCGTTGTCATGCACTTGCTTTGTATGCATGAGAAAAGTATTGAAAGATTATTTCAGTTTCAGCAAAAAAGAAAGGGTAGCGATAGCAGTGTTGCTTGTACTGATGGGCGTTTTTCTCGCACTGCCCTATTTTTTCATGCCGGAAATTGCCCCGCCTGTATTGGTAAAAGGAACAGGTGTAAATGAAAAAGACACATTATTGGCATACAAGGCCGGTGATGCTATAATGCGACAGCGTTTATTCTATTTCAATCCGAATGCCATTGGTGCGCAGGAATGGAAAGTATTGGGCTTGCGTGATCAAACAGTAAAAACGATTATGAATTATCGTGATAAAGGGGGGCGCTTCAGGAATGCGGAAGATATTCGCAAGATATGGGGTTTGAAACCGGCAGAAGCAGATCGTCTCATGCCGTATGTACGTATTCCCGTTGAACAAAAAGAACTGCACGGAAAAGCAAAGGAATCAATCATTAATCTGCCACGCAAAGTCTTTCACCCTATTGATGTGAACAAAGCCACTGCGGAAGAATGGAAAACCCTGCCGGGTATAGGTGAAGTGCTTGCCAGGAGGGTAGTGAAATTCAGGGAAAAGCTGGGCCGTTTCAGTTCGATAGAACAGGTGGGAAAAACCTATGGATTATCTGATTCAGTCTTCCTGCAATTAAAGCCTTACCTGCTTTTGGATAGCCTTCCCTGAATCAGGAAAAGATTATTTGGTAGTGAACCGAAAAGGGCTACTTTTGTTCTGAATACTAACAAACAGTAGTTTGTTTTATAAAGGAGGCTGCCAGAATGCGATTGCTCGGTCAAGGCAGCCTCCGTCTATTTAAAAGCAATGGATATGAACTTCAAGCCCAGCGAATTGACCCAGGAAGTGACCCGCGCCGCCCGTGATTTTGCCTTGCAGCAGATCAAACCATGTGTAATGGAATGGGACGAAAGCCAGCATTTTCCTGTTGAATTGTTCAAATCACTGGGCCAGCTGGGTATGATGGGGGTTTTGGTGCCACAGCAGTATGGCGGTGCCGGATTGGGTTATTTTGAATACAATGCCATCATCCAGGAAATAGCGAAAGTATGTGGTTCTATTGGTCTAAGCGTTGCAGCACATAATTCTTTGTGTACCAACCATATCCTCAGCTTCGGGTCGGAAGAACAGAAAATGAAATGGTTACCCAAACTGGCTACGGCGGAATGGATTGGTGCATGGGGACTTACCGAGCCCAATACAGGCAGTGATGCGGGCAATATGAAGACCACTGCCGTAAAGGATGGCGACCACTGGGTACTGAATGGCACCAAGAACTGGATCACGCATGGCAGGAGTGGAGATGTGGCGGTTGTGGTATGCCGTACCGGCGAACCGCGCACCAGTTCCAACGCAACGGCTTTTGTAGTGGAAAGGGGTACGCCGGGCTTCAGTGGAGGAAAAAAAGAGAACAAGTTAGGTATGAGGGCCAGCGAAACAGCAGAAATGATTTTTGAAAATTGCCGCATTCCCGATAACCATCGATTGGGCAATATAGGCGATGGCTTTCGCCAGGCGCTCACGATACTGGATGGGGGGCGCATTTCTATTGCCGCACTTTCCGTGGGGATTGCCAAAGGGGCTTATGAAGCGGCTAAACAATATGCGCAGGAGCGGCACCAGTTCGACCAGCCCATTGTGAATTTCCAGGGTATCAGCTTCAAGCTGGCCGATATGGCTACAGAGATCATGGCGGCCGACTTGCTGGTATGGCAGTGCTGCGATCTTAAAGAACGGCATGAAAAAGTAACCAAACAGGGTGCTATGGCCAAGTATTATGCCAGTGAAACAGCCGTTAAAGTAGCTACCGATGCCGTACAAATATTCGGCGGTTATGGTTATACCAAGGATTTTCCGGTAGAAAAATATTACCGCGATGCGAAACTGTGTACTATTGGAGAGGGAACATCTGAAATACAGAAAATAGTGATTGCCAGGGAAGTGTTACAAGCTTAATTTTCACGGTTGCTTGCTCAATAAAAAAGCCCTCGAAAGAGGGCTTTTGCATTAGTTGTCATCTTTGGCTCCGGCAGCGAATATCTGGTCTACCGCACCGCCCAGCATGGGAAATTTTTCTTTCACGAATCCTGCGATGGTTTCAATGGCTTTCTGTGCCTGTTCAGCCGTTAACCCGGCTTCAGAACTAAGTCTTTCAATGAGTTCGTTCATAGAGTTGCTAGTTGTTATTTGTTAGTTGGTGTTGTTATCCTTCAACATTGAACCATTAATTCAATTATGCTACTTTAAGTATACCCATTTTACTCTTTCCAAACATGCGTTCTGCATAATCGAGCGTAACATGTAATTTTTTGGTTTCGGTTCCGGGCAGGTCGAACATGGCATCGGTAAGGATGCTTTCACAGATGCTGCGCAGACCGCGGGCGCCCAGTTTATATTCAAGCGCTTTTTTCACCATAAAGTCCAGCACATCATCATCAATTTTCAACGCAATATTTTCCAGTTCAAACAAACGAGTGTATTGTTTGATGAGTGAGTTCCGGGGTTCGGTAAGGATGCTCCTGAGTGTTTCTTCATCCAGCGGATCAAGATGGGTTACTACAGGCAAGCGGCCCAATAGTTCGGGTATCAGCCCAAAACTTTTCAGGTCAGTAGCATTCACGAATTGCAACAGGTTTTTGCGTTGCATTTCCTGTTCTTCTTTGTTCACACTGAAACCAATGGCATTGGTATTCACACGGCGGGCAATGATTTTGTCGATTCCATCAAAAGCGCCTCCGCAAATGAAGAGGATATTGCGGGTATCTACTTTGATCATTTTCTGTTCGGGATGCTTGCGGCCGCCCTGCGGAGGTACCAGTACTTCAGTGCCTTCCAGCATTTTCAGCAGGCCCTGTTGCACACCTTCTCCGCTCACATCACGTGTAATGGAGGGATTATCGCCTTTGCGGGCGATCTTGTCAATTTCATCCACATACACAATACCCCTTTCTGCAGCAGCCACATCGTAATTGCAGTTCTGCAGCAAACGCGTAAGCATGCTTTCCACATCTTCACCTACATAACCCGCTTCGGTGAAAACGGTAGCATCAACAATGGCAAAGGGAACATTGAGCAAACGTGCAATGGTTTTGGCCAGCAGGGTTTTACCTGTTCCGGTCTCGCCAACCATGATAATATTGCTCTTTTCAATCTCCACTTCATCGGTCTGTACCTTATTGGTTACCCTTTTAAAGTGATTGTAAACGGCAACAGACAATACCTTCTTAGCATCTTCCTGTCCGATCACATATTCATCCAGGAATTTTTTAATCTCTGCGGGACGACGTACATTCAGTTTGAAACCAGCATTGGTAACATTTCCCTCCTGCTTGAGGTTCAGCTCCTGCGCAATGATTTCTTCGGCATGCTCCACGCAATTCTCACAGATATGACCCTCCTGGCCGGCAATGAGTATTTTCACCTCATCGCGGCTGCGGCCGCAAAATGAACAATGTAAATGAGTTTGTTTAGCCATGTTTTGCTGATTTTCTTTCGCACTGACTTCCTAACAATAGACAGGTTTCAGCAGCTATCTGTTGCAAAGTTACTATAAAACGGCGTCCACAATACCGTAGGCCACTGCTTCTTTGGCATTCATCCAGTAGTCGCGGTCGAAATCGCGCATGATCTGGTCTACTTTTTTACCGCAGTTCTCGGCTAGTATCCTGGCGCCGATCTCCTTGGTTTTGCGCATCTGTTCAGCCTGTATTTCAATATCGGCACTGGTAGCCTGGTAATAACCGCCTAAGCTTGGCTGGTGTATCATCACCTCGCCATGCGGATAAATGAATCTTTTCCCCTTGGCGCCCACGCTCAGCAAAATAGAACCCATGCTCGCAGCAAGTCCCATGCAAATGGTAGAAACAGGGCTCTCCATCAGCCTGATGGTATCGTACATTACCATACCGCTGGTAACACTGCCACCCGGACTATTGATGTAAAACCTGATCTCTGCACCGGGTTTGTCCGCATCCAGCAACATCAGCTTGCCAACCACATCTTTGGCAGATTTATCGTCTACCACGCCCCAGAGATAAACCGCTCTTTTTTCAAAGAACAGTTTTTCCATTTTCTTGGCCATGAATCCGGTTTCTTCCGGCTTATCGTTCTTTGGCTCATTCTCTTCCTCATCATCCATTCTGAAAGGGTTCACGATGTATTTTGTATGAATCATGGTAATAAGTTGTTTTGTAGGTTATTTCTTTTCTTTTCTCGGATTGGTCAGCAATACTTCATCCACCAGTCCGTATGCTTTGGCGTCTTCTGCAGTCATCCAGAAATCGCGATCACTGTCTTTGGCAATAATCTCCACGGTTTTGCCGGTATGATTGGCAGTGATGGCGTAAAGTTCCTGCTTTACCTTCTTGATCTCACGGGCAGTGATCTCAATATCCGTTGCCTGCCCGCCAATGGCCCCGCTGGGCTGGTGCATCATAATGCGACTGTGTTTCAGCGCGGTACGTTTGCCCTTGACACCCGCACACAATAATATCTGTCCCATGCTGGCTGCCATACCGGTGCAGATGGTAGCTACATCCGGACCGATGAACTGCATGGTATCATAAATACCCAGGCCGGCGTAAACGCTGCCACCGGGACTGTTAATGTACATCTGTATATCCCTGCTCCTGTCGGTACTTTCCAGGAACAGCAGCTGGGCTGTTACAATATTTGCCACATAATCATTGATGCCTTCTCCCAGAAAAATGATGCGATCCATCATCAGACGGCTGAATACATCCATACTGGCTACATTCAGCGGCCTTTCTTCTATAATATAGGGAGTGAGGTTGGTTACATGGTGTTGCTGGTAATTGTGCAGGGTGGCACTACTGATGCCCCTGTGTTTCAATGCATATTGTTCAAATTCTTTTCCAAGGTTCATGTCTGGAGATTTTCGCTTTGAAGATTTGAAGATAAGAGATTTATGATCGTCAAATATTGTGCAAAGGATGAATTGCGACAAGTAGTCAGTTCCCCCGGCATAAAAAAACCGGGCTTTCAGGCCCGGTTTCCCGTTTATTGCTGAGATCAATTTTATTATTAATGATGATGATGGTGCAGCTTCTCTGCAAAAGCTTCAGCGCTGATGGCCTCTTCTTTGGCGCTCACCTTGTTTTCCAACAGGCTGAACATTTTGTCGGTACTGATTCTGTGGTAGCTGTCTTCCACGAACTTCCTGTCCTGCATCATGCGGTTGGTATAGTCATCCACCCATTGCTGGTTATCGCCCAAAGCGCCCAGCTGGCCGCCCATATAGCTGAAAAGCTGCTGCTTGGCAAATTCACGGATGTCATCGGGTAATACTTCTATCTTATTGTCATTGATGACCTTGTTGCTCACCAGGGTCCATTTCAGCTGGTTGGCAAAGGTGGGATAGTCCTGCTCTGCCTCTTCGGCAGTCTTGGGCTTTTCCCCGCCGGCCTGCAGCCAGCGCTTCAGGAAGCTTTCGGGGAACTCCATATGGGTATGGTCAACCAAGTGATGATAAATCTGGTCGTGTACCTGGTTACGCGATTGCTGCGTATAATATGCTTCAATTTCTTTTTTCAGTTCTGCACGGAATTCATCTTCCGTTTTGATTTCTTGATTGGGGAAAGCAGCCAGGAAGAAAGCTTCGTCCAGCGCAGCTTTCTCTACCAGTCCAACTTTGGTGATCTGCAGTTCGAAATATTTATCTCCATCTTCTTTGGTCAGGCCCAGGTCAGACAGGATGGCTTCTTTTTCCTTGTCTTCAAAAGCCTTGGAGGGCTGTAGTACAATAGAATCATTGTTCTTTTTACCAATCAGTTTTTTACGGAAACTTTCTTTAAAATATTTTACCAGCAATGAATTGTCCCTGCTGATACCACCTTCCACGGGAGTACCGTCTTTATCGCTCTCTACAAATTTTACATTCAACAGGTTATCGTCGCCGGTTACTGCTTCAGGTTCGGTCATTTTACCATTGCGTACCTGCTGGCGTTCAATTTCTTCCTGCACCATTTCATCGGTAACAGTAATCGTATAATGTGTAACGTTTATTTTGTTGACGTCCAGGTCGAATACCGGCTTTAGTCCAATTTCAAAAGCAAACGCATAATCAGCCGGGTTATTCATATCCAGTGCGCGGGCATCATTATCCAACGGCAACGGTTGGGCAAAGATCTCCAGTTGTTCTTTGGTAAGATAAGTGTTCAGTTCTTTCTCAACGCTGCGCAGCACTTCATCGGTGAATACACTCTGACCATACATTTTCTTTACCAGTCCGGCAGGTACCATTCCTTTGCGGAAACCCGGGATATTGGCGCTTTTGGCATATTTCTTCAGGCTTTCTTCAAAACCTTTATAATAATCTTCTTTGCTCAGGTTCACGGTCAGCTTATCATTCAGCAAACCAATGTTCTCGCGCGTAACACTTGCCATGTTGTTGTTTTTATTGCTTGAAATTTGGGCTGCAAAGGTAAGGGATTATAAGAAAATGAGCGAATACAACAAAAAACACTCCCCTTTCTGTAACCTTTTCCAGTAAATTGGGTTTACACTTATCATATTACAACTGTCAACCGCTTGAGTACGATTACATTGACTGATAACGCACTGATGTTCAAGGTCAGAGAGGGGGACCTGGACAAAATGGGCCTGCTTTTTGAACGGCATCACCGTGCACTTTATGGATTTTTCGTACAGATGCTGAAGCAGGGTGACCTGAGCAAGGACCTGGTGCAGACCGTCTTTTTCAAGATGCTGAAGTCACGCCACACTTTTACGGGTTCCGGACCTTTTGTTACCTGGATGTATCATATCGCCCGTAATGTGTTGCACGACCATTACCGGGAGGTAAAAAGAAAAGGAGTACATACTGATCCGGCCGATATGAATGAAGACCTTTCCGGCGGCACGCTGGCTGATGAGCGGACGGAGCGTAAAGAGGACCTGCAAATGTTGGCGCTGGCAATGGATATGTTGCAGGAGAAAGACCGTGAACTGTTGGTACTTTGTCGCTACCAGGAATTGAAATACAGCGAGATTGCCCACTTGCTGAACATTACGGAAGGAACGGTGAAAGTGAGGGTATTCAGGGCATTGAACCAGTTGAGGGAGCATTATTTAAGAATATCAACCGAAAAAAATTGTGCATGAAGTGTAAGTATGATAAGGAACAGTTCAGCAGATTATTAGTAAATGATGGTAATGAAGAAGGCCTGGGTGAATTGCGCATCCACCTGGGCAACTGTGAAGAATGCAGGGCTGAATTTGCTTCTACCGAAGAACTCTGGCATCTGATGGAACAGATGCCTAAAGAGGAAGCGCCAGCAGGCATGCGTGCCGATTTCAATGCCATGCTTGATAATTACAAAGCATCTTTGCGAGAGAGAACAAATCCAATGGGTTCTTTCCTGCAATACCTCAAAGATCTTTGGAATACACAACCGCGCCTGCAGTTGGGATATGGCATTGTCCTCGTACTGGTGGCTTTTGGTATCGGGTACCTCACTAACCGGAGTTTCAGCGGCAACAGCGGGCAGATCAGCCAACTCTCATCACAGGTTCAGGAAATGCGCAATATGATGACACTCTCCCTGCTGGAAAACCCTTCCGCTGCGGAACGCATCAAAGCTGTGGGCTATGTGAGCGATGTTAAAAAAGTAGATCATAAAGTGGCGGAAGCCCTCCTCACCACACTGAACAACGATCCCAATGTGAACGTGCGGTTGATTACACTGGAAGCATTGGCCAACCTTGCAGACGATCCTTATGTAAGAGAGGGCCTGGTACAATCCATTGTACAACAGGAATCGCCACTGGTACAGTCCGCACTGGCCGATGTAATGGTAAAACTGCAGGAAAGACGCTCGGTGAAACCTTTGCAGAAACTGTTGCACAAAGAGGAAACCAACGAAGCCATCAAATCCAAAATACAACAGAGTCTGCTCAAGCTCAGTTAAACGCATAAACCCTTTATATGAAAACAAAATGGATATCCTTGGTACAAGGAACACTACTCCTATGCCTGGTACAACCGGCAGCAGCGCAGGATTTCAAAGACAAAACGCATGTGAGTAAAACCTTTGCCATTAACCAGCACAATGTATCGGCAGCACTCGCCGTTTTTAACATCAATGGTTCTATAAAAGTAGAAGGGTATGATGGCGACAAAGTGCAGATTGAAGTCGACCAGACCATTTCTGCTGACGAGCAGGAAGCGTTTGACCAGGGGAAAAAAGAATTCAAACTGGCGTTCGAACAGGTGGGAGATAGTGTGGTGGCTTATATCTCCGAACCTTATGATTCAAGACCCGGTAAGAGATGGAACGATGGGGGATATCATCATATTGAATACCATTATAACCTTGAGTTTACCATCAAAGTACCCAGGCATATCAACTTGCGTGTGTCTACCGTGAACGGGGGGGAAGTGACGGTCAAAGATGTTGCAGGCGCTAAACTCAGGGCCGGCAATGTAAACGGAGGCATACGGCTGATGAACGTAAATGGCGCCACAGAGGCGCATACAGTGAACGGAGATGTGGAAGTGAATTATGTTTCCAACCCCACCGGCCCTTCCTCCTATCACACCATTAACGGGAATATCAGGGTCAGTTATCAACCCAATCTGTCGGCCGACCTGCAATTCAAAAGCATGCACGGAGAATTTTACACCGACTTCGACAATGCGGTATTGCCGGCCAATATTACCCATAACGAGGAAAACCATGGTAATGGAACAGTATATAAGCTGAACAAACTCACTTCCATTCGTATTGGATCGGGCGGCTCTTTGTTCAGGTTTGAAACATTGAATGGTAATGTATATATTAAAAAACAATCTTAATAGTGTAGTTATGCGACAAATCAAAGCAGCGGTATTGGGAATGATGCTGTTGACCGCCGGCGCCAACCTCTTTGCTCAGTCAGATGTGAAAGAAGAACTGGTTGTACCGTTGAGTAATCCGGGTAAACCCTATACATTGAAGTTGCACCAGATAAGCGGTTCCATCAGAGTAACGGGTTACAGTGGTAAAGAGATCATCATCAATGTTTCGTCTGACGGACACAGCCGGAAAGAAAAAGACAGGAATTCAGAATCCGGTGGCATGCGCAAGATATCTACCGGTAACGGTTACGAAGTAAAAGCGCGGGAAGACAATAACACAGTGCGAATTGAATCTGATAATCCTACCCGAACACTCAATTATGAATTAAAAGTTCCGCAGGATGCAACGTTGCGGTTGGCCACTGTGAACGGCGGTACTATAGAAGTGAACAGCCTTCGTGGTGAAATAGAAGTCAGCAATGTAAACGGTGAAATCAAGCTGGCCGGAGTCTCCGGCAATGTTGTAGCCAATACAGTGAATGGCGACTTGGTGGTGACCTTTAACTCGGTGGATGGAAAAACACCGATGGCATTCTCCACCCTTAATGGTAAGATCGATGTTACATTGCCTGCCAGCACTAAAGCCAACTTCAAAGTGAAATCAGACATGGGCGAAGTTTACAGTGATTTCGATATGGAGATCGATAAGAGTCAGCCACAACGGAACAAGACCAGTCAGTCTGGCCTGTACAAGATCAGTGTAAACGATTGGGTATATGCAAAGATCAACGGCGGTGGTCCCGAAATAATGATGAAGACGATGCACGGCAATATCTATATCAGGAAAGCCAAATAGCAGCCTCTCATGTTGTATTGTTAGAACGGGCCCGGCATATACCGGGCTCTTTGATTTATTATATACATCATGACCGGAATTTTATAAAAGGATTGACATACTGATTGTAAAAAATAGTTATAGCTTTGCCTTGTGAAAAAGCTCGTCGTAGCCATATTGTCCGTTTTCTACCTGGTTTCCGCTTCAGGAGCCACTGTGCAACTGCATTACTGCATGGGCAAGCTGGTGGAAGCAGGGGTTTGGCAAAAGAGCAAAGGCGACAAATGCAGTTCATGCGGCATGAAAAAAGAGGCCGGCAAGAAAAAGAACTGCTGCCGCGATGAGCATAAAAAAGTTTCACAGGATAACGACCAGAAACTAGCAGAGCAGGCTTATACTGAATTCCAGTCATTAACTGCTGCAATACCGGTACAGTGGGCTTTTCAACCAACTGAAAACCCGGGTGGTATTGCCGTTTCCTATCCTGTGTCTCATGCCCCGCCCCGAGGGGTTTATATACCTATTTACCTGCTCAACAGTCATTTCAGGATCTGATTCATTGGTTTGAACACTAGCCTGGCAATCCTTTTTGTCCGGCTACAGGCATTTGTACATGCCGTATCGTACTGCGCCATCCCGCGCAGGTGCAACAAGTATCAGCACATCAAACCAATCAACCCGTCATGGTACATCGCATTATTGAATGGAGTCTCAGGAACCGTTTCATCGTTCTCCTGTTATCGGCCGGACTGTTTGTATGGGGTTATTTCTCGGTTAAAAAGAACCCCATCGACGCCATCCCAGATCTTTCTGAAAACCAGGTGATCGTTTTCACTGAATGGATGGGCCGGGCCCCGCAGCTGATCGAAGACCAGGTCACCTATCCGCTCGTGACCAACCTGCAGGGACTGCCCCGCATCAAATATGTACGCGCCAGCTCCATGTTCGGCATGAGCTTTATCTATGTGATTTTCGAAGACAACGTCAACATCTACTGGGCGCGTGAACGGGTGCTGGAAAGACTGAGTACGGTAAGCCGCTCCCTGCCGCAGGGCGTAACGCCGCAACTGGGTCCGGATGGCACTGGTGTGGGACATGTACTCTGGTACACACTGGATGCACCCCAGATGGACCTGGGCGAACAAAGGGCTTTGCAGGACTGGTATGTAAAATTCGCGCTGCAAAATGTGCCCGGCGTAAGCGAGATCGCTTCTTTCGGCGGTTTCCAGAAACAATACCAGGTAACGGTGGATCCCGATAAACTGCTGTATTACAAACTGCGCCTTTCTGATGTGATCAATGCTGTAAAATCCAACAACAATGAAAGTGGCGGAAGAAAATTTGAGATGAGTGATATGGGCTATATCATCAAAACCGATGGTTATCTCAAATCCATACCCGAAATAGAGAACCTGGCCGTGAGCAACCAGAACGGAATACCGGTTCATGTTTCCGACCTGGCTACGGTGCAAATGGCAGGCGAAAGCCGACTGGGTACTTTCGACCAGAATGGTGAAGGAGAAAGAGTAGGTGGTATTGTGGTAATGCGTTATGGAGAAAATGCTGCTGCGGTCATAGACAAAGTGAAAGCAAAAATGAAGGAAGTGGCCAAGGGGCTGCCGCAGGGTGTGAAGTTCGATATCATCTATGATCGAGGCGCGCTGATCAAAGAGTCGGTAGACAGCATCAAGCGTACCCTTATCGAAGAAATGATCGTGGTATCGCTGGTAGTATTGCTTTTCCTGTTCCACTGGCGAAGCGCACTCAGCATCATCATACAAATTCCTATTACACTCGCTGCCAGCTTTATCCTGCTCAATGCTTTCGACATCAGCTCCAATATTATGTCACTCACAGGTATTGCATTGGCTATTGGGGTCATTGTAGACAACGGCATTATCATGAGTGAGAATGCCTATAAACACCTGGCAGAGAAATACGAAGCCTGGCAAAACAAATCATTGGCAAAAATTTAATGCACTACCATGAACCGCATCAAAAAAATATTTCAAAGAAAATCTGCCTGGATCAGTGAAGAAGAACGACTGGCAACGATAGCGCAAAGCAGTAAACAGGTAAGCCGGGGTGTGTTCTTTGCGACCGTTATTATCATTACTTCTTTTCTGCCGGTATTCATGCTCACAGGGCAGGAAGGGAAATTGTTTCACCCGCTGGCTTTCACCAAGACCTTCATCATGATCGTAGACGCTTTGCTGGTAATTACCCTGGCGCCGGTATTGATTTCTTTTTTTATGAAAGGAAGGTTCAAGCCCGAACACCGAAACCCGGTGAATCGCTTGCTGGAAAAACTTTACACCCCTATCATCCGGTGGGTGTTGAAATGGCGTAAGACCACCATTGCCATTAACATCATTGCTCTTCTCATCACCATTCCTTTACTGAAAAGCCTGGGCACTGAATTCATGCCGCCACTTGACGAACAGAGCATCCTGTTCATGCCGGTTACGTTGCCCGATGTGAGCAACAATGAAGTGAAACGTATTTTGCAGGTACAGGATAAACTTATTAAAACAGTTCCTGAAGTAGACAAAGTGTTGGGGAAAGCGGGAAGGGCCAATACGGCTACCGACAATTCCCCCATCAGCATGATCGAAACCATCATCGTGCTCAAGCCCAAAAAAGAATGGCGCAAAGGCATCACTAAAAAAGACATTGTGCATGAGTTGGATACCAAACTGCAGATACCGGGTGTGGTGAATGGATGGACACAACCCATCATCAATCGCATCAACATGCTGGCTACCGGTATCCGTACCGATGTAGGAATTAAAGTATTCGGACAAGACCTCGATACCATTGCTTCGGTAAGCGGGCGAGTAAAGCAGGCCCTGGAAGGAACGCCGGGTATACAAGACCTTTATGTGGAACCGATCACGGGAGGCAAATACCTGACCATTCATGTAAACCGCGAAGCATTGAGCAGGTATGGCCTCAATGTAGATGATGTAAACCAGACGGTGGAAACTGCTATCGGCGGCGGGCCTGTTGCGCAAACCATTGAAGGAAGACAGCGATTCAACATCAATGTAAGGCTGGCGCAGGATTATCGCAACAGCATTGAACGCATCAAACGCATACCACTGGCAAGCCCCTCTTCCGGAACAGTACCATTGAGCGAAGTGGCCGATGTTGTGTTGGAAGAAGGTCCGCCTATGATCAGCTCTGAAAATGCATTACTCCGGGGCGCCGTTATGTTCAACGTACGGGAGCGCGACCTGGGCAGTACGGTGCAGGAAGCGATTCAAAAGATCAACGATGCGAAAAATGTGTTGCCGGAAGGATATTTTTTGGAATGGAGCGGACAATATGAAAACCTTATTCGCGGACAGAAAACCCTGCTATGGATCGCACCTATTGTGCTGGTGGTAATTTTCCTGTCGCTTTATTTTGCTTTCCATTCCATTCGAGAGGCATCCCTCAGTCTGATTACAGTTCCATTCGCTTTGATCGGGGGTGCCTATGCCATTTACCTATACCAGGTGCACCTGTCCGTTGCAGTGGCCGTCGGATTCATTGCATTGTTCGGCATAGCCGTGGAAACAGGAATTGTAATGGTCATCTACCTGAATGATGCGATGCAGCAGCTGGTTAAAGCCAAAGGTAACAGCAGTGATACCATTACACGCGCGGATCTGCGGGATTATGTGATCATCGGCGCTGCCAAGCGACTGCGCCCCAAACTCATGACAGTATGCGTTTCACTGTTCGGACTGGTACCTGTGATGTGGGCCACCGGTGTGGGCACCGATGTGATGAAACCTATTGTATTACCCATGATCGGAGGTGTGCTCACTTCATCCACCCATATATTGCTGGTAACGCCCCTGATCTTTTTGCTGGCCAAAGAATATGAATTACGCAAGTATGGTAAACTCGATATTTATGCAACGAACCATTAAATATTTTCTTGCCTTTACGGCAATATTGTCATTGCGCGCTCAGGCGCAGCAGGCGCCGGTACTTACACTTGACAGTATTCTGCAACGCATCAACAAGCAAAATGTATTGTTGCAATCTTATGCATTGAAAGCTGCGGCGTACCAATCGAGTGCGGAAGCGGCTACTGCCTGGATGGCGCCCATGGCAGGGATCGGAACTTTTATGACACCTTATCCTTTTCAATCGGTGATGGAACCCCGGGATAAAGGACAATTGATGCTGCGCGTGGAACAGGATATTCCCAATGCTTCCAAACTGAAAGCCAAAAAAGAATACATCGCTTCGCAGGCAACGGTTGCTAATGCAGGGAGGGAAGTGACACTGAACGATTACAGGGCTCAGGCCAAAAACCTGTATTATACCTGGTTAGTGAATTCTGAAAGGATCAGGGTGGCGGGGCAGACAGAACAGTTGTTACTGGCCATGAAAAAAATAGAAGAAGTGCGTTATCCGTATAACCAGTCGCAGCTCAGCAGCATTTTCAAGGCCGATGCCAGGATAGAAGAGAACCGGAATATGGTAAACATGTATGAAGGAGAAATTGCCAAAAACAGGGCCCGGCTGAATGCACTGATGAACCAGCAGGGAGATTTTCTTTTTATCATCGATTCCAGTGATGCGCCAACCTTCAAACAACAATTGTACGATACGGCTTTGTTGGCCGGTAAACGGAAAGACATAGCGCAGATGGATGCTTCTATCAACAGTATGCAGTTGAACATCCGTAGCATTGAACTGGAAAAGAAACCCAATTTCAAGGTCCAGCTTGATCACATGTACCCGTTGGCGGGTATGATGCCGCAAGCTTTCAGCGTAATGGGCATGGTATCCATACCCATTGTACCCTGGAGCAGTAAAATGTACAAACACGAAGCCAGAGCCATGCAGTACACTATACAGTCCATGTATAAAGAAAGAACAGCCATGCTGAATGAAACGCAGGGCATGCTATATGGTATGCAATACGAGATCATAACCATGCAACAAAGGATACGGAATTACGAAACGAAGATCGTTCCTTCATTGCAAAAAGTATTCGATACTGATTTCCAGTCTTACGAAGAGAACAAACAATCTGTTACCATAGTACTGGATGATTGGGCATCGCTGGTAATGATGCGGATGAACGTACTGGACGAAAAACTAAAACTCTACCAAATGATCGCTAACTATGAAAAAGAGTTGTATCAATAAAACAAAACTGTACCTGTTGACAGGTGTATTGACTGCTGTAATGGGCTGTAAGCAATCCCAACCTGCTGCGCACCAGCACCAGGCTGCCATACAACCCATTGCCGATACCAATGTAGGTCATTTGATTCAACCGGTGAATGAGCAGGTGGTTTCAGGGATACAGGTGCTGGTACCCACCAGAAGCCAGAAAGTGTTCACTGTAAAAGTGCAGGGTGTGGTAAGTTACGATACCAGGGAAACAATCAGCCTGGCATCGCGGGTGAGCGGGCGTATTGAAAAAATTTATGTAAAGTATAATTACCAACCCGTCAAAAAAGGCCAGCTGGTGCTGAGCATTTATTCACCGGACCTGGTAGCAGCACAACGCGAACTGATCTTGGTAGCAAGAAGTAACAGCGATGCCAGCCTAGTGCAGTCGGCCAAACAGCGATTACATTTGCTAGGGTTAAGCGAAACATTACTGGAACAAGTTGTCAAAACAGGCAATCCTGTTTACGGTATTCCTGTATACGCCAATGCTTCAGGGTATATCCTGGAGCAGTCGGCGTCTTCCAATGCTCCCATTGCTATACGGGAAGGACAGTATGTAACTGCCGGTCAAACCCTGTTCACCATTTATACCAATGCATCGCTGGCGGCAGACTTTTCGTTCAGTCCCTCATTGGCTGCCAGTCTGCAGAAAGGTAAACAGTTGCTGTATTATCCCAGCAGCGCTCCAAATACCACTTATCTCGGCAACATCGGATTGGTGAAACCGGTATTTGTATCCGGACAAAATTTTACACAGGCAAGGGTCTACCATGTGCCGAAAGAACTGAAGATTGGACAACAGCTTACAGCTGAAATGGCCATCAGTTCAGGCAAACATTACTGGCTGCCACAGGAAGCGATGCTCGACCTGGGCAGCCATCAAAGGGTGTTGTTCAGAAAAGAAGGAGCCGTATTCAAACCAATTTATGTTCACACAGGTATGAAAATAGATGGGCAGGTGGAAGTACTTGACGAGATTGGCAGCTGGCAAATTGCATCGAATGCTTATTTTATGGTAGACAGCGAAGGCTTTATACCGCACACCAACAATCACACCCCATGAAATCAATCTTATCCATATTCATAACGATTTTGGTACTGACTGCCTGTAAAGAAAAGCAGGAACCTGTAACCACTACCCAGCAGGCTACTTATACCTGTTCCATGCACCCGCAGATCATACAGTATAAACCCGGAACCTGTCCTATTTGCGGAATGGATCTCGTGCCGTTCAACAAGAACAACCCGGAACATTCCCTTACACTCAACAAAGCCCAGCAGGCTTTGGCCAATATCAGGGTAACGGGTATTGGTACTGCCGATTTCAACGATGCGGTGAAACTGAACGGAAGGATGGTCATTGATCCGCAGCAAGCCAATGTCATCAGCAGTCGCGTGGCGGGAAGGGTTGAGAAACTGTTTGTGAAAGAAACAGGTATTGCAGTCAGCAAAGGACAGCCCTTGTACACGATCTATTCCGAGCAATTGCTTGCTTTGCAACAAGAATTCCTGGTAGCGAATGCGCAGGTGGCGGCCTTCCCGCACAATGATCGCTTTCTGAAAATTGCCGAAGCAGCCAAACAAAAATTATTGTTATACGGACAATCAGGCAATGATATAACCAGGTTGTTGAATACCAAAGCAACGCATCCTTATATCACCTATCCGTCTCCCGCGTCGGGTACGGTAGCGGAGCTGGACATCAGTGAAGGACAATATGTTGCTGAGGGAGGTCTGGTAATGAAACTGGAAAATTACGGGAAGCTTTGGGTAGAAGCAGACCTGTACCCGAATGAAGCCAACCTGATCAAGTCCGGTGATCGTTTGCAAGTGATCATACCTGGTTTTGAGCAGGAGCCTCAATCCATGACTGCCGAATTTGTACAGCCAACACTGCCGGGCGGCTCCCAGTTGGTACAGGTGCGGGGAACCATCGCCAATCAAAACAACCGATGGCAACCGGGTATGCAGGCATTGATAGTAGTGCCACGCAACAGCGGCAAAAAAGACATGGTATTGCCGGCAGATGCAGTCATCCGCAACGGCAATACCAATCATGTGTGGGTTGCAGTGAGTGAAGAAAAATTTGAACCGAGGGAGGTAATGCTGGGTGCGGAGAATGCAGACAGAGTGGAGATCACAGGCGGATTGAAAGCCGGAGAGAAAGTAGTGGTCAGCGGCGCTTACCTGCTCTATAGTGAATATGTATTAAAAAAAGGAGCAAATCCAACAACGCATCATCATTAAAATAAAAATAGCATGACAAGAAAAAATGGGCTTTGGGCATCATTGATGTTTGCTGCAATTGCAGCGGCCTGTCAATCAGCACCGCAAAAACAAACAACGGCAGCCGCTGTACAACAGGATACTGCCAGGCAAACCACCCAGGTTGCAGCAGCCAGGTTCAAAAATGAAACACTGCAAACAGTACTGGCGTCTTATGAACAGTTAAGAGATGCTTTGGTGCAGGGGAATGTTCTGGAGATCAAGCGTGCAGCATTGGCTTTACAGGAAGTGGTTAAACAATTGCCGCAATTAAAGCAGCAACAAGTATTGTTAACGGAAATGCTGCAGACCGGTGATATCGAAAAACAACGCAGCAGCTTTGCATTATTCAACGATGCGTTCATTGCATTGGCAACACAACAGGGCTTGCAAAAAGGAACATTGTATATTGCACATTGTCCCATGGCAGTGCGCGAAAAAGGAGCTTATTGGTTAACCACAAGGAAAGAAGTGGTGAATCCGTATTATGGCAATACCATGCTCCATTGCGGGTCTATTGAGAAAACGATACAATAGCCGGGTGCTCATTATGGTTTCAATCCTTTCACTACAGCGGCAGGTCTTACTTCCTCGCCAGTTCGCCTGGTGAGGTCATCACCCAATTCTTTCCTGTACTGTTCGGCTAGTGCATTGAGCTGTGCAACAACATCCTGGTGCTGCCCTTGCACATCCAATGTTTCACCCGGATCTGTTCTCAGGTCGTATAAGGCCATTTGAACTGAATCTTTCGCATACTTGCCGGGCCATCCATCATGCCCGATGGCGGTGATTTTTTTGTAAGTCTGGGATATGCATGGAAACGTGAGTTTCCATTGTCCTTTGCGGATGGCTTTAAGGCTGTTGTTGTCGTAATAATATACAAACGCATCACGTGGGTTTACGCCGGACTGTTGTGACAGCAGGGGCCATATATCCACCCCATCAATTTTTTTAGATGGTCTGGCGGCACCGCACAGCCTGGTAACAGTGGGTAATATATCCATAGCAGCTACCATGTTATTGCAGATAGTGCCGCCTGCAATCTTACCCGGCCAGCTTACAATACAGGGCACCCTCAAACCTCCTTCCCAAGCCGTTCCTTTTCCTTCACGCAAAGCACCGGAATTGCCGGCATGATTACCGAAAGTGAGCCAGGGTCCATTGTCGCTTGTGAACACAATCAATGTGTTTTTGGTAAGACCCTGCTCATTCAATGTCTTCATCACTTCACCTACCGACCAATCCACTTCTTCCATCACATCTCCAAATAACCCTGCTCCGCTCTTGCCCATGAATTTCGCCGAAGCGGCAATGGGTACATGCACCATGGCATGGGCCAGGTATAAAAAGAAAGGACGTTGTTTGTTTTGTTTGATGAATTGCACGGCTCTCTCTGTATAGAGTGTAGTCAACAGCGATTGGTCTTCCAGCGTATTGATCTCACGGATCTTTTTATTGCCTTCCAGCAACGGGAGAGGGGGATAGTGCGATTTCCAGTCGGTGGTATCGGTAATGGGTTTGCCATCGTAATTCACGGGCCACATATCATTGGAATAGGGTAGTCCAAGGAATTCATCAAAGCCTTGTTGCAAGGGCAAGAACGGTTCTTTCTGCCCCAGGTGCCATTTACCAATTATGCCTGTCTTATATCCTTTTGCTTTGAGCAATTCGGCAATGGTTTCTTCGGAAGGATTCAGTGCCTTTTCGCTCCAGGGCATCAGTGCCCCTGAAATACCCACACGGTTGGGATAACAACCGGTGAGCAATCCTGCCCGCGATGCACTGCACACTGCCTGGGCCGCATAAAAATTGGTAAAACGCATACCCTGTGCGGCCAGCCTGTTGATGTTGGGGGTGTGATACGGAAAACCTCCATAACATTCCAGGTCGCCATACCCCATATCGTCCATCAGTATGATGATGACATTGGGGGGAGTGTCTGGCTTATCTATACCATGTGATGGCTGGTAATAACTGCTGCACAACAAGAAAACGGGTAACAGAAAAAATAATTTTTTCATGGCATTGCAATATTTAAGGATGCGATGTTAAAACATTCCATTAGGCCACTGCAAGATAAGAGCAACCATGACTTGGTCAGCCAGTTATTTTCCTGTTAGCTCATAATATTTCAGTTCAATCAGGTTGGCAGGCAAAGGAGTTCCATTCCAGTGATGATGCACTGCCAGGGCTGCTCCGAGGGCCGATGCCTGTGCTACAGAAGCTGCACATACTTCAATACCCGGAAAAGCAGCGGCAAGAAGATGCATATAGATGGGATTCTTACTAAATCCCCCGTCAACAAAAATGTGCTTGATGGTTGTGCCCCTAAGCACCAATTCTACAGCAATACGTTGCTGCTGCATAATATCGAGCATCAGTTGATGGTATGCTTTTTCATAAGTATCAAAAAATGAAATATCACGCTGATTGAAATGCGACTGTTCTGCCATCTGTTGCAATTGCTGCAGCATTTCCCTGTTGCAATGCAATTGCTTGTAAGCATCCGCAGTTCTGTTGAAATGAGCGGCCAGCCGTTTTGTCTGTTCTTCATGCTCGTAACCGGCAAACAACCGGGAAGCTTTTACGGGCTTTCCCTGGTAAGAATAATAAGAGAGACAATCCTGCTGCAACTCTTCTGTCGTTAACAATGAATCATTGAATGGGTTCAGGCTGATGCACCAGGTACCAGTGGAAAGTAATATAAAGGGTTCGTGAAAACAGGTGAGATAAGGGATCAGTGCAGCTGAACTATCGTGCAATCCGATGCCCAGGGGAATATTCCGTTCATCTTTTGTGCGGTTTACCAATGTATCTCCCCGTAACAAAGGGGCAAACTTGGTAATCAATCCTTCTTTGTACACCCAATCATGATAATCGTTCTTGCCAAAATGCCAAAGTCCGGTATGGCATCCGATACTTGTAATATCAGTTCCCACTCCGGAAGAAAGCACACAACTCAGGTATTGAGGAAGGTGCAGGGCATATTTGATCTGTTTGAACAATGCCGGCTTTTCGTATTTGATCCGGTATAACTGCATACCCGAATTCAGGTTACCGAGTATGGGCGATGCGGTTTGCTGTGCCATCTGTTCCATACCTCCATAGGTATTGTAAAATTGATCGTGCAGGCGTTGCGGATAGGGTTTCAGGTAATTATAGAGTGGGGTCAACGGCTGGTAATAATCATCGAGGTAAACAAAACTGGCACCATAGCCGGAAAAATTCACAGCTTTGATGTGATAGGCTTTCCACTCAGTAACTGCCCGCCAGTAAGTGGTCCATACCCATTCTGTAAGCGTATGAATATCTTCACAGGGGAAGCCATCTTCATCCGTTGTTTCAGCCAATGTGCAACTCTCCTCCCTGATCAGCTTGTATTGCTCATCAAAGAGTAAAAACTTTTTATTGGTCTTTCCTACATCAAATATGGCTATGACAGGCAGGGCACTCATACTATAATCCCGTTGCAACGCTGTGAGCGCCTCTTTCTTTCACCAGTTGTTCCCTTACTTTCAGCGACCTGAACAATTGCAGGGGCTGCAGTGCGCCTCCGGCTTGTCTGCGGGCTTCCGCTACCAAAGGTCTTAGATCCGTACGATACGCGTGCTGTAAAATTTCCTGGGCTTTTACCACATCATTGTTTGCCTGTGCTGCCTGCAGTTCGCGGGTGTCTACCAACAATGCCTGCGCATAGGCGATCTGGATGGCTTCTACCGATTGCAGCAGATCTTCCAGCGGATCTTTCACATTATGCGATGCATCGATCATCCAGCCAAGGTCGCTGGCATGATTCATACCCCTGGCATCCATTCCTTCCACCAGCTCATGGAAGATGAGGAATAATTGATAAGGGTTGATACTGCCTACGGTGAGGTCATCATCTCCATACTTGGAGTCGTTGAAATGAAAGCCCGCCAGCTTACCTTCCATCAATAATAAAGCAACAATCTGTTCTATATTGGCATTGGGCAGGTGATGGCCGAGGTCAACCAGGGTATAGGCTTTAGGACCCAGCTTACCGGCGTATAAAAGCGATTGTCCCCAGTCGCCCACCGTCATGGAATAAAAATTAGGCTCGAACGCTTTGTATTCTACAAATATTTTCCAGTGTTCAGGCAGGGCTGCATAGATCTCCTGTAGGCTTTCCAACGTGTGCTGGAAGGCTTTCCTGAAATTCAACTGACCGGGAAAACAGCTTCCATCCGATAACCAAACGGTCAGCGACTGAGAACCCAGTTCCACCCCATGCCTGATCACTTCAATATTGTGTTCGATGGCTTGTTTGCGCACCGCTTTATCTGCATGCTGTAATGATCCGAACTTATAACTCAATGCCTGGTCTTTCTGATCCTGGAAAGTATTGGAATTTACTGCATCGAATTTGAGTCCGAGTTCAATGGCCAACGACCGGATGGCTGCATAATCGCGGGGAATATCCCAGGGAATGTGCAGCGAGATAGCACCGCTCGAACGATTGAGTGCATGTAACAGACCTACGTCTTCCATTTTCTCTTCGAGATTGCGGGGTTCGCCGCTGCCGGAGAAACGACCGAAGCGAGTGCCGCCTGTTCCCAGGGCCCAGCTGGGTATGGCCACCTGGAAATCGGCCAGTTTTTCTATGATGGCGGCGGCATGGTCTATCGTTGCAGTAACGCCATTCAACTGCCGCTCATGGGTATTGCTCAATAAGTCGTTGTGTGCTGTTATGTTGTTTTTATCAATACGCATATCTTTTCATTTCATTTATCGCAGGAATGCCGATGCAACCCCTCCGTCTACATTCAATACATTGCCGGTTGATTTATTCAGTAAACCTCCCACAAAAGCAAAGCAGGCATTGGCAATATCTTCCGGCTCAATGATCTCGTGCAGCAGGGTGCGTTTGGCATAATATTCCGGCAATTCATCCACGGTAATACCATAAGCCCTGGCCCTTCCTTCTGCCCAGCCGCCGCTCCAGATATTACTCCCTGAAATTACGGCATCCGGGTTCACTACATTCACCCTTATATGATCAGCGCCCAATTCGGCTGCGTTGAGTCTTGACAAATGCAGCTGCGCTGCTTTGGCAGAGCCGTAACCGGCGTTATTCGGACCACTCACCAACGCATTCTTGCTCACAATGTTCAGTACATCGCCACCCAGTCCCTGTTGACGCATGATGGCTACCCCCTGTTGGGTAACCAGGAACTGTCCCTTTACCAGTACATCGTATAAAAGTTCCCAATCCTGCTCGGTATGATCCTGTAAAGGCTTGGAGATGGAAAGCCCGGCATTGTTCACTACAATATCCACCCCTCCGAATGCAAGCGCTGCAATCCCGAAAGTATGGTTGATGCTGGCCGCATCGGTTACATCGAGCACTCCTGCTGCAAACACATCTTTACCATACTGGTCGGCAAATTCTTTCTTGGCTTCCTCCAGGCGTTCTGCATTGTTATCGTTCAGTACCACACAAGCCCCCTCTTCTGCGAATTTTCTGGCAATGGCTTTACCAATGCCGCCCGCACTGCCGGTAACCAATGCTATTTTGCCACTCAATGCTTTGGGTTTCGGCATTCGTTGCAGCTTGGCTTCTTCCAGCAACCAATACTCAATATTGAACGCTTCCTGGCGGGGGAGTGATGTATATTCCGAAATGGCTTCAGCTCCACGCATCACATTGATGGCATTGATATAGAATTCGGCGGCTACCCTGGCGGTTTGTTTGTCCCTGGCGAAAGTAAACATACCAACACCCGGATAAAGCAGCACAACGGGATTGGCATCGCGCATGGCCGGACTGTTCGGGTGCTTGCAACTGTTGTAATAATCCACATAGAGTTGCCGGTAAGCATTGAAAAGTGGCGCTATCTTTTCTTTGATACGATGGGTATCAGACAGGTCTTCGTCCGGCGCCAGTGTTAATACCAGCGGTGAGATCTTGGTTCTTAAAAAATGGTCCGGGCAACTGGTACCCATAGGAGCCAGTCTGCCGAGGTCTTTCGAATTGATGAACTGTAACACCCTTTCATCATCGGTAAAATGCCCGATCATGTTGGTTTGCGATGAACAGAAACCTCTTAAAACAGGAGCCAGCCTGGCAGCCTGTTGTATGCGTTCTTCCTGAGGAAGTGAAGTAAGAGTTGTGCCACCAAAGACAGGGCCTTTTTTACCATAATGATCTTCCAGGTATTGTGCACAGCGTTCAATCACTTCCAATGTATTGAGATAGCTTTCATAAGCCGTATCACCCCAGGTAAACAAACCATGCGAGCCCAACATAATGCCCCGGATACCAGGGTTGGCATCGAGACATGCTTTCAGTTGCAGACCCAGGTCAAAGCCCGGCTTCTGCCAGTTTACCCAGCCAATACTTCCCTGGAACAATTCCCGGGTGATCTTTTCACCGTCTTTGGATGCTGCAATGGCAATAGCTGCATCGGGATGAAGATGGTCGATGTGTTTAAAAGGAAGGAAGCCATGCAGGGGAGTATCAATAGAAGGCGCTTTGGAGGCAAGATCATAGATGCAATGATTGAATAATTCCACTATTTCATCTTCGTATTGAATGCCGTGGTAGCGGTTTTTCAAGCTGCGTAAACGATCTACATAAAGCGCTGCGAGGCCGTTGCGCTTCATGGTGCCAAGATCGCCGCCGGAACCCTTCACCCACATCACTTCCGTTTCATTGCCTGTGAGCGGATCTTTGGCCATTGCTTTACAGGAAGTATTTCCCCCGCCATAATTGGTCAGTCGCAGATCAGCACCCAGTAAATTAGAGCGGTACACCAGTAGTCCTACTTCATCACCCGCCAGGGCTGCAGCTTTTGCCTCATCCCACAAATAGCTCACGTGTTTAAATTCTTTTGTTGCAATGCTCATAAATGGCAGATTGTTATTATTGATGTTCATGTTTAAAATCCTGCACTAATGCATCATCCTTTCAATGCATTTCCATATCCCACTACCAATACCGATAATAGTATGGTAGCAATGCCGAGCGTAATCGTCAGCCTGGTTCGCTGGTTCACCCCTTTCCACTCTTTTAAAAAAATACCCCACATATTGGCAACAAGTATGATGAAAGCCATGTGTAATATCCAGCTGCTGGCCCCATTGCCCAGCTTGCTTTCACCCATTCCATAGAAAAAGAACTGCAGGAACCAGGTTGTTCCCGCCATTGCAGCGAACAGGTAATTTTTTAATAAGGGTGTTCTGCTGTCTGTATAATTACCAAAACTTTTATTGCGCATATTCAAAATCATACACCAGATAAAATTAGTAGCCAGTCCCCCCCACAGTAACACTACATAAGTAACATTGTTCTGGTAGAGGGGGTTCAGTCCGGCTCTTACAGCGGCTTCGGCCATGGGCTTGCCCGCTTCGATGCCGAAATTGAAACAGGCGCTCATGATACCGGAGAATATGGCAACAACCAGTCCTTTCACAAGGTTGAACTCAGCCACTGATTTTTTCTTCTCTTCTTCGGGTAATTGTTTTTCTTTCATCATGCCTGCCTTTCCGCAGATGTAAATACCCAGCAAACAAATGATCACACCTGCAAGCACTATACGTCCCCAGCCGGTAGTAAGTAAATCATGAAAACTGGTCTTGCCGGGAGCCGGATAAAAATTATAGTAAATGGACGGTACCAGCGCTCCGAAAGCAGAACAAAAACCCAATACCACGGAATTGCCCAATGACATGCCCAGGTAGCGAACACCCAATCCATAGGTAAGGCCACCAAAGCCCCATAACACCCCAAAGAGAATGGTGTATTGAACCACATCAGTTGAGGTAGCACGAATGATTGCTGAAAAACCCGGCACAGTCAGCCACGCTGCTAACGGTGGTACAAAGAGCCAAGAGAACAGGCCTCCTACAATCCAGTAACTCTCCCAGTTCCAGCTCTTTACTTTTTTATAGGGCATGTAAAAACTACCCGACGCGAACCCGCCGATGAAGTGAAAAATGATTCCTAATATAGCCTGCATGTTTTAATTTTTTCAGTGTTGCTTCCATCCTTCGAAGGTCATGCCAAGTACATTGATTTTGATCTTCACCACTTTACCCTGTTCGTTCCTGCTGAAACTGGTAACAGACCCATCGGCAGCAGTGAATTTGTCTTTGGTATCTTTAACGGGCTCCAGCTCTCCGGTATTGTTATACACTATCGCAACCAGTTTTCCTCCCTGTTGTTTCACTTCAATCATACTCACCATACCACTTTCTGTTTTGTATTTACCTACATAATCTGCTGCATTGACCTGCTCACCTGTAGCTATTGGCCTGGCCACTGCGAAATGATAATTACCCGAGCCCAGTTCCAATACCACATATTCACCTTCGGTACCCACGACCTTTATTTCGTTCATGGCCGTCAATGCTTTACCCGATTCAGTAATAGCGTTTGCACCGGTTGCCGGTACATATATGGTAGCAGTGGTGTTGACAGGTATATTTACGTCGAGTAAAATTTTATCTGCTTCCACTTTCCATCCACTGCTCAGTTTCCCGTAATAGGTTTGCAGACTCGCGGTTGCATAGCTGAAACCTCCGCCGATATGGGGTTGTATCCTGATATGTTTATACCCTGCACCGTCTTCATAAGTATCCAGGCCCGCCATTTTCCGGTACATCCAGTCGCCAATAGCGCCGTAGGCATAGTGGTTAAAGGAATTCATGCCGGGTGTCTGAAAACTGCTGTCAGGCTTCTGTCCGTCCCATCGTTCCCAGATCGTTGTTGCACCCATTTTTACAGGATAGAGCCATGAGGGATAAGTGTCCTGCAATAACAGTTTGTAAGCTATATCTGTGTATCCGAAACGGGTAAGCACGTGGCAGAGATAAGGCGTACCCAGGAAGCCGGTTGTCAGATGGTTGCCATAAGCTCTCACATTGGCAGCCAGTCTCTGTGCGGCCTGCTGTCGTAAAGCTTCGGGCAACATGTCAAAATTCAGGGCCAGTACATAAGCTGTTTGTGTGCCTGATACAAGGCGACCATTACCTGTTACATATTCTTTGTAATAAGCTTCTTTGATGCGGGTGAGCAGACTTGTATATGCTTCGGCATCGGCTGTTCTGTCCAACACTTTAGCGGCATTGATCAGCAATTGAGTGGAGTGGGCATAGAAGCACTGGGCAATCAAATATTTATCTGTAACGGCAGCCCTTCCGTCGTTGTCGTCATCGGGGCGGTAGAAAAGCCAGTCGCCAAAATGGAAACCTGTATTCCAGAGATCGTTTGCAGCTACGCGACGGATGCTTTCCACATAGGCTTTCATGCTATTGTACTGGTTTTCCAGCAAACGTTTATCGCCATAGGCCAGGTACATATTCCAGGGTGCAATGGTAGCAACATCGGCCCAGCCCGCACTGTTGATGGCCCCACCCAATACATTGGGTATAACGAACGGCACTATGCCCTGCTGCTGGTCTGCTTCAAGGTCCTGTAACCATTTGGCGAAGAAATTATTGACGTTCATATTGAAAGAAGCCGTTCTGGAAAATGCCTGCGCATCGCCGGTCCAGCCAAGACGTTCATCCCGCTGGGGACAATCGGTGGGTACGTCCAGGAAATTGCTGCGTTGTCCCCATTGAATATTGTGTTGCAACTGGTTGATCAGGGCATTGGAAGAACTAAAAGTTCCCGTAGGCCGCATATCGGAATACAATGCCACGGCTTCGAAATTTTCAGGCTTCAGTTCACCCGGGTAGCCCTCCACCCTTACATAGCGGAAGCCCTGCCAGGTAAAATGAGGTTCGAAAGTTTCTTCTTCTCCTCCTTTCAGGATATAAGTATCCTGCGCTTTAGCAGCGCGAAGGTTGGTGGTATAAAAATTACCGAGTTTGTCAAGCACTTCCGCATGCGACAGAAGTATCTTATCGCCTGTATTGCCCCTGGCTTTCACTACCACCCATCCTACCAGGTTCTGCCCGAAATCAATAACCTTCTCTCCTTTGGGCGTAATGAAAATCCTTACCGGTTTAAATGTTTCGTGCTTCTTCACCGGCTCATTATAAGTAGCCAGCAATACATTCATTGGGTGATTCACTACTTTAACCCCGCTCCAGTCGGCATCCTGGTAACCGGGCTCTGACCAACCCTTTTTATCAAGACGGGCATCAATGGTTTCTCCGTTATAGATTTCAGCATAATGAATGGCGCCTGTTGTTGATTTCCAGCTGCCATCAGAAACAATGGTTTGTTTGGAGCCGTCGGTATAAGTAATTTCCAATTGAAAAAGCAGGGCGATGTCTTTACCATAGACATTCAATTTATTGGTGAACCCGATAGTGCCCCTGTACCAGCCACTGCCCAGCACTACTCCAATGGCATTGTTGCCATTTTGAAGTAGTGAAGTGACATCATAGGTCTGGTACTGTAACCGTTTTTTATACATCGTCCACCCGGGTGTTAAATAGGCATCTCCAATCCTTTTTCCATTGATCCTTGCCTCGTATAAACCGTGTGCTGTTATATATGCGGTGGCGGATTGAACTTTTTTGGCAGCAAAGAATTGCTTGCGGAAAAGCGGACTGGGCCGCATTACACTGTCTTCTGTATAACCGGGCTCAATCCATTTGGCTTTCCAGTCGTCAGGACTGAGCAATGCCATTTGAAAAAAAGCAGGTGCGCTCCATTCGGAAGTTTTGCCCATATTGTCCCATATGCGCACCTGCCAATGGTATTGATTGCCCGATAACAATGCTGTACCTGCATAAGGTACATGCACGGATTGATCGGAAGATACTCTGTTGCTTTGCCACACAACTGATTTGCCGGAGGTCACTTTTATTTCATAAGCTGTTTGTTTGAGGTTTCTCAGTTCACTGCTCAACTGCCAGCTAAAGCGGGGAGTTTTCACATCCAGTCCAATCGGGTCAGGCCGGTTTTCTGTAAGCAGGTTTTCAACCTTTACCTGGGCGCCTGTCAGGAAAGGCAGCAGGAGAAAAACAGCGGTAAATATTTTTTGCATGGCAATCGTTGTTTAAAGGATATTAAGTTAATCAAAAACTATTGCCGAATGTAGCGCAGGGGGGTGGGTCAGCTATCATGTGCCATCCTGTATCATACTGTGTCCGGGGCAGAAAATGAAAGAGGGAATATTACTTACATTTACACTATAGCGAACTGATGCCCTCTGAGAATATATACAATGTAATTCGTATTGACGAACAGTCTATTACACCCAAATATTTACAACTCACCAATTCGGTATTGCAAGCCATTGAACAGGGCAAAATAGAAAAGGACTACCTGCTTCCTTCTATCAACGAACTGAGCTACGAACTGGAAATTTCGCGGGATACTGCTGAGAAAGCTTATCGTCAGTTAAAATCGCTGGGCGTTATTGGATCGGTTCCGGGGAAAGGATATTTTGTTACCAAGACCGACTATAAACAGACGATCAAAGTATTCCTGTTGTTCAACAAGCTGAGCTATCATAAAAAAATTATTTACGATTCTTTTGCTGCTACACTTGGAGAACAGGCCCTGATTGATTTTTATATCTACAACAACGACTTTCCGCTTTTCAAAAAATTATTACAGAACCGGAAGGATGACTATACACACTATGTGATCATCCCGCATTTCCTGGAAGGGGGAGAAAATGCCGCACAGCTGATCAACGAATTGCCGGCTGGCCGGCTTATACTGATGGATAAATTGATCGGCGGGATTAAAAATAAATTTGGGGCAGTATATGAACATTTTGAAAGTGATATTTTTCAGGCGCTCAAAAAAGCGTTGCTTCAGTTGGAAAAATATGATACCATCAAATTGATCTTTCCCGCTTATACTTACTTCCCTGAAGAGATTGTGCTGGGCTTTCGTTCCTTTTGCAGCGAATATGCTTTTAACCATAAAATCGTACACGAAATTGCCAGTGAAACCATTCGGGAAGGTGAGGTCTATATTAACCTTATGGAAGATGACCTGGTGGTATTATTGGATAAGATACAGCAGACCAGCCTGGAAGTTGGTAAAAATGTAGGTATCATTTCCTACAATGAAACCCCCTGGAAACGCTTCATACTTAATGGTATCACTACCATCTCAACCGATTTTGTAAAAATGGGTGAAATGGCCGCTACCCTGGTACTCAATAATGAACGAACACATATTGCCGTACCCTTCTCCCTTAATCTGAGAAACTCATTATAAAGAAAGCCGCTCTTGCAGCGGCTTTCGATGACGGCTGAATATTTTCAATTTTATTGCGCCAACAATTCGTCGAGATTGCCATGCGCCATGGTGAATCCTTGCTGGAAGCCCATTGCCACAATTTTCTCCAGGTCTGCCGCGCTGTCGAAGCTTACTTCCACTGTTACAAGTGTGCCATTGCCGGCTGACTGGAACTTCGTATGCCAGTGCATGAATGGAGCTGCGTGACTGTCAACACCGTTTTCGTCGCAGAAGCTGTCAATTGCAGTGAAACTTTTCTGCGGATCAATGCTTTTGAAATCCACTTTACACCAGTGTTTTTCGCCTTCCGGACTGAGCATAAAATAGTGCCAGCGCCCGCCCGCTTTGAAGTCCATCGATTTGGTGTGGGTTTTGTACGGTTTGGGTGCCCACCACTGGTCAAGCAGACTGCTTTCGGTCCATGCCTTCCATACTTTTTCAAGCGGGGCGTTGAACTCTCTTGTTACGACCAGTTTCTTGCCTGAAATGTCTTTTGTGATCTTGGTTTCATGTGTGCTAATCATTGTTATCGGTTTTTAAGTTATTGAGTAATTGATCCAGTTGGTCGAAGCGCCCCTCCCATAATTTGCGGAATGGCTCCAGCCATTGGTCGATCTCTTTCATTTTTTGTGTATTCAGTGAATAATGGATTTCGCGTCCGGATTGTTCCTGCTTTACCAGTCCGCAATCGGCCAATATGCTCACATGTTTGGAAACGGCCTGGCGGCTGCTGTTGAAATGCACTGCCAATGCATTGGGTGTCATGGCCTGGGTCAAAAGCAGGCCCAGGATAGCTCTTCTGGTGGGGTCGGCGATGGCCTGGAAAACATCGCGGCGGGTAATCATAACCATAATCTGCAACTTTATGGTTGCAAATATAGATATGCAATCGTAAGGTTGCAAATAAAATGACAAGTTTTTTTAAAAAGATTATAAAATATTCAAATTGAATGAGTTAGATAATTCAATAATTGCGTTTCAGTGAGCATATTTCACCTGGCCATACGGTTGAGGGAGTGTGAGTATACTTAAAAATGGGTGTTTTACACATTGTATCAATGAGAGCAATTTTCTTTCTTGTGCTAAAAGCAAAAATGAAAAAGACTGCTATCCGTTAACCAAATTCCTTCCTTATGAAAACACCTTGCAAAACCCTTGTTTCGTTCCTTTTTTGTTTTACGCTGCTGCAGCAGGTCTTTTCACAGACCTGGGTAGCCCGGCATGGCCTCAGTCCTGCAGACTATCAGGCTGCTTTTAGCAGCTATGCCCAGCAGGGCTATCGCCTTAAAACCGTTTGTGGCTATACCTGTAATGGGCAGGAAAAATACATCGCGTACTGGGAAAAAGCCGCAGGTCCTGAATGGGCGGCCCGTCATGGTATGTCCGCACGAGATTACCAGACCGCCTTTGACGATTTTAATAAAAAAGGTTTTCGCCTCATGTGGGTATCTGGTTATGCCGTGGGTAATCAGACGAAATTTGCTGCCATCTGGCAAAAGCAGGGAGGTGCTGCCTGGGTGGCCAAGCACAATATGACTGCTGCTGATTACCAGACTGCCTTTAATACCTATGTTCAGCAGGGATACCGGCTCGTGCATGTATCCGGTTACGTGGTAGGCAATACAGAATATTTTGCTGCCATCTGGGACAAAAGCACAGGCCCAGCCTGGACAGCCCGGCATAACATGACTGCAGCCCAGTATCAACAGGCATTCAATGCCAATTTGCAGCAGGGCTATACCCTTAAAATAGTAAGTGGCTACAATAAAAGTGGTACAGACCTGTATGCCGCCATCTGGGAAAAGACAGCCAGCCCTCTTTGGTCAGCACGTCATGGCATTTCAGCTGCTAATTACCAGTATGCATTCGACAATATGTATTACCAGGGCTACAAACCGGAATGCCTTACCGCTTTTGCCTCAGGTAATTCTTGCAAGTACAATGGTATCTGGACCAACAAAAATATGAAGGGTGCCGATATCAATGCCATCGATAACGCAGTGAAGCAATACATGAATTCGCAGAGCGTAAATGGATTATCCCTTGCGGTATGCAAGAATGGACGTCTCGTATTTGCGAAAGGCTATGGGTCTGCGAATCTTTCTACTGACGAAGAGATGTCGCCTGATCAGCCAATGCGCATCATGAGTATATCCAAATCTGTTACCTCTGTGGGCATTATGACCTTACTGGACCAACATAAAATATCGCTCGACGCATTTGTTTTCGGACCCCAGGGCATACTGGGCAGCACCTATCCTACACCATCTGTTAACCAAAAACTGAATAATATCAGGGTACGCCATCTGTTAACACATACTTCCGGTCTGCGTACCTGCAATGGCGAGTCAGTATTCTGGGATCAAACCAAAACACCTGCCGATGCCATGAACGTATTGATGAATGCCAACAACCTGATTACGACAGATACCAGTATGCAATACATTTATTCCAATACCAATTATTTTTTTCTGGCAAGGGTAATAGAACAAATTAGTGGGCAGTCGTATGAAACCTATATCCGTAACAATGTATTAAACCCCAGTGGGGTAGGCACCACCATGTATGTCGGAGATGCTTCAGGCAATCCCAGGTCCGGCGAAGCCAGTTATACTCCAATGTTTAACATGAACCTGCAGTTATGGGGTGGTTTCGGCGGTTGGGTGGCAAGGCCGATCGACTTGCTGAAATTCCTTGTTCATTGTGATGGCTTGCCCACACCTCCTGATATTATCAGCACTGCTACACGTAAAGTTATGATCACGGGCACAACCCTCAATCCCAGCTATGCTTGCGGTTGGATAGTATCGGGCGACCTTCAAAGCCACAATGGAAGTCATAGCGCCACTCGGTCTTTCCTGGTAAAGCTGGCTGGCGGCATCAGCTATGCGGTCATCATTAATAATGCGCCTGCTTCCGATGATTATGGCTTCACCATGAAGGCGTCGATTGAAGGCGGACTCAGCCAGGTATCCGGTTACCCCGGGTATGACTTATTTTGATTACCAATTGGTGATCGTGTGTGCGGATGATAGGAGTCGAACCTACATGCCGTAAGGCGCCAGATCCTAAGTCTGGTGCGTCTGCCAATTTCGCCACATCCGCAAACCGCCGGAATCGTTTCCCGGCCGGGACGCAAAAGTAGGGGTTTTAGTTGTTACTTTTTCTGCGCTGCTGCCCTTTGTTGGCATACCTTCTGCTGTCGCCTCCCCTGAAAGATCGCCGTTGTTTTTGCCGCTCATGCTGCTGAGGCAAAGGCTGCTTGAGATTGGTGAGCGAAGTATTGCTCATGGCATAAGGATGGTCTGTCACCACGGGAATATTCATGGCAATCAGTTTCTGGATATCTTTCAGATAGGCTTTTTCTTCTGCATCGCAGAAAGACAAAGCGATGCCCGAAGCGCCGGCCCTTCCGGTGCGCCCAATGCGGTGTACATAGGTTTCGGGTACATTGGGCAGTTCGTAATTGATCACATGCGAGAGATTGTCCACGTCAATACCCCTTGCAGCAATATCGGTAGCTACCAGTACGCGTGTTTCGCCACTTTTGAAATTGGTGAGGGCCCGCTGGCGTGCATTCTGCGATTTATTGCCGTGAATGGCTTCTGCCTTGATGCCCGCTTTGTGCAGGTCTTTTACCACTTTATCGGCGCCGTGCTTGGTGCGTGTGAATACCAGCACACTCTTGATAGCATTGTCCTGCAGTACATGCTTCAGCAATAAGCGCTTGTTTTCTTTTTCTGCAAAATAAACCGCCTGTTGTATGGTTTCAGCGGTAGACGATACCGGCGTTACTTCTACTTTAACGGGATGTGAAAGGATGGTATTGGCCAGTGATGCAATTTCCGGCGGCATGGTTGCCGAAAAGAACAGGGTCTGGCGCCTGGCTGGTATTTTAGTAATTACTTTTTTCACGTCGTGAATGAAGCCCATGTCCAGCATACGGTCCGCCTCATCCAATACAAATAATTGTAACTGGCTGAGGTTGATGAAACGCTGTTCGATCAAATCGAGCAGCCTGCCCGGCGTGGCGATCAGGATGTCTACGCCGTGTTTTAAAGCGTTCACCTGCGGCACCTGTGATACGCCGCCAAAGATCACTGTATGTTTGAGTCCTGTATGCCTGCCATAGGCTGCAAAACTTTCATCGATCTGGATGGCCAGTTCGCGTGTGGGGGTAAGTACCAGGGCTTTGATGCCTTTGTTGTGATTGCCTGCTTTTCTTTCTTCATGCAACAGTTGCAATACCGGGATGGCAAAAGCGGCCGTTTTGCCGGTGCCTGTTTGTGCGCAACCTAACAGGTCTTTGCGTTGTAATACGATGGGAATAGATTGCTCCTGGATGGGAGTAGGTTCTGTGTAGCCTTCGGTCTGAAGGGCTTTAAGAATAGGCTCAATAAGGCCTAATTGGTCGAATGTCAATTGAAATTAATTTATAATAAAAACACCCGAAATGGTATCAGGTGGTATATACCTTGTCCGTTATTCTGACTTGATGAACTTTGTCACGGAAGGAAATCTAAGTCGCGTAGAAAGCGTATATGAATGGCGCAAAGATAAGAAATAAACGCGAAATGGTCTTTGGATCAGGGAATCAGGGCTACGATGGACTCAAGAAAATGTTTGTCGGTCTCGTCGAATTGGTCGAGCTCGTCACTGTCCACATCCAGCACACCGACCACTTCATCACGCTTAAACAGCGGCACTACGATCTCTGATTTGGATAAACTGCTGCAGGCAATATGCCCGGGAAATTTTTCTACATCGGGTACGATGATCGTGCCGGCCTGCGCCCAACTGGTACCGCAAACGCCGCGCCCTTTGCGAATGCGCGTGCAGGCCACTGGTCCCTGGAAAGGACCCAGTACCAGTTCGTCGCCCTTCACCAGGTAAAATCCTACCCAGAACCAACCGAACTGTTCTTTCAATGCGGCGGCCACATTGGCCAGGTTGGCTACCTGGTCGGGCTCACCTTCCAGCAAACCTTTGATTTGCGGTATCAGCGATTCGTATTGTTCCTGTTTGGTACCCCGGACTATGCTAAGATCTTCTGCCATGTGCACAAAAGTACATCATTTCGTGCGGCGGGCTTTGCCAACCCATCCCAGGTGCGTATGCTGGAAATTGTCGGGGTATTTAAGTCCATAACCCAGTACGCGGTCCATACAGGAATGGGTAAACAGAAGACAACCCACAAACAACAACGCATCATTATGCAAAGTATAACCAGCGCAGGCCAGCAATATGGCTACCAGTTTGTGGTGAAATAAATTATAAGTAAAGGCGCCGGTTTTGGTGCCTGCCATATATCCCAACATACTGATGTCAGGAGCCAAAATGAGCAAAGGCCATAACCACCAACTGACATGCAATGATTGAAAATACAGCGCAAGGATACCCAGTAATAATTGAGCCGCTTCTTCGGCCAGTAACAATTGTTTCATGTGTTATTTTGCTAATGAATGTATTTGCCCATGACAGGCAATTTTTGGAATTCTTTTTTCTCCACTTGTAAAATGAACCAGCCATAAGCGCCTGACAATAACAATCCCAATATGAGCTGGAACCAGGTCTTCTGGTAGAGCAAGGTAATGCCTTTGTGCAGGAAGAACAGCAACACCACAATCATTATGTAGGCCACCAGCTTTTTAGTGGCATAGGGGATGCGGTATTCTTTTTGTCCCCATAAGTAACAGATCACCATCATGGTACCATAACAAAGAAAAGTAGCCCAGGCGCCCGCCATATAACCGATGCGCGGGATGAGAAAATAATTGAACGCGAGCGTGATGGCTGTTCCCGTGAGCGTGATATAAGTGCCGGCAATGGTTTTATTGCTCAGCTTGAACCAGATGGTGAGGTTATAATAAATACCCAGGAACATATTGGCCAGTAAAAGAATGGGTACGATCTTCAGGCCTTCACGGTATTGCGGACCGATCAGCTTTTCCCAAATGGGCAGGAAGAGACTCACCGCCAGGAACATGAACGTAACCACGATCACAAAAAATTTCATCACACGGGCATAAGTGCGTTGCGGGTTCTGTTCCTCTGCCTGTTTGAAGAAGAACGGCTCGGCGCCCATGCGGAATGCCTGTATAAATAAAGTGATGAGCAACGAGAGTTTATAACAGGCATTATAAATGCCTACCTGTTCTTCGCGGTACACTTGTGAGCCCGGCAGCCAGGCTTTGAGCATTAACCTGTCGAAAGTTTCGTTTACAATACCGCCCAGGCCAACGATCACCAACGGCAATGCATAAATCATCATTTCTTTCCAGAGCCTGCTGTTAAAATTCAATGTAACCGTACTGATCTCTTTCCATAACAGCAATAAAGTAATAATGCTCTGGATCAGGTTGGCCAGTACTACATAAAGTATAGGGTCGTTATTCGGATCGAAAATAAGATGTACCCAACTGGTTGGATTCTTTTCATATTTCGAAGGGCAGTAGTAAACGAAAAACCACACCAGCATGATATTGATAAAGATGCCGATAACATTCACAAATGCATATCTCAACGGTCGTTCCTCCTGGCGAAGTTTGGCAAATGGTATCTTATTGAGGGAATCTATTGCAATGATGAAAACAGTGATTTGTATGATCTCGGGAACGCCTGTAAAACCGGTAACCTGTTCCAATACGCCCCGGAACTGCCAAAGTACCAGGGATAAAAAAATAGTGCTGATGAATATGGAAAGAAAGGCTGTACTGTAGATACTCTTTTTGTATTCCGGCTTTCCGGAAAACCGGAAATAGGCAGTTTCAAACCCATAAGTAAAGATTACACTCAATACTGGTATAGCAGAATATAAAAGACTTTGCCTGCCATAGTCAGCTGGTTTGATGAAACTGGAATAGGTAAGCATGGGGGCCAGCAAATAGCTGATGAACCTCGCTGCAATGGAGCTGAGCCCGTACCAGATGGTTTGTCCTGCTAATTTCTTTATGCCGCTCAAATGTTTTTCTTTTTGCCGTAACTGCAAAGTAACGAAACAACACTTTACGGATGTATATCCATTGGTGCTTTACCCATGTTTTCACTGCCAGGCGGCGCAAAACGGGGATTGGTGAGGAAGCTGGAATCGGTGAGGGTATAGAGAAAAGCTGTAAGCTGACCGATCTCAAAGTTAGACAAAGGCAGTTTGTGTTGCAGCAATGAATCGGTATTGGGCATCACCGTCATGCCGTTGCGGTAGTGTTCGAACACACTGGAAAGGGAAAAGAAACGGCCATCGTGCCCATAAGGGAAAGTGCGTACTACATTTCGCAGACTGGGTACCCTGAATTTGAGCGAATCGGCCGGGTTGCCGGTGATCTTCATCCGGCCTGCATCATTCAGGTAAGGGTCTGGTTTAAGGCCGGTATTGCGGTAAGAAAAATCGGTAAACAGCGGCTCGGTGTGGCAGCTGTTGCATTTCTTTTTGAAGATATCATACCCCAGTTGTTCCGGTAAGATGAAACTGGCTTCGCCGCGTTTGACCTTGTCGTATTTACTGTTGTTGCTTACCAGGGTCAGCAGGAACTGGCTGATGGCTTTGTTCATGCGCTGCGTATTGATGGTTTCAGTGCCGAAAGCGGCTTTGAATAAAGAGCGGTATTTTTTATCGGTTTTGAGTTTGGCCAAAACATTTTCCAAAGATTCCGCCATTTCATTGGGTGCGGTAATGGGTGCCAACGGTTGCAGGTCGAGGTGATTGATACCTCCATCCCACATGAATGCTGATTGCCAGGCCAGGTTGAAAAGTCCGGGTGCATTTCGCGTGGTGAAAGAGTTATTATAACCGTGACTGAGGTTGTGATCATAAGTATCGAAAGCGCCGAACTGCTGGTGGCAACTGCCACAGGAAAAATTGCTGTCTTTACTGAGCCGGCCATCGTAAAACAGTTCGCGACCGAGTGCAATGCCTTCCTCAGTCAGCGGATTGTTTTTGAAATCATATACTGGCTGCGGCCATCCTCGGGGTACTATGAATTTCACGGGCTTTGGTCTGAAATAAGTCTCATCAGCCACGATCCACGCTATGCCGGTCAATAGCAAACCCAACAGCACTCCTATGGTCTTGCTGATCTTCATTAACGAGCAGATGAAACAGTGAACATGCCGCTGTAATTATCGGCGATTTGTACGGCCAGCGTACCCGGACTATGGCAGATGGGATTCTCTGCAATCCTGAGTGAAAACTGCCCTTTAAACCAGGCATTGATATCGGCTGCAATGTTGACCTCATCAGTCGGAGCAACTGTCAGCGGCAGGTCCAGCATGATGAGCCTCGCAGTATTGTTAGGCGCTTTGTATCCACCGACATGGTAAGTAAAACGCTGTCCCGGCACATGTGCGCTGGCAGACACACCTTCTAGTTTCGCCATGATATAACCGCTGTTCCAGGTCCAGAACATACCATGCAACGGATCAAGCGCACCAGTTTGCACGCCCGATACATTACGGGTACTGTCCACACCCAACAGGAAACGTATTTGCTTCAGGGGTAATGCAGGCACAGATAGCCGGATGGATTGGGAAGCGCTGTCTTCCGCATCCACCAGGTAATAACGTTTGGGAAACAGGAAAACGTCCTTCCCAACAGCATCTGTAATAGCAATGTTAGATACATAATATTTGAACCGTTGCACTGAAATGGTATCTCCCAATAAGTTCACATAAGAACGGCCCAGCTCAAGGGGTTCTTTGCCAATCATCGGATGGAATCGAAGTGTGATGGAATGATTGGATAATGGCTCAATGGCTCGATGACTCGATGGCTCAATGTAGCCCCCAGGCCTAAAGGGCAGCAGGCAGCTCATGATAAACAAATATTTGGCGAAATATGGCATCAGTAATCGTTGCGGTTGATTTTTTTGCGCATGTCTTTATTGAAAGTATTGCGTTTCTTGGTTTCCAGCCTTTTCTCTTTGGAAGCTTTGGTGGGCCGGGTTGGACGGCGGATCTTTTTCTTCACCAGCGCCGAAGCCAGTAACCGGTGCATTTTGCGGATCACTTCCTGTTTATTGCCCAACTGCGTTCTTTCGGTCTGGGATTTCACCAATAAAAAACCTTCATCGGTGATCTTGTTTTGCAGTCTTTCCCTGATCTGTTCCTTCTGCCCGGCAGAGAACAGCGGCGATGCATTGATATCCCATCGCCCCTCCACCATGGTCTCCACTTTGTTCACGTTCTGTCCGCCTTTGCCGCCGCTGCGCGCTGTCTGGAACTGTATCTCCGGTGTAATGTCTATCTTCATCAAAATAAAGTTCGTATAAAAATCGGTAACAGCTATGAGAATTGTGATCCAGCGCGTAACGGAAGCATCGGTAACGGTAGACGGAAAGATTACCGGCGCTATTGAAACAGGATTAGTGATATTAATGGGAGTAGAAGATGCCGATACGGAGGAAGACATCCAATGGCTCAGCAACAAGATCGTAAACCTGCGCATTTTCAATGATGAAAACGGCGTGATGAACCTGGGCATCAAAGAAGTGAATGGCAATGTGTTGCTGGTGAGCCAGTTCACGCTGCACGCCAGCACCAAAAAAGGCAACAGGCCTTCTTATATCAAAGCATCCAAACCAGAAACGGCGATACCGATGTATGAAAAGATGATCAAACAATTGGAGACCGACCTCGGCAAAAAAATCCAGACCGGCATCTTCGGCGCCGATATGAAAGTACGGTTGCTAAACGACGGACCGGTCACCATCACCATCGATTCAAAAAACAAAGAATAAGCCATGACAATAGCAGCAGCACAACAGCAAGTAGATACCTGGATCAAAACAGTGGGCGTGCGTTATTTCAACGAACTCACCAACCTGGGTATCCTCATGGAAGAAGTAGGCGAATTGAGCCGGTTGATGGTGCGGCAATACGGTGAACAATCCTTCAAGGAGTCCGATAAAGGTCGCGATATCGCCGATGAGATGGCCGATGTACTCTGGGTGCTCATCTGCCTGGCCAATCAAACGGGGGTGGACCTCACCGCCGCGCTGCAAAAGAATTTTGAGAAGAAGAATATCCGCGATGCTGACAGGCATAAGGATAATGAGAAGTTGCAGTAAGGGTAAAACCCATATTTTTGCCCCGTTATGAGCACGCAACAAGAGAACAAATTCCAGGCAATTATTTCGCATGCCAAAGAGTATGGCTTTGTATTTCCCAGTAGTGAAATTTACGACGGACTGAGTGCCGTGTACGATTATGGTCCGAATGGAAGTGAGCTGAAGAAAAACCTCCGCGACTACTGGTGGAAGAGTATGACCCAACTGCATGAGAATATTGTGGGAGTGGATGCTGCTATTTTTATGCATCCTACTACCTGGAAAGCGAGCGGTCACGTAGATAATTTCAGCGACCCCATGATCGACAACAAAGACAGCCAGAAACGCTACCGCGTTGATCACCTGATAGAAGCCAAAGCCGATGAGTTGAAGGAAAAGGGCAAAGAAAAAGAAGCCGATGCCCTCATCGCTGATATGGATCGCCTGCTGGCGGCAGAAGATTATACCGGCCTGAAGCAACTGATCGATGAACAGAAAATTGTCTGCTCCGTAAGTGGTACTGGTAACTGGACCGATATCCGCCAGTTCAACCTCATGTTCTCTACCCAATTGGGTTCGGTAGCCGGAGAAGCCGATACCATCTACCTGCGTCCGGAAACGGCACAGGGTATTTTTGTGAACTTTCTCAATGTGCAGAAAACAGCCAGGATGAAAATTCCTTTCGGCATAGCACAGATCGGAAAAGCCTTTCGTAACGAGATCGTAGCCCGCCAGTTCATTTTCCGCATGCGCGAATTTGAGCAGATGGAAATGCAGTTTTTCATCCGTCCCGGCACACAGAAAGAATGGTACCGGTACTGGAAAGAAACCCGCCTGCAATGGCACCTGAGCCTGGGCATACCTGCTGAAAAATACCGTTACCACGATCACGTGAAACTGGCGCATTATGCCGATGCGGCGCTGGACATCGAATACGAATTTCCTTTTGGTTTCAAAGAAGTGGAAGGCATCCACAGCCGTACCGATTTCGACCTGAAGAACCACCAGGAGTACAGCAAAAAGAAACAACAGTATTTCGACAACGATGTAGACGATGCCACCGGCAAACCCTATGGCAACTATATCCCTTATGTAATAGAAACCTCCATCGGTTTAGACCGCATGTTCCTGCTCATCCTCAGCCATGCGTATGAAGAAGAAACCCTCACCAGGGAAGACGGTACTGCCGACAGCCGCGCGGTATTGCGTATCCCGGCCAAAATAGCGCCGAATAAACTGGCCATCTTGCCGCTGGTGAAGAAAGACGGTCTTCCCGAGATCGCTCGCGAACTGATGAACGAATGCAAGCCGCATTTCAAATGTTTCTATGAAGAAAAAGACGCCATCGGCAAACGATACAGAAGGCAGGACGCCATCGGCACGCCGTTCTGCGTAACCATCGATCACCAGACCAAAGAAGACAATACCGTAACCATCCGTTACCGTGATTCCATGTTGCAGGAACGTATTCCAATCTCGAAAGTGAAGTCCGTTATCCTGGAAGCACTGTAACTATCCGTAGAGTTCCTGGTGAATATCTTTCTTCTCATAGCCCATCGCTACGATCCGCTGCTTGGCTTCATCGATCATGTTTTTCCAACCGCAGAGAAAGAAACTGGCGGGGCGTTTGTTTTGTTGCAGGATGGATTCGTATACAGCGTGCACGTATCCTTTATAGGCGCCGTCGCCTACCTGCTCTTCACGTGAGAAAACGGGGTGATAGTAAAAACGGCCGGCTACTTTTTGCAGTTGCTCCATTTCATCGCGGTACAGGCAGTCGCTGAATTTGCGGCAGCCGAAAATGAGGTGGATATCGCCGTGTTGTATTTTATGCTTGTGTAAATAATGCGCCATGGAACGGAAGGGAGCAACACCGGTTCCGGTGCAGATCAGGAAAAGGTCTTTTTCCAGGTTGTCGGGCAGGGTGAATACGCCTTGCGGACCGCGTAAGATCAATTCGCTTCCTTCATGTATTTCCTTGAAGAGATAATTGGTGCCCAGTCCGTCTTCCAGCAAAACGATCACCAGTTCAACAATATTGGTGCCATCCGGAGCGGAAGCAATAGAATAGCTGCGCCATCTTTTGTTTTTCTTCTCATGGATGGGCAGGTCCAGTGTAATGAACTGACCAGGTTTGAAATCAAAAGAAGGAACATCCGGTATCTCAATCCAGAAACGGCGGGTAGAAGAATTGGCATTTTCAATTTTGATCACCTTGCCGGTGCGCCATGGTTCAAGCATTGGGTATGTTATTTTACACAATATAGCAATTAAAAGGAAATGTCTGATGTGACCATGTCTGATGTCTGATTTGAAATTTTTTAAAATGCACAAATCAAATCAGACATCAGCAAATCAGACATCAGACATTTCTTTTTCGCCTGAACCTATGCTTTTATTGCTTAGGATCCAATGCGCGTTTGATGCGTTCAGATATATCCTGCAAATGGTATTTACTCATACGGTCGCCAATACCGGGGATAGCAGCATTGATCTCGGCTTGAAGAGCTCTGAGTTGTCCGCGTGCAACAGAAGTTACGTCGGTGTTTTTAGTGTCGGCAAACGGAATCATGAAACCGGCAGGCAAACCAGTGATCACCGGTACCGAAGGGTTCAGCAGGTTGATCAGTTTGTCGGCATAGGCTTTCTGCAGGTTGCGTCGATAGGTATCGATGGGTCTCTTTGTATTCAGTTCACTCCACACACCCTTTTTGAGGTCGTCGATCATTTCATCAATGCCATAAGTGTTGGCAGCTCCAAAACGACTACCGGCAACTACCATGCGGTACAGGCGCCCCCCATCGAGCAATGCGTAGAGCACAGAAGTTTGCAGGCTTTGTACCCTTTCATTGGCCACGGGTGAAGAGATCTTGTTCAGAATATTTTTATCGAGCAGCCAGTTGGGTGTTTCAAATACTTCTTTGCTCAGGTAAGTCACAGCGCTTTTCTGGATGGCTTTGGGAGTGGCTTCGTAAACATCGCCGGATTGTTCCACGCTTTTAAACGTTTCATATACGCCGCCTACATTTTTCAGCACATGGCCGGCATAACGACCGAACTGGCCTACTACCTGCAGGTACATGTCGGACAGGTTCTCGTAACGATCGGCTTCTTCTTTGGTCCATTGGGGTAAGCCGGCTAGTACGCGCTTCAGGTTTTTGATGCCATATTCACTGGCTTTAATGCTGTTATCGCCCAGGTCTTCCATCTGCGAACGCGGATCGGTATTGAAACCTTCACCGCCAAACCACAGGCGGGGGTTAGCAGCCAGCCGGTTTACGATCCATTTGTTATTGATGAACTTGTCTTTCTCCACATCCTCCTCGCCGGTATAACGGTATCCCCATTCAATGGCCCATTTGTCGTAATCGCCAATGCGCGGGAAAAGTCCCATTTGTGCAATATTGTCCTCCGGCTGCGCCACATAATTGAAGCGTGCATAATCCATGATAGACGCGGTATGGCCGTTGGCTTCCACCCACGCTTTGTTGCGCAGGTTCTCAACCGGTGTCTGGCTGCTGCTGCCCATGTTGTGACGCAGACCCAAAGTATGGCCCACTTCATGGCTGGATACAAAACGGATCAGCTGGCCCATCAGCTCATCATCAAATTTCATTTTTCTGGCCTTGGGGTCTACGGCGGCGGCCTGCACCATGTACCAGTCGTGCAACAGTTTCATTACATTATGGTACCAGCCGATATGGCTTTCGAGGATCTCGCCGCTGCGGGGGTCGTGTACCTGCGGACCATAAGCGTTCTCAACATCGGAAGCGAAATAGCGGATCACGGAATAGCGGGCGTCTTCCAGGCTCATGGTAGAATCGTTCTCGGGCCATTCCCTGCCAACGATGGCATTTTTGAAACCTGCTTTTTCAAAAGCTTTCCGCCAGTCGTTGATACCGGCAATCAGGTGGGGCCTCCACTGTTTGGGTGTGGCGGGATCAATATAATAAATGATCTGTTTGGCGGGTTCCACCAGCTCGCCGCGCTTGTATTTTTCTACATCTTCCGGTTTGGGTTCCAGTCTCCAGCGGATGGCGAAAGTCTGGTTGTCTACTTTCTGCTGGTTATCACTGTAAACAGTGAAGTTGTCGGCAAAATAACCCACCCTCGGATCAAAGAGACGGCGGTTCATGGGTGTATGGGGCAGCAGGATCATGGAAGTGTTCAGCTCCAGGGTAATAGCGCCGGCATTGCGTGCGGCGGGTAAGGAAGGAGTGGAAGGGGAGGGGGAGGGGGCGCCGAAGAAAGGACTGGGTGCAGAAGCGCCAAAGGTTTTAACGGTGCGGATCTCCGTGTTGATGGGATAGGTGTTGATGCTTTGGATATAGGACCTGTCCGGCGAAAGTCCGGTAAGACCAAAGAACCTTTTGTCGTTAGGGTCCAGTCCCACTATCTGGTTATCGCCTTTGAAGAAATCGGTCACGTCAATCACATAGCCGGTAGAGTCCTTGCCCAGCGATTTCACGTCGAATGCCGCAGCGATGGGGTCGAGGTAAGAATTCTTCACGGCCCTTGAAATAACATTGGTAGAATCAGCTGCGCTGATGAGAGTTACCACACGTATGAATATATTGTTACTAGGGCCCTTCTCAAATTTGAGGCTCTGGGTATTCAGTTCTTCACCGCCGTATTTCCTGCCGCCGCCGGGAACTTTCACCAGGCGGGTAACGGCCAGGATCTCGCGGCCCAGCAGGTTTTCAGGGATTTCGAAATAAAATTTATCATCGATCTTGTGTACAGTAAAAAGGCCTTTTTTGGTGATGGCTTTGTCGGTGATCACGTCTTTGTAAGGCTTGGGGCCGGGTTTCTGCAGGGCCAGTGCGGCTGATGGCGCAAGAGGAGCGCCTGTTTTGGCGCGGGTTGTGTCAGTCTGCTGGGCCATAGCCACCACAGAAAGCAGCACTGTAGCAATCGTTGTAAACTGTTTTCTCATAATAGTATGTGTATAAGTGGTTTAGATTGACCGCTAAAGATAAAGGACTATTCGGGTTAAGGAAATTTTTAGGTAACGACTTGGATGAGTGGTAAAAACAAATGATAATGATTCCGGAAGATCAAATTTGTTGTTTTCGGGAAAACCGCTAATTTGGAGGCCCCTTAGGAAACTTTTGGAACAATGTTTTACCATTTAAAAACATTTTTCACTAGAATTGCGAGGTCATTTTTTTAAAATCAACTGTAATTTTTAAAACAAAAACAATCGAATCATGGCTGAGACAAAACCAATCGCAACAGCTGTTGTAAAAAGCTCATCTTCTGCACAACCGAAGAAAAGCGCCAACACCATTTCATGGTTAGCACCAATTTTATGTATTGCTCTGGGTTATATCATCTGGCGTTTTGTGTTGGGTGCACCGAGTAATTTTACACAACCCGATCTTTCAGGTGGATTCTGGCCAAAGCACAAAGGTCCGAAGCCCGGCCTGAGCAAAATGTATGAAGGCGGTATCATTGTACCCATCCTGATCGGTTGTTTCTTCATCGTATTGACTTTCGCAATTGAAAGGCTCACTACCATCACCAAAGCTGCTGGTGCCGGCAATATTGCTGAATTCGTTCGCAAAGTACAATTTCACCTCGCCAACAAAGATGTTGACAAAGCTATTGCTGAATGCGACAAGCAAAAAGGTTCAGTAGGTAATGTAATGAAAGCCGGCCTGAAAAAATACAAGGAAATGATTGGTAATACCGAACTGGGAACGGACCAGAAAGTGCTCAACATCCAGAAAGAAGTAGAAGAAGCTACTGCACTGGAATTGCCAATGCTGGAAAAGAACCTGGTATTCCTGTCAACCCTGGCATCAGTATCAACCCTGCTGGGTCTGTTAGGTACCGTATTGGGTATGATCACTTCATTCTCTGCGCTGGGTGAAGAAGGTGGTGGAGACGCTGCCCGTGAACTGTCAAAAGGTATCTCTGAGGCCCTGTTCAATACCGCATTGGGTATCGGTACTTCTGCCGTAGCGATCATCATGTACAACGTATTCACTACCCGTATCGATGCCATTACTTATGGTATTGACGAATCTGGTTTCACACTGACTCAGAGTTTTGCCGCTAACTACAAATAATCCTGCGGGAATTTGTGGAAAAAGGAAAATTTTGAATCTTAATCTGTGATAATCAATATAAATCAATAACAATGGGTAGAGCCAAATTACCTCGGAAGAGTACAGCTGTCGATATGACGGCGATGTGCGACGTGGCGTTCCTGCTCTTGTCATTCTTTATCTTAACTACTAAATTCAAGCCTGCCGAAGCAATTGCGGTGAACACACCCAATTCGGTGGCGGCCAGGGTTGCTCCGGATAAGAATTTCGTGATGGTTACGATAGACAAGGACGGGAAAGTATTTCTTTCGATGGACGATGAACAAAAGAAAGAAGTGATCGCTAATACATTGAATACCAGTAGGAACCTGGGTTTGAATGTGGCGGCTTTCAAAAAGGCCGACTTTTTCGGAGCTCCGTTCAGCGGACTGGCTTCTTTCCTCGCGGTGCCTACGGAGGAGCGTAAAGGAAACAGGCTCCCCGGTATCAGTGTGAAGGATACAGCCAATAATGAGATGGTAACCTGGATGCGCCTTGTAATAGAGGCTTATATGGGACAGACACAGCCGAATTACCTGGTAAAGGGTGACAATATGGCCAAATACCCTGCTTTCAAAGCAGTGGTAGATGCCTTCAAAAAGAACGACATCCTGAAATTCCAGATGGTAACCAATCCGGAGAATGTACCCCAGGGAACCGAGCTGTGGAAAAGAGCAATGGCTGGAGAGAAGCGTACAGACTAAGGTCTGCCGCGAACAATTATTAACTTAAAAAATCTACCGCAATGGCAGAAATGGATACCTCGAGTGGCGGTGGCCATAAAAAAGGCCCCGGGGTCAAGAAGGGGAAGAAATTATCTACCCGGGTTGACCTGACGCCCATGGTGGATCTGGGCTTCCTGCTCATTACATTCTTTATATTCACCACAACCATGAGCCAGCCTACGGCCATGAGGCTCTTTTTGCCAAAAGATGCCGATAAGCCCGAGGATCAGAACAAGGCAAAGCAATCCGGTGTTATTACCGTACTTCTGGGAAAAGACAACAATGTGTTTTACTATGAAGGGGAATTAGACAATACGGCTTCCAATTTCAAGTCGTCTAATTTCAAGGACATCAGGAATGTGCTGCTCGATAAAAAGGCCCGTACACCGGAAAAAGACCTGGTAGTGATACTGAAGCCTTCTTCTGAATGTACGTACAGGAATGTGGTGGACATTCTGGATGAAATGACCATCAATGTGCTGAAGCGATATGCGTTTGTTGATATTACCGATACGGAAGAGAAACTGGTAGTAGCATCAGAGAAAGCGAATGCGCCAACAGCAGCAAACTAAACATTACTTTTAAAAATCCATTATAATGGACGTAAATAAAATTTTATCCGCGGATATCCTCGATATCGTATTCGACGGCAGGAACAAGGAATACGGGGCTTATGAGTTGCGCAAGACCTACAACAAAAGGATGGTGACGGCGCTCATAGCTACTGTAGTTGTTTGCCTGCTGTTCCTCGCGGGTTCCATTATTGCCAATTCTACCAAGAAGAAAACAACCCAATTGGTAGTGGAGGCGGATGTGAAGTTGCAGAAGGTACAGGAAGAGAAAAAGCCTGAACCCCCGCCACCCCCGCCACCGCCCAAACAGGAGCCCCCGAAAGTGGAGATCACCAAGTTCACTCCTCCCAAAATTGTGAAGGATGAAGAGGTGAAACCCGAAGAAGAGATCAAAGAAGTTGAAAAACTGCAAGACACCAAGATCGGTACCATCAACCAGGAAGGTACCAAGGACGAAGGAATTGTTGCGCCGCCCGTTGAAGCCAAAGGTACCGGTGTGGTAGCAGCGCCCAAGCAGGAAGAAGACTACGATAAAGTATTTACCGTAGTACAGATCCCCGCTGAATTCCCCGGTGGTATTGCCGGCTGGACCAAATACCTGGAGCGTAACCTGAACAGGGATCTGCCTGTTGAGCAGGGTGCGCCTCCCGGCAAGTATACAGTGTACGTTTCCTTTACCGTAGACAAAGCGGGTAATATCAGCGACGTAAAAGCTGAGAACGACCCCGGTTACGGCACCAAAGATGAAGCGGTACGTGTAATCAAGAAAGGACCGAGCTGGAAACCTGCCGTGCAAAACGGACGTAATGTGATCTACCGCCACAAGCAGGGTATCACATTCGTGGTAGCAGAAGAATAATCTTACTCTTACGAACGAGTATATAAAGTCTCCCGTAGTATTACGGGAGACTTTTTTTATGATTTTTTTGCGGAATGTTTATGGAATTTTTCTTATGTGGAATTTTTTTGCGGCGGCGTCCCATTTAAAAACCTACACATCATGGAAAAGAAAGACATCCTCACCGCCGATTTTCTCGACCTGCTGTTCGAGGGAAGGAATAAAGATTATGGCGCTTATGAATTGCGCAAGACTTACGGCAAACGCATCACGCTCGCATTGTGTGCAACTGGTTTCATCTGCCTCCTGTTTATCGCAGGCTCTATCTGGGCACATGCCAGGAAAAAAACGGGGCCCGCACTATTGGCAGGTCCGGAAGTAGTGCTGGAAAATATTAAGCAGGACGAACCCCAACCGGAACCGGTAAGACCCTTGCCACAGCCTGAACAACAAGTAGCTACTACGCAATACGTGGTGCCCAGGATAGTAAACGACGACCAGGTGAATCCCGATGAGACAATGAAAGAAATAGAGGTGCTGGCCGATACAAAAATTGGAACGATGAATGTGGAGGGCACGAAAGACGATAATATCGTAGCGCCCCCGGTGAACAAGGAAGGCACGGGTAAGGTAGCAGCGCCCAGAAGTGATGACGATATCGATTACAATAAGATTTTTGTTTCGGTGCAGATCCCCGCTTCTTTCAATGGCGGACCGGAAGGCTGGCTTAGATACCTGCAACGCCACCTCAACAGCGAAACGCCAGTCAGCAACGGAGCGCCCAATGGAAGGTATGTGGTGTTTGTTACGTTTGTGGTGGACAAGTCAGGCAAGATCAGCGATGTAAGGGCAGAGAACGATCCGGGCTTTGGCACCAAAGAAGAAGCGTTGCGGGTGATCTTGAAAGGGCCAGACTGGGTGCCGGCAGAACAGAACGGAAGAAAAGTGGCTTACCGGCATCGTCAGTCGATCGTCTTTGAAGTGAACGAAGGCAATTAGGGCGTAACAGGGCGCCACATGAATTTGTTTTACTTTTGGCGAAACGAATGAGTGCATGAGTCAACAATTGATGGGCTGGGACGATACCATCGTGGCGCTGGCTACCCCACCGGGTATCGGCGCCATTGGCGTGATAAGGGTAAGTGGTAAAAGAACTGTTGAGGTAGTGAATACATTGTTTCCCTCGAGGGATTTACTACAACAGGCTTCGCATACATTACAGGTAGGGTTGCTCAAAGATGGGAATACGGTATTGGATGAAGTGGTGCTTTCGCTTTATAAAAATCCGCGATCCTATACGGGCGAAGACGTGATAGAGATCAGTTGTCATGGTTCGCCTTTTGTGCAGGAGAAGATCATACAGGCATTGGTGGCGCGCGGAGTGCGCATAGCCAGGCCGGGAGAATTCACGCAACGAGCTTTCCTGAATGGTAAGCTCGACCTGGCCCAGGCCGAAGCCGTTGCCGATCTCATTGCCAGCAATACCGAAGCCAGTCGCAAGGCGGCGCTGCACAATATGCGCGGCGGTTTTTCTTTAGATCTTCACGAGTTGCGAGAGCAGCTCATCCGGTTCTCTGCTTTGATAGAACTGGAACTGGATTTCTCCCAGGAAGACGTGGAATTTGCCGATCGCACCCAACTCAATGAATTGATCGGTATGTTGAACATTGCCGTGCAAAAACTGCTGCACTCTTTTCAATTGGGCAATGTGATCCGCAATGGCGTGCAGGTGGCCATTATTGGTAAACCTAATGCAGGTAAGTCTACACTGTTGAATACTTTGCTGAACGAGAACCGAGCCATCGTCAGCGATATAGCAGGCACCACGCGCGATACAGTGGAAGAAGTGCTGAACATCGATGGCATATTGTTCCGGTTAATAGATACGGCCGGTATCCGCGAGCACACACACGATGTAATTGAAAGTATAGGTGTGGAGAAGAGCCTGGAAAAAATGCGGGCCGCCGATATTGTGTTGTATCTTTTTGATGTGAACGATAGTACTGCCGCCGAACTGGAAGCAATTGTGAAGCAGTTCAAACAGGAAGCGATACCTTATTTATTGATAGGCAACAAAGCAGATATGAATACTCATGCATCTGCAGCATTTGCAGCTTTCCCTGATGCCATTTATATTTCAGCGAAAGCAAACAATGGAGTAGAGGCGCTCAAAAAATCTCTCGTCGCCCGCACTATCAGTGGCGATATCCATACGGAAGCCACTATTGTAACGAATGCCCGGCATTATGAGGCTTTACAAAAACTGGCTTCGGCCCTCAATGATGTACAGCAAGGCCTTGATGCCCATGTGCCTGGTGATTTGCTGGCCCTGGATATTCGGCAGTGTCTTCACTATCTGGGTACTATTACAGGGCAGATTACTAATGAAGATCAGCTAGATTTCATCTTTTCCAAATTCTGCATCGGCAAATAGCCGCCTCACTATCCACCCATGTTCTACAGGGTTTACATTGATTATCAGCAGATTTCATTTGCCTTTACTTGCCCTTTCTTGCCTTTAGTAGCCGGATTCTAGGTACTATTCCGTTACTACTCTTGATTCGTAACAGATTTGGGAAATAGCGGACAGATTATGGGTAACAATGATACAGTATGATACACAAACAGATACTGGTGATACACAAAGCGATAATATTTAATTATTGCGCATTTAGTGAATCTGATTTTGTATATTAGATAGTTGAGTAATTATCCAATGGAGAAAAAAATTCAAATACCAGCAGTTCATGACAAAGATCTTCGCTCGATATTAGATAGGTTTGGTGTCAGTGAATTAATAGACAAAGGAAAGGTTCATTGTAATAACTGTAATAAACAGATAACATGGGATAATTTGTTTGCGTTTAAAATAGTAAATGAATCTGCAATTATGTTTTGTGATGAACCGGATTGCATAGAAAAATCATCTACGTAATAATATGGATAAAATTGTTGAGCTTTTTCTAAAATATGGATTGATTCCTACATGTTTGTTGATTGTTATATTTCTCATCGTCCAAGAACCAGATCGAGCGATTAAACTTAAAGCTCTTGTCACAAAGCCTTTTTTTAGATTATTTCGATGGTTTTCTAAAAGTTATATTGAGTCAAAAGTAGCCTCAAATGCTAATGAATTTCTCTCTTCAAACATTTTTTCTCAATTAAGTAATGCTGATAGATATGCGATTAAAGTAAAATGGGTAGAAAAAGCCACAGATCCAATCTTATCTGAAAATGGAACTTTAATTTTGAGGCTTAAAGAGGAAGACGATCAAACAAGAAATATACTATCGGCTGTGCATTCTGCACTTCCTCATGTCCTATGCCCTCTAATTAGAAAAAACATAAATCCAACCTGTATAAGCTCAATTGACCTTACAATTTTAAAAAAACTATCAGATAAGCTGGGAACTTATGGGAGAGTTTCGTTCAAAAAATACTTTTTAGATCCACAAACAGAGGTTGATACGAAGATTAGTTCACTTATTATAAAGCTTCAACATCTTGATGAAAGAGGCTTTCTAGTGCCCATTTTTTTAAATGAACTTGACTCACTTAGTCAAACACTTTATGCTAACAATGATGATTCAGATTATTCAGAGCAAGTCCTTTCCTTTTTAGAATATTTACTAACGATAATTGACCGGGAAATTGGAGCTGAGGTTCAACTTGAATATTTAATACCACCATTCAAAGTGAGTACAATCTTGTTGGCTAGAGCACAAAGAGCAGATACCCAGGGACTAAAACCATATCTGAAAAGAATTAAAACAAATTTAGATAAAGGGAGCGAAAGTATCTATATAATATCTTTTTATCCTGCATTCCATTTTTTTGATAGATTACTTAAAGCATTAGATAGTCAGGATCATCTTTTTATAAAGAAAGTAGTTACTACTTCCTATCAGAACTTGCAGTTTAAAAATAGGAATGAATTTAAAATTGCAATCATTTCAAGAAATGATATTTACGCTGATGGGATTTTTGAACAGAAATTGAACGAATATGGCCTCAAAGAAGGCTCAAAAGTGCGAGGAATTGTTGAAGATATATCAACAAATGAGAGTATGGTGAATATATTCGGGATGACTGGATATATAACCAAACATGACTGTTCATGGTTTAAAGTTGCAAATTGTAAAGATGCTCTTGAGAAGAATAGAGAGTATGATTTTATAGTAAAAAGTATTGATAAGGCATCAAACCTTATTTATTTAACGTTGAAACATCCAGACAAAAATCCTTGGAATATAGTAACACTTCCTAATGTGGACGATATTATTGAGGTTATTATAAATACAAAATGCCTACTTCACTTCAATTGTATTTATAATGGACAGTTAGAAGTTTATATTCCAATAGAAGAAGCATCTTGGTTTTTTTTGACGGATGATCAGACTCTATCTTTAATCGGTAAAAATTTGCAAGTAAAAGTTATTTCAGTCGATCATGGAAGTCAGATGATCCAATGTAGTATCCGACAACTGGAGAATGATCCTTGGCCAATTATTCACGAAAGCTTGAAAGTAGGGATGACATTTACAGGGAAAGTGACTGCGATAACTCCGAATTATGTTCAAGTTCAATTGCCCAATAATTATATCGGAGTTTTGCCCAAGGAATCTTTGGATCAAGCTGGCCATGAATATAAACACTTTCAAGATAATATGTTAATTGGCCAAGTTCTTGAAGTATACATATCTAAGGTATTTATCGCAAGACAAAGAATTAGATTGGATCTAGCTAGAAATAAGAAACCATAAATTGTAATAAAGGCAACATTACTGAGATTTGATTATCAAGTGCAAAATCCGATTGCGTTGATCAGTTGAGTCCGGTTTAGGTGTACCTGTGATGCCCCGACGAAGCTGACCGATTCGAAAAGTGATACTTATGATATGGTAGCTAACAGTTGCATGAGTTGGATTGCATGGATAGATTAAGTAGAATTTGTATATTAGAGAATTGTATTTTACCAGGTACTAAACTTTAATGTTTGATAAATGATAATGCTTAATTGTTTTTGTATTTCTTGGGATTGCAACTGTTTTTGGGCTGCAATAACGGCTATTGCAACTATTGCTCTTGTATTTGTTGGGTGTTTTCAATTACAAGAACTAAACAAAACCAATAGGGAAGCTTTTCTTCAGAAGTTGAAAAATGATTTCTTTACTGAAAATGAGAGACGATTAATGTTTTTAATCGAAAATGGATTCTTGAAATTTGAATCAATACAAATTAATGAGACAGAATCATATCATTTGTTTGTCGCTAAAATCCCGGATAATTATTTACCATATTTAACAGATGCTGCCCTGCGAGAAAAAAAATATTATATGACGCAAGAGGTTGACGATTTTCTTTTACAACATTTTGAAGATTTAGGGTTACTGTATAAAAAGGGTATCTTGAAAAAATATGAAATTGAACAAACTTTCGGATACTACTTAGAAACTTGTTGGAAAAGTGAAGAGATTCAGAAATATCTTCACTTTGCAAGGGGAGGCGACGAAGATATTTACAGCAAATTCAAATTAATATGTTCGGTACTTAATTATAATTAAGGCTTCATTCGTGGACGACATCTATTGAATTGCATATGGTCATGTTAATTTTAAAATACTTCAATTATGGCAATAAGTACAAATTCAATAATTCATTATACTGATCATATTAATAAATTAATTGGCATCTTAAAAGATGGGTTTTATATAAAATACTGCTCAGAAGAATTGGAAATTGAGAATGATATGGGGTCATCTGCTGCACACCCAATGATATCGTTTTGTGACATTCCATTATCTCATTCCTCAAACCATTTTGATGCATATGGTAGATATGGAATTGGGCTTTCAAAAGATTGGGCTAATAGTATGGGCATAAATCCTGTCTTGTATCTTGAAGCTAAATCTTCCATTTGCAAGACAATTGGAAAATTATTAGAGCAGCGAAGAGATCCATTAACCACGTTAACTGAGGAACAAAAATTGCAAATTTTACGGATTAAATGTTTCAGTAAAAATTACTCCGGTCCTTTAAAAAGGAAAAAAGTTAACGAAAGCAACTATAGATTCTATGACGAGAGAGAGTGGAGGCTTGTTCCGGAAAAAGACAAATTAGATGGGGCTAATTTTTCTATTGCATTAAGTAATTATAAGAGAAACAAAGGAAAATACAATGAGAAACTTAAGAACCTTAAGTTCAAGTTTAAGCCGAAAGATATTTCATATATCATTGTTGCCAAAACAAATGAAATACCCTCAATTATTAAATTGCTGCAAACGGAATATAAAAATAGATGTAGTGCTCAAGAATTAAATATTTTGTTTAGTAAAATTTGTTCAACCCAGCAGATAAAAGATGATTATTGATTGTGTCAATATTGGCTTTGCAGAAGTTGAACTGCCTCCACCATCTTCTCCAGCTGCCTACAAAAACAGATCACAGCATCCCTCTCCCTTGCATCATCATATATGTTATTCGGGGTAGTCAAAGCAATCTCCAACAGATTATGAAGGTATTCCCTCACTTCAATCAGTTTTACATCTTCAAAGAACTGCTTAATAACCGCTATCGGGTTTTCTTTTTCTTCTTGGGTTAACCAAATTGGTTGGCTGTAAAACTCCGGGTTTAAATCAAAAGGTTGCATGGTTAGTGGTTTTGAATGCACTATCACATAAGGTTTGGAACTGGCAAAAAAATGTTGTGGTGGGTGGTTGGGTACAGGAACTTCAGATTAGTAACTGAAGCCGAAAATACCCAAATACAATGAGTAGCAACATCTATATAGAAAGAGTTTGTCAATGCTGCAACAGTAAATTCATCGCCAGAACAACAAAAACGAAGTATTGCTCCAATAAATGTAGCAGCAGGGCGTATAAGCATGCAGCAAGACGGGAAAAATTGGAGATCGCAAAGATTGAGACCAGTATCACAGGAAAGATCAGAACAAAAGTAAATTTCCCGGAGCTGGTGGGAAAGGAACTGTTAACGATAACAGAAGCGAGCGCACTGCTGAATATTACTCATGTAACCCTGAGAAGGTGGATAAAGGAAAAACGGGTCACTTCCTCACGGATTGGAAAGAAGCATTTAATAAAACGGGAACATCTGGATACCTTGATTCAATAGAAGGGGAACTCCGCCTAATCCATTGAGCTATTCACGATTAAGTCAATGAGTATTCGAGTGGATACTTATCCCAAAATACTGGATATTCATTTGATGATACTTGAATATGCCAATAACGAGTTAACGAGTGGCGAGCTATTAGAGTTTGTTATAGCTGCTTTTGGTTGCCAGGTTAATGGAAAGCCTTTCAAAAGCTACCATGTTAACAATTGGATTCGACTTGGTAAAGTCCCTGATGTTTACGGTGGGTTCAAGATTTTGAACGTAGAGGATATTAAGGGTCTACGCAACTGTAGGGTTTTGGTTTTGGATGGCCTAGCACGAAGCGTATTAGAAGATATTCAAAACATAGCTGCACAAGCAAACGATGAAATCCATATCACTAATCGTCCTAGAAAACAACGAACAAGGCTCTACTACGAGTTGTTGGAAAAAGCTGGTAGGCAGTATACCAGAAAATCAAAGAAGGTAGCAACAATTCCGGATCAATGGAAAGTCATTGGAATAAAACGCAATCAGCTCAAGAATTGATTTCAGCGGTATTTCTATTGCAGTTTTGCAAAGTTGCAATAGATATTCATTTTCAAAAATCTGGCGTTTAAAACCCGTAAAAATCGATTTAAACACGGTTTTCTAGATCATATTTCAGATAACCCACTAAAAATCGACCTAGAAAACGGGTATTTTCGCGTGTAGAAAATACCTTTTTGGGTATTGGAAAATAACAACCCGCAAAAACAGTGGTTACTGTTGGCAGTTTCAGTTACTAGTCGGAAGGTTAGTCCATCATTTAGTAACAGAAAACGCAAAAAGCATGAAAATTCATCTTAGAAAGAGGGTAGGCAGATTATCCGCAGGAAACGAGAAAAAAGGGAAAAAACAAATGGCGAGCCTGTATCTGACTTGCATCCCCAGACCAGGAGCAAAGGTTCAATATGAATGGCTTAACCTACACGTTTACGAGAATCCCAAGACAAACATTGAGAAAGACCACAACAAAGAAGCCATGTTGTTGGCAGAATCGATAAAGGCACAACGCTTATTAGATTACCAGACAACTGGTCATGGGTTTGCGAGTAATGTAAAAGGCAAAGTTGGTTTCCTTGATTATTTTAAAAAACTGGCTGACAGGAAGCGGGAAGATTCCAATGGTAATTATGGTAATTGGCAGAGTGCTTACGAACACCTGAAAACATATATTGGAAGAAGGGAGTATACGCTAGATCAGATCGATGAAAACTTTCTTGAAGGTTTTAAACAATACCTGCAGGGTAATATCACTAGAAGGGGAACCGGCAAACTTGGAGCAAATTCCTCTCTTTCATATTATAATAAGGTAAAGGCTGCTTTGCGGGAAGCATACATGAATAAAATGATCAAAGAAAACCCCAGTACCCGTGTAAAGGGATTGAAACCGGGAGAATCACACCGCCAATACCTGACTTTGGAAGAATTACAGACATTGGCTGGAACGCAGTGTGATAATTCATTGCTTAAGAAAGCGTTCCTGTTCAGTGCGCTTACTGGATTGAGATGGAGTGATGTAAAAAACCTGAGTTGGAATAAGATACGGTATACAGAAAATGGGGGATGGAGTCTTGAATACGTACAGAAGAAAACTAAAGCAGCGGAGATCTTGCCATTATCTGATCAGGCGATAACAATACTGGGAGAGAAACAGGATGTGAACACACACATATTTAAAGACCTGTGTTACCACACCCACATGAATAAACAGCTTCAGGATTGGATTAACAGGGCTGGAATCAATAAGAGAATCACTTTTCACTGCGCGAGACACACATTTGCTACACTTCAGCTTTCTATGGATACTGATATCTATACGGTAAGTAAACTGCTAGGACACCGGCACCTGAAAACGACCGAAATCTATACTAAGGTGATCGATAAAAAGAAGATCGAAGCTGCGAATAAAATTCCAATAATACTTCAATAATCATCATCTTCAAGAGCTTCAGGCATAATACCAAGCATTGCGGCATGTACTTCTTCTTCGGTAGGATATTCCTCTTCCTCATGGGCATCAAAATTGAATAATTCCATCGGTTCTACTTTTAATGCAACTGCTAATTCACAAAGAGTATGAAAAGTTGGGTTTACATTCTTTAAAAAAAGACGATAAAATTTTCTTTCATTAAATCTTGATTCAATCAGGAAAGCTTTTGGGCTCATGTTCAATTTGCGAAAGAGTACCCAGATTCTTTTTGACAACTTAAAACTTAATTCAAGCCGTACCTCTTCGCTTATTGTTACTGGTTTTTTGACAAAATTCTGCTTTGATTTCATAATAAATTGATTTACAATAGTTTACAACTGACATATATGTCAGTTACGCAAGAGATAGCAAAGAAATAGTTGCTCAATTTTACACTATCAATTACAAAACAAAAAACAAAAATTATTGACAATGACAACGATCATCAAAGAATTGCAAGAGATACAAAAGCTACTGTCCTTAAAAAAAGAGGTCTTAACCCTAGAAGAATTTTGCTTGTATGCAGGTATTTCCAAACATCAAGCCTACCATCTGACTTCAACGAAGAAAATCAAATTCTACCGCCCTTTCGGAAAAAAAATATACTTCAATACAGAAGATGTTATCGAATTGCTTAAATCAAATCCGGTAGCAGAAAATAAAACGAAAGAAAAGTACCTCCACAAGCAACTATTAAATCAAAGCATATGAAATGGCGTAGTATAAAATACTTGCATCTAGCAAGAGATGGCATATGTAATGTACCAATCAGATAAATGAAGCAATAGAATTAAAAAATTAAAAAAATAACAAATGTTTTATTATAACACAAACGACCTATTTATGGTCTCTTCAATTCGCATTAATACAAGCAATTTCAATGAATCAATGATTTTTCTTGTCAAAGTTTTAGGTTTTAAGATCACAGGTTACGAAATCGATAAAAATGGAAATCGGTTCGCTTATTTAGCTGCCGATCTTTATGGCAGTGAAGGATTAGAGTTAATGATTTCTGAAGACCCGATTGCCTGTGAACAATCTCCAGTCCAATTTGGAATTCGATCAAGGTTTTGCAGCTTGTCCGACTCTATGCAAGCCTTAAATTTAAAAGGGTTACGTACTGAAACCCTCCATGAAGCAAATAAAAGGCTCGGTACGGACTATCCGGAGTATATCCTTTTTAAAGATTCTCGTTTCGTTGATTTCTTTTTAGACAGCAGGTTGCAATCTAAAAACCCATCCGGGATATCTACTGATGAATTTCTTCATCTTTTGCATATCGAAGGGGAGTATGGCACAGCAATATTAGGAGCTACTCAATGCCATGCAATTTATTTCAAACGGCTAAGTATTGACAATTACCTTCTATTTTTTGATTTGCTCGGGATACATATATGGGATGATCATTATAAAGATTTTGCATGTATGAGATTTGATTCCAATGGGAATGATATCATCCTGTGTGAAGATCAGGGTATTGGAGCTGGTATTGTTGACGAGACCGTTATCTCGCTCAGGGCTAAAAGCAGAAGCGAATTGCAACATACAGATATATTAAACTACCCGGTGGTCGATGCAGTAGATATGAAGTACACCAGGCGTTATACTGGCCTTGACATATATCTTGAAGTTATAAATCAAGACAGAATCTGCTGGGAGATTGAGGTAGATACAAACAAGAAGGCTCAAGCTGCATAATCAACTAAATAGTGCTGGCAGTTCTTTTGCCAGCACTATAAAAAAATATTTACATGAAATATTCAATTCAAAAAACAACAAATATGACAAAATCAATCAACCCTTCAGGGTTATTCCGGATTTCATCCGTAAAGATCAACAGCAAGCATTTTGCTTCGACAGTAAATCTTCTGGTTTCAATTTTGGGCCTAAAGATTAAAAGGCTTGTACATGGTAGTAATGGCCAAAGATCAGTCCATTTGACGACCGATTATGAAACAAACAGTTTCTTTGAACTAATTGTCACGGATGATTTAGAAGCAGTTGAAAAAACGCCAATTCAAATTGGTGTACAGTCAGTGGTATGCAACCTGCCAGATACATTGCGTATACTGGATTTAATAGGGTTGCAAACTCAAAGCGTTGATGAAGCCAATTTGCAACCAGATGCTGGTTATCCAACGTTTATTCCTTTCAAGGATCCAGCGTTTGCAACATTCTATCTGGAAATACGCCCACTGATTGATATGAATGAGTTGGAGTATTTCAACTCTGGGCACAGTTCGGAGAGTAGTATTTCAACAAATGATTATCTGGCATTGCTAGGTATCCACAGCAGCATTGAGATGGATCCGCTTCGCACAACTTCCATCGACGCTTTTAATTTTGAATACGCTGATCTGGCTAGCTGTAGCAAGTTCTTTGCTGCGCTCGGAATGGAGGTAGATGCTGACAATCACGATGGGTAGGAATATATCAAGCTTATTTTTGGCTCGATACTATTCTGGTTTGATAAGAATACAGCACTCAAAACAGAACTGCCGCAGGATACCTTTATTGGCATCAGTGTTGACAGTTTCGATGGGTTAAACTTAGCTGACGTTTTCAAAACTGGAAATATTAATGCAGTAAGAAAGAACTATTTGAACCTTTTGGACAGAATAGCGTGTACTATTTTCATTAAAGATTTCAACAATATATCTTGGGGTGTGGAAGCAGGCACTAGTGCCGATCTGAAAGCAGCATAACACAAACACAAGGCGCCGACGAATCTGTTGGCGCCTTTTTAAATTAATCACATGCGGTACCTTATACCCCAAAAAATAGATATTGATGCGGTGATGAATGAAAACCCCACCTCTTCCATTCAGAGGTTTAAAAAGCAGCACCTGCTTTACATTTTACATTTGCTTTCTTCAATACCTGCAAACAATAAAAAACTACAGCTAACGGACGGATTCGTTCCCATTAACGCAAAAGCGTTACAGAATAGGGTGCGGAACTATAAGCAGTACATCGAATATCTGGTAGCAAGCGGTATACTCATTGAAAACAAGCAGTACATACCGGGGAAGCGGTCGCGCAGTTATAAGTTTTCAAAACAGTACCAATCGCCAGTAAGGGCCATCCAAATGGGTGACCGCAAGAAAACCGAAAAGAAAGCAAAACAGCCTTTGTCAAAGCTGACCAAGGAGCAGAAGGTCAAATATGGCCACCTTATAAAATGGTTCAACCATTGTTTAAAAATCGATCAAGAGCTGGCCATGTGTTTTCTTGACCGGGAACTGAAAGAAAGTCTAAACGGACTCATACTGCACAGCGGCGATAGCAAGGAAGAAAATAGCGAGCACCCGCTGCAGCAATACAATGCAAGTGTTATGAGTGTAAACAACATCGCGGCACAGCTTTTTTTTCTCTCTATTGATAATACAGGGTATAGGTTACATTCTCCTCTTACCAATCTAAAGAGTTCTCTTCGTAACTTGCTGATATATAATGGATTAAACTTGGTTTCAATTGACATCAACAATAGTCAACCCTACTTGAGTACTCTTTTGTTCAACTCTTCCTTTTGGGACTCATCACACCACACAACAGATGTGTTAACACATGACAGTATACAGATGAGTATAGAAGATATATTTATTAATAGAAGACTCTACGAGTCTTTCATTATGTTATGCAAAAAGGCTAATAATAACAGAATGAGTGATTTACACAGGTATATAGAATTGGTTAAGGGAGGAATGTTTTATGAGCACATGGCCCAATACATGGGTAGGGAAGACCTGAATAGAAAAGAAATGAAAAGCCTCATGTTCCAGGTACTCTTTACTGATAACCGGTTTATTGAACAAGCAGAAGCCAAGTACAAACGGATATTCAGACAACACTTCCCCGATGTGTACCAGTTATTCAATCAATTAAAATCACAGGACAAGAAAACACTGCCTAAACTGTTACAACGAATAGAAAGTCATGAAATCTTATTGCATATAACCAAGCAAATAGCAGAGAAAAGACCGACACTGCCCCTTTTCACTATCCATGACAGTATTGTAACTGTCCAAGGATCAGAGCAATATACAGCTCGAATAATGGAAGAGCAACTGACCAAAACCATTGGATTCCCCCCTAAACTGAGCATCACCCATTGGAAAGCTGAAAACCTAAAATTCAGCAATGGTGAACCCTTTAATCAAACCCTATGTAGAGCATAAAAAATAAATAGAAGCTGTTTAACCGCCACGTGACGCGAAATTTCGATTTTAGGTTCAAAATAAAGGAAACCTCCGGCCGGATAGATTGAATCGAAAAAAGCGCCTGTTGTGTAAGTAAAAAACGGCATTCCTAAAGTTTAACATCTACCAGCACTTTCAAATCAACCTTCAGCGCCTTCGCAATAACGTATAGGGTGGATATGGTGGGGTTGTTCTCACCGCGTTCAATGCGACCGATTTGTGATAGGGGTACGTCAGCTTCATTGGCAAGGTCTTCCTGGGATAGTTCTTGCTTTAACCTTAGGTTCCGTATCCGTTCCCCTAAGGCTGTTACCAACTTCTTGTTTTTCACGTTAATCACGGACCCAAATTGGGTCAAATGAATATTTTGAATAGACGCATATATGCGTTATTTTTGGAATACTGCACATAAAATGCAGTGGTAATGCATGGAACTAACAGCCTACAAGGAACTGATCAGACAGCTCCCCTACAGGGAACATTCTTTTGAAACCAAAAAGGAGGTATGGGAGGACTACAAGCAAGATGGACACTTCGGTCGGTTTTACAATGAAACCTTCAAGGAAAGTCCTATAGTTTCCATTTCGAGGGGAGATGTGTTCAATATCGCCGGTAAAGATGCAACCAGTGGTATTTTTTCGACGATTCTGTGGGGTTACCCCAAAGGGTATACTCGTGGTAACAATATGAATATGCTGTTCCCTCTGCTTCTTGAACAGGTCGAATATTTATCAAACCTGTTGTCAACCAAGAAACATATTACCATGGGGGAAATGGAACAGACACTTAAAACCTGTAAAGGGATAGGGTTAAGTACCCTTAGTAAGCTGCTGTATTTCTTTGACGTCAAACTTGAAGGTCACGGGTGTCTGATATTCGATACCAGAATTATCGGGGTACTTAATAAAAGTCAGTTTACAGAGTTCAATACACTTGCGAACACCCGTGAACACAATAAAGAACGTTTCTACCCTGATTATCTCAAAATATGCGCAGAGTTGAGCGCGAAACAAGGGTATAAACCTGACCAACTGGAACTATTCCTCTTCCTGTTCGGAAATAACCTGAAAAACCAGTAGAAATCCGTTGTAACCCGAATAATCGGTCTGATTTTCAGGAAAAATACAAACACAATGAAAAAAGCAATTATCCTGACCGTATATCTTTTGTGTATGGTTAATTTCTACTCTAAAGCACAGGAGTTTGGAGATGCCGCTGAAAAAGTAAGATTTCTTGTTCAAATGCATGTACAGGAATATTATGATTCGCGAGGTTACCATCAGATTCGTGAAGATTATAAAGTATTGATGGCCAACGGTAGCATCAGCGAAGTAATCTTGCAGCAAGAAAATGTTCCGGAAATGTTTTTACGACGACCTATTTCTTTCAGGACAAGATATGTAATGAACGCAGGTGTATTAAATCGTGTGCTGAAGGAATATTTTGATGTAAGCGTGTCGGACCTCGTGAAGTCGTTTAAAGCAAATTATAATGGTAATAAGATAAACGATTACTATTTCAATGATGATTATTCGGCTTATACGAAGATATATTTAGGCTCAAATCAGTTAGCTACTGCTGAAACAAAGACAACGAAGTTGAGCGACTTCCCACCGAGTGTACGAGAAACTATAAAAAAGTCAATGAATGAAGCGAAGAACCGAATTACACTGCAACAAGAAAATGAAAGAATCACGCAAGCGCAAAGAGAAGTGGAAGATTACAGCTTCAGGCATACACGTTATGATCTTGGAAAATATGATACTACAATCTTCAACCGATTTCTGAACGTGTTAAAAAAGAATTTCCTGAACTATTGTAGAAATGATGCTCCTGAGTATAAGGATTTGTGGTATGGGTATAAAGGTGCTTCAAATGGTTTCATCAGTTACAATAATGTTTATAATGTTTTGTACGAAATGGAAGATAATAGCAGAGAGACTGAACAAAGAGGGAATGTTATTATAGCCGGTTCTAATGATATACGCACAGTTGTATCTGGTCAATTATTATCAGGAACTGATAACGATATGAAAATAGTACGGAAAAGCAGTGTTCCGCTTCCGATGATAACCTTGTCTGGAAGAAAGGTTCTTACAAAGGCCAAAATAGATTCTATGCGAATATCCTTTGTTAAAGGGATTACTATTGCGAAATGCGGGAAAAAGGGAGTTGAGTTTACGAAGTTCCCGCCACAGGAAAATATTAAGCCATACATTGAAGGGGTGCTGGCAGAGAAGAAAGGACGGTTCATAATAAGGTATGAAGTAGCAAATATCCTAAATGAGAGTTTTACAAGTATCACTTTCAAGCCTTACATTGCTCTTTTTGGAGAATACCAAGAAGAATATAAAGGAAGGTGAACCCCGCTTAGAATTGGTGGAGATGACAATTCCTTTTGTGATAGGTAAAAACAGCAATGGGGAAGACAAATATATTGACCTTGCTGCAATTTCATTATTGATGGTTTCTTACAGCAAGGATAACCAATTGACAGAAGTGGTTGGTAGGCTGCTACAACTGAACTGTTCCCGCAACCAAAAGAATTACATTGTTGCAAAGCCAAAATCAATAGGGCAAGGCCAACAATTAAATAAAGATGTTGTTTTCGTAAAGGGCGACCCTGAAAAATCGACTATCAAATCAAGATTGCATTTACTGAAAAAGGTTCAGAACGAAATAAAAAAAAGGCAGGGAGGGGAGGATAAAGGGGAACTGCCATATCATTTTTTGATTGTCGATGATGTATGGGATTTAATTACGGCAAAACCAAAATCTGTTGGCCTGTCCCTTATGAGCATATTGTTGGATGGGGAAGCTGTAAGGGTTCACACAATTATGGCAAGTGGGATTTCTTACCGGAACCTGTTGCAGCAACTTCTACAGATCAACCCATCATTGACTATTGAACTGGAAAGACGATTTGGCAAGCCCATCCCGAAACAAATGAACGTATTGGGTACAGAACTGATATTCACCCCGGATGATTTGATCTTTTTAAAGGAAACTGGCGATATGGAAATGAGGCGATTTTTTAAATAAGGCTGTATAACGAGGAAAGCTACTGTTTCTATGCTTCTTGGGGTTAAGGGTAACAATGGAAATTGTCCATAAATTTAATATCTTTCAGTCCAGATCTTGCTGAAGATTTACAATTTTGCAAAACACATTACTAAACTGAAAGACAGACAGGTAGATGAAATTTATTGACTTATTTGCGGGGCTCGGCGGTTTTCATAAAGCATTACATGAACTTGGCCATGAGTGTGTTTTTGCGAGTGAATTGAATTTAGGGCTACGAGAGATTTATAAGGCGAACTGGGGCAAAGACACAAATATACATGGAGATATTAGGAAAATTGTTGCTACTGACATTGATAGCATTCCCAAACATGACATTCTTTGTGCCGGGTTTCCCTGCCAACCTTTTTCGAAAGCAGGTAATCAGGAAGGAATGAAAGATAAAGTAAGAGGAACCCTTTTTGATGAGATAGTCAAAATATTAAAACATCGAAAACCCAGGTATTTCATACTTGAAAATGTTCCATTTATCAGGCAACACGATAATGAAGAAACTTGGAAGCACATGTACAGACAACTTACCAAGTTGGGGTATGAAGTCGATCATGAAGTGTATTCGCCACACGATTTTGGAATTCCACAGCATAGAAAGAGAATTTTTATTGTTGGATCTTTAAATGGGTTAAAGCATTTTTCATTTGCACAGGTTGATGCCCATAAAACTAATCTTATTGATATTAATGAGTTTATTGAGGACGACCCTAAACTTTTCAAAGCATTGCCAAAAGCAAATCAAGAGTGTATTAAGCTATGGCAGAAGTTTATAGACCAAATTCCAAAGGAGACTCAACTTCCCAGTTTCCCAATTTGGGGAATGGAATTTGGAGCGACCTACCCTTTTGAAACCTCTTACCCTTTAAAACTTTCCGCCAAGGATTTGGCAGAGTTTAAAGGAAATTTTGGTAAGAGCCTAAAGAGTATGACCAAAGATGAACAAAGAGCCAATCTCCCGAGTTATGCGAGAGTGGAGAAAGCGTTTCCAGGTTGGAAAAGAAACTACATTAGAAAAAGCAGGGAATTTTACGAGGAAAACAAAAAACATATTTCTGATGTAGTTAAAGAGATAGCTAAAAGCCCTTCACAAAGTTGGCAAAAACTTGAATGGAATGTTGGTAATAGCAAGCGCGTAATCACCGATTACATTTTACAATTCAGAGCGTCTGGAATTCGAGTGAAGAAGGTTGATTTCTTTCCATCCCTTGTTTGCACAAACACTCAAATTCCGATTATCGGTTGGCAAAACAGATATATTTCCAGGGAGGAGGGCCTAAGACTACAGTCATTGGAAGGGCTCCTTTTGCCTATAAATGATACAGCGGCTTTTGAAGCTCTTGGAAATGCGGTGAATGCAAAGATTGTCAAATTAGTCGCCGAAAAGCTTTTGGGGCCAGTGCGAGTTCACACTAAAATAAATGGGAATGGTCACCAACTGCCTTCAAATCAACGTGTAACCTCAAACTACAATGAAATCGCCCGATAAAATCAACATAAGGCCTCAGGTAACGATGCTTTCGGTTCTCAAATTTCTGGAATACGAAACATGGTTTGCTTTGGCGGAGTTTGTTGACAATGCGATCGCAAGTTATTTGAAGAATGAAGCAGAACTCAAGGCTATTGAAGGAAACGATTTCAGACTTTTAGTGAGTATTGAGATCAACGAACCCGAGAATAAGATAACTATTAGGGACAATGCCGCAGGAATTAACAATGAGGATTATCCACGAGCGTTTCGAGCTGCAGAAATTCCACCCGACAATACAGGACTTTCAGAATTCGGCATGGGAATGAAATCTGCAGCCTGCTGGTTTGCTGATGAATGGAGTGTTACAACAACGGCTCTGGGCGAACAGACTGAAAAGCGTGTTTGCTTCGATATGCAAAAGATTTTTGAGGACAAGTTAGAGGAATTAGACATAGAAGAAAAGAGTTGTAACAAGAATAATCACTATACAACGATTGAACTTTTTAATGTAAATCGGATGCCCAGAAGAAGAGGCATCGGAAAAGTGAAAGATCACTTGAAAAGCATTTATAGAGATTTTATTCGTAAAGGCATTTTGATTTTGAAAGTTGAAGGAGAGGAGTTAAATTATATTGAACCAAATATTCTAAATGTTCCGCGATACGATGAGCCAAAGGGTAAATCAGTTTTTTGGAAAAAGGAAATTTCATTTCCAATTGAAGATGGTTTAAGTGTTCATGGTTTTGTTGCCATAAGAGAGAAGGCTTCTACCTCAGAGGCAGGCTTTGCTTTGTTCCGAAGAGGTCGCGTAATTGAAGGGAGTTTCGACAACGGGTTTAGACCTGAATTCATTTTTGGAAACCCTAACAGTTTTCGCTTTCAACGAGTTTTTGGTGAGTTGCACTTAGAAGGATTTGATGTTTCCTTCACGAAGAAGGGAATTCAATGGGATGAAAACCTTGATGTATTTCTGCAGTTACTCAAAGAAGACATAAGTAATAAATCATTTCCGCTTTTGCAACAAGCAGAACAATACCGAGTACGAGCATCTGAAAACGAATACAAAGCAGCAAAAAAAGCGCTCGATGAAACTGTCGATGATCTTGAAAAGAAGGCACCGCAAGCTGTAGCTGATGTTGTAAACACTCCTTCAAAAGCCGCCGAGCCTGAGCAGAAGGAACTCGCAAGAACAGAAAAGACTCTTCACAGAGAATTTGAGATCAGGTTTAACAAGATAAACTGGAAAGTTTTTGTTGAACTTTCTTATGATCCGTCGCTAAAAGAATTAATAGAGGTTGGGGATAGTTTTATAAAAGACAAATCAAGTGACGAATCAGTTAGACAAATTGGAATTCGCCTTTCACTTACTCATCCATTTATGATTGAGTATGTAGGTGTGGATACAAACAAAATAGAACCCATACTTCGCATGGCCGCGGCATTAGGTTTGGCAGAGGCTATTGCAAAGAGTTCTAAGATTGTTGGTGATGTAAGAAGAAACTTTAATGAATTAATCTCAAACTTATCAAAGCAAGAGTAATATGTCAGAGTTAATCGAAGTACAAGGTTCCAATAGTCAAAAATGGAGTCCATTTATTGGTGAAGAGACCTTAGGCTTACTGCGAGGTAATTCGAAACTTTTTGAGAATGGAAATCTGAACGAAGCGGGTAATAGGGTGTTGAACGAGACTATACGAATCATGCAGGCCTGCGGAAATCCACAAGTAACCGCCAATAGCGAAACCGGGATTATTATTGGATATGTCCAAAGTGGTAAAACTCTATCGTTTACGACGCTTACCGCACTTGCCAGAGATAATGATTATCGAATTGTAATCATACTTGGCGGCACATCAAAAATTTTGCTACAACAGTCAACAACCAGATTACGACGAGACTTAAGGGTCGATAGTCGTTATGGATTTGAGCAAAAATGGACACAAATTACAAACCCAGAAACTCAGGAGAATTTCGACACTATCTCAAGCATTCTCGATCAATGGGCTAATCCAACTTTTCAAAATGACAGATGTAGAACTGCATTAATAACCGTAATGAAAAATGGAAACAGGCTACGAAACCTTACAAACCTTTTAAGTGGAATGAATTTACAGGGTGTTCCTACATTGATAATTGACGATGAGGGAGATCAAGCAAGTTTGAATACAAGAGCGGCATGGGCTGCAAGACAAGGAATCGATGTGGAAGACTTAACCGAGAATGATGTCTCAACTATTTATAGAAGAATAAATGCGCTAAGGGCTATTCTTCCTCACCACACATTTCTGCAATATACAGCGACACCACAAGCGAATTTATTTATCAACATCATGGATAGGTTGTCGCCGAACTTTATAAAGTTGCTAACACCGGGTGAGGATTACACAGGAGGAATAACCTTTTTTGACGAAAATCGGAATTTGATTGTAGAAATACCGCCAGCGGACTTGCCAACAGTGCAGCCATTGCATGAAGCGCCGAGTTCCTTGTTAGGGGCGTTAAAGATTTATTATTTAGGGGTTGTGGCAGGGCAAATTCAGCAATTATATAGGGATCCAAGCCAACGCAATCGTTCAATGCTTATTCATCCGTCCAGACTACAAGGCGATCACAATACATTTTATAGTTGGATTACTGATATAAAAGAAAGTTGGAGACGCCTACTTACAGAAACAGATGGCGAAGAGAAAAGAGAGTTATTAAATGATTTTCAGTTGGCCTATAATGATCTTCAAATGACTGTCTCGGGTTTACCTTCATTTGAACAGTTGACAGATTTCAATTTGATTCATGCAATTCAATATACTCCAATAGTTGAAGTGAATGCACGTCAAGGCGCAACACCGCAAATAAATTGGCAAGAGCATTATTCGTGGATTTTAGTTGGGGGGCAATCCATGGATAGAGGTTTTACGGTTGAAGGGCTGACTGTAACATATATGCCGCGAAATATTGGAGTTGGTAATGTTGATACAATACAACAAAGGGCAAGATTTTATGGCTACAAAAGAACTTATCTTGGTTATTGTAGAGTGTTTCTCGACCAGGTTACTATCGATTCGTATAGAAGTATTATAGAACACGAAGAAGATGTAAGAGAACAACTTCAGCCATTTAATGATAATAACCGACAGTTGAACGATTGGGACAGGAAAACCGTTTTGGATGGCATGTTAAATTTGACAAGGACTAATGTGTTATATGATGATCTGAATAGAGACTATTTTGGAGACGAATGGTTTAGGATCAATGCCCCGCACGATACAGAAGAATTCATTCAAACAAACAGGGATTCAATTTTTAATTTTCTAAATTCAAAATTGGCTCAGTTTACAGAAGACGCAGGTGATGTACGAAGAACCGATGATCAGAGGCATTTAGTGGCAGAAATTTCTATGCAAGATTGTTTAGATAATTTGCTTAATGATTTACGATTTACGAGAGAAAGTGATTCTGCAACTTATTCCAGTTTAAGAGGGATTTTAAAAAGATATCTGAAAGATCAACCAAGTGAGAACTGTTTAGTGTATTTGATGAGTGCAAGAAACCTGAATGATTGGACAAGAAGAACTCGTAGACTTGTTAATGATGAGATTCAGCAACTCTTTCAGGGACGGAACCCAAGAGTTGGTGATGTTATCTATCCTGGCGATGCTGAAATAAAAAATGATAACATCCTCACCATTCAAATTCATTTGCTTGATTTAAGAGGCACTCAGTTGACAAGTGTTCCAACTCTCGCAATTTGGGTTCCGCAACATATAGGCAGAGATATTATAAGACAGGTATGAATCTAATTGAATTATATGATCGGCTCGACTTTCCGAATGGGGATAGTGGAAAAAGTTTCAATGCTATCCCAATTCCAAAGTGTTCAAATTTTAGGGTTGCTATCGATGCGGAAGGCAACCCCGTTTTGCTTTTGTCAGTGGCAAATGATGTAAGAGGAGTTGGTATTAATAATTTTCGGTTAAAATATTTGCAGTTTGAGCAAAATGTAGAGTGTAGGATTACGGAAAACGGAAAAAGTTATTTTCAAACTTTTGCCATAATCACTTTTAAGAGTGCGGATAGGACTTTACAAGAATATTTTTTGAAGATATCTGAAACTTTAATCAGGACATTGAGTGAGAAACCTACGCAGCAGCAAATTATTAATTCACTTAATAAATTCGTTGAAGTCTTTCGTTCACTTACTGATACTCCAACAAATACGGTTCATGGGCTTTGGGCAGAATTGTTTTTGATTGAAAATAGTTCTAATCCTAAAATGCTTTTGAATTATTGGCATAGTGTGCCAGAAGAAAAGTTTGATTTCAATTCTGGAGTAGAGAGAGTTGAAGTGAAAAGCAGCTCAAATTTTGAGCGTATACATACTTTTTCCTCAGAACAATTAAATACACCAATCGGAACGCGAGTTTTAGTTGCATCCATTTTCGTCAGGCAGCACAGCAATGGGCGAAGTATTCAGCAACTTGCTGATGATATCGGGAATAGGATTCAGAATGACGTTGATTTAGTCGAGAAACTCAACAATATTATTTTTCGAACGCTTGGAAATTCCTTGGAGCAATCAATCAAACTCAAGTTTGATTATAACATCGCAAAGGACTCATTACGTTTCTACAATCAACAAGATATAAGCAAGATCGAAGAAATACACATACCTGAAAATGTTTCTGAAGTAAAATTTAAATCAGACTTATCGACATTGAAGCACATTGATATATCAACTATGGAAGCGTGCGGCAATTTATTCAATGGCCTTTGATAAATAATCGAGTGTATGTCATCATAGCAATCTTAACTTTTAGCTGGAGGTGCATTTATTTTAAATTAACGTGGAATGAATAAGTATTTGCTATATATTGTCAGTGTCTTATTTCTTTCCTGCTCAACTTCTGAGAAGATCAGAAAGAGTAAGGCCAGGGAGTTAATTAAGCAAGAAGCATTTTGCAAATGTATCCAACTATCAAGTGAACAGATGTTTAAAAGAGACACACTTGAAGGTAGCCTTCACATGATTCATGAAGAAATGGATCCTCTTGGGGTCTCTACGAAGAATATATGGCGGAGTTTAGATAGCTTTACACAAAGATTTGTACAATTGCAAGTCTCTGCATTAAAAATACTGTCGGTGTTCATGAATCAGCAATTGGAAGACCGCCTTATTTAGTTGATTGTTTAAAATTTTATAAATCGAGAAAGTTGGATTCGCTGGTTCGGTCATTCAAACAGAAAGATTATTTATTTAAAAAGCCGTAATGATTAGTTGTAGCCTTGACTACTGTAAAATATTCAGATATTTGAACTATGAAAACAAGGTTAAACCTTACCATTGATGATACTCTGCTAAAGCATATAAAAAAGTATGCAACAAAGCAGCAGACCAGTATTTCAGAATTGGTAGAAAAATATTTTAAAACCATAATGAAACCTGCAAAGCGGAAAAATATCTTTGATATGATCGATAAGTTGAAAAAACCTGATATTCATCCTGGTGCTGACCTCAAAGCCCTTTACTACCAGGATAAAGCAAAGAAACATGGCTTTTAAAGTATGTCTGGACGTCAACATATTCCAGTTACTATTCTGTGACTAATTCTTCTGAAACCCACTAGAATTAGCTCAAATCATTTTCTGCATCGTCACGGAATGAATTAGCAATATTGATTATACGAATTGATTATCAACAGGTGTTATTATTGGTTACATCACGCTTTTGATAATACGTTATGTTATTTTCCCAGACAAAATGTGTGTAAGCACGATTGCTTTAATCAATAACCCTTGATTTTTTGAAATTTTGTTACCTTTAATGTATGGCAAAAGACCGCAAACATATTAAACGATCAAAAGGCGAGCGTTTGCATTGGGCAAATGCTGCTACCGAAAAGGCTTCTGTCGTTTACAGATCTGCGTTAGATGGTCGATTTCTTCAACCTGCCCGCGTTTCTGAGAATCAGAATAATGCCGCTTCAGCACGTCCTGACCACAAGTTACTGGTGCCTTGACTTTTAATTTTCCCGGTTACGATTTACATTTTGTGCAACGTGATCGTTGTCGTGACGGTTCTGCACATATAGCTAGTTATATATTCAAATTTTTTTCTCCAGTTACGAGGTATAATTATATCGTTAGAGCCGAATATCACAAGACTGATGTTTTCACGGTAAAATTTTATTGCAAGAAAGACCGCGGAAGCGATAATAAGTATTCCCTTATCATAAATAAGGGTGACCTTGGGAACATAATTATGACCTGCGCGAAAGTCATACCATTGCTACTGGATCAGTTTCCTTCTGCTTCGTTTGCATTTGCAGCTGCCAGATCTTATGACGTAAAATCAAAAACCACTGAGCCATTATATCGTACGCAGCGATACCGTCTTTATTGTGAAATGGTACCCAGGAAGTTCGGTCAGCAAACATTTTCTCATCATAAGAATGACGACATCAGCAGTTATCTATTATATAATCGACAAAGCGCCTCCAATTTGAATGAAATACAAGATATGTTTAGAGAAACCTACAATGGAACGGATTGGATATAGTATTGGATGAATGTCATGTGAAAATGACTCCCCCATTCAACTATTATTTTTAGCCGAAATCAGTTACTATTCTGTGACTAATTCCTCTGAAACCCACTAAAATCAGCCGAAGTCATTTTCTGCATCGGCAAATAGCTACCTCACTGTTCACCCACGTTCTACCGGGTTTATATTGATTATCAGAGAGTTTCATTTGCCTTTCTTTGTCCTTTCTTGCCTTTAGTAGCCATATTCCTGGTACTATTCCGTTACTACTCTTGGTTCGTAACAGATTTGAGAAATAGCGGACAAATTATGGGCAACAATGATACAATATGATACACAAACAGATACTGATGATACGCAATGATGTAGTAGTTGGTAGTTGCGCTGATTGCAATATTGCAGTTTTGCAAGGATAGATTACGGAGAATTTGTATATTTAATATGTTATGAGAAAATGCAAAATAACATGATACCTACTAATATAATTTTTAGAACCATACACATTCGAAGAAATGGGGTTGCAGGTACGTCGTTTGTTTTGGATGTTGATAACAAACAGTACTATATAACAGCAAGACATGTAGTTGAAGGCATGGTAACGGGGGATACAATAGAAATTAATTATAAGAAGAATTGGAATCAACATGATGTTGTAATTGTTGGACATTCTCCTCATTCAGATATTTCTGTTCTGTCTATTCCAACAGGAAAAGTTTTAGGAGAAAGTATGCTGGCCAGCTCTGATCAAATATATTATGGTCAAGATATTTTTTTTCTCGGATTCCCTTTTGGATTGCAATCCGATATAACTACACTAAACTCGGAATTCCCGATACCACTCGTTAAAAAAGGAATACTTTCTAATTTTTTGTTGGAGAAACCAAGGAAAATCTTGTTACTTGATGGGTGGAATAATCCTGGCTTTTCAGGAGGACCTATTGTGTACTTTCATCAAGAAAGCCAGAAATTTCAACTTGCCGGGATCATATCAGGATACCGCTATGAAATAACAAATGCAATGCAAAAAAACCATGACATAGATGTACAAATTAAGACAAATACTGGGATAATTATCTCCTATGGGATTGAAGCGGCTATCGACTTGATTAAACAGAACCCAATAGGAACTATACTTTGAAATATTATCTTCAATAGCTACATGCTTTGAGGGATGAGGGGCTGATTGTGTGAAACAATGATACAGTATGATACACTAGCTAACAGTTGAATGGTGTTGAAAGATAGTGATTCTGTATATTTAATTAGCTGATCGAAATCAATATGAAATATTCAGTCTTTTTTATCTTTCTTTTAGCCCTCGTTCTTATATCAACCTTAAGCATAAGCCAAAGTACTAAGGCTGTAATTGCTGAAATCAGGAAAGAGATTAATCAAATAAATTCTGGCAAGACATACAAAAAACTGACTTTGCGAGATGACCAGATTTCTAAAAGCGTACCTGACGGTGGGGTAAGACTTACCTGTTATCGAATGGGTAATAATATTAGAAAAATCGTGTCTTGGATTGGCCTTTCAACTGGTAATCGAATTTTTGAGTATTACTATGAAAACAATAAGCTGATTTTTGTTTATGAGCAGATGGATTCATTTGTTTATGATACTTCAAAGCAAGCTTTTCGACTAGATACTACTGAAAGAACCTTTGAGGGTCGCTACTACTTCAAAGGAGATAGGTTGATCGATTATAAGACGACAGGACATAATAGATTTGAGGATGATGAGATTGATCCACAGAAGACTCTCCTAAGCGAATCAGACGAAAACAGAAAATTGTTTCTTAGGCGTGGGCATTAATTACTGAAAAAACTTGTATATATCATTTTTTATTCGCAACTTGTTAATCCCCCATCAAAGTAAACTCCAATTCAATATTCCTAATAGATATGTGCAGTTGCAGCATGTGATTGAGTAGATTTTTTCTTAAAATCTTACAAGAAAGTTTTAAAACCATTGTTTATGAATAAAAAATTAGAACATTCTTTTGAGGAAATTATTAAAAGAAAGAATAAACAGGTCGCTTTGAGTACTGTTGATGATTATTTAGCTGATAGATAATTTACGGCCTAAATTGGCAACAAGGATACAGTATGATACACAATGATGCAGTAGTTAATAGTTGAGATGGTTGCAATGCTGCCGGATTGCAGTTCGGCATGGATAGATTATTAGGATTTTGTATATTTAAGAACCAACTTCACAATTATGGGCTATGACCTTCATATTACAAGACGAGAACATTGGGCTGACCCCGAGACATCTGATATTTCTTTCGAAGAGTGGCTAATTTATGTAAATAGTGATAGAGAATTGGAATTAATGGAAGGAGAAAGCTCTCAAGGTTATTGTGAATGGAATACTCACCCAACTGAAAGGGCTCCAAACTCAAGACCCTGGTTTTCTTATTGGAATGGTAACATTGATACTAAGAACCCGGATGCACCGACAATACGTAGAATGATAGGGATAGCTTCTGTTTTAAATGCTAAGGTTCAGGGTGATGATTATACACAATCCCATTACTTAAACAAGCTGCATTGTTTTCAGCCCTCACAGGGTTGCGGTTTTCCGATATTGAAAAATTAGTTTGGGGCGAACTGGAATACATTGACGGCAATGGATATTTTATCAAATTCAAGCAGCAAAAGACAAAAGGGGATGAAATAATGCCTATCTCTGAACAGGCATTTTATTTATTAGGTGAACGTAAAGAACCGAAAGTCAAAGTATTTGAAGGGCTTAAATATTCTGCGTACAGCAATTTGCATTTGTTTAAATGGATGACCAAGGCTGGGATAACAAAGGATATTACTTTCCATTGTTTCAGGCATACGTTTGCCACATTGCAACTTAGTAATGGAACTGATATTTATACCGTTTTAAAAATGCTGGGGCACCGGGAGCTGAAAACAACCCAGATTTATGCAAAGATAATAGACCAAACGAAAAGAGATGCAGCCAATAAAATACAGTTAGACTTTTAAAACTATCAGCATGCAAATAATACGAAGTATCCAAAGCAGGATTTACGAAATACGGGGCGAAAAGGTGATGCTAGATAAGGATTTGGCAGCCCTTTATGAAACAGAAACCAAGGCTCTAAATCTTGCTGTAAAACGGAACATTAAACGATTTCCGGCAGACTTTATGTTTCAGCTTACCAAAGAAGAATATGAAGGTTTAAGGTTTCAAATTGAAACCTTAGAGAAAGCGGATAATTCTTTAAGGTTGCAAAATGAAACCTTAAAGAAAGGCAGAGGGCAACATATTAAATATTTACCTTATGCTTTTACAGAACAGGGTGTAGCCATGCTAAGCGGTGTATTGAATAGCGACAAGGCAATAAATATGAATATAGCCATCATGAGGGCTTTTGTTGAGGTGAGAAAGGCTTTATTAAAACAAAATGATTTGAAGGAACAACTGAAAGAAATAAAGGAAAGACTGGGCGAACATGATGTTCAGCTAAACAACATTTATGATGCAATGGAAAACCTGTTAGATGAAAAAGCAGCGCAAAGAAAATGGGATGAAAGAGAAAGAATTGGATTCAAGTGGTAAACATCTTTAAAAGAGTGTTTCAAAACACTTACTTTATTTATTTTCAAATATTAGGGTCATTATGAGAATGTTAAAAAGAATTTTACTTGGGCTGTTTATACTCACTATCATCAGTGTAATGGGGGGATACATATATTTCAGGATTGCTTTCAAGCCTGCGCCAAGTCAATTAACTCTTTTACATAGTGGCGATCAGATTCCTTTTCAATGGCAAAGCGATACACTTAATCATGAATTGAACCCTATTGCTGCAATGCTCTTGCCGATAACATTAGAAGGCTGTCCAAAAACCTTTTACATGCAATTTGATATAGGGGCGCCGACATCTCTTTTTTATAAAAATAAACTTGATGCAATCAACAATCAGTATCACAACATTTCATTGAGGCATCAAGACAATAAGTATAAGCTAGAGAATTACCAATTTATGCTTGGCAACACATCAGTAGCTACTAAAGAAATTATTGCCCAACAGTTTGATAACACCGAAATAGATTGGTCGGATACAACGAAAAAACAAATAATTGGCACTATAGGGACAGACTTGTTTGAAAACAAGACACTGATAATTAATTATCAAAAAAACTATCTGCTTATTGATGATAAACTACCCGACCATCTTTCGACCCAAATAAAACTGTCAAACTTCAAATTTGAAAACAGAAGAATCTTACTTCCAGCAATACTCAACGGTAAAGAAGTTGACATTTTTTTTGATAGTGGTACAAGTGCATTTGAATTAATGACAGACAAACAAACTTGGGAGGAACTAGCTTTAAAAGGTGCGAAGGTTGACCGCTATCCTGCAAGTTCATGGAATAATCAGCTAACTGTTAATACAGTGGCAACCAGTCATTTCATCAGATTCAATTCGCATGATTTTCCATTGCAACACATAACATATGTAGAGGGGACAAATTTTATTCAAAAAGTGTTAATGAAATTAGGAGGTATTGGAGGACTGACGGGAAACAAATTATTTATTGGTAAAATTGTGATACTAGACACAAAAAACAACAAATTTGCTATTATTGACTAACGATCATAATTATAACGTACCCTTAAAAAAGGACCGATAATAAGAATGGAAATAATAATTAACTTCGTGTATGGCATCTTTTAAATTGGATAGGACATCGTTTAAAGCCCAAACAGCTGCTGAAGCAGCTGATCACGCAGCATATTATAAGAATTTAAGTTGGCAGAAAAGATTAGAGGTGTCTTCATTTCTCAATAGTGTTGCCTACAACTACCCAGAGAATACTCCTCCCAAGCTTGACCGAACGAAGTTTGTAGCTAAATCCAGACCCGCTTGAGCAACATTTTCAACGACGATTTCAGAGACTTCCTGTCTGTACTTAATAGTAATGAAGTCCGCTATTTACTTGTCGGTGGGTTCTCTGTGATACTACATGGTTATTCCCGTACAACCGGCGACATGGATATATTGCTTATGAGTTCGACATGTTAGAACAGTTGAGAACCCTGCGCAATGAATGGCAGTATAGGTATAATTTACTTTAAAAAATCATTCAGATAGTCTGATATAGTTTTCGTTTGCATCATTAGGCTAACATGCCCTTGTGAAGGAACAACGGCCAAATGCGATTTTGGCATCGGCCCCAAATCAGCAGCAACACCACCTCCCAATAGTTGATATGTTTTTGCCAACTCAATTTTATCCAGCCCATCGTTGTCGCCGGATATGATTAATACAGGTGCAGCAATTTTCGCAATATTGGAATCACCAACATTGAATGGAACCTGGGCGAAAGCAAACATCTGCGCTAAAAACTTTCTCCATTTTGTTTTATCAGGCGCCACTGCATCGTATGTGGTTTTTATGGGTGTATTATCAAAAAATTCAGGCTTGAAATTTTCAAACCCGCTGTTTACTATGGGTAGCCAGCCACTAGTTTTATACGTAGAAGAAATAATCACTAATTTTCTTAGTCGTTTAGGACTTTGTACAGCAAACTGGTAAGCCACAGAGCCGCCCATACTATATCCTGCTACATCAGCACTATCTATTTTCAGATAATCCATCAGTTTTTCCACGTCACTTGCTAAAGTAGTTATTGATAATGCTCTGTCTGAAAACGGCGTATGCCCATGTCCCTGCATTTCAATGGCAATTACTTTCCTGGTTTTCGACAACTCAGGAATCAATTGAGCCCAGTTCATTTCAATGGTATAAAAAGCACCATGCAATAAAACGACAGGCTTGCCCTCACCATATACTTCGTAATAAACTTTGATGCCATTCACAGGTGCATAGCCACTAGTGGAAGGTTTGATTTGTTGTCCGTTTGATTGAAATGCAGTAGATATAATGGCTGCAATTAGCAGTATTGATTTAAGTGCATTTGTTTTGAGTAAATTTTTCATAACACAGTTTAACTTATAGTTTGAATTTTATTTACAGTTCAAATATGGAAGATATTTGAGGATTTGGCGCTGTGTAAACACGACAAATTTAGGGCTGAATACGACAACGATTGCAATTGTAGCCTTCAAAAATGATAAGGCTTCACACTATCTCACATAAGGTTTAGAACTGGCAAAAAAATGTTGTGGTGGATAGAGCTGTAAATAAGAAAAGACCACAGTTGAGTGTGGTATGGTTGGGATTTGTAATAAAATAAATTATTTTAAATTCGTATATTGAAGAGCTAATGGTATATAAAAGCTGGAAGGCAGCGCACAAGAAAACGAAGGTCAAGGAAAGAATAAGGCTTAGAAAAAGTCATTATGAAAATAATAGTTTTCCTGCTGGCATTTGTGGTTTTTATAAATGCTACAGCCCAGAAAAAGAAACCATTGCCGGTTATCGATATGCACCTGCATGCTTTGCCGGCTAATTGGGGCGGCCCGCCACCTGTAGGCATGTGTGCGCCCTTTGAACATTGGAATGTGCGCGATCCGAAAGAAAGCGGAGAGCAATACTATATTAATTCGCTGACCAAAAACCTTTATTGTAACGGGAGTGGATTCAAATCGCCTTCTACTGACGATTCAATCATGTATGAAACCCTGAAAGCGCTCGACAAATACAATGTGTATGGCGTTACCAGCGGCAGCTATGTAATGGTGCAAAAATGGAAAAGAACAGCTCCCGACAGGATCATCACGGGATTGAATTTTTCACCTGATATGAATATACCGGTTGCACAACTCAGGAAATGGTTTGCATCGGATAGCATAAAAGTTTTGGGAGAGGTCACCGGGCAATACCGGGGTATTACTTTGTCAGACAGCATCATGGAGCCCTATCTTGCCCTTGCGGAGGAGATGGATATTCCCGTCAGTGTACACGTTGGACCAGGGCCTCCGGGGGTAGCTTATGCCGGCGCAAAAAGATACCGGGCCAGGTTCCACAGTGCCTTGGTGATTGAAGAAGCCTTGATCAGGCACCCTAAGCTGCGAGTGATAGTAGCCCATGCAGGCTGGCCCATGATCGATGATATGCTGGCCGTATTGTATGCTCATCCACAAGTGTATGTAGACCTTGGTATTATCTGTTATGGTTTCCCCAAAAAGGAATTTTATTACTACCTGCAAAGGATGGTGGATGCCGGCTTCGGGAAAAGGATATGCTTTGGTTCAGACCAGATGATCTGGCCACAGACCATTGCAGCCGGTATTGAAACGATCAATCACGCCATATTTCTTTCACCGGAACAAAAAAGAGATATCCTGTACAACAATGCAACAAGATTTTTAAGATTGACGGAGGAAGAAAAGAAAAAACAGCTTCAATAGTGTATCGGCCCCTTAATTGTTGGACAAATTTGAGTTAAATGAAGAATCTCATATTGGCATTATTCATTGGTTGCCTTGCTTATTCATCAACCTTGTATGCTCAGATCTTCAAGTTTGATAAAAGCAAACTTGAAGCAATGAATGTATCCATGTCGATTGAAAAATTTATAGGAAAAGAAGTAGTGAAGGTCATAAAAGATTCTGCCGTAAATCAATCTGATGCGCCTACTTTCGCTAAACTAAAAGGCATTGTATTCAAAAACGGTACGATTGAAGTAAAGGTATTGAGCAGGCTGCTTCCCAACGCGCCTCAATGGGCACGCGGCTTTATTGGCATCGCTTTCAGGATCAACAACAATGCTTCCCAATTTGAGAGCATTTACATACGTCCAACAAATGGACGGGCCAACGACCAGGTAAGGAGAAACCATTCGATACAATACTTTTCATATCCTGATTATCCATTTTCAAGACTCAGAAAAGAAACTCCTGAACAATATGAATCCTATGCCGACATGGGATTGAATGAATGGATAACATTAAAGATTGTTGTTCTTGACAGCCAGGCAAAGCTTTTCATAAACAATAGTAAACAGCCATCTTTGATCGTTAATGACCTGAAACTCGGGCCAAATGCCGCAGGAGCCATCGGCCTTTGGGTTGATGGAGGAACAGAGGGCTACTTTTCTGATGTAAAGATTTATGAAAGCAAGTGATTTTTGGAGGATGAGCAAACAAAAAAGGACAAAAATACGGAAGGCTGCATAATCAACCCATCTCCACCAGTTAGCCGGACTCTTCAGGTTCACGTATAGACGATTTCCATAAGTTGGCGGAATGCGTGGGGTTCATAAGCAAACCTCCTCTTCCAATTGGCCGAACTCTCCGGCTTCTTATATAAACTGCTTCTACAAGTTGGTCAGATACACCGGGTTCACAAGCAAATCATCTTCTCCAGTTGGTCGGATCTGTGGGGTTCATAAGCAGATCATCCCCATTAGTTGGTCGAACTCTCCGGCTTCATAAGCAGGCGACTTCTGCAGGTTGGCCGGACGCACCGGGTTCACAGACAAACCATTACTGCTAGTTGGCCGGATTGTTCGGCTTTCAAAGCAGGCGACTGCTGTAAGTTGGCTGAACTTCCCGGCTTTATATACAAGTGGCAACTGCTGGCAGGGTAATTTCATCTGCCTGTTGTTTAAAAGTAATATATTTACTAATGTATAACTATTTATTTTATTACCATAAAAAGGTGAAAATGAAAATACTTGTATCCTATGTTCCGAAAGCAGACGGACAGTTAGTAATCTGGGCCAACACCTACAAAGAAAAACTGGGTCTATTAGGCGCCGAACTGGGCTTGTCCGAGGCTGTAATTGCAGAACAGCAAGCAGCGGCACAATCGCTTATCGACAGCATCAACAAAGTAAGCCGTAAAAAGGCCGAACTGAAAGAAGCCACTTCTGCCAAAGAACTGGCCAAACAAACCCAACTGCAACTCATCCGCGCAGTCGCTACCCGCATCAAAGTCATGCCTGCTTATACGCCAAATATGGGAAAGGAGCTGGGTATCATTGCATCAAATCACCTGGTCGATGAAAACGAAGTGAAACCCATTATCACAGTTGTTTCACAACCGGGTTATGTCAGCATTGGCTTCAATAAACAACGGATGTTGGGCGTCAGTCTCTTCAGTCGTTTAAAAGGAGAGCTGGAATGGAACCAGTTGTGCAGCATCAAAAAATCTCCTTTTATTGATAAATCTCCCCTGAGAGAAGATGGCCAGCCCGAAATAAGGGAATACATGGCCATATGTTTTAACGGATTTGGGAATAAAGGCCATTGGAGTGATATCGCTACAGTAGTTCATGGTGGATAAACTGTTTTTGATACAGCCGCAGCGTAATTTTTCACCCGATTGCTGTAGATTTATCGCTATAAGTCTTTTTTTATAATGCAGATACTTATCATCGTACTGTGTATAGCATTACTGGTATTGCTGATCACACTGGGCAAAGTCAACACATTCATATCGTTTTTAGTAGTATCCATAGTGGCAGGCATTGCACTCGGAATACCGCCGGACAAACTGGGTAATTCCATCAAAACCGGTATCGGCGATACTTTCGGGTCGCTCACCGTTATCATTGTCCTGGGCGCCATGCTGGGCAAACTGGTGGCCGAAAGCGGCGCCGCACAGAAAATAGCTTCGGCTTTGGTGCATTCCTTTGGCACAAAATACATACAGTGGGCATTGATGATAACTGGCTTCATTGTAGGTATCCCCCTCTACTATGGTGTTGGTTTTATTTTATTGGTCCCACTGATCTTTTCCATCGTTTACCAATACAAGTTACCTGCAGTTTATATCGGACTGCCCATGCTGGCTGCACTCTCGGTTACACACGGTTTTTTACCGCCTCACCCTTCACCCGTGGCGCTGGCAACACAATTCAAGGCAGATGTGGGTCTTACACTGATCTATGGCCTGATCATCGCAGTGCCTGCTATTATCATGGCGGGACCGGTATTCGCTTCCAGGCTCAAAAACATCAATGCCACACCATTGGAATTGTTCAGGCAAAAAGAAAAGAACCAATACCGTGAGCCCGGCAGCATTAATAGTTTTTTGACCACCCTCTTACCGGTATTCCTGCTGGTGATCTTCACTGCCATACAACATACTGCGAATAATGCATTCACAAAGGGACAAACCTTCGCATTCATCAGCGATCCGTCCATAGTCATGCTCATTTCATTGATCGTAGCCACTTTTTCCCTGGGCATTGGCCAGGGTATGCGTATGAAACACGTGACAGATATATATGGCGATGCAGTGAAAGACATCGCCATGATCATGCTCATCATAGCAGGATCAGGCGTGCTGAAACAGGTGATGACAGATGGCGGAATCAGTGCGCAACTGGCCAGCGCATTACAAAAATTTCCTGTTCATCCGCTGATATTAGGCTGGCTGATTGCCGCCATTATCAGGGCCTGCGTGGGCTCGGCAACTGTGGCCGCATTAACAGCGGCTGGTGTTGTGTTGCCGTTGATTGCACAGGCGCACATCAATCCCAACCTGATGGTACTGGCAGTAGGCGCCGGCAGCCTCATGTTCTCTCATGTCAATGACAGCGGTTTCTGGTTATTCAAGGAATATTTCAACCTCTCCATCAAAGACACTTTGCGCTCATGGTCAGTCATGGAAATCATTGTATCGGTTACCGGATTGGCTGGTGTATTAATTTTGAACGCTTTTATCAAATAAAAATCTCATCGTATGACAATCAATAATGCAGAAGAAAAATTGAAAGCATTAGGGCTAACCCTTCCTCCCCCTCCATCCCCTCTGGGTGTGTATAAACCCTGCCTGGTAGATGGCAAATACCTGTACCTCTCAGGTCACGGCCCTGTACAGAACGATAAATCACTGATCATCGGCCGTATTGGTGAAGACATGGACATGGATGCCGGCAAACTGGCCGCCCGCCAGGTGGGACTGACCATGCTGGCCACCATCAAGGCAGAACTGGGCAGTCTGAACAAAGTAAAGCGTGTGATCAAAGTATTGGGCATGGTCAACAGCACACCCGATTTTAAACGGCATCCCTATGTGATCAATGGATGCAGTGAATTGTTTGCAGCCATATGGGGTGAAGAAAACGGAATAGGCGTTAGAAGCGCAGTAGGATTTGGCTCCCTGCCGGATAATATCCCGGTTGAAATTGAAGCATTGTTTGAATTGGCATAAAATAAAATGAGCGTAAAATGGACACCCGTTATCTGGCAGATCTGTCGGCAATAGATTCCCCCGCATTACTGGTATATCCTGACATGGTGCGGAAGAACATCCGCCTGGCCAAACAAATGGTCGGCGATGTAAGCAGACTGCGTCCTCATGTAAAGACCCATAAAATAGCCGAAGTAAGCCGTTACCTGCTCGAAGAAGGGATTTCCAAATTCAAATGCGCTACCATTGCCGAAGCGGATATGCTGGGTAGTTTGGAAGCCCCCGATGTATTACTCGCTTACCAACCCACAGGTCCGAAGATCAACCGGTTTGTGTCACTCATAAAAGCCTATCCCGCAACAAAATTTTCCTGCCTGGTCGACAATTCAGCCAGCGCCGTGGAATTATCCGGTATCGCCCGGGAAAATAATTTGGTCATACCTGTATTCATCGATCTGAATACTGGTATGAACCGCACGGGTATCTTACCGCAGCAAGCGGCGACCCTGGTAGCCTGTTGCAGGGAACTGGAAGGAGTACAGGTAATCGGTCTGCATGCTTACGATGGCCATATACGTGATAATGATAAGACTGAGCGACAAAGAAAAAGCGATGCAGCTTTTGCCTCAATACAAAAACTGGAGGAAGAGCTGGCTCCTTCGTTCAATAATGCCCTCACACTTGTTATGGGTGGTTCGCCAACCTTTCCTACCCATACCGACAGGGCAGGGGTGGAATGCAGTCCCGGTACTTTTGTATTCTGGGACTGGAACTACAAACACAACCTGCCGGATGAACCGTTTGAATACGGAGCCCTGCTGCTTACACGTGTAGTGTCTGTGGTAGACGCCACTACGGTGTGCACCGATCTTGGTCATAAATCCGTTGCTGCTGAAAACCCCTTACCGCGTGTGCATTTCCTGAATGCCCCGGAAGCATTACCCATTGGTCAGAGTGAAGAACACCTGGTATTGCGTGTACCGGATAGTACACAATATGGAATCGGTACGGTATTGTACGGTGTACCGGTACATATTTGTCCAACTGTAGCATTGTATGAAAAAGTGCAGGTGATAGAAGAGGGTAAAAAAACCGGGGAATGGAAGGTCATCGCACGCGATCGTTATATTCATTATTAAGCATTGAACCATGTTTGACAAAAAAACAAGACTGATCATAGATGCACACCTTGACCTGAGCATGAATGCGCTGGAATGGAACCGTAATCTAAGGTTGCCCGTAGCAGAGATCAATAAAAGAGAAGCAGGAATGACCGATAAGCCCGACAGGGCCAAAGCCACCGTATCCTTACCGGAATTGCGCAGAGGGAATATCGGCCTGGTGGTAGCCACGCAGATCGCCCGTTATGTAGCGGTGGATAATCCTTTACCGGGTTGGCATTCACCGGAACAGGCCTGGGCGCAGACGCAGGGCCAGTTGGCCTGGTACAAAGCAATGGAAGAAGCCGGTGAGATGGTCATGATCAAAGACAAAGCTTCGCTTGATACGCATATCGCTTTATGGCTGAACGATGCACCCAACGAGCATAAACCGATCGGATATATCTTAAGCCTGGAAGGTGCAGATTCTATTGTAACACCGGCCTGTCTTGAAAAATCATACCATACAGGCTTGCGTGCAGTGGGCCCGGCCCACTATGGGCCCGGTCGTTATGCCAACGGAACAGATGCCACAGGCAAACTCACCGCACAGGGCAGGGATTTGTTGAAAGAAATGGACAGGCTGAACATTATTTTGGATGCTACGCATCTTTGCGATGATGCATTTTGGGATGCACTGTCCTTTTACCAGGGACCCGTATGGGCCAGCCACAACAACTGCAGGGCATTGGTCAATCATAACCGCCAGTTCAGTGATGATATGATCAGGGCGCTGACAGAAAGAGGCGCCGTCATCGGTGCGGCGCTAGATGCCTGGATGATGGTCCCCGGATGGGTACGTGGACAGTCAACACCGGAAGGAATGCATTGCAACCTGGAAAAAATGATCGACCACATTGATCATGTATGCCAGGTGACAGGTAATGCCGATCATATCGCCATCGGCACCGACCTGGATGGCGCATTTGGAAGGGAACAATGTCCTTATGATTTGGAAACAATCGCCGGTCTGCAAAAAATACCCGCACTGTTGCAACAAAGAGGATATCATGAATCAGCGATCGATAATATCATGTGCAATAACTGGCTGCTTTTCCTGTGCAATGCATGGCGCTGATTTTATATATTCAATGGTCATTTCTAAACCCTGAAAATGCATACCTATGACACTGACAAGGACCGCAAGGATACTGCTGATCGGTGCTAATATCTGGTACTTTGGCGAAGGTATGATGGGCCCCCTCTTCGCCGTGTTTGCAGAAAAAGTAGGCGGCGATATTCTGGACATTACCTGGGCCTGGTCAACTTACCTGGTTGTAACCGGACTACTGTATATTCTTACAGGCAAACTGTTGAACAATAAAGATGATAAGCTGAAGGTCAAAGTCATGATCGGCGGTTATGTGTTGAATGCCATCTTCACTTTTGGTTATTTATTTGTAGGATCGCCGGGACAATTATTCCTTGTACAGGCGGGACTGGGTATTGCTGAAGCAATGGGTACGCCTGCCTGGGATGCTTTGTATGCAGATAGCCTTACGGATGAAATGGACACTTATGCATGGGGACTTTCCACGGGCCAGTCGCAGATTGTAACCGGACTGGCTTTTGGTGTGGGCGGTTTGATCACACATTTTATTTCATTCGAAGCCCTCTTCATTACCATGGGCGCTATTCAACTGATCGCTGCACTGGTAACAACCCAGTTATTTTTTCAGCATAAACGAAAAATGCCAACGCAATAGCTTGGATCAGCATAAAAACAAAGAAGCCGGAAGTATAACTCCCGGCTTCTTTCATTATGCGAGGGGGCGATCAATACCCCGGATTCTGTACCAATGTTGGTTTTCCGTCTTTTTGTGAGTTCAGGATCTCATCCTGAGGAATGGGGAAATAATTGTTCTTGGAAGTGAACACTTTTCCGGCCAGGTAAGTTCGTTTGTTGAAACGCCTGCCAGAAGGCTCAGTACCTGGAACAGCTTCTTCCTGTACATATTTGTTCAGGTATTTTTCTGCGATGCCCCAGCGAACCAAATCAAAGAAACGGTGCCCTTCCATTGCAAATTCCAATCTTGTTTCCATGCGAACGGCATTCCTGGCATAGTCAGCTCCGTTGGCAACAAAAGTACCAACAAGGTAAGGCTCTACTTTATAACTAACCGAAGCATCCTGCGCAGAACCTGTTTTGGCGCGGGTGCGTATCATGTTCACATAACCTTCCGCATTGCCAAGATTACCCAGTTCCACTTCACACTCGGCCAGCCAGAGGATCACGTGCGACAATTTCAACAGGCGGTAATTGTTGTTCACCGAACGCCTGCTGGTAGAATGGGTACTGCTGCTTTCTTCAGCTAAGTAGTACATCCATTTTTTACCGGTAAATGGTCCTGCATAAGCCTGGTCACGGATCCAGCTGCTACCCGGCATCGGACCCCAATCGAGGAAGTTCACATTTCTGCGACCAACAGTCCAGTCGAGACGCGGATCCACCGGAATTGTTTTATCAAGCGCGAATGCATCACTGCTCTTGATACCTTCATCGTTGGGCAGGTCGATCTTATTGTAAGTATCCAGCGTTCCGTCAGCAGAAGCGCCGATCATGGGCAGCCCGCTGGTGGGGTCGGTCTGGAAAGCGTTCACCAGGTTATGAGAAGGCTGGTAGAAACCGCAACATCCCCTTCCCGGAGCAGTGGAAGAATAGGGCCAGTTCAGGTTGTCGCCCACATTACCGTTGGCACCATTGGTTCCATCATTCACCGAGAACTCCACTTCGAAAATGGATTCGGCGTTATTGTTGGTCACCATACGGTAATTATCATGGTAGTTGGTCATGAGTCTTTTACCTGAATTCTGCAGGATATCCAGCAACAATACTTTAGCCTGTGCCCATTTTTTCTGGAACACATAGGCTTTGGCCAGGTAAGCTTCAGCCGCCCATTTGGTAGCCCTTCCTTTCTGTGATTGCACGGCAGGCAGGTTCTTGGCAGCAAAATCAAAATCGGCTTCGATCTTCGGCCAGATGTCTACATTGTTGGGCACTTTGGTGGAATTGGGATCATCCCTGTTATAGATCGTTTCATCGATATAGGGAACCATGTTCCACATTTTCTTGGCCTCGAAATGATAATGTCCCCTCAGGAAGCGCGCTTCGGCAACCACCTGCGTTTTCTCAGCATCGGTCATGTCCGACACTGCTTTACTGCCCACGATCTGTATCACTTCATTGCAACGTGAAACACCGGCATAAGCGTGCTGCCATTTTCCAAGGAAATAGGAGTTGTCGGCCAGCCAGTTGTACTGTTCAATGAAAGACTGTTCGGGCTGGTCACCGGCATCGGTACCTTTTACGGCATCGCCGCTGGTAATACCACCGAATACATAATTGGAGATGGCGGATGTACGCCCGATATTGCCGGCACCCACGCCATCCATCAGCGAATAGGCGCCGATGAGCAATCCGTTCACACCGCTCTTATTGCTCAGCTGGTCAATCGATGCACGGCCCTGCGGCTTGAGATCGAAAAAACTCTTCGAGCAGGAGGCGCTCACCACTGCAATTGCTGAGGCTATGATGAATATTTTTTTCATGATTGATAAAAATTTAAGTCAATAAGTTTAAAAACCGATACGCACACCTACCAGGTAAGATTTGGCCACAGGATAAGCGCCTTCATCGATACCCATATGGATATCCTGGTTGTCGTTTCCTGAATTCCTCAGGTTGATGTCCGGATCCAGTCCGCTATACTTCGTAATAGTAAACAGGTTCTGCCCCTGCACATAGAGCTGTGCAGAAGTAAGACCCACCCGCTTCAGCCAGGAAGCAGGCACCGTATAGGTCAGCTGGATATTCTTGATGCGCATATAAGAACCGTCTTCTATGAAATAGGAAGACACTTGCTGACTGGTGGCATCACCTGAATTCAGGCGGGGCAGTTTGGCCACATCACCCTGCTTCTTCCAGGAATTGTACAGTATGTCTTTGGAACGGTTGCCCTGGAAAGTGTTGAAATCGGTCCAGTACCTGACGTAGTTGAATATCTTGTTACCCTGTGATCCCTGTGCAAATACGGTCAGGTCCCAGTTCCTGTATCCAAGGTTCAGGTTGAGTCCGTATGTGAAATCCGGATGCGGGTTCCCCATAATGGTACGGTCGGCGGCAGTAATTACGCCATCGCCATTCACATCCCTGAAATTAAAGGTCCCTGCACGTGTATAGGTGCCGAATTTGGCAGCAGCAGCAGCTTCAGCATCGTCTTTCAGTACGCCATCTACAATATAACCATAGAAACTGGCAATAGGCAGTCCCCTCTTGGTAGCAGATATTGGCGGGAGACGTGTGCTGAATCCAAACAGTGTGGCATTGGGGTCATTGTTCAGTTTGATCACTTCATTCTTATAATGACTGATGCTGGCTCCTACCTGGTAACGGAAACTACCGATCTTATTTTTGTAGTTGATGCCCAGGTCAAAGCCCCTGTTACGCATCTCACCAATATTGGTATAAGGAATGGTAGCAGTTCCCATGGTACGTGGCATAGATATCTGCGCAAGCATGTCAGACGTGGTACGGATATACCAGTCAAACACCACTTCCATCTGGTTATTCAGCAATACCGCATCGAAACCGATATTGGTAGACGTAGTGGTTTCCCACTTACCATTGCGGTTACCGAATTGCACCAGGCTGAAACCGCCTACGATGGATGAACCGGTACCATTGATGTCATACGCGTTGTTGGAAGGATCGGATGCATACAAAGTATAAGCATTGTACACATTGGGTATGAGCTGGTTTCCGGTTCTGCCCCATCCTCCGCGCAGTTTCAGGTCATTCACGAAGCGGACCTTCTGTATGAAGGGAAACTCTGTGAGGCGAACGCCCAGAGAGAACGCAGGGAAAATACCATAACGGTTGCTCTCAGAAAAACGGGAAGAACCATCACGGCGTAAAGTGAAATCCGCCAGGTAAGTGTTCTTGTATGAATAGTTCACTTTACCGAACTGTGAGAACAGCGCACTCCTGGTAGCTCCGTCGCCACTGTTGCTCAGGCCCGAAGCGGAACCCGCATCGAGGTAACGGTAATCCAGGTCGTCGAATGCAAAACCACTCCTGCTGGCAACAGTGGTAGCGGCATAGGTTTTCACCGCTTCCGTACCCACCAGCACATTCAGGAGATGATCGCCGAAAGCCCTGTTATAGTTCAGTGTATTGAACCAGGTCAGTGAACGGTCTACCGAATTGATCACGTTCAGGCTGTTGGAGTTCCTGGGCTCTGCCGCTTCAATATCGCGGTGAAAATATTCGGAACGGTTGTATTGGTTGATCTCGGCACCAAGACTGGTCCTGGCTTTCAGGTTCTTGGTGATCTGCAGTTCCACGAATACATTACCGAATACATGGATACCCTTGGTGATATTATCTTTCTCACGGTACAGACGTGCAAAGGGATTGGGTGCATTACCCAGGTTGCTTCCCCGGCTGCCGCCGAAACCATTGTAAGGAGAGGTATTGGTTCCTCCCAGTTCAGGTGGTCCGCCGGTAATATCAAACACCGGTATGATGGGATGCGCGCGGATGGCGAACATGATGGGGTTGGACTCGTTGTTATTGGCGATACCCTGCCTTTCATCATAAGCTACGGTAAGGTTTTCACCGAAAGTGATCCGGCCTTTCGTGAACTCGGTATTGGCCCTTACAGAGTAGCGCTTGTACTTGGTGTACTTGAGAATACCTTTCTGGTCAAAATAATTACCGGAGATCGCATAACGACCGGTCTTGCTGCCACCGGTAGCGCCCAGCTGGTAGTTGGAAATGGTAGCCGGACCAAAGATCACACGCTGCCAGTCGGTACCCTGCTTATTGGCGGGGGTAATGTTAAAGGCAGTCTTACCCAGTTGCGGGTTGGTGATATCGTTGGTATAAGTATAGTTGGAGGGAAGCGGACCGAAAACATTGGGATAAATATAATCGGCAATGGTTTCCTCACCGTTGGGCCCGAAACGGTACTGCGCTGAGGGGGAAGTAACGGACGGATTTTTGCCTGCACCCAAATCGGCCAGGTACAGGTACTGGCCCAGTTCCTGTGTATTCAGCAGGTCGAGCATTTTACCGGGCCTTTGAGAGCCGGTATAGTAATCGAAACTGATGTTCGATTCACCCGCTTTACCTTTTTTGGTGGTGATGATCACCACACCATTCGCAGCCCTTGCACCATAGATGGAAGCAGAAGAAGCATCTTTCAATACCTGCATGCTTTCAATGTCGTTCGGGTTGATCTGGTTCAGGGTTCCCTGTGCGGGTACTCCGTCGATAATGTACAGCGGACTGTTGTTATTAACAGTACCGAAACCACGGATGCGGACCATGGTACCGCCACCCGGAGAATTGTCGTTACCTACATTCACACCGGCAGCACGGCCCTGTAACATTTGTGTTACGGATGCCGCGGGAAGGGAAGTAAGTTGTTTGGCATTGACCACGGTTACTGCACCCGTAATGTCTCTTTTACGTTGCGCGGTGTAACCGGTAACCACCACTTCGCTGGTCTGGCTCTCATCTTCAGCCAGTACTACCGACAATTGTGATTGGGATCCCGGAGCTATTTTTTTCGTGATGTAGCCTACATACGCGAAAGAAAGCTGGTCGTCGGGCTTTTTGAGAGAGATGGTGAATTTTCCGTTGGCATCAGATGTGGTGTAAATGCTTGTTCCGGTAACGGAGACCGAAACACCCTGAAGGGCTTTGCCTTTGGCGTCAACAACAGTACCGGTGATCTGCCGGTTCTGTGCAATAGCCGAAGAAGCCAAGCCCCATAGCAGTGTCAACACCACGAGCATTTTCGCAATGCAAAATCGTGTTCTCATTTGGCAATGGGTTTTAGATAAATTAAATAGAGGTTGCTTGGGACTGATATCCCAGGGGAAAAGATATAAAAAATATTAAAACAAAAACTAACCCTGCATTTTCTGCGGGAATATTATTTTTTTGTTGCCTGATCATACGTGTTTCAGGCCGACCGGGAACGGGTATTCGTCACAGGTTTCCGTCCATATGTCACAGATATTTCGGCCGGAGGCAGGGGAAATTAGTTTAGCATAAAAATTCACCGAATGCAAACTTCATCCCGACAAAGTTACCTGGACTGGCTGCGCCTGCTGGCCATCATCGGCGTGCTGTTCTTTCATGCTGCCCAGCCATTCGCTGCCGAAAGCCAATGGCATATCAAGAACGGCGAAACCAGCAATCTCTACCTCGAATTCACTTTTTGGCTGAGCCGCTTTCGCATGCATTTGCTGTTCTTTATTTCAGGGGCTGTAGCTTATTTCATTATGCAGCGCAAAACCGGCAAACAGTTCGTGGGCATGCGCTTTCAGCGACTGATGGTGCCGCTCCTGTTTGGTATACTGGTGATCGTTCCGCCGCAAGTGTACATGGAACGACTTACACAAGGCTTCAAAGGAAATTTCTTTGACTTCTATCCTTCCATTTTCAAAGGCGTTCCTTACCCGAAAGGCAACTTCAGCTGGCACCACCTCTGGTTCATACTTTACCTGTTCGTATACGACCTGCTGGCTGCGCCATTCTTTGTCTGGATATTGTCTCCCCGGGGAAAACAGTTTGCCAGGTTTACTACCTGGTTGTCGCAGGGCAAAAGAATGTACCTGCTTTGCCTGCCGGCCATATTGGTTTTCACCTCGCTTATCCTGCGGTATCCCCAGACCAACGACCTGGTGAACGACCTGGCCTACCTGCCATATTGGTTCCTGTTCATGCTTTCCGGTTTTATCTGCATCAGCAATCCTTTATTGATGAGTGCCATAGAAAGAAACCGCCGCCGGTCTTTATTGGTTGCATTTCTTTCCATCGTGATGATCAATTACCTGCGATGGAACAACGTGGAACCTTCCGACCTGTGGGCAAACTGGAAAGCGCAACCCTTAACTTACTGCTACCTCGCATTGTATCCTATTATTGCCTGGTCATGGGTGTTGGCGCTGGTGGGCTATGGGAAAAAATACCTGAACAGGCCACACAGGACACTTACCTATATCAATCAGGCAGTGTACCCTTTTTATATCCTGCACCAGACGGTGATTGTGATACTGGCCTATTATGTGGTTCAGGTGAAGGACACGATAGAGGGAAAATATTTTTTCATTGTAGCAGTGACTTTTGGTGTCTGCGGCTGCCTGTTCCACCTGCTCATCAGGCCTTATCGTGTAATGCGGTTTTTATTTGGGATGAAAGAACCTTTGGAGAAGAAAAAAACAGTAGCAACACCTGAAAAGCAAGCCACTGTAATGCCGGCGTTGGAAGTAATCGCCTGATAATGTTGTAATTTGTGAAAGATGAAATTCTTCTGGAAATATCTGTTCCCCGCGTGCTATGGCTTACTCGTCTATGCCATCGTAAGAATACTCGATGATACCATCAGCGGTTTCAAATTCTGGCGCCGCGATTGGAGGGTGAATGCCATCGAAATCACTTGTTGTATTGTTATGGGCTTTGTAACGATGTTCGTTTTCAGGAAAATGCTCAACAGGTTCGATCGTCAATTGAGCAAGCCCATCAGTTATAAAACAGTGATCGGCGAATTGGGTTGGGTGTTCTTATATGTACTGATCTCATCGAATGCCATCCTCACACCAATGGCTGCGTTAACAGATGATGGTCTTTCCTGGGGCGATTTTGCCACCATCAATATCATTCCCTTATTGTTTTCGCTCATCTACTATACGGTGGTAAGAAGCAACAAGCTATTGCAGGCGTATGTAGACAATCAATTGCAACTGGAGAAAATGACGAACGATCAGTTGCAGACCGAACTGAAATTCTTAAAAGCACAATACCATCCGCATTTTTTGTTCAATGCGCTCAATACAATCTATTTTCAAATGGATGAAAGTGTGGCAGATGCCAAAAAGAGCATCGAGAAATTCTCCGGCCTCCTGCGTTACCAGTTATACGACCAGCAACAGATGGTGCCCCTGAGCCAGGAGATCGATTACCTCCGCAACTTCATTTCGCTGCAGCAGGTACGTACATCGGAGAGACTGCGATTACAGGTTCATTTCGATGAAAACCTGAACGGAGAGAAAGTATATCCTTTGTTGTTCCTCCCGCTCATTGAAAATGCATTCAAATATGTAGGAGGAGCCTACGACTTGTCCATACAAATGCAAAAAGAAGGAACCGGCATCCTGCTCGAAGTGAGCAACTCATTGTCTGAACAGGAACCCGTGAAAAAAATAGCCGGCATTGGCATAGAAAACCTGCGCCGCAGGCTGGAGTTGCTTTATCCGCAAAAACACCGGCTTGCGGCCCGGAGAAACAACAACACGTACACCGCCACCCTGCACCTGTCACTGAACGAATGAACATGAAACTGAAATGCATCATTACCGACGATGAACCGATGGCGCGAAAAGGACTCAAAGGCTACCTGGAGAAAGTGGATTTCCTGGAGCTGGTGGCCGTTTGTGAAGACGCAGTGCAGCTGAACCAGTTGTTGAAACAACAGCATGCCGATCTGCTCTTCCTCGACATCAACATGCCTTTGCTCAACGGTATCGAATTCATGAAAATGAATCCCACGGCCCCTAAAGTCATATTCACCACTGCGTATGAAGCGCATGCACTTGAAGGGTATGAGCTGGATATACTGGATTACCTGCTCAAACCCATTTCTTTCGATCGTTTCCTGAAAGCTGCCAATAAAGCGTATGATTATTTCCGGCTGAAACAATCCAACGAAGCGGGTTATCTATTTGTAAAAACAGATGCGCGGCTGGAGAAATTAATTTTCAGCGAAATATTATTTGTAGAAGCATTGGAGAACTACCTGGCCATCCAGCTTCCCGATCGCAAGCTCATCATTCGTTCTACCCTGAAAACAATGATGGAATCGTTGCCAGCCAGCCAGTTTGCACAAACGCACAAATCATACCTGGTGAACCTCAATGCGGTACGGTCTGTAGAAGGTAACCTGCTGCAATTGGGCAAGTTTAACGTACCCATGGCACGGCAACAGAAAGAGCAGGTATTGGAACGGATACTGAAAAACAAACTGCATTGAATAACCGTTTTTTATCTTTACGACATGAAGAGCCGTCTGAACCCTCCTGTGTCGGATAAAAAAATTTACCTCATCCTTGTGCTGGGCCTGCTCACCGCAATTGGCCCTTTTTCAATAGATATGTACCTGCCGGCATTCCCGGATATTGCGAAGGGATTGAATACTTCCGTATCACAGGTTATGTTATCGCTTTCCAGCTTTTTCATTGGCATTTCCGCGGGACAGTTATTGTATGGCCCTTTGCTGGAGCGATATGGCAGGAAAAAACCGTTGTATGCAGGACTTTGCGCTTACCTTCTCGCTTCACTGGGATGTGCATTGGCAGCATCGGTACAAGCGTTGATCATACTCAGACTTTTACAGGCTTTGGGCGGTTGTGTAGGTATGGTAGCAGCAAGAGCAATGGTACGCGACCTGTTTGAGGTAAAGGAAAACGCAAGAATATTTTCTACGCTTATGCTGGTGGTGGCAGTATCGCCCATTATTGCACCAACACTGGGTGGTTATGTTACTGCCGTGTTGGGATGGCGCTATGTTTTTGCCATACTCATTATGATAGCGCTGGTGATAATGGCAGGTGTTTTTTTTTTATTGCCCGAAACCAAGGAACCCAATCCGCATTTCTCACTGAAACCTAAACCCATTCTCAATAATTTCTGGGGTGTTATCCGTCACCCTCAATTTGCTACTTATGCATTGACCGGAGCAGTTTCCAATGCAGGGTTATACGCTTACATCAGCGGATCGCCCTATGTGTTCATGGAAATATTCCATGTAAGTGAAAAACAATATGGATGGATCTTTGCCCTTATAGCCATGGGTTTGATCGGCGCCAGCCAGGTCAACAGCGTGTTGCTGAAAAATTACAGCAACGAACAGATCATCAAAGTGGCATTGCGCTGCCAGGGGGTTATTGGTATTTTGCTGGCAGCGATTTCCCTGTTGGGATGGAGTGAATTGTTCCTCATCATCTTCCTCATCTTCCTTTTCCTGAGCTGCCAGGGCTTCATTTTTCCCAATGCATCGGCGCTTTCACTGGCCCCTTTTGGCCATAATGCGGGCAGCGCTTCTGCACTCCTCGGGGCCATACAGATGAGCATCGGCGCCTGTGCTTCAGCCGTTGTAAGCCTGTTACACAATCATACCCCGTTGCCCATGACCGGCGTGATGGCCTGCTGTACACTGGCAGCCCTGGTAGTATTATACCGGGGTAAAAAGATCATTACCCAACAGACTGCTGCCGGGGTCATGGAAGAAGAAGGAGTGGAAATGATGAGTACTTTGTAGCATTGGCCTGGTTGTTGGCACGGAAGCCCTGTAGCTCAAAAACACTGTGTTTTGAGCTTTAAATACTAAATAACTGAGCTTTATTTTGAATAAAGCTCAGTTATATTTAAAATACGGCTCAAAAAAACTATATTTGAGCTACATTCTACTATAAATTGAGCTATAAGTGACAAATGAAGTAAAAAATAAAATATTAGCATTCCTTCAGGATTATCCGCTTCGTTCGTCTAAGGAAATACATAATGGACTAAGCCAGGGGGTTGCATATGCAACGGTTAAACGATTGCTCAATCAACTCATTGAGGAAAAATTGATCGCAGTAGAAGGCAAGGGGAAAGCTACCAGGTATAAGGCAAGTCCTTCTTATGGATTATTGTATCCTATTGATATAGAAAAATATTTCAGGCAGGAACAGGATGAAAGATTGATCAAAGGCGGATTTGATTTTTTCCTGATCAATGATACGCTACCCAATGTCGATCTGTTTGAAGAAAAAGAGCAACAATATTTGAATGCCCTTCATATAAATTTCAGGAAGAATATCGAAGGATTGTCCCAGGCCGAATTTAGCCGGGAACAAGAACGTTTGGCAATTGACCTGAGTTGGAAATCCTCTCAGATCGAAGGAAATACCTATTCGCTTTTAGAAACGGAACGCTTGCTAAAAGAAAAAGAAACAGCAGAAGGAAAACCCAAAGACGATGCTGTTATGTTACTGAATCATAAGGAAGCAATCAGTTTTATTATTGAGCATCCCGATTATATGGTGCCGCTGTCCATCGGTTCAATTGAAGATATTCACAGCCTGCTCATCAAAGATTTAGGAGTTGATCGAAACATCCGGCAAAAGAGGGTTGGCATTACGGGAACCAATTATAAACCTTTGGATAATGAATATCAAATTCGAGAGGCGTTGAATGATATGTGTACACTGGTAAATAAAAAAAGCAATGTATTTGAAAAGTCCCTGCTTTCACTGGTTATACTTTCTTACATACAGGCTTTTGCAGACGGTAACAAAAGAACTGCACGTATTGTTAGTAATGCCCTATTAATGGCTCACGGATATTGTCCTTTATCCTTTCGGACGGTCGATTCTATGGAGTACAAAAAGGCAATGCTTATATTCTACGAACAGAATAATATCCATCCGTTTAAAGAAATATTTATGACCCAGTATGAATTTGCAGTCAACAATTATTTTTAGCAGAAGCTATTCTTTCTCAACTAAAAATTCAAAGTCAGGTTCAGGTAATAGTATCCGCCATTGAAACCGAATTGTGTGGCATTACGACTGTATACAAACCTGCCGAAGCTGCTGTTGTCCAAAAACGGACCCACACTGCCGGGCACAGGCACATTCACTACTTTCAGTTTATCGGGGTACACATCAAACAGGTTATTGGCGCCAAGGGTGGCCGTCAGCTTTTTGGCTACCTTATAAGAAAGGCTCAGGTCGCTCACGATCTTTGCACCGAATGATTCATCCAGCGCCGGATCAGATGCATCCCTGGTATACACTTCGCCATAACGGGTGAACCTTAACATTGCGCCGAACCTGTCTACCTTATAATTGGCGGAAAAACTCACTTTGCTGCGTGGCTGCGATTCTTCCAGTCTTGATTTTTCCTGGCGGCTGAACAACACATTGCCAAACTGGTCTGCCGGTATCTTATCTGTTCCCTTGATGGGGCCTACCACAAATGTGCGGTTGAAATTCCCTGCCAGCGACAGATCAAGCGACGATCCTTTGCGCATCCTGGGCCTGTAAGACAATACTGCATCAATACCTCTTGTTTCAGTGTTCACGGCATTGGTGAAGAACTGCGCTGCATTCACATCGGGATAAGGCGCGAGTATGGCATTCACAACCGGGTTGCTGCGGTTGAACTGGCTGGTGTACACAATGCGGTTGTCGATACGGATATAATAACCATCTATTGTAACAGAGAAATTATTCGATGGTTTGAGTGTGATACCCAGGCTTCCGTTGATCGATTTTTCTGCATCCAGCGAAGGGATGCCGAATGCCTGTGCTATATCGCTGTTATTGCGGAAAGTGCCCACCTGCCTGGGAGTGAGTGTGCCCCCAACGTTCACAAACAGGGTAGACACGGCGCTGAAATAACGCTGGTGAATGGAAGGCGCCCTGAATCCGTTGCTGATGGCACCGCGCAGGGTTACCACATCGCTCAGTTTGTATCTCATGGCCAGTTTGGCGGCAATATTGGTACCATAATCGCTGTAGTTTTCTACACGTGCAGCAATGTCTGTCAGCCACTGGCGGGTGATATCGGCTTCAAAATCGGCATAAGCGCCCAGCACCGTCCGGGTGGCATTCACTTCATTGGCAGGCTGGTAACCAGGGAATACCTGTGCACCACCGGCTTTGCCCGAAGCAGGGTCGTAGTTTTTCCAGGAAGCTTCTTCTCCTGCCGTGATCTTATAAAGATCGGTGCGCCATTCGGCACCCAGACCCAGGTTGGCACGCTCCATGCCCATCACAGCGCCCAGGTCTTTCGTCACATCTGCATTGAAAGTGTTCTGGTTGAAGCCGAGCTTTCCCGAATAGAACCGGACAGGTGCACTTGCCATCAATGCATATTGTGTGGCATTGTTGGAATTGGCTACATTGAAACGGAATGAATTACCGCCGAATGTGTTGCTGATATCCCATGCCCAGTCATGCGTATTGAATTTGATGCCTGCCATGACAGATTTATCCCAGATCTCAGAAAGTATCTGCGGCAGGAATCCGCTGGGATACAATTCCGGAATGACCTGCGATTTCTGAAAAGGATAACGGTAGAAACCAGCTGCTTCACCATTGCGATAGCTCACACCGGCGCTGTAATAGAATTCTGTATGCTTGTCGAAATTGAATCCGCCATTGATCATCAATTCAGCATTGCGGACAAGAGAGTTACCAATGGCCATATTGTTGTTCCGGTCGAATCCGTACTTATTCACAGAATCCCGGTCCCTGCTGTACAAATCGGTACGACGTGCAATATAAGCGGCATCGCTTTCGCCGCTGATCCTGCCTACGTTCCAGTTCACATATACCGGCCCGGCATAATAACCTGCCCGGTTGGTAGCGCCCCTGTAACGCAGATCGGCTGCAATGCCCAGGTAGCCATTTTTAACCTTGAAACCATGGTAAATACCCAACTGGGCCACTTTGCCATCGCCCTGGTATTGCTGACCAACCTGGGAAGTGATGGTAGTGCCTTTTGATTTTTTCAATACCACGTTCACCACACCTGCAATGGCATCGGAACCATACTGGGAAGCGGCGCCATCGCGCAGCACTTCAATGCGATCGATGGCAGAAGTGGGCAAAGAGTTGAGATCAGTACCAACCGATCCACGGCCAACAGTTCCATTGATATTGATGAGGGCGGAGTTGTGCCGGCGCTTGCCATTCATGAGTACCAATACCTGGTCGGGACCCAGCCCGCGAATAGTGGCAGGATCAATATGGTCGGTTCCATCGGCAATGGTTTGTCGCGATGAGTTAAAGGAAGGAGCTACCAGGTTGAGCATCTGCGTGGGCTCTACCTGTCCGGTTGCCGTAAGTTCCACTACAGAAAATACATCCACCGGTACCGGCGTGGCCGTGTTACTGCGCGGCAGACGGGAGCGGGAGCCGAGTACCACCACTTCATTGAGATTAGCGGCATCGCCACGTTCAAGAGAGAAATCAAGTGCAACCTGCTCTCCTGCTTTGAGTGAAATATTTTTGGCAGCGGCTTTATAACCAACATAGGAAACGCGAACGGTATAAGCGCCTGCTTTAAGGCTCAACGTAAATGAGCCGTTGGCATCGGCCAGCACACTTTTGTTACCGGCACTGACAGTGGCGCCTGCCAGGGTATTACCATCTCCCGAAACCTTACCGGTTACAGTTGCATTCTGTGAAAAAACAGGCAACACCAGGAGTCCCAATAAAAGGGTAATGCCGAAACGGCAAATCGCAGCAGTAGATTTCATAATGCAGTCTTTTTAGATAGGGTACTTAAAGATACTATAAAATTAGTATACCGGCTTTTGTGCACCATTTCAGCCGTTTTTTAATTATTTTCATTACCTTACCAGGGTTGAAACAATTTGCTTCCATACTACTGCTGCTGACCCTGCTGCTGAACTGGTTTGCTTACCCTGTCATAGCAACCTATTTTGAAGACCGGTCAGAATCCCGGCTTACCGCCCTGCTCGATGATGAACTGGTCAATACTTCCGACCTCATCAGTATCAAAGTACAGGCGAATCTCCCTTATCATTATTCACAGGATTATGAAAGGATCAGGGGAAATATAGAGATCAACGGCGTGAGTTATACTTATGTCAAATGTCGTTTTTACAATGATAGCCTGGAATTGCTGTGTATGCCGAACGTGGAGAAAACGACCTTGCGTAACCTGAGATCGGAATACCTGAAAAATACCAGCAATGCACAAACTTCCTCACCCCTGAAAAAAGGAAACAATTCCTTTCATTCAAAATCCAAACTGCAGGATTTTTATAAAGAAGAGTGGGCATTTCACCTTCATGACAATGGTTCCACAGTTAAAAAATATCATTCAGACCTGAATGGCTGGATGAGTTACGACTACCTGCAAAGAATAGACCAGCCTCCCGAGACCAGCCTCTCCTGATCAACACCAACAGTTCGATTCATCAACTTGAGATGAGATGTGTCATGCATGTCCGTATGTTCCTGCGTGTACCATCTGCAACAACCTGTTTACCATCAACAAAACAACAACCATGAAAATTTGCCTTATACAAAGGAGGCTCATCGTTTTAGCTTCGTTACTGATCATTGGCAATACCCTGCCGGCGCAGACCGACCAGGATGCCATCATGATGAGCAAACATAATTTTTGTACCGGCCTGATGTATGGCCACAGCAGCTGGACCAATTATTGGGAGGGTACCTACAAAAGAGATAACCTGAACATGGGCACTGTGAGTTCCAGCAGTATAGCCGTCATGGGTAATTATGGAATTACTAATAAACTGAACATTTTATTCGGCCTGCCCTATATCCATACAAAAGCTTCGGCCGGTACCCTGCATTCGCAGAAAGGCGTGCAGGATTTATCGTTATGGCTGAAGTGGATGCCTGTGGAAAAAACATTCGGGAAAAATGAGTTTTCCCTGTACTTATTGGGCGGAACTTCCATGCCGCTGACCAATTATGTGGCCGATTTTCTTCCCCTGTCCATTGGACTGAGAAGCACTACGCTGTCAGGCAGACTGATGCTGGATTACCAGCGGGGTGTATTTTTTGCGACGGGCGTTGCTACCTACACTTACCGGAATAATATCACTATTGACAGAACCTCTTATTATACCACCGGGCAGGTGATGAGTAATAAAGTGGATATGCCCGACCTGGCTTCCTTTTCCCTGCGAACAGGTTACAGGAGCCACCGGCTGATTGCAGAAGCTGTTGTAACAGATATGCAAACACTTGGGGGATTTGATATGCGTAAAAACGATATGCCCTTCCCCAGTAACAAAATGAATGCAACCACTGTTGGAGTGAATGGCAAATATGAAATTGCCCGTGTTGATGGTCTTTCCCTGACAGGCGGCGCCAACTATGTGGTGGCCGGAAGGAATATGGGACAGGCAACCAGTTACAACCTGGGGGCCTTTTATATCATTGAGTTCCGTTCAGGAAAAAAAAGTCGTGATGCAAAAGCATCTTCCAACAATTCTAAATAACCCAATCATGAAAAAAATAATCAATCATATACCGATCGGTTGCCTCATACTCTTGCTGCATACCGGTTGTGATAAATCAGTCAGGAACAGAACAGATGATATTTCACCGCTCAATCCGCAGAATATCGACCTCAATGCGGGAAGCTGGAAAACGGTGTTATTGAACAGGCCCGATAGTTTTGCCGTTGCTGCGCCTGCTGCCGTCAATTCAGCGGCTTATACTGCCGAGTTGAACGAGATCAAAGGATATCAAAAAGCGCTGACGGTTGACCAGGAAGCCGGTATCAGGTACTGGGCAGCGGGAGGCGTGCTGCGGTGGAACGAGTGCATGCGCGAACTGGTGGCAAAATATAATCTTCCCCCTTATCAAAAACCAGATGGGACTTATCCCATACCCAGTTCGGCCAATCCCTTTGCTTATCCATTGTTTCCTTTCGCCAACCCGCCGTATGCTGCAAGGGCTTATGCTTATATCAGTGCCGCACAGTACGATGCGTTGGTGGCTTGCTGGTATTATAAAAAAATGTACAGCCGGCCAGCGCCATACAAAACAGATAATACCATCGTGAGCAAAACATCTCAAACAGACCTGCCTTCTTACCCGTCTGAGGCTGCGGTACTGGCAGGTGTTACAGCGGAAATGATGAAATTATTGTTCCCTACTGAAATAGCTTCCATACAAATGAAAGCAGGTGAACAGGAAATGGCGGCGATCATGTCGGGCGCGGCAACCAGGAGTGATGTTGTTGCCGGAGAGGCTTTGGGAAGACAGATCGCACAGGTATTCATTGCCAGGGCAAAGACAGATAATGCGGGAAAGGCGGTAGGTACTCCGACGGACTGGGCCAACCTGGAAACCACTGCTATTGCCAGGGGGGAGATACCCTGGTACAGCCAGGAAACTCCCAAACGGCCTCCCATGCTGCCCTTGTTTGGGAAAGTAACCCCCTTTCTCTTCGATACGGCTACTGTGAACGCATTGAGACCTCCGGCGCCACCATCTACATCCAGCGTACAGATGAAGCAGGAAACGGATGAAGTATATGGTTATGTCAACAATCCCACGCGGGAAAATATGCGGATCGTTCAGTTTTGGGCAGACGGTGTAAGCACTTATACGCCGCCAGGTCACTGGGATGCTATTGCCGCTGAGGATTTCATCACCAAAAATTTCAGTGAAGTGAGATGGGCCAGGGATATGGCGTTGCTGAACATGAGCATGATGGACGCCGCCATTGTATGCTGGAATACCAAATTTTATTATTTCAATCCGCGTCCTTCACAATTGAACCCGGCCATTAAAACACTGACGGGGTTACCTAATTTTCCCTCTTATATTTCAGGGCATTCCACTTTCAGTGGGGCAGCCGCCACCATCCTGGGATACTTAGTGCCGGAAAAGGCAGGCGCTTATACTACCATGGCGCAGGAAGCTTCTTTTTCGAGGGTTGCAGGGGGTATCCATTATCGTTCAGATTGCTCTGTAGGATTACAGGTAGGAACGAATATTGGCAACTATGCGGTCACCCGCGCGAAGAACGATGGGGCCGACAAATAAATAATTGCTGTAGCAACCAACAGGGCAGTACAGGCGAACAGCCGCTTGTGCTGTCCTGTTTCATTTACGGAGGGTATAGGGTTTACAGGGTTTGAAAATTGCAGAATAAGGGTAATTTTACTGCTGCAAAATCTTGTCTTATGAAACAATATCTTTTATCCATCTGTACCCTGCTGGTGGCTACCATAGCCGGCGCGCAGGAAAAGAATTACAAAGTGGTATTCGATATGTCCAGCAAGGATACCATTAACCAGCAAGCCATTACCCGTGAAATAAGCCTCATCAAAGGCGCCGCTCCGGAAGCCAAACTGGAAGTAGTGATCTATGGCCAGGGGCTGGACCTTGTTGTACAGGGGCGTTCTGCACAACAACCGGCAGTACAAAAATTGATAGCAGACAACAAAGCCAGCTTCAAAGTCTGCGCCATGACACTGAAACGTAACAATATCACCCAGGACCAACTGGTACCAGGCGTGGAAATTGTACCGGACGGCATCTATGAAATCATTTCAAAGCAAAGGGAAGGATGGGGTTACATTAAAGTAGGGCATTGATCAGTCAGGTTCCCGATCCAAAATGCTTTTTCATGGCTTGGGGGAAATCAGCCAGGGCCAGCTCTGGCGCATCGATATCGGGGTGCCAGAGCTTTTCCCATTCAAAGCTGTAATAACCTTTGTATCCGCCTTTGTATAAGGCATCGATGGCTTCGAAAATGGGCACTTCCCCCTGTCCGAGTAATACATAATGCTCTTTGCCATCGACATACCTGAAATCTTTGATATGCGTATGAAAGATATAATCTTTCAACCGGGCATATACCAACGCAGGTGATTCTTTTTCTTTGGTCCACATATTCGCTACATCCCATATCATACCCACATGCTGATGGGCAGAAGCATCCATGATCATTTTCAGTTCAGTTGTTTTGACAGCATCTCCATGCGATTCCAGCAACACCCTTACCGAACTGTTCTTTGCATATTCGCCCAATTCCAGCAGGCCACTGACGATCCTGTCAATGGTGGCCTTGCGCTGGTCGTCGTCTTTGGGCAGGCTGTTGGGGAATACGCGTACATAAGGACAATTCAATTGCTGCGCCAGGTCAATGAACTGTTTGGCGGCAGTCAAATGTTTTTGTCTTGTTTCAGTATTCGCATGATGCAGTTCTGCGGAAGATCCCAGGTCGGTAAACCGCAATCCCTTATCTGTTGCCTGTTGCAGACTTGATGCAATCCTTTCAGGCGTGCTGAACTCGGGACATTTGGTCAGGTCAAGCTGCCTTTGTATGCCCCTCAGTTCAATACCATTGTATCCGTTGTCCTGCGCAAATTGCAGTATTTGGGAAAAGGTCCAGTCCGGACAACCCAGTGTAGAGAACGACAGCAACGGTTTTTGTTTCTTACTGTTCAATCCGCCGAATGCAGCGGCGGCAAAGGGAACCGGTAAGGCAACCATGCCGGATTTCAGAAAATCCCTGCGGGAGAATGGTTTCATAGCGCGCGTTTTATATTACCTGTAAATATCGTCATGATTACAGATGAATGGATGCCTGAACAGCCTGTTTGTTTTTGAGACTGTTTTCACCTGGCTGACAACCCCCTACAGATACCAATGTATTCCCTTTGAAAGGAAGATAACCGCCGTTATTATCCCGGGAGGATAATTCGTCTTTACCCAAAGTGAAGCTGATAGTAGCGCTTTCTCCTGCTTTGAGCGAAATTCTCCTGAACCCTTTCAGCGAGCGGATGGCATCTTCTTTCGAAACATGGTTCGACACGTACAATTCGATCACTTCTTCTCCGTCCCTGCTTCCCGTATTCTTAACCGTAGCGCGCACAGTAATGGTTGAACTGTTTTTGTTGGGTATGAGTTGCAGGTTGCTGTACCGGAAACTGGTATAACTCAGCCCGTGGCCAAACGCATACAAGGGCTTACCCTTAAAGTAACGGTAAGTGCGGTTGGTCATGGCATAATCATCAAAAGAGGGGAGATCCTGGTCGCCCTTGTAGAAAGTAACAGGCAACCTGCCGGAAGGATTGTAGTCACCAAACAAAACATTGGCAATGGCAGTACCGGCCGATTGTCCGCCATACCAGGCATTGACAATGGCAGGGATATTTTCAGATTCCCAGGGTGTGGCGATGGCGCTGCCCGTCATCATCACAAAGACAACCGGTTTCCCCGTTGCTTTCAATGCTTTCAGCAGGCGCGTTTGAACTGCCGGCAATAATATGGACGTGCGATCGCCTCCCTTGAACCCTGCATGGTTCACCCGCATTTCTTCTCCCTCCAACTGGGGTGAGATACCTCCAACAAAAACAATAGCGTCTGCATCTTTCAGTTTTGTGGCAAGTGTATTCATATCTGTCTGCAGCGAATCGTCGGTATGATCGATGACTTTCTGATACATCACTTCAACATGGGGCAGTTTGTTTTTAATGCCCTGCAGTACGGTAACGATTTCAGAAGGAGTACCGTTGTAATTGCCCAGTAAAGCAACGGCATTATCTGCATTAGGACCCACCACTGCAATTTTCCGGATGTTTTTGCTGAGCGGCAAAGTATGGCGATCGTTCTTCAGCAATACAATGGATTGCTGGGCCATTTTCAATGAATGTGCTTTGTGTTCCGGACTTTCCAGTTCCGATTCCGGCACATTGCCATAAGGAACGGCAGAAACAGGATCGAAGAAACCCAACCTGAAACGAATCATGAACAGGCGTTTCAGGGAAACATCCACCTGCTGTTCGGTGATCAGTTTGTCTTTCACCGCCTGTACCAATCGTTTATAAGCCACATTGCCGCAGTCCACATCGGTACCATGCAATAATGCATCGGCGGCAGCGCTTTCGGCATTGGGATGTGTTTTATGGAAGTTGAAGAAATCATCGATGGCGCCGCAGTCAGAAGTCACGTAACCGGTGAATTGCCAGCGGTTGCGCAGGATATCCGTCATCAAAGGATCGCTGCCGCAGCAGGGCTGTGTTCTGAAAGCATTGTAGGCACACATCACGCCGGCCACTTTTGCATCTGCCACCAGCGTTTTGAATGCAGGTAAATAAGTATTCCATAGATCGTAACCGGAAGGAGATACATTGAATGCATGCCTGGCAGGCTCGGGTCCGCTGTGTACGGCATAATGTTTGGCGCAGGCAGCCGCCAGCAGGTATTTGGGGTCCCTGCCCTGCAGGCCGTGTACAAAAGCTTTGCCCATCATGGCGGTCAGGAAAGGATCTTCTCCATAAGTCTCCTGGCCACGACCCCAGCGCGGATCGCGGAATATATTGATATTGGGCGTCCAGTAAGTGAGTCCCACATAACGCTTGCCCTGCCTGCCGTCTTTCATCGCTTTATTGTAAATGGCCCTTCCTTCCATAGCGGAATATTCAGCCATCAGTCTGATAGAGCTGGTATCGAAAGTGGCAGCCATGGCAATGGCCTGCGGGAAAACGGTTACTTTATAAGGTGTTCGTGCTACGCCATGCAATACTTCATTCCACCAGTCATAGGCGGGAATGCCCAGCCGCTCAATGGCAGGAGTGGTATTCTGCATCTGGGCTACTTTCTCTTCCAGCGTAAGCCTGGATACCAGGTCATTCACTCTTTGTTCAAAACCCAGAGAAGTATCCTGGAAAGGAAACCTGCTCTGAGCTGTAGCAAATGTGGTGAAGAGGAGAAAAATTCCTGTTGCGATGTTTCTGAATGAATAGAGGGAATGCTGTATCATCATGGGTATGGATTTAAAAGCCGATGGAATTTCCGCCATCTACGGGCAATACCACGCCGGTAATGTACCGCGCAGCATCGGAAGCAAGGAATGCCACTGCTTCGCCAATATCTTCCGGTTTGCCTAACTCGCCCATCGGCGTGCGGCCCAGCGCTTTTGCTTTTCTTTCGGGGTCGTTGTTCAATGCTTTGGCGGACATGTCCGTTGCAATAAAACCGGGTGCAACACAATTTACCCTGATGCCTCTGGGTGATAATTCAGTGGCCATGGCCCTGGTCATGCCTTCAATGGCCGACTTCGAAGCGGTATACGCAATCACTTTGGGAATGCCGTACTGTGAAGCCATGGAGCTGATATGGATGATGCTACCACCATCCGGATTATTCAGCATCTGCTTTACCACTTCGCGGGACAGGGTGAATACAGCGGAGAGATTGGTATGTATGATCTTTTGAAAATCTTCATCGCTCACTTCCGTAAATTCTTTTTTCATATTGATGCCTGCATTGTTCACCAGCAGGTCAACCTGGCCGTATTCGGCAACAATATCAGACACGAGGGAAGGGATAGCAGGAAGGTTGTTGAGATCACAGGAGTGTATGCTGCACAAAGCGCCCAGCTGCGATTTGGCCGCAGCCAGTTTTTGTTCATTCCTTCCCACAATAATGGTTCGAAAATGATGCTGTACCAGCTTGCCCGCAATGGCGAGTCCGATCCCGGAACCGCCGCCTGTTACAATGGCTACTTTGTTTTTGAAAGATGCTGACATGGTTGTGATGGATATTTTATACGGATTTGCGGAGTGATGATTGCCGAACGATGAGTTCAGACCTTACGATGATGGTATTGGTCTGGCGCAGGTCACTGATACCCTTCAGATGATTGATGAGGTTCCTGGCGGCGATCTCGCCCATGTCAATACCCGGGTAATTGATGGTGGTAAGTGCGGGCTCGATCAGGTTGCCGATGGCATCGTTGTTGAAACCTACTACTGCTATGTCTTTCGGGATATGAAGACCATTTTCCTTTAAGGTGCGCATGCAGACGGCCGCTATAAAATCGTTGGTAGTGAAAATACCATCAGGCAGGGGTTTCATTTTAAGGATTCTGAGGGCTGCTTCAACGCCTGCTTTTTCACTGAGATCGCCGAGGATGAGCAACGATTCATCAAACTTGAGACCATGATCGTACAATGCATCACGATAGCCTTTGAAGCGTTGCGAGTATACATTGCGCTGCAGGCTCGAAGTAACGTGTACAATTTTTTTGCAACCCTGCTCAACCAGGTGCTGCGTGGCTATATAACCGCACCTGGCATTGTCAATCACTACAACGGTATTATCGCCATCCTGTTCCACCCGGTCGAAAAAGACAAGCGGCACCCCTTTCTCCCTGAACGGTTTGAAATGATCCAGTGAAGTGGTATCGAATGAAAGGGAAGCGATCAACCCGTCAACCCTTTTATGGAAAAGATTTTTGGCATTGGCAGCTTCCTTGACAGCGCTCTCGGAAGAGTGGGCAATGATGAGGTCGTAGCCTGCTTCGGTAGTAACTTTTTCAATACCTGCCAATACGGAAGTAATGAAATTACTGTTCAGTTCGTGTACGATCACGCCAATGGTATTGGTCTGGTTCTGACGCAGGTTGCGGGCGTAATGATTGGTACGGTAGCCCAATTCATCGGCCATATCTAATATTTTCTTCCTGGTCTTTTTACTGATGGCCGGATTATCCTGCAAGCCCCGGCTCACCGTAGCAGGAGAAATGTTCAGCCTTTTGGCTATATCGTAAATGGTCATTTCTTTCCCGCTGTTCATACAATCGTTTTCATGCTGAATGTTAATACTAAAATAGTGTTTTTGATAATAAATAATTGCAATCGGTTGCATTATTTTGGAAAACTCGTTATTTTAGTTGCCTCAGACTTGCCATATGCTATTAGGAATTGACGTAGGTACTTCTTCGGTCAAAGTTTCGGTGGTAGACAGCCAGACCTTTCATTGTATTGCCACAGCTGCCTATCCCGATACGGAAGCAAAGATCATTTCATTGAAACATGGCTGGGCCGAGCAGTCGCCCGACCTGTGGTGGGAATACACGCAAGCCGCAGTACAGCGTTTACATGCTACCGGCAAATACGATCCCGAAGCCATTACTGCCATTGGCATTGCTTACCAGATGCACGGATTGGTACTCACAAATACATCGCAACAGGTGATACGCAACAGCATCATCTGGTGCGACAGCAGGGCCGTGCCTTATGGTGATGCGGCATTCAAAGCATTGGGTGAAAAAAAATGTCTGTCCACCCTGCTGAATTCACCGGGCAATTTTACCGCTTCCAAACTGGCATGGGTGAAAGAGCACGAGCCACAGGTGTATAAACAGATCGATAAGGTCATGCTGCCGGGCGATTTCATTGCCATGAAACTGACGGGTAACACAACCACTACTCCCGCCGCCTTATCGGAAGGTATGTTCTGGGATTTTGAAGAACAAGCTGTTTCAAAAGCGCTGATGGATTATTTCGGCTTTGATCCTTCCTTCATACCCGAAGTGAAAAATGTGTTTGATGATCATGGAAGGGTAACGGCTGCAGCAGCGTCGGCGCTCTCGCTGCAAAAAGGGATACCGGTTACTTATAAAGCGGGCGATCAACCCAACAATGCACTGTCGCTGCATGTAATGGAACCGGGAGAAGTGGCGGCCAATGCCGGTACTTCGGGTGTGATCTATGGAGTAACTGAAGAACTGGCCGCCGATCCGTTATCGCGCATCAACAGCTTCGCACATGTGAACCATACGGGTGAACAAAAAAGGATCGGCGTACTGCTTTGCATCAACGGCGCCGGTATTACCAGCAGTTGGGTGCGATCGCTCAACGCAACGAAGACCAGTTATGATGAATTGAATGAACGCATACGATCTGTTCCCGCTGGCAGCGGGGGGCTTTTCTTCCTGCCTTTCGGCAATGGTGCAGAACGGATGCTCAACAATAAAATGACCGGTGCGGGACTCATCGGGATTGATTTTAATAACCATACTGCCGCGCATTGCTACAGAGCCGGACTGGAAGGTGTGGCTTTTGCTTTCCGTTATGGTATCGATATCATGCGGGAAAACGGCATGCAACCAGGTATTATCAGGGCAGGCTATGCCAATATGTTCCTGAGCGATGTGTTTGTTACCACATTCGTGAACGCCACAGGCATACCGGTTGAGTTGTATGAGAATGATGGCAGTTGCGGCGCTGCATTGGGCGCGGGCATAGGGGCAGGTATATTCACTGCAAAACAGGCAGCTGCTTATTTAAAGCCTGTGAAGCGGGTTGAAGTAACAGATGCACAAACTTACAACGACCTCTACCAGGTATGGAAACAACATTTGAACAACAGCATCAATCACCCATAAATCAAGTAATATGAGCGAATTTTTTGCAGGTATTGGCAAAGTGAAATACGAGGGAACAGCAAGCGATAACCCTTTTGCCTTCCGCTGGTACGATGAAAACAGGATGGTAGCGGGAAAACCGATGAAAGACCATTTGCGTTTTGCCTGCGCTTACTGGCATTCTTTCTGCGGCAGCGGCGCCGATCCTTTTGGAGAGCCCACGCATTTATTCAGCTGGGATAAGGAAACAGATCCTGTTGCCAGGGCCAAAAAGAAGATGGATGTGGCTTTCGAGTTCATTACCAAGATGGGTATCCCTTATTATTGTTTTCACGATGTGGACGTAGTGGATTTTACCAATGATGTGGCAGAGAATGAGAAGCGTCTGCAACAGATCGTGGCTTATGCCAAGCAAAAACAATCCGCAACAGGCGTGAAACTGTTATGGGGTACGGCCAACCTTTTTTCCAACAGGCGGTACATGAATGGCGCTGCCACGAACCCCGATTTTCATGTACTGGCACATGCCGGTGCGCAGGTGAAAGCTGCACTCGATGCCACCATTGAACTGGGAGGGGAGAACTATGTATTCTGGGGTGGCAGGGAGGGATACATGAGCCTGCTGAACACCAATATGAAAAGGGAGAAAGAACACCTGGCGCGCTTCCTGCATACGGCAAAGGATTATGCAAGGAAGAACGGTTTCAAAGGAACTTTTTTCGTTGAACCCAAACCCTGCGAACCCACCAAACACCAATACGATTATGATTGTGCAACCGTTATCAGTTTCCTGCGTCAATATGATCTGCTGGGTGATTTTAAACTGAACATTGAAGTGAACCATGCTACACTGGCGGGTCATAGTTTCACCCACGAACTACAGGTGGCGGCCGATGCAGGCCTGATGGGCAGCATGGATGCCAACAGGGGCGATTACCAGAACGGGTGGGATACCGACCAGTTTCCCAATAACATCAATGAACTTACCGAAGCCATGCTGATCATATTGGAGTCTGGCGGTTTTGCCGGTGGCGGCATCAATTTCGACGCGAAGATCCGGCGCAATTCCACCGATGCGGAAGATCTTTTCCATGCACATATCGGAGGCATGGATGCTTTTGCCAGGGCGCTGCTGGCAGCAGATGCCATTTTACAGCAATCTGATTATCAAAAATTCCGCAAGGCGCGCTATGCCAGTTTCGACAGTGGTAAAGGAAAAGCATTTGAAGAAGGAAAGCTGTCACTGGAAGACCTGCGCACCTATGCAATTGAACAAGGAGAACCTGCTATCACCAGCGGTAAACAGGAATGGATTGAGAACCTGGTGAACCGTTACATCTAAAATGAATCATTGACCTTAAACCAATATACATGCATCATTTACTGGGAACTGTCGATTGGCTTTTTATTGCACTTTACCTGGGCATTATTGCAGCCGTTTCAATATGGTCCATCCGCAGAAGCAAGGAATCACCCTCCGATTATTTTCTTGCCAACCGCAACCTCGGCTGGTTCGTGATCGGCGCTTCCATACTGGCATCGAATGTAGGGTCGGAACATATTGTTGGTCTTGCCGGTACGGCGGCTCAATCAGGACTGGTCATGGGCCATTATGAACTGCATTCATGGATCATACTTTTACTCGGATGGGTATTCGTTCCTTTTTACATGCGCAGCATGGTATATACCATGCCCGAATTCCTGGAGAGAAGGTTCAATGCCAGGTCGAGGATACTGCTTTCGGTAATACAACTATTGAGCTATATCATTACCAAAGCATCAGTAACCATTTTTGCAGCCGCTACGGTGATCACGATTTTTTTCCCGGGCATTGATTTCTGGACGGCAGCCATCATACTGGTGGTGGTTACAGGGGTGTATACGGTGTTTGGTGGACTGCACGCCGTAATGTACACCGAAGCCATACAAGCCATCGTGTTATTGCTGGGTTCGGCAGTGCTGCTGGTGTACGGATTGCATGAAGTAGGCGGCTGGAGCGGATTGATGGCTTCCATCCCCAAAGAAAAACTGAGTATGTTTCCCCCGTTGAGTGATCCGGATTTCCCCTGGGCCGGTATTTTATTTGCATCGCCCATTGTGGGTATCTGGTACTGGTGCACCGACCAGCACATTGTGCAGCGCTGCCTTGCCGGTCGCGATGAAAAACAAGCGAGAAGAGGAACCATTTTTGCAGCCTACCTAAAGCTGATGCCCTTCTTCATTTTCATGATACCCGGCATCATTGCATTTGCATTGGCAAAGCAGGGTAAGTTACAACTGGACGATGCCAACCAGGCATTTCCCACACTGGTGCGGGAACTGTTACCGGTTGGATTGCGCGGTTTGCTGGCAGGCGGTCTGCTCGCAGCATTGATGAGCTCATTGGCTTCGGTATACAATGCCTGCTCAACTTTATTCACCATGGATATTTATAAAAAGATAAAACCGGAAGCAGGTAATAGAGAGCTGGTAAGAGTGGGACGCATTACCACGGGTATTGTGGTATTGCTGGGGATGGTGTGGATACCGCTCATGTCTAAGATATCAGGAGTGCTGTACCAATACCTGCAAAGCGTGCAGTCTTACCTGGCGCCACCCATCGCAGCAGTATTCCTGCTGGGTGTATTCTCCAAACGCATCAATGCCAAAGGAGCTTATGCTGCGATGGTGACCGGCTTTGTGATTGGCGTACTCAGGATCATCATGGAATTGAACAAAGCAATGTTGAGTGGTTGCTGGTTACAGTTCGCCACGATCAATTTCCTTTATTTCTGCATCATCCTCTTCCTGCTTTCTGTTGCCATCATGATTGTTGTAAGTCTTCTGACGGAAAGGCCATCGGTACAGCAGCTCAACGGACTGACTTTTGCCACTACGGTAGCGGAAGACAAAACCGCTTCGAGGGCAAGCTGGAATGCGAAAGATGTAGTATTATCGCTCGTGGTGATTGTGATCGTTGTTTCTGTCTTCCTTTATTTCTCACCTTTGGGCATCGCAAAATAGATGGAGAACTGCAATATGCATATGGAACAGACCATGCGGTGGTTCGGTCCGGATGACCCGGTAAGTCTGTGCGACATACGCCAGGCAGGTTGCACGGGCGTAGTCACAGCCCTGCACCATATCCCGGCAGGGGATACCTGGACCATCGAAGAGATCAATCAACGGAAAGCATTGGTGGAAGCGGCAGGTATGAGCTGGACTGTGGTTGAAAGTCTGCCTGTGAGTGAGGAAATAAAAAAACAATCGGGTATTTATGCATTGCACATCGAAAACTACAAGCAGAGTCTGCGTAACATTGCTTTGTGCGGATTGAAAGTGGTGACTTATAATTTCATGCCCATACTGGACTGGATGCGTACCGATGTGGATTACCGTATGCCGGATGGAAGCAAAGCATTGTATTTTGAGAAAGCGGCGTTCATAGCCTTTGATCTTTTCCTCTTGAAAAGACCGGGTGCCGAAAAAGATTATACCACCTCGCAGATCAAAGAAGCCCAGGCACGATTTGAAGGGATGAGCGATGAGGATAAGAGCAGGTTGTACACCAATGCATTGCTGGGACTACCCGGCAGCAAAGACCGGTTTACTGTAGAGCAGATACTGGCTGCGTTGAAAACCTATGAGCAGATCGACGCGAAAAAACTAAAACAGCATTTGTTTTATTTTCTGCAGCAGGTGGTTCCGGTCGCAGAGGAATATGGTTTGCAGCTGGCCATTCATCCCGATGACCCGCCGTACGCGATCCTGGGTCTGCCACGGGTGGTGAGTACTGCGCAGGATGCAAGGGAACTTTTACAGGCCGCACCTTCAACCGCGAACGGGCTTTGTTTCTGTACCGGATCTTATGGCGCTCGGGCCGACAATGACCTGGTAGCCATGATCAGGGAATTCGGCGATCATATTCATTTTCTTCATTTGCGCAATACAAAAAGAGATGAGAAAGGAAATTTCTATGAAGCCGATCACCTGGCCGGGGATACAGACATGTACGGGATCGTAAAAGAGATCGTACTGCTGATGCGCAGGAGGAATACCCGCATACCCATGCGACCCGATCATGGCCACCAGATGCTAGACGACCTCCAAAAAACTACCTACCCGGGTTATAGCGCCATTGGCCGTTTAAGAGGCCTGGCAGAACTGCGAGGACTGGAACTGGGTATCAGCAAGAGCCTGTCCTGACAATCAATGATTTCGGGAAAGAATTTTTTTTTGGCTACCCTGTCCAAATGCTGATCTACAGATCGTCATTAAAGTGATAATTTCATCAATTCATTTTAAAATCAACAACAATGGCGGAGTATCTTTTATTATTCAGGGGAGGCGAAGGCTTTGAATTACAAAAGTCATCACCCGAAAAATGGCAGGCTCATATGCAGAAATGGATGCAATGGATGGGCGCTTTATCTGAGCAAGGGAAATTGGGCGGCACCCAGCCACTGCAACACAGTGGGAAAGTGATCAGGGGTCAGAAAAAAGTATTGTCAGACGGACCTTTTATGGAAGGAAAGGAAATGGTAGGTGGTTACCTGCTTTGCAAAGCGGACAGCTATGAAGAAGCGGTGGAAATAGCGAAGGGATGCCCGATACTTTCTTTTGAAAGCGGTATCGTAGAAGTAAGGGAAATACGCGAAATAAAAATGTGATCTACATTTGACGAAAATCAGCCGATCATCAATTACGATATCAATCAACTCACCGACCATCTTTTCCGGCGCGAATCGGGAAAGATGGTCTCTATTTTAACCAGGGTATTCGGTACTGAACACCTGGAACTGGCGGAAGATGTGGTACAGCAGACTTTCCTGGATGCTATTCATGTATGGAAACTGAAAGGCGTTCCCGATAATCCTTCTGCCTGGCTTTTCCGTGTAGCGAAAAACAAAGCCATCGACAGCATCCGACGGAATAAATATGCGGTCCGGTTTGACTTCAGTGACAGCGAAAGACAACTGCTGAATTCCGAATACACCCTGGCACCCGCTATGGACAATCTGTGGAAAGAAGAGCTCATCAAGGACGATCTGCTGAAAATGATGTTCACCTGCTGCCACCCGGATATTACGCAGGAAAACCAGATTACCCTCATCCTTAAAACACTTTGTGGTTTCAGCACCAGTGAAATTGCAAAAGCATTTCTTACAGCAGAAGATACTGTTTCGAAAAGATTGTATCGCACCAAAGAATTCTTTCGTGAACATAAGATAGAACTGGTACTGCCGCCGCCGGCTGCATTGAAAGAAAGAGTGAATGCTGTTTTGAATGCCATTTATTTATTGTTCAATGAAGGATATAATTCCACGCAGTCAGAACAACTGATAAGAAAAGACCTGATGGATGAAGCCATAATGCTTTGCCGCCTTGTCATTGAAAACCAGTATACACGTTTGCCGGAAGCCTTTGCGCTGATGGCCTTGATGTGTTTTCATTCAGCCAGGAGTGAAGGGCGCCTTACAACAGAAGGTGAGATCATTCTGTTACCGCAGCAAGACAGGTCTAAATGGGATGCCAAACGAATCGCATTGGGCAATGCCTATATGAATGAGGCTGCATTCGGGGAAGAGATCAGCCCTTACCATATAGAAGCCGCCATTGCTTACGAACATTGTGCTGCTAAAAGTTTTGAACAAACCAACTGGCAGCGGATACTGCAACTATATGAATGGCTTTGCCAGCTGGCCTATTCACCCATTGCAACACTCAATAAAGCAGTAGCTGTGTGGCAGGTGCACGGCCCGCAACAGGCAATGGATATTTTGCAGCAACTGTCATCAGAGAAGACCATACAGTCGTATTATCTCTATCACAGCCTGCTGGGTGAATTACATGTACAACTCGGACAAAAAGACCAGGCCAGGCAATCTTTTGAAAAAGCGCTGCAACTGACCAAATCGGAGGTGGAGAAAAAGATGCTGAAAAGTAAGATAGGAAAAGATTTGCCGGCCGATTAGCTAACTGGTACAGCATAATGTAGAACAGTGATTCCGGACAAATATATGGTTGCTGCCTTTAGCCGGAAGCCCATAGGTTTTTTCAAATCACCAAAAATACTCATCCCGTGTCCGATGGCTACCGGGTTGACAAGTAAATACAGCTCATCAATGAGTTGGTGTACCAACAAGGAAGATACCAGGGTTGCTCCGCCATACACTAAAATATTTCCGGTAGTTAGTTTTTTTAGATTTTTTACTGTACTGATCAGATCCTTAGCAATATCAGTGTTGTCCCAGCCACCAGGAATATCTCGTTCTTTGGTAAGCGTAGTAGAGATCACAGTCTTCGGCGTTTCACAAACGTGCCGTGCAAAGGTTGTTTGCTCATTCTTCTGCGCTGCTGCCTGCTGCCAGTGCCTTACAAAACCTTCCTCTGCCATTTGCCGGCTGATGAGAAAATGTCCTGCGGATAAAGTCAATTTTGTATGAAAATCCCGTAGGTTCCGATCCCAGGTCCAGTCAGGCCCCCAGTTCCAGATCATCCAGTCGGTTTGTCCTTGAGCTCCTGCCATAAAACCGTCAAGAGAGACTTGCATTTCCAGTATCAGCTTTCCCATATAATGATATCATTTATCTGGCACATTATTACACAAAACTAGATGTCTTCAAAAAAAGAAAAGGGTAGAGTTACGACAATTTAAAGGCGGCTTGCGACAAAATGTTGAGCAGGTATTAAAAAAATAGCGGATTGAGATTTATTTTCTACATTTATTTTCCTGTCTGTGCACATTTTGTTTCTACCTTAAAACAATGCTTATGCAGTTAAGTAAACACCCGCTTGTGTTTGGGCTCTGTTTTTTACTGGTATTACCAGTTACTTCATTTGCCATCGACACACACAATACCCGCATGCTTTCGCAGCCAACGATCAGTGCCGATCATATTGCGTTCATTTATGCAGAAGACCTTTGGGTAGCCAATATCGACGGATCGCAACCAAGAAGGCTTACCGTGGATGAAGGCATTGAATCGAACCCGGTATTCTCGCCCGATGGCAAACTGATTGCTTTCAGCGCGCAATACGATGGCAATACGGATGTGTTTGTGGTTCCGGTAGAAGGGGGCGTTCCCAAACGGCTCACCTGGCATCCGGGCGCAGATATAGTAAGGGGATTCACACCCGATGGCAAGAATGTATTATTCATTTCAAAGCGCTCTGTATTCACCAACCGCTATTCACAACTTTTTACTGTGCCTGTCACAGGCGGTTTTCCCACGCAGCTGGAAATACCCAATGCTTTTCATGCCAGTTATTCACCCGATGGTAAATTCATGGCCTATACGCCGTTGGCAGAAGCTTTCCGCCAATGGAAGCATTACAGGGGAGGTACCATATCAACCATTTCCATTTTTTCTTTCGCCAATAAATCCACTTTCAAAATTCCACAACCCGAAGGAGGTTGTAACGATACAGAACCTGTGTGGGCAGAAGATAAAGTATATTTCCTGAGCGACCGCAACGGTGAATTCAACCTGTTCTCTTATACTATTGCTACCAAAGAGGTCAGGCGACTTACTACTTATAAAGATTTTCCCATCATTCACTTATCGGGCGGGAATGACAGGATCGTATTTGAGCAGGCAGGCTACCTGCACAGCTTTGATACCAGGTCCAATGCTGTAAAAGATATTGCGGTGGGTATTGCCACCGACCTGCTGGAACTGCGCTCCCGTTTTGCAAAAGGAAGCAGGTATATACGCAGTGCCGACATTTCTCCTTCCGGCAACAGGGTTGTTTTTGATTTCAGGGGAGAAATATTGACTGTGCCGGCAGAAAAAGGTGATGCACGCAATATCACCCAGACCAGTCAGGCACACGAAAAATATCCTGCCTGGTCGCCCGATGGAAAATCCATTGCTTATTTCTCGGATGCATCAGGGGAATATGAACTGCATATCAGGCCGCAGGACGGATCGGGAACGGCCAGGGCGCTGAAACTGCAGGGGGCCGGTTTTTATGCCAACATCAAATGGTCGCCCGATAGTAAAAAGATCTGTTTTGTAGACAATGGAAGGAATCTTTATATACTGGATGCAGCATCAGGTACCCAACAAAAAATTGATGCAGACGAAGTATATGCCCCCGGCGCATTCCGTGAACAGTTTGGCGACTGGTCGCCCGATTCCAAATGGCTGGTCTATACCAAAGTAACCGGCACTTTTTTCAAAAAAGCCATTCTCTATTCTGTTGAACAGGGCAAATCCTTCCCGGTAACAGACGGATTGAGTGATGTATCAGAACCCATCTTCGACCGCGGAGGTAAATACCTGTTCTTCTTTGCTTCCACAGATGCAGGTCCGGTCGTGAATTGGTTCGATCAGTCGAACAACGATACACGCTCCACCAATTCCATCTACCTGCTGACGCTGCAAAAAGAAACCATTTCTCCCTTTGCCAAAGAGAGCGATGAAGAAACGAAAGGGGAGGAAGCGGTTAAAGCAGATAAAAAGGCAGAACCGTTTCGGATAGACCTGGAAGGCATCCAGCAAAGAACCATTGATATTCCATTGAAGGCGGGTAATTATCACGGGCTGGGTATGGGTAAGGAAGGAGAACTGCTTTATGTGGTATATGCCTACGAAGGTGGTCCCGGCATGATGCATAAATACGATATCAAAAAAAGGAAAGACAATGAAGTGATGGAAATGGATGGATACATCCTTGCAGCAGATGGTAAGAAAATGTTGTATGCCAGAACTGGTGTATGGGGTATTGCGGGAGCGGGAGAGAAACCTGAGCCGGGTAAAGGATTGCTTAACACAGGGGAGTTGCAGGTGAAATTCGATCCATTGTCCGAATGGCCGCAGATATTCGATGAAGCCTGGCGCATCAACCGCGACTATTTCTACGATCCCGGCATGCACGGTGTTGACTGGACAGCCACCAAAAAGAAATACGCACAGTTCCTGCCCGATCTCTCCTGCCGCAGCGACCTGAATACCCTCATACAATGGATGTGCAGTGAATTGGCGGTGGGGCATCACCGGCTTACTGCATTGGGTGAAAGAAGAACGAACCCGGCCGTAGTGAGTGGCGGACTGCTGGGCGCAGATTATGCCATTGTCAACAATCGTTACCAGCTTAAGAAAATATACGGAGGTCTCAACTGGAACCCCAACCTGCGGTCGCCGCTTACCGAGCCGGGGGTTAACGCAAAAACGGGCGAATACATTTTAGCAGTGAATGGAAAAGATGTAAAGGCTGCGGAAAATATTTACCAGTTTTTCGAAGCAACGGCGGGGAAGATCGTAAGCCTTACGATCGGACCTAATCCAGACTATAACGGGTCGCGCGTGGTGAAAGTGGTGCCGGTAGAAAATGAAACCGACCTGCGCAACAGGGATTGGGTGGAAGGCAATCTGAAAAAAGTGGAAGAAGCTACCGGGGGACAGGTAGCTTATGTATATGTACCGAATACGACTACCCTTGGCTTCGAATACTTCAAACGTTATTTTTTCCCGCAGGCCAACAGAAAAGCCATCATCGTTGACGAACGTTTCAACGGAGGCGGTCAGCTGGCAGATTATTATATTGGCATATTACAAAGGCCTTACCAGGCATATTGGAATATGCGTTATGGAAACGACCTCAAAACTCCCAGCGCTTCCATACAGGGGCCCAAAGTGATGCTGATCGATGAAACTGCCGGCTCGGGTGGTGATATGTTGCCCTGGATGTTCCGTAAGTTCAATGTAGGTACCCTGGTGGGCAAACGTACCTGGGGCGGACTGGTAGGTATATTGGGCTTCCCCGAATTCATGGACGGCGGTGGCGTAACCGCGCCGAATGTGGCCATCTGGACCAAAGACGGATTCGTGGTGGAGAATGCAGGTGTAGCACCCGATATAGAAGTGGAACAAACAGCTTCAGAAGTGATCAAAGGCAATGACCCGCAATTACAAAAAGCGATAGAAGTGGTATTGAAAGAATTGGAACAGCATCCGCAGGAAGCTCCCAAGCGGCCGCCTTATCCAGTAAAAGTGAAGCGATAAAGACAATGCAGGCATGTTAGATCATCCAGCAAACCCGGCAAATATCAAAGAGTGGGTAGCCCTGTATACCGGCCAACTGTATTCCTGGGCTTACTATAAGACCAATAACAAGGAAACGGCTGAAGACCTGGTACAGGAAACTTTCCTGGCTGCCTGCCAGTCATTTGCAACGTTCAAAGGAGACAGTGATCCCAAAACATGGCTTTTGGGCATCCTGCATCATAAGATATCGGACCATTTCAGGAAACAGTACCGTTCTTCTTCGGTTGCGGCAGCAGCACAGGAACAGGCCGGAAGGGGATTGACCGATCATTTTTTCGATGAAGAAGGGTTGTGGGTGAAGACAGAACGTCCGCAACAATGGAATGCTGAACCGGAGCACCTGCTGGATGATGCGGATTTTATTAAAGTATTGCAGCAATGCATGCATAAACTGCCTGCAGTCTGGCTTACAGCCGTTCAACTGAAATACCTGGAAGAAAAAGGAGGCGCACTGATTTGTCAGGAATTACAAATTGCACCGACTAATTTCTGGCAAATACTGCATCGCGCAAAGTTGCAATTGCGAAAATGCCTGGAACTTCACTGGTTTAAAAGAGTGGAATGAAGAAGATAATGCACATCATACTGTATCCGTGCAGGAAAGCGACGGAACTGATCGATAAACGGTCGGTAATGGGCTTGTCATGGACTGAAAAGGCCAGGTTGTATTTGCATAAAAGCCTTTGCGACGCCTGTACCACTTATGAAAAACACAGCAGGCTGATTGACCGGTTCCTGCACCATCATGTACACGACAAAGAAGAAGCCAATATCCCTCATCTTCAAAATGAAGAACTGAAAGACCGCATCATCAGCCGTTTGTAATCCCCCAAAAAAAATTGCTGATCCTTGTCAGGTTTTAAAAAAAGCGCAGACTATTCTTGCATATCCATCATTTTTTAAACTAAAACCATCCAACAATGGAAAAGAAAAGAAACATCGTAGCAGGCTCCATCCTCGCAGGAGCCATGATTGCCGTATCTGGTATGGCAGCCAATGCAGCCGGAACCTTTCACTACAACAACATGGGCTCGGGCGAAACGGTAAGGGGTAACCTGCTCAGTCGTACTGCCGTGAACAGGAGCCTGGAACTGAAATGTGGAGAAAAAGGTAAAGCCGACTCTACCATGAAAAAAGGGAAGGATGGCAAATGCGGAGAAGGTAAGTGCGGTGAAGGCAAGTGTGGAGGCCATAAGAAAGACGGAAAGAAGACCGACAAGACAAAGGACAAAAGCAGTAAGCCCAAATCCGGTAACTAATCCTTTCCGGTAAGGACGGGTTGCGCCGGCAGCCTGTCCTTATTCCTCACTTTTAAAAATCTTCATATGGTAGGAATCGGATACAGGAAAGACTTCGCCGAAGCTTTTCTGCAAAGCAGCGCCTTGCAGCCTGCTTTTATTGAAGTGGCGCCCGAAAATTGGATAGGAGTGGGTGGCTTCTGGAAAAAACAATTTCAACAGGCACTGGAAAAATATCCTTTGTTCACACATGGGCTGTCATTATCGATCGGCAGTCCGGATGAACTTGATTTTGCATTCCTGAAAAAACTGAAACAGTTCCTGTCATCTACCGGGGCACTTGTTTATTCAGAACACCTTAGCTATGCCAAATGCGATAATGCACATTTGTATGACCTGTTACCCATTCCCTTTACTTCCGATGCAGTGGCCCATGTATCGGAGCGCATCAAAACGGTGCAGGACCTGCTGGAAAGAAAGATGGCGATAGAGATTGTGAGTTATTACACGCCGGTCGCACCCGAACTCAGCGAGATCGACTTCATTAATGCGGTGCTGGAAACGGCAGACTGTGACCTGTTGCTGGATGTGAACAATGTCTATGTGAACAGCTTCAACCACTGTTATGATGCAAAAGCGTTCATAGACCAGCTGCCATTGGAGCGAGTACGTTATATACACATGGCCGGGCATGAGCAGGTATCCGATACTTTGATCATTGACACGCATGGCGAAGCCATTATCGACCCGGTATACGACCTGTTTGATTATACCATGCGCAGGCTCGGCAGAGATGTGCCGGTATTGCTGGAAAGAGATTTCAATATCCCGGAATTAGCAGAGTTGCAACAAGAGATCAACAGGCTGAATGCCATCAAAACAACCGCTTTAAAACAACCATCCTATGTTACTGCATGATACTACTCGCCAATACCAGTCGGCCCTGGCCGGCTATTGCCGCAGCGGGAAACTGGAACCCATTCCCGGCATCCATACCGGACATATCAGCCATTACAGGCGATTGGTGTACAATGTGGTGGACGATATGCTGCAAAACGCTTATCCATTGACCAGGGCATTGCTCAGTGACGCCGAATGGGAAAAAGCGGTTAATGATTTTTTTACTAATCATCCCTGTCAGTCGCCCCAGGTGTGGTATATGCCCAAAGAATTTTTTCAATACCTGGCAGCTTCCCGTCATGCATTATTGGACCGTTATTTTTTTCTGGAAGACCTGCTACATTTTGAATGGATGGAAGTGGAGGTATTCATGATGGAAGACAGGCGAGCAGAGCCTGCAACGACCTATGCGCCAGAAACCGGTAAACTGATCCTCAACCCGGAACACCAATTGTTTTCATTTCAATATCCTGTGCACCTTAAGCCGGCACATGCCATCACAGCATCGGATAAAGGGAGCTATTTCCTGGTGGCACACCGGAATGGAGAGGGTACGGTGGTATTCACAGACCTTTCACCGGCATTGGCTATGATGCTTGCGCTTTTAGAAGAGGCGCCTGCATCTGTCAACGAATTGTTGTTGGTATTGGAGCGCGAATATGGAATTATTTCTTCAGAAAGCGACAGGCAGGCGGTTCAACTTTTTTTCAGGAATGCCCTGACACAGGAATTGATTATTTTTTAAAAACACGGTATGTCAGTCAAAACAAAATACGATTCGCTGGTCAACCATATTAAAAAAGCATCTTCAGTGCCGTTGCTCCTATTGAGACTGATACTGGCTTATGGTTTTTACGGACCGGCAAAAATGAAATGGAAAGATATTAACAGTGTAGCCAACTGGTTTGAAAGCATTGGCATTCCTGCTCCTGCATTCAACGCATACCTGGCGGCGGGCACAGAAACCCTGGGTATCATCTTATTAATATTGGGACTGGGAACGCGACTGATTGCAATACCATTGATGATTACTATGCTGGTTGCCATCAAAACGGTGCATTGGGCCAATGGCTTCGAAGCAGCGGATAATGGTTTTGAAATACCACTGTATTATATCATCATGCTGCTGACATTATTGGTATATGGCTCGGGTAAATGGAGCTTAGATTATCTCATTTGTATGAGGCACGGGTAGAAAGAAATTAAAAAAGCCTCCCCTGCAATTCCTTCTTTGGATAGAAAACCCCAATGATCACAAATGGGTTCAAAGACCTTCTTGTATGCCATTCTTTAGTTGTTCCTACAAACAAATAAAGATCTTTGTTCCTGACAAAATCATTAAAATATCTTTCTTTTACTTTTTGTAAAGCATGTTTTTCCGCAACTGCTTCATCATAAATTCCTGTTTTCCTGACATCTTTCAGGCAATTCCAGTATAACTGACCAACTTCCCAATCTTCGATCATTAATCTGCGCTGTTTACCTGTTTCATCGGAAAATCGGTAAAAGAATTTGTAGGGAACTTTGGGAATCATCTTCTGCGGATCAATACTACCCTGGGCAAATAAATCTGTCTGTTTTCTTATTTCTATCCATTCATCTTTCCATTCCCTTTCATCTTCTTCCCATTCGAATCCTATAATATCGCTTGGTTTAAAAGTTGCCAAAGATGTATTTTTAGGAGCCTTAGAACTTTCAATAAGCTCGTCAAAGTTGGTGTACACGTTTTTCAGGCAGTATTCTTTCCGCTTTAACCAATTGCCATCGGTGTTTAAGCGAGGTTCATGGACGGTAATATCTCGAAAATCGTAGTATTTCGGGGAATGGCTTTCAGGCCTGAAGTCATCGGTTCTTTTATTTACATCCAGTTCTATCCATGTATATTTTACATTGTTAACTGTGCCGGATTGCTTTAGATCAATTAAAAAACTCAATGGTATCGGATAGATCCTGACCCAACTTCCGTCTTCCAGCACGCCTGCTGTACAAACCAATTCATCGTAGCTTCTGGAAGGTAAAGGATAGGTAGTAACAGTAAGCAATATTCTTAGTCTTGGCATTTAAAGATGGATTAATTCATAATTCCATTCTGGCAATCGTATAATAGCCTCGGCCAAATGTTTGCGATGACATTGACAAATATTGGCTTCAAAGCAAGTTAATGCGACTCGTTGGTGTTCGATCAATAATTGCAATATCTTTTCCTGAGTAGATAGTGTATGCGACAATGTTTCTTTCGCATATCGGGCAAACAATCTATCATAATCCGCCTGGCATGTCAATGATTGCCTTTGCTCAGATACGATACCAACCTCTGGAAAATGAATATATTGTATCCCTACACTGACGCAGGCATTCATCAATTGACTTTTCGAAAAACCATATTTCATGCTCAAAGGATTGTTTCTTACATCTACCAGTATTTTTATGTCCTTTCCAATCAGTTTATTCAAGTATTCTTCCAATGAGATGCCTTCATACCCAATAGTGTAAAGAATGGTTTTGGAATCGGTTGGTTTACAATAAGTGACTTTTTTTAATTCATTTGTATTTAAATATCTGTCGGCAATTTCACTATGAATGGCAAAATAAGGATAATGAGTATAAGTATACCGTATCAGATCCCTGTAATCCTTCTCTCCGTGCAATAAATAAAGTTCTTTTAATGCTGTTTGATCTTTCGTTTTCAATAGGTTTACATAATCAACAGGATCTGTTTTTACTATCCTCTGATTGCTTACTTGTACCTGTCCGTATTTTTGCATGGTAGCAATATCAACAGCCGCCTGGAAAGAATAACATCCATACTTATAAGGTACGAAATGATAATCTGGCTTTGCCTGTTGCTTAGTCAACAACAACAAAAGCTTTTGGAGTTGGGTCTTCCCCACACTTCCTCCAAAATTTTGCAAAAGCGCTAACATCACTTTACGACGGTAAAACATTGTGTAAAGGTACTCAATACTTATCTGAAAGTTGAATACTTAAACGGCGACTTTCTAGAACAGATTCATTAAAAGGAGGTAATTACATTTTTTTAGTGTATTTTTCTGAATACATTTTAAATCTTCCCCAAACCTTTTACCGTGAACTGGAAACTTATCTTCCAACTTTCTCTGTTTGGGTTGGCGATGGCCATTGCCACCGTTTATTGGATACCTCAAAATGTTGAACCTTTTTTCTGGTTAGTGATCTTCATCATTTGTGCTTACCTGATTGCTAAACGATGCAGCGATAAATATTTCCTGCATGGAGAACCATATTCATCAAGTTTTGACAGGCATTTATGAACTTTATAGTATATTTCTTGTCAAATACTATACACTATGAGAAAAATGTTCTGCCTCTTGGGCATGATTTGTTTTTTTTCAATGCCGGTCCTGGCACAGGAGAAAAAAAAGACAAAATCGCCCGCTGTGGTAACATCAATGGGCAACGATGCAGCCTTTCTTTCCAATGTCAAATACCGTTTGATAGGCCCTTTTCGCGGTGGCAGAAGCGCTGCTGTTACCGGCAGTTATAAGAACAAAACCACTTTCTATTTTGGCGCCACCGGCGGCGGCGTATGGAAAACCACCGATGGAGGCAGTAACTGGAAAAATATTTCCGATAAATATTTCGGCGGATCAATCGGCGCAGTAGCTATAGCGCCCAGCGATGAAACCATACTCTATGCCGGCGAGGGAGAAAATACCCTGCGCGGCAATGTGTCGGAAGGCCTGGGAGGTATCTGGCGCAGTGATGATGGCGGAAGGAGCTGGCATAACCTGGGATTAAAAGAAGGAAGACATATCATCCGCATCATCATCCATCCTAAAGATCCGAATACGGTTTGGGTGGCTGTAGGCGGACATTTATTCGGTCCCAATAAAGAAAGAGGCGTTTATAAAACCACCGATGGGGGCAAGACCTGGAAACAGGTATTGTTTGTAAATGAACAAACGGGTTGTTCAGACCTGGTCATGGAAGCAGGCAATCCTGGTATATTGTATGCCGGTATGTGGCGTGTGATCCGCAGGCCATACAGCATGGAGAGCGGCGGAGAAGGCAGCGGACTGTGGAAGAGTACCGATGGAGGTGAAACATGGACCAACCTCAGCGCTAAGAAAGGAATGCCCAAGGGGACCTGGGGCATTGTTGGGGTGGCGGTAGCCGCTTCCAATCCCGATAAAGTATTTGCTATTATTGAGAATGCCAATGGCGGACTGTATGTAAGTAATGATGGCGGAGAGAATTGGACACTCCAGAGCAGCGACAACAACATACGCCAACGTGCCTGGTACTATTCCAAAATATTTGTAGACCCCAAGAATGATAACCTGGTTTATTGCCTGAATGTGGAATTCATGCGCAGCAGGGATGGGGGTAAAACTTTTCAGCCGGTTGCCACGCCGCATGGCGATCATCATGATCTTTGGATTGATCCGGAAGACGGCAACCGCATGATCATTGGCGATGATGGCGGAGCACAGGTGAGTTTCGACGGAGCCGCCAACTGGAGCACCATGCACAACCAGCCTACAGCCCAGTTCTATCGTATTTCTACCGATAATGCTTACCCATACAGGGTGTTGGGTGCACAGCAGGACAATTCAACCGTTCGTATCCGGAGCCGGACATTGGGAGCAGGCATTACAGAAAGAGATTGGGATCCTACGGCCGGTGCAGAGAGTGGGTATGTAGTAGCCGATCCGTTGAATCCGGATGTGGTCTATGGTGGTAATTATGGTGGTTACCTGTCGAGACTCGATCATAAAACAGGAGAGAACAGGGCCATCAATGTATGGCCCGATAATCCCATGGGCGCCGGCGCTGATGTGCAGAAATACCGGTTCCAATGGAACTTTCCCGTCTTCTTTTCACCCCATAACCCCAAACGTTTGTATGCCTGCGGTAACCAGCTGTTTGTAACGGAGAATGAAGGACAGAGTTGGGAAACCCTCAGTCCGGATCTTACCACCAACGATAAGAGCAGGCAGCTTTCAAGTGGCGGACCCATTACCAAAGACAACACTTCAGTGGAATATTACTGCACCATTTTCACGGCAACAGAGTCTTCCCTGGAAAAAGATCTTTTATGGGCAGGCAGTGACGACGGACTGATCCATGTAAGTAAGGATGGGGGCAAGCACTGGGAGAATGTAACGCCACCGCAGGCAGGTAAGTGGATGATGTGGAACTGCGTGGAAACGGATCCTTTTCAAAAAGGAACGGCTTATTTTGTGGGAACCAAATACAAGCTCGATGATTTTGCGCCTTATATTTTTGTAACAACTGATTACGGTAAAACATGGAAGCAGATCACAGAGGGTATTGACAAAATGCATTTCACGCGTTGTATGCGTGCCGACAAAAAAAGACCCGGATTATTGTATGCCGGAACAGAATATGGCATGTATATTAGTTACGACGGTGGTGCACAATGGAAATCTTTCCAGCTGAACCTGCCGGTGGTACCTGTTACTGATCTGGCCATCAGGGACAACGACCTGCTGGTGGCCACACAGGGTCGCGCTTTCTGGGCTATTGACGACCTAACCCTGGTACAACAGAAAGATGAATCAACCGGTGATAAACCCTTCCATGTATTCGCTGTAAGCGATTCTTATCGCATGGAAGGAGGAGGCAGGAGATTTACCCGTTCAGGCAATGAAACTCCGCCCAATACAGGTACTAATCCTCCTAATGGAACCGTGATCAATTATTATTTGCAAAACATCAACGATTCAACCAAATTCTCCATTACTGTATTTGATAAAAAAAATGAAGCCATCCGTACATTCAGTAAGAATGCCAAAGAGGAGGCCGATAAAATTGATTATGCCAAAGGGATGAACCAGTTTGTATGGGATATGAACTATCCTCCGGCTGAGAAGATCGATAACATGATCTTATGGAATGGCGGCGTTGGAACGGTAAAAGCGGCACCAGGCAAATACATGGCCAGGTTCCGTTATGAAAAGGATTCGGTTGATGTTCCTTTTGTGATCAAAGCAAATCCGACCCATGGAATGACAGAGGCGGATCATGATGCAACGGCTGGATTTTTATTGAAGATCAGGCAGAGTTTCAACGAAATTCAAACAGCCATCAAACAGATCCGCGAACTAAGATCACAGGTCAATGGATTCACGGGCAGGATTGATACAGTCAATACAAAAGAAATTCGCACTGCAGCTGACAGTTTGAATGCCAGGCTGACCGCAGTGGAAGAAGCATTGTACCAGACCAAGGCAAAGAGCGGGCAGGATGTACTCAATTATCCCATCAGGCTGAACGATAAGATTGCCGGTATATTTTGGGTGGTATCCAGCGGGAATACCATCCCCGGCAAACAGGCGAAAGAAGCTTTTGCCGAACTGAATACCCAGGCAGCAGTACAACTGACAAAACTGAAAGAGATATTCACCCGGGACCTTCCGGCATTCAACCAGCTGATTTATGAAAAGAAACTGCCTGCGATAGGCATCAAACAGTAATACTATGAAATACCTGCGAATGACTTCACTGGCAGTCGGATTGCTGTGGGGCGTTGTTGCAATGGCGCAGCATACCAATGCTGCTTACCTGGGCGCTTTGAAATGGAGAATGATTGGTCCGCACCGCGGTGGCCGTACCGTTGGCGCAACAGGCGTGCCGCAACAACCGGGCACTTTTTATATTGGCGTGAACAATGGTGGCATATGGAAAACCACCGACTATGGCAGAACATGGGTACCTGTCTTTGACCAACAATCAACCGGCTCCATAGGAGATGTGGTGGTAACGCCTTCCGACCCCAATATCATTTATGCAGGGAGCGGAGAAGGTTTGCAAAGACCCGACCTTTCGGTAGGTAACGGAATATACAAATCAACCGATGCCGGTAAAACATGGACGCACCTGGGATTGAGCGACGGGCAGCAGGTAGGCGGACTTGCCATTGATCCACATGATCCAAACCGTGTTTTTGCAGCGGTGTTGGGGCATCCTTACGGGCCCAATAAAGAACGTGGGGTTTACCGCACAACAGACGGAGGAAAAACCTGGCAGCAGGTATTGTACAAAGATGAGAATACGGGTGCCATACAGGTGGCCATCGATCCGCAGCATCCCAATATTGTATTTGCCGATCTGTGGGCAGGACGCCAGGGACCCTGGGAGAACGGTGCCTGGAACGGACCAGGCAGTGGCCTGTATAAATCTACAGATGGAGGAAATACCTGGACCCATCTTACCAAAGGATTGCCAACAGTGGAGCAGGGACTGGGCCGTATTGGTTTTTGTATTGCGCCCGGTAACCCCAACCGCATGTATGCAACTGTGGATGCGGGTAAATACGGCGGCATGTACAGGAGCGATGATGCAGGTGAAAGCTGGGCCAGCATCAGCAACGACGGAAGGTATTGGGGGAGAGGCAGTGATTTTGCAGAAGTGAAGGCTGACCCTAAAAATGCAGACATTGTATATACGGCCAATGTGGTGGTGTGGAAATCCACAGATGGCGGCAATAGCTGGAAAGACTTCAGGGGCGCGCCGGGTGGAGATGATTACCATCGTATCTGGATTGATCCGGAGCATACCAATGTCATGCTGATTGCATCGGACCAGGGTGCAATCATTACTGTCAACGGCGGGGAAAGTTTTTCTTCCTGGTACAACCAACCCACTGCACAGTTTTATCACGTGAGTACGGACAATGCATTTCCCTACAATGTATATGGCGGGCAACAGGAAAGCGGTTCAGTAGGCATTGCATCGCGGGGCAACGATGGGCAGATCACTTTCCGTGAATGGCATCCGGTAGGTGCAGAGGAATATGGTTATGTAGCAGCCGATCCTTTAAATCCAGATATCATTTACGGAGGAAAGATCACAAAATACAATAAGCGCACCGGCCAGGTGCAGAACATTGCACCCGAAGCAGTACGCAGTGGCAAATACCGTTTCCTTCGTACCGCGCCGGTTCTTTTTTCACCGGTCAATCCGAAGACTTTATTCTTTGCAGGCAATGTGCTTTTCAAAACCAATAACGGTGGGCATTCCTGGAAAGAGATCAGTCCCGATTTAACAAGGACTACCTGGGATATCCCTGCCAGCGTTGGCATTTTTGCTACAGCTAAACTGAAAAAAATGCCACGCAGGGGTGTGATCTATACAGTAGCACCATCGCCCAAAGACAGTAATGTTATCTGGTGCGGCACCGACGATGGGCTGATACAGCTTACCCGCGATGGTGGTAAGGCCTGGAAGAACGTAACACCTTCCGTTATTAATTCCTGGAGTAAGGTATCATTAATGGATGCCGGTCATTTTGATAAAGGCACTGCCTATGCTGCTGTGAACAGGATCAGGCTTGATGATATGCACCCGCATATTTATAAAACAACCGATGATGGTGCTACCTGGAAAGAGATTGTGAAAGGATTGCCGGATGATCCCATCAATGTGGTGCGGGAAGATCCTTATCAGAAAGGGCTGCTGTTCGCCGGTTCAGAAACAGCTGTGTACGTATCGTTCAATGATGGTGAACAATGGCAGCTGCTTCGCCTGAACATGCCAGCAACTTCTATCCGCGATCTGGTGATCAAAGACGATGATATTGTAGTGGGTACACATGGCCGTTCTTTCTGGATACTGGATAATATTACATTGCTTCGCCAATTGGCTGCACAGAAAACTACGATGGCACAAACACAATTGTTCAAGCCACAGAAAGCCATCCGCGTGCGCTGGAACATGAATACCGATACGCCGCTGCCACAGGAAGAGCCGGCAGGACAAAACCCGCCCGATGGCGCCCTCTTTGATTATTTCCTGGATGAAGCAGCCAATAATGTTATCCTGGAGATCACCGATGCCAGCGGAAAGTTGATAAGGAAATTCAGCAGTGACGACAAACCTTATGCGATACCTGTCGTGAATATTCCTTTATACTGGATACGAAAGCAAGAACGACCCGGTACAACAGCAGGGGCGCACCGCTTTGCATGGGACCTTCATTATGCGCCCTTACCGGTTCCTGTTTCTTACCCCATTGCGGCCGTCTATGGTAATACAGCGCCCGAGGCCAGCGCACCCTGGGTAATGCCTGGGAACTATACGGTTAAGTTAACCGTAAACGGGACCAGTTATGTACAAACTTTGCAGGTGAAAATGGATCTGCGGGTAACCACTGCTGCCAAAGACCTTTCTGAACAGCATCACTATGCGATGATCTGTTATGAAGGCAGCAGGGAGGCCACGGAACATATTGAAAAAGGAGACAAAGATTATGCTGCTGTTAATAATGCCATGATCAGTATGCTGCGGCAGCTGGAAGAATCGGATAACCCGCCAACTGAACAACTGAAAGCGGCTGTCAGACAATGGCAAAAAACATTGAACAACCTGAAACATCCATAGCATTCATCAAAACTTGTTATTATTACTTTATTTCCAGGATCATTGCGGTTTTTGCGGGAATTTCCAGTGAATTCTTCACTTCTAAATCCTTATCAGAAACGATGTCTCTTGCCTTAAAATTAGCTGGCGTCATTTCGCTGTACCGGTTCATATCAAGGCTCACTGCCTGGCTGTTTTTATTTAACAGCACCATTACTTTTTGCCTGGCGTTGTAGCGGAAGTAAACATAGACATCATTTTTTTGCGGTGCATAGTGCTTGAACTTCCCGTCTCCAATAGCGGTATTCGTTTTTCGCCAGTTCAATAGTTTTGAGAAAAACCTTTGGGCTTCCTTTTCTTCCCGGGTAAGACCCAGTTCTGTTCTTGCGTTTTTAGAATCATTTTCCCAGCCACCATAAAAGTCACCCCTTCTTTGTCCATCGCTTCCGGACTTTTCATTAGTCATCAGCACCTCGGTACCGTATAAGAACTCCGGGATCCCCCGCATGGTCATATACATCGCGATGCCCAGTTTCCAGTTATCCAGGTTTTTATGAAGTCGTGAATAAAACCTGTCCAGGTCATGGTTGTCGGGAAAGATCAATTGGTTTTCCGGATGCGGGATCAGGTAATCCTGCGCCACGCTTTGGTAAGTATCGCGCCAGGTTGAGAACCACTCATCGGGCTTGTTGAGGCTGGAAACAATATTGTCATTCAATGAGAAATCCATTAAGGTTGGCAAATAGGATTGGTAACCATCTGTGTTTATCTTATCCTTTTGCCAATACGACGTGAGATAGATATTTCTCGACATTTCTTCGCCAGTAATATTAAAGTTGGGATATTCATCAAGCACCGCCTTTGTCCAGGTTGCCAGGAAGTCTTTGTCCGCGTAGGAATAAGTATCTTCCCTGATACCTGAGATGCCTGCATACTCGATCCACCAAATCGTATTTTGGATTAAATAGCTTGCCAGCAGGGGATTCCGCTGGTTCAGATCAGGCATGTGATGATCGAACCAGCCATCGGTATATTCTTTCTTGTCGATTTCAGTTGCGTAGGGGTCCGTTATGGTGGTTTTTAATCCATTGGTCCTTGTTCTCGTTTCGATATAATTAAACCAATCCTTTGAGGGCAGGTCCTTAAAAAAATAATACTCGTTGCCACAGTGGTTTAAGACCACATCCCAGATCATCCCTATTCCTCTTTTCTTTGCTTCTTTGACCAATAGTTTAAACTGTTCGTTCGTACCAAAGCGCGGGTCGATCTTGTAAAAGTCGGTTGCCGCATATCCGTGATAGGAGTAATCGGGTTCATTGTTTTCTATCAGGGGCGTATTCCAGATTTGGGTAAAGCCCAATGATTTTATATAATCCAGGTGATTCATGATCCCCTGGATATCTCCGCCATGCCTTTTGTCTTCATTGCTTCGATCCACAATTTTTTCATTCATCGCAGGAATGATATCATTCCTGGAATCTCCATTTGAAAACCGGTCAGGAACGATCAGGAATATCGCATCTTTCGGACTAAAGCCGGGCCGGTTGGCACTGCCTGCTTCCCGCTCCAAAAGAGGGAAGTTTTTTGTCATTACAATTTTATTGTTCTGGCTGAAATTGATCTTCATATTTCCCGGCTTCACTTCAGGATTTATCCTTAGGGTGACAAACAAATAATTCCTGTTTTCAACCTTATCTGTTTTGATCAATTCAACACCCGGGTAATTAAACGACGGTACAAGACCGGAGAGATTATCTCCATAGATCAGCAGGGTAATGGAATTGTATTTCATGCCCACCCACCAGTTTTGGGGTTCAATCCGATCGATCCGTTGAGAAAAAACTGCGAGTTGAAAAAGCGAAATACTTATTAAGGTGAATATTTTTTTCATTTTCAGTATGGTTACCTGACGTTAACGTTGCTCCAATCCCGACCGAATACCTGTCGTAAGAGCGGGGTAGTTCTGGCTTGTGCATTGGTGCGAACGGCAACCTCCTGTTCTTCGATTTTCTTGAACATCTGGTTTACAACCAATAAGGCCATGATGTTGTCGAGACCCAGGTTCAATTCCACTTTATTGCCCAGGAGCAGCTTGGCGGGACTCACCAGCTTATCCCATTCCTGTGCTATCCTGTATTGATCGAGCATATTACGCATGATTGGAGTAACTGCCCTGTGCAGGGTATCGCCGACGCTCCTTCTGAGGTAATCGGTAGCGGAAGTGCCTCCATTCTTTACCAGTGTAACGGCGTCGCGGATGGTCAGTTGCCTGATGCCGCTGAGAAAGATAGGAGTAGATTTGGCAACGGTTTCAACAGTAGCATTTTCCAATGAAGTGGTGAAACGGTTCAGTTGCGGGGTAAAGCCCAACTGGTCGAGGGTCTTTACTACTTTCTGTAAATCTTGCGGCAGGATGGCGCTCAGGATCAGGTCCTTGCCGAAGGCGCCTCTTTGTCCGAGTACAGAAGAACCGTGGTTAGCACCCAGGATCAGGGCCTCGCGGAGGGCGCTGGCGGCATCGGACTCAGATAAAAAAACATTTCTTAAAGTGCTGCAACCGGAAAGGAAAAGGGTTGCCATCAGGAGAACGGATGTGGCGAGTTGTTTCATAACTGGATTTTAGCAATGTATATACCAATTGTATGCCAATTGGGTGTTGAGGGTATGAAAATACTATTTCTACTGTAAATTGATGCGTGAAACAGATGGTATTCTTTTATGAGGGTCATGCCCTGTGGGAAAGCTTACGGTATTGCCCCGGGCTTTTTCCTTTGATGTCGCGGAAACGGCGCGTGAAATAAGAAATATTATTAAAGCCACATTCGGAGCAGGCATCAGTAATGCTGCTGCCTTCCAATAACAGTTTACTGGCCTGGTTGATGCGGTATTCATTGACAAAATCGGTGAAAGTGAGCCGCATATTTTTTTTGAAATAATTACAGAAAGACGGAACCGTAAGTGAAACCAGATCGGCTACTTCGCGGATATTGACCGGTTTCCGGTAGTACTCTGTAACATAATCGTATATTTTTTTCAACCTCGCTTCGTCTTTCTGATTGAAGTCGTATGATTGTCCGTCGGCATTCAACAACTGGTATTCCCGGGTTGATGCCAGGGTTTGTAAAATCTGCAGCAACTCCATTAAACGATCAAATGGATCGAGTTGCCGGAGACGACGTAGTCTTTTCCCGATGGCTTGTTGAACAGCCTGGCTGAAATGAATGCCCTGCATGGAGCGGAAGAACAAAGCATGAATGGCAACAAATTCGGGCGTTTGCAGGAGGCGCTCGCCCAGGAAATCTTCTGTAAACTGTATCACCACTTCTTCGTGGCTGCCCACGGCCCCGTATCCAAAACCGGAATGTGGTAAGTTCTTACCCATGAATACCAGGTCGCCGTTTTCATAATAACTCAAATGGTTACCCACATGTCTGCGGCCATGACCTCCCACCACATAAACCAGTTCATATTCAGGATGATAATGGTAACTCCAGCTATAATCTTCTGCCTGTAAGACCTGATGCAACAGGCGGAAGGAGCTCCCTTTGTCGGCACGGACGGTTTCAAATTCTGTTCTCATAACAGTTGATGGTATTCACTTGGTTGGCAGCATTAAAATTAATGAATTGTGTGGAATGATATGCATATAGAGGTAAATGAATAGTAAATAGGGGGGAATGCTTGTTCACGCGATTACCGCTAACTTGAGCGGGCAAAATTTTAATGCTATCATGAAAAAAAGACTTCTGCTTGCTTGCGCTATAACCCTTAGTGCATCGGCTTTTGCACAATCCCCGCAATGGCAAAGCCTGTTTAATGGAAAAGACCTGAAAGGCTGGCGCCAGCTCAACGGGCACGCCAAATTTGAGGCGGTGAATGGAGAAATTGTGGGGACTACCGTATCGGGAGAACCCAATTCCTTTCTGGCTACTGAAAAAGATTATGGCGATTTTGTTTTGGAATTTGAATTTAAGCTTGACAGCATCATGAATTCCGGAGTGCAATTCCGTAGTGAAAGCAAGGCGGAATACAATAATGGAAGAGTGCATGGTTACCAGTTCGAGATCGATCCTTCACCCCGTGCCTGGACGGCAGGTATTTACGACGAAGGCCGTCGCGACTGGCTCTACCCGCTGGAATATAACCCCGCAGCAAAAGCTGCTTTCAAGCTGGGCAAATGGAACAAATGCCGCATTGAATGTATTGGTAGTTCCATGCGCACTTTCATCAATGGCATGGCGGCCGCCAACCTGGTAGATGATATGACACCCAAAGGTTTCATCGCTTTACAGGTACATGCCATTGGCAAGCAGGAAAAGCCGGGCAAACAGATCCGCTGGCGCAATATCCGCATACAGACCCAAAACCTGAAACCTACTCCTTACGACAATACTTTCGTGCTGAACCTGATACCCAATACTTTGACGGAGCAGGAAAAAAAGAACCACGTGACATTGTTGTTCGATGGAAAGACCACGAATGGCTGGAGAGGCGCTTATAAGGACAGGTTCCCTGAAAAAGGATGGGAAGTGAAAGACGGCACTTTGAATGTGCTGGGTTCTAATGGTAAAGAATCAACCAATGGCGGTGATATTGTTACCACTAAAGAGTACAGCGCCTTTGTGTTGCAGTTCGAGTTCAAAATAACCGAAGGCGCCAACAGCGGTGTAAAATATTTTGTAACGGAAAAGGAAAACAATACGGGCTCTGCGATTGGCCTCGAATACCAGATACTGGATGACGCCCAACACCCCGATGCCAAAATGGGAACGGATGGCAACAGAACATTGGCTTCGCTGTACGATCTGATTCCTTCTATAAAAGAACCCAGGGCCAGGAGAAAGATTGGTGAATGGAACCGCGGTATGGTAATTGTTTACCCTGACGGAAGGGTGGAGCATTACCTGAACGGCTGGAAAATGCTTGACTACAAACGCGGTACACAATATTTCTATGCGCTCGTCGCCCGCAGTAAATATGCGCATTGGCCGAACTTCGGCATGGCGCCGGAGGGACATATCCTGTTGCAGGACCATGGCAATGCAGTTTCTTTCAGAAGTATCAAAATTCAGGAACTAAAATAAAAACGCTTTATATGTCAAACCGTAGAACATTCATCAAACAAACGGCCAAAGCTACAGCAGGCGTTTATGCCGCGAGCCTGGGCCTCAGTGCAAAAAGTTACGCCAATATTATTGGCGCCAATGATCGTGTGCGAGTGGGTGTAGTAGGCTTCTCCGACCGTTTCCGTCAATCACACCTGCCCTGTTTTGAGAACCACTATAAGGGGTTGAATTTCGATATGGTGGCGGTATCGGATCTCTGGAAAAAAAGAAGGGAGGAAGGCATGTCGCTGTTGAAGCAGCGCATGGGACATGATATTGTAGGATGTCGGAACAACGAAGAATTATACGGAATGAAGAATATCGACGCCGTATTCATCAGCACGCCCGACTTCGCGCATGCAAAACATGCGATTGAAGCGGTAAAAGCAGGGTGCGATGCCTATGTGGAGAAGCCATTTGCCGAAACAATGGAAGACAACCGTGCGGCACTGAAAGCGGTGAAAGAATCGGGTAAGATTGTACAAATCGGTTCGCAGCGCAGGAGCGGTAAGAATTACCAGGCAGCGGCCGACTTTATCCAGGCCGGTAAGTTCGGTCCGATTACCATGGTAGAGCTCACCTGGAATGTGAACCAGCCCGGACGCTGGCGCAGGCCGGCCCTGGTGGCGCAACTGAAAGAGGAAGACACCGACTGGAACCGTTTTCTGTTGAACAGACCCCATGAAGCATGGGATCCCCGCAAATACCTGGAGTACCGTTTGTTCTGGCCTTTATCATCGGGGTTACCCGGACAGTGGATGTCGCACCAGATCGATACCGTACACTGGTTCTCCGGACTGAAACATCCGCGCAGCGTGGCAGCCAACGGAGGTATATACCAGTGGAAAGACGGTCGTCGCAACTGGGATACTATCACGGCAGTATTCGACTATGGTCCCGAGAACGATCCCACTACGGGCTTCCAGGTGGTATTCGCTTCAAGAATGCACAATGGCGACGAGAACCCGTCTGAAATGTATTATTCCAACGGCGGTGAGCTCAACCTGATCACCAATAAGGTATCACCCAAGGGCGGATTGAAAGCCGGCCCGGCCAGTGCCATGAATATGCAACCCAATCTGCTGCCCGAGCAAAACCTGATAGAGAAAGTAGAGAAAGTGGAAACTTCAGCCAATACCGGTGGTGATAGTCTTACTTCAGCCCATGTAAGGAACTGGATGGAATGCGTTCGCAGCAGAAAGCAACCCCATGCACCGGTGGAAGCAGGTTATTATCATTCCATTGCCAATATCATGACTACGGCGGCTGCACATACAGGTATGAAAGTTACGTTCGATGAAAGAACACAGGAAGTAATGGCAGGCGGTAAAGTATTTAAATATTGATTTTAGCACTCTATTCCTGGCACGTTATTATTCATAAGGCAGTACAAAAAAGCACAATATTAATATTGTGCTTTTTTTCTTTGAAAAATCTTTGTTAAAAGTTAATTTTCAGAGAATTATGTGTAATTTGTACACGCTTAATAACAAAAACTGCCATTATGAATGCTATGAAGCTTGCCAAACCCCTGCTTATGGGGCTACTAGCCTGTCTATGCTCATTTCTTGCACAGGCGCAAACCAAAACAATTACGGGAAAAGTTACTGACTCAAAAGATGGAAAACCAATGGTGGGTGCATCGATCACCGTCAAAGGTACATCAGTGGCTACCCAGACCGGCGCTGACGGAACCTTCAGACTGAATGTTCCGGCCTCAGCCAAAACCCTCACCATTTCTTCTGTGGGCTATGCCGTTGAAGAAGTGAGTATCCAGGGCACCAGTTCAGTACAGGTATCACTTAAACCTGTCAGCGAACAGTTGAGCGACATCATTGTGATTGGTTATGGTACCCGGAAAGTAAAAGATGCTACCGGTTCGGTTGCAGCATTAACAGCAAAAGATTTTAACAAAGGAGCTATTGCTACACCTGAACAACTGTTGCAAGGCCGCACACCCGGTGTGATTGTAACACCTGCCAGTGGCGAACCCGGAGCAGCAGCTACCATCAACATCAGGGGATCTGCCTCCATCAGGGGCAACCAAGAGCCCTTATATGTGGTGGATGGTGTGCCTATCAGTCCCGGAGGTACCACAGGTAATAATAGTACATTAGGTAGCTCTTCACCCCGGAACCCCCTTTCATTTATCAACCCCAATGATATTGAAAGCATCAACGTATTAAAAGATGCCTCTTCTGCGGCCATCTATGGTTCACGTGGTGCGAATGGTGTTATTATTATTACTACCAAGAGCGGCAAAGGTATGGGAGCTTTTCAGGCCAGCGTAACTACCGGCGTTTCCACTCCTGCTTCCAGGTACAATTTGCTGAACGCACAGGACTTTCTACTGGCGGTTAAAAAAGCCAATATTGATGCCGGAACCAACCCTGCTGATGCGGCAGTAGCTGTTCAGCAGGTGGACAAAGGATACAGTACCAACTGGCAGGACCAGATATTCCGCACAGGGGTCAACCAAAACTATAACCTGGGCTGGGGCTTTTCACATAAGTCAACTTCTTTGCGTTTGAGTGGTTCTTACGACGATATCCAGGGCATCATCAAAAACAGTGGTATGAAGCGATTGACTGCAAGGGCCAACTTAACGCAGAAATTCCTGGATGATAGATTGCGTTTCGATATTACTGCTACCTATTCTAACGTTAAAAACCAATATCCGCCCGTGACCAATAATGCGGGATACCAGGGAAGCCTGATAGGAGCGGCCATTACGTTCAACCCTACTTATCCTATTTATAACCCCGATGGCACTTTCTACGACCCCAAGGACGGTAACAGGAACCCTGCTGAGATGCTCAGTTACTTTAACGATAATGATAAAAATAATCGCTTCCTGACCAATGTGAGTGGTTCTTATGAGATCATCAAAGGATTGGTTTACAAAGCGACTTTTGGATACGATAAGGCAACCAGCGAAAGATTGTCTTTTGCCGACCCCCGCTTAAGCACCAATGCTTTTGGCGGTACCAACAATGTTTTTGGTAAAGACCTCGGAAACCAGATTGAAGGCAACGGAAGAGGAACCAAACAGAACCTCGATCTGAAATCCTTACTGGTTGAACATACCCTTACTTATGATAAATCATTCGGCAACCAAGTGATCAATGCTGTGGTTGGTTATTCATACCAGAGCACCGAAACAAATTACAAAGGACAGGTAGGCTGGGGACTAAGCACTCCGGTGGTAAAAGCTACAGACGTTTTTGCACTGAATTATAACCAGTTCAAGAGCTATTACAATTTTGTTCCCGATTATACCAAATACGAACTGCAGTCTTTCTTCGGTCGTATTAACTATACTATCGCAGATAAATACCTATTGACTGCCACCATGCGCGCAGATGGTTCTTCAAAATTCGGTACCAATAATAAATATGGTTATTTCCCTGCCTTTGCGGCCAAATGGAAACTCCTGAAAGAAGATTTTGCCGCTAACAGCCTTGGCAAGATATTCAGCGAGTTCAGCATCCGCGCCAACTATGGTAAACTGGGTAGCCAGGACGGTATCGGCGCTTACGATGCCGTGAACCTGCAACAGACCTATATTGGTAACTCCGGACAACCTGAGACACAGTTCCTGCACCAGGGTAACCCTGATCTGAAATGGGAACAGTCTACCACTACCGGTGTAGGATTGGATTTTGCTACCCGTGACAACCGACTGACCGGTACCATTGATTATTATTACACCAAAAGAAAAGACCTGCTGTTTTACACACCCACACCGGGTGGTTTCTCTGCCCAGGCTTTCTGGTGGGTGAACCTTCCAGGATACGTAATAAACCAGGGTTTGGAACTGGGACTGAACTACAGGGCCATACAGGGACATAAGTTTAGCTGGGATATCGGTTATAATATGACCCTGATCAAGAACAGGATCCAGGAGTTTAATGTAACCGTGAATACGGGTGCGGTGAACGGACAGGGCCTGTCGGGCGCTTACGCGCAGACTTTTGCCAATGGGTATCCGTTATTCACCTGGAAGATGCCTACTTTCCAGGGATTTGATGGTAACGGAAATGCCAGGTATGCAGCAGGCGGTAAAGACCAGTTACAGGGAAGCGCATTACCTACTTTCCTGGCAGGTTTGACCAACAGTTTCACCTTAGGTAGATGGAATGCCAGCATTTTCTTCAATGCCGTAAGAGGATTCTACGAGTACAACAATACTGCAAATGCGTTGTTCCTGAAAGGAAGTATCAAGACAGCTCACAACGTGAATTATGCAGTTGCGAATAGCCCCGAGAACCCGATCAACCCGGGTAGCGTATCTACCCGTTTCCTGGAGAAAGGTGATTTTGTAAGATTGTCCAATGCCAGCATCGGTTATTCATTCAATATGAAGAAGAGCAAAGTGATTAAATCACTGACGGTTACTGCATCGGGACAAAACCTGGCATTGATTACCAAATACTCAGGCCTGGATCCTGAAGTGAACATCGATCACCAACTTAGTGGTGTTCCGTCGAGAGGATTTGATTATGCCGGTTATCCCAAACCAAGAACTGTTACGCTTGGCATTAATGTTGGATTTTAATTAACCGAAAAACTACAATCATTATGAAAAATATATTCAAATATTATATAGCTCCCGGTGTAACACTGATGGCACTACTGGGAATCACGTCCTGTACCAAACTGGATACCAAGCTAAAAGACCCCAATTCCGTAGCACCCACCAGTTCCGGAGGCGCTCCGGCACCCTCTTCCTTATCGAAAGTGTATGAGCAGTTGAACCAATTATTAGGTCAGGGGAACTCCTATGCCATGCAGGAGCATACCACTGATGAAATCATGGGACCCACACGTGGTACAGACTGGGATGACTTCGGAACCTGGCGTAAATTACACCTTCACACTTGGGATGGTTCGCACAACCAGATCAATGATACCTGGAACGGTTTGAACGGTGCTTTATTCCAAACCACCCTTCTTGCAGAAACTGCAACCGGACAAACCCAGGCCGAAGCCAAGTTTTTGCGCGCCTATTTCACTTATGTAGTGTGCGACTTATTCGGACAGGTACAACACAGGCCTGCGACAGCTGCTGCCGCGGTTATTCCTGATGTGTATACCCGTTCCCAGGCCATCGATTTCATCATCAGTGAACTGGAATCCATCATTCCTAACCTGCCTTCCTTCAACCGTACCAACAGGAATATGGCTACGAAGGAAGCAGCCCAGTTCCTGCTGGCCAAGGCCTACCTGAACAAAGCAGTGTACAAACAGGATCCTACCAAACCTGCAGGCCCGTTTGCATTCAATGCTGCCGACATGAACAAAGTGATCACACTTTGTAATGCCATCGCAGCCAATTCCAACCTTTCTATCGCAGCCAATTACTGGGATAACTTTAAATGGGATAACGGTGCAAAATCAACCGAAGACATTTTTGTTCGTCAGAACAGTGGTGGTATCAACGTTGTTTGGGCTTCCTGCATGGGCTTCCACTATGCGCAGGCACCCAGCGGCTGGAATGGATTTACCACGCTGGCTGATTTTTACAACAGCTTCAACGATGGTGACATGCGCAAAGGAATGGCGCTGCCCGGTTATACCGACCAGGTGGGAAGCAATGTAGGCTTCCTGGTAGGTCAGATACGGGGCCCCCAGGGCGGTAAGATCGGAAACCAGATCGTGGACCTGAAAGACAGGAGTGGAAACCCCCTGGTATTTACATCCGATGTAAGCCTGTTCTTCTCTTCTGAAACAAAAGGTATCCGTACAGTGAAATATCCGCTCGATCCCTCTACCATCAATAACGGTGGATGGAGCAGCCAGAACGAATACGTATTCTTTCGTTTGGCCGATGCCCGCCTGATGAAAGCAGAAGCGATCTTAAGAGGTGGTACTGATGCAGAAGCACCGTTGGATATTGTAAATAGTATCCGTACCAGCAGGAATGCTCCGGCGCTTAGCTCTGTTAACCTTACAGGTTTATTGGCTGAAAGGGGAAGGGAACTCTACCTGGAGACCTGGAGAAGGAATGATATGATTCGGTATGGTATATTCAATAACCCGGTTGGAGAAAGGCCCGCAGCTTCTGATCCTTCAAGGGTTGTATTCCCCATTCCCAACATAGCGCTTTCTTCTAATCCTAATCTCAAACAGAACTTCGGATATTGATCGTAAGCCGTTGATCATAAAATAGAAAGGCCATTAATGCAATGGCCTTTTTTTATATTTACACATGAATCGGAATCGTTGCCTCAAGTTTATTTTCGTCCTCCTTGTTGTATCCTGTTTCTCCTGTCGCCAAAAACAAAAAGACGGATTGTTCAGCCTGGTTGAAAACAGCTCCGTTCATTTCGAGAACAAACTCACGGAGAACAGCAGTTTCAATGTGTTCAATTACAGGAATTTTTATAATGGCGGCGGTGTTGCCATCGGCGACCTCAACAATGACGGGCTGCCGGATATTTTTTTTACTGCCAACCAGGGAAGCAACAAGCTCTACCTCAACAAAGGGAATTTTAAGTTTGAAGATGTTTCTGAAAGAGCCGGTTTTACGGCAAAAAAACAATGGAGTACCGGTGTTGTACTGGTTGATATCAACAACGACGGCTGGCTGGATATTTATGTCTGTAATGCCGGCAATATGCTTGACCCGGAATTGAGGAGGAACCAGCTTTTCATCAATAACCACGACCTTACTTTTACAGAAAGAGCAAAAGAATACGGGTTGGATAACGATGGCTATACCACGCAGGCTTCTTTCTTTGATTACGATGGCGATGGCGACCTGGACTGCTTCATCATCAACAACAGTCCCATCCCGGTGAATACCCTGAACTACGCCAACCAGCGTGATTTGCCCGCACAACAATGGAATGTGCCCGATATGCTGAAAGGCGGCGGCGATCATCTTTACAGGAACGACAACGGAAAATTTACGGAAGTAACGAAAGAGGCGGGCATACATGGCAGCCTGATCAGTTTTGGACTGGGAGTAACAGTTGGAGATGTGAACGGAGACGGCTGGCCCGATATCTATGTATCGAACGATTTTTTTGAGCGTGATTACCTGTACATCAACCAACAGAATGGAACCTTCAAAGATGAACTGGAAGACAGGGTACAACATACCAGCCTGGCTTCAATGGGGGCGGATATGGCCGACATCAACAACGACGGTTATCCCGATATATTCACTACCGATATGCTCCCTTATGATAATTTCCGTTTAAAGACCACCACCTCATTCGATAATATCGATGTGTATCGCATCAAGGAAAGATCGGGATTTTACCACCAGTTCATGCAGAATGCAGTTCAGCTGAACAATAAGAATGGCAAATTCATGGAGATCGCCAATTACTGCGGCGTTCCCGCATCGGACTGGAGCTGGGGGGCGCTGATGTTCGATGCCGATAACGACGGATATACCGACCTGTATATTTCCAATGGTATTTACCATGACCTGACCAACCAGGATTTCATTGATTTTTTTGCCAATGATATTGTCAAAAAAATGGTGATGTCGGGGAAAAAAGATGAAGTAGACGCCATCATCAATAAAATGTCTTCTGTTCCCTTGAAGAACAAAGTGTTCAGGAACACAGGCAAATTGAAATTCGACGATGTGGGAGACCAGTGGGGTTTTACACAACCGTCTTTTTCGAACGGGGCAGCATACGGTGATCTCGACGGAGATGGCGACCTGGACCTGGTGATCAACAATGTTAACCAGCCAGCATTCATTTACAAGAACCTGAGTATAGAGAAAAATAAGCACAACTATATTGCTTTTTCTTTGAAAGGATTGCCCGGCAATACTTTTGCCATCGGCGCTAAAATCAAAGTATTTATGGGAGACCAGGTGTTGAGCCGGGAAATTGTTCCCAGCCGCGGCTTCCAGTCTTCCGTGGATTATAAAGCCATCATTGGATTAGGAAAAGCCACTGCGATTGATTCGGTTGAGATCATCTGGCCGAATAGAACCACCAGCAGCTATCGGCAGCTTGCCATCAATACTACGCATGCAATTACACAGCCTTCCAATAACCCAACGGTTTATCGGCCTGAAAAGCCAACATTGCATCCCGTACTGGAAGCTGTGCCCACTTCTTTCGACAAACATGAAGAAGATGACTTCACTGAATTGTATTCAGAAAGGAATATTCCGCTGATGCTTTCCAAAGAAGGACCCAGGGCAACTGTAGGAGATGTGAATGGTGATGGTCTGCCTGATGTTTATATCTGCGGATCGAATAACAAAGGAGGGCAACTATACCTGCAAACTCCGGGAGGAAAATTCGTTAAGAAGTCTGTACAGGCTTTCAAAGACGATGCAGGTATAGAAGGCACTGCCTGTCTGTTCTTTGATTGTGACGGTGATGGCGACCTGGACCTGTTTGTAGGTGCAGGTGGCGACAGGCAATTGCCCAACAGCAATCTTATGCTCAACCATTTGTATAAAAATGATGGCAAGGGCAATTTTACCGCCGTGCCCGGCGCATTCCAGCATACCAATGGCAATACGGCTGTAGTGCTGGCTTTTGATTTTGACAATGATGGCGACCTGGACCTCTTTGTGGGCGGCAGGAATATACCCTATCGTTACGGCGTGAGTCCGGCCAGCGAGATACTGATCAACGACGGTAAGGGAAACTTTAAGGATGCCACCAAAGAGATTGCTCCTCAAATAGCCAATATAGGAATGGTAACGGATGCGGTATGGGCCGATATCGATGGAGATGGTAAAGGAGAGCTGATCATTGTTGGCGACTGGATGGCGCCAAGGATTTTTTCTTATACCAACCATCGTTTCCAGGAGAAGACAAGCAATTTATCGGGCATATTCGGATGGTGGCGCTCTATTGCTGTTGCCGATTTAAACGGCGACGGTAAAAAAGACCTGATCATAGGGAACCTGGGAGAGAATGGTTACCTGCATCCTGCTCCGGCAGAACCGGTAAAGCTATGGATGAATGATTACGACATGAACGGAAGCCTTGAAAAAATACTTACCCAAACCGTTAACCAGAAAGACGTGACGGTTTTTCTGAAACACGATGTGGAAGAGCAGCTCCCTTCCCTGAAAAAACAAAACCTGAAGCACGAATCTTTTGCCACCAAATCCATACAGGACCTGTTCCCGGCAAACCTGATCCAGTCATCGGTGGTGAACCTTTTCAATTACCAGAGTTCCATCATTGCCTGGAACGATGGCAATATGCATTTTACCATAGAAAAAATGCCGGCACCGGTGCAGTTTTCTTCAGCCAATGCCATTCTTTGTACGGATATCAACAATGATGGCAAAACAGATATTGTAATAGGTGGAAATGAATTTGGTTTCCCACCGCAGTTCGGAAGATTGGATGCCAATTACGGACTGGTATTACTGAATGAAGGGCAGAAAAAATTTAAAGTGCTTGATTATGCCCAATCAGGACTGGAATTGACCGGTCAGGTCAGGGATATCAAGGAAGTGAAAACAAAAACAAACAGGAACCTGCTTTTCCTGCGAAACAGTGATTATCCCGTTCTTTATCAAATAAAACCGTTCCGCCAGTGAGTAAACGAAATGTGCATGCTATTGGCATGGTTCAATTAGCGGGAATAGTATTATTGCTGTTTGCCTGCAACCCTGCAAAAAAAGAGGAAGCCCTGTTTACCGCGCTTGACCAGAAAACAACGGGATTGACCTTCAGGAACCAGATGCATCCCACACCGGAATTCAACCTGTTCAAGTACATGTACTATTACAACGGAGCGGGAATAGGGGCCGGTGATTTTAACAACGACGGGAAAATAGACCTGTTCTTTGCCGCCAACCAGGGGAATAACGCGCTGTTCCTGAATGAAGGCAATATGCATTTCAAAGAGGTGAGTAAAGAAGCGGCCATACCGCAGGATGGAGCATGGAATACCGGCGTATCGGTAGTAGACATCAACAACGATGGTTTACTGGATATCTATATATGCCGTGTCGGGCATTTTGGTGTACTGAACGGAAAGAACCAACTATTGGTCTGCAAAGGAATCAGAAATGGCATTCCTTATTACCAGGATGAAGCGGCGCAATACGGACTGGATTTTTCGGGTTTCAGCACGCAGGCTGTTTTTTTTTGATTACGATGGCGATGGTGACCTGGATATGTTTTTGCTGAACCATGCCGTTAATCATGAAGCCAGGTATGCGCCAAGGGCCAATTTCCTGGGAACCTATGATGCGCTTTCGGGAGACCGTATGTACAGGAATGACGGCGGGCATTTCACGGATGTGACCGTGCAATCCAAGATCAATAGTTCGGCGATTAGTTACGGACTGGGGGTAGTAGTAGCGGATATTAACCTGGATGGCTGGCCCGATCTGTATGTGGGGAACGACTTTCATGAAAACGATTACCTCTACATCAACCAGCATGACGGCACATTTGCGGAACTGAGCGGCCGGCAGCTGATGCATACCAGTCAGTTTTCCATGGGAGTGGATGCAGCTGACGCTGATAACGATGGCTTCCCTGAAATCATTTCAATGGATATGCTGCCTTCCGATCCGGCTATTTTAAAAAGATCGCTGGGGGAAGACGGGTATGATATTTTCCAGAATAAGATCGGTTTCGGATATAATTACCAGTATGCCCGGAACAACCTTCAGTACAACAGGCGAAACAACCATTTCAGTGAAACAGGATTTTATTCAGGCGTGTATGCCACTGATTGGAGCTGGGCGCCGCTCTGGATGGATTTCAATAACGACGGATTAAAAGACCTTTTCGTTTCCAATGGCATTCCCAAAAGAATGAATGATATTGACTACATCAATTTTGTTTCTGGGGAAGAAATTCAGCAAAAGCTGAAGTCAAACAACCTGAATAAGACAGATATGTCACTGGTGGATAAATTCCCGGAAGTGAAAATCCGGAATAAATTTTACCTCAACAAAGGGAGCCTCCGGTTTGAAGACATACAGGGTTCAATTGCCAACGATATCCCTACTTTTTCGAACGGCGCTGTTTATGCCGACCTGGACAACGATGGCGACCTGGACATTGTGGTGAATAATATTGATGATGCCGTGCTGGTATATGAAAACAAATGCAATGACCGGCAACCCAAACCCTATACGTCGATAAAACTACGGGGACCTGCCACTAATATCAACGCAGTAGGCGCCAAACTGGTATTGTATGCCAACAAGGGTATCAGGACTTATGAAAAATATCCCGCCAGGGGATTCCAGTCCAGCATGGAAGAACCCCTGCATGCCGGACTGGCGGATACAAAAGTTGATTCGGCTTTTTTAATATGGCCGGATAATTCTTTCCAGCAAATCAATACCGACCAATCTCACCAAACCATTACCTACCGAAAAGGGCTGCCCCGATTTGATTATGCCCGGATAACGGGTTACTGGAAAGATGCAACCAGGCCGGTAGAAGATATTACGGCCCAAACAGGTTTGGCTTATCTGCACAAGGAGAACCCGTTCAATGAATTCAACCGGGAACCGTTGATGCCGCACATGATATCTACAGAAGGGCCGGCGCTGGCGGTTGCCGATATCAACCACGACGGATTGGAAGATGTATTCATTGGAGCGTCCAAGACATTTCACAGCGCAATTTTCCTGCAAACAAAAAATGGAAAATTTACAAAACTGGAACAACCTGCAATAGCGCTCGACAGCATGTATGAAGATGTGGATGCCAGCTTTGTGGATGTAAACAATGATGGTAATACAGACCTGGTGGTAGCCAGCGGCGGCAATGAATATTACGGACAAGATGTACACCTGAAACCCAGGGTATACCTGAATGATGGCAAAGGGCATTTTAAAAAATTGGAAAATGCTTTTGGCGATATTTATGTAACCCAGTCTTGCATTGTTCCCTACGATTTTAATGGCGATGGGTACGCCGACCTGTTTATCGGGGGAAGGGCCGTTCCCTGGCAATACGGACAGCAACCCCGTTCTTACTTATTGCTGAACGATGGTGCCGGCCGGTTTACCGATGTAACGGATCAATATGCAAAAGGCCTTGCCAATATTGGTATGGTAACGAATGCTATATGGACAGATATAGATGGTGATGGTAATAAAGATCTCATCGTTTGCGGAGAATGGACGGGTATTTATGCGTTCATCAACCATAAAACTTCTTTCACCATCAAACAACTGACAGATAAAAAGGGCTGGTGGAATTTTATTCTACCGGTAGACATTGACCAGGATGGTAAGACAGACCTGGTGGTAGGTAATCTTGGGTTGAACTCCCGGTTTCGCGCGAGCAAAGAACAGCCTGTTCGAATGTATTACAATGATTTCGATAATAACGGTACGAAAGAACAGGTATTGACTTATTATTTAGGCGGGGAAGAGATTCCACTGGCCAATAAGGATGAGTTGCAAAAACAGATACCCATTCTTAAAAAGAAATTCCTGTATGCAGCCGATTTTGCCAAAGCTTCGCTGAAAGATATTTTTACGGGTGATAAACTACAGGCTGCACAATTGTTCTCTGCCGATTATTTTTCCAATGCAGTGTTGCTAAACAAAGGGAACCTGCAATTTACTACCGAAGCATTGCCCTGGCAGGCGCAACTCAGTTCTTTCCGTGATGCAGTGATTGTAGATGCGAACGGTGATCATCTGCCGGATATTTTATTGACAGGTAATTATTATGAGAACAGCATACAACTGGGCAGGCATGATGCCGATTATGGAACCATTGCCATCAACAAAGGTGGCGGCAGGTTTGAATGTCAGCCATTGAATGGTGTTGTTCTGAAGGGACAGACCAGGCATATCAGGCCAATAAAGATCAATGGTCAGCCGGCTTTCATTGCGGCCAGGAACAACGACAGCCTGGTGGTTATGAAATTCAAATGACCAGGGCTAGAAAAAGACCGGGTAGTACAGGCGTGTGACCCACCGGGTGGAATCGGGCTCCAGAGACCTGTCAGTCACCAGTGATTGATAAGGAATGGCGGGAGAAGTTTTCCGGTAATCGTGTACATAGTTGGTTAATTCCTGTTCTCCTTTTATAATCTTATCCCGACCGCCTTTTACTTCTGCCATTAAGATATTGCCCAACACCATTTTTTTCAACCGGAACAAACCTTCGGAGGGCAGGTCTTTTTGTGTGGGTATGGCTACCATGGTTTCAAAATAACCGGGGCCATCCTGGTAAACATTCAGCATGGGGTAATTGGCTTCCGTACCTCCTTTTACTGCGATGTATTTTTTCAATGCAAGGATCATTTCATAAATCTCACCGGTTGAGGGATAATGCGTAAAAACTTTTTTCAGGGAGATCAGCGAAGAATCGGTAACCTTCTGTTGAACGATCTGCATGCCATATATGTTTTCTTTTTTTTCAAGGAACAGTTTTGTTGTGTCCAGTAGCGCCTGTATATTGGATTTGATGCCCGAAAACCGGCGGTATTGAGCCAGCCTGGTAAACGGATTGGCAGAAAAATTAAATTGGGAAGTCCACAGTAATTGGGTGGAATCTGTTTCAGAGGGAAGGATCTGCACCATCCCCTGCACGGAATCGGAGTTGTGAAAAACTACAACGGTAAAGCTGTTGAGGAATATCCTGGAGATATTGTAATGGTAATCCTTGTAGCTGTAAACATGATCTCCCTCTTTTTTACCCGGCCACCATTTTGCCCATTTCTCTTTATCCAGGATCATCCTGGATACACTGTTTTCAGCGCTGCTGATGGCAATTTTATAATTGAACGGCTGTGAACCTGGAATGAAAACATAAATGGAAGCAATAAGAGCAAGTAAAAGAAGGGAAAGAGCCAGGACCCATTTTTTCATGACAAACATTTAAGAGAAGTTCAACTTGTTTTGTGCATGTAAAATAGGTTATAATAAGGAAACTATTGTTTTTGCCTGAAAACGATATTATATAGTTGCCCTACCTGCTGCCCCTGTTTCCTGCCTTCCATGATGGCGCTCCGGAAATGGATGCCTCCATACAAGCGGCTGATACCGGCTTCATCGGCAGCTGCCTGGATGGAAAGAAAGGAGCGACTCAGCCCCAGGTATTCCAACTCCGTAGTATCATGAAAAGCAATATTGGTACCCAGTTCGGAAGTCAGTACGGTAGCGGCAGCAGCTGTGATCACACTGTGACCGCTGGTATATTCCGGAAAGGAAGGCGTTTGTAAAAGAGCATTCCAGTTGGGCGCTATGTTTTCCCTGATAACGGTAATAGGCCTGATCTTGCGACTGCGGAATTTTTCATCCCAGCAGGAAATAAACCCGTCGAAAATGGCTGCTGCCGTCAACGCATAAAGGCGGGCTGTTTTCACATCACCTGTTTTTGTCTGCCTGGCAAGGATGGCAATGATACCCATCCAGTGCCCGCCGGGCGTTGTTTTTTTGGTAGCGAAAGTAAAGTGCCCCTCGTGTTGGGTAACAAAAGGGTTGTCATCCCAATAATGAGCAATGGTGTCCTGTGTGGGCGTAAGGTTTTTATTGACCGTGTATACTTCCATTACTTCCTGGAAAAACGGACTGTTTTTTTGCAGATCATAGGGCGGTGGCGGAACCGGTTTGAATTGTGCAGCTGAATCGAGCAACAGGGCTTGGATCAGTTTCCAGTTGGGTTCGGTGGCATCCGAATAGTCGGGCGGCGTTTGCTGCCATTTGCCCGGCTCTTTGAAAACACTGTACCGGGGCATGCCACGCGTTTTTTTATAATTGTCGTTGGCAGCCCTTTTCAAAATAACGCCTGCGATGGTATCACCCAGGGAAACGGAAAGCTGGTAGGTGCTTGCCAACATGCCGTTGTTTTGGAATGCAGCCAATAATTTTTTTTCTGTAACGGCCAGGCTGTCTTTGGAAAAAGAAAGGGTTTTTGCCACCCTGAAAAAAGACCGTACCGCAGCCAATGCATAATCGTATGTTTTACCTGCCTCGGGTACAGGCATGGGAGCAAACCCTTTCATGGCAGCAGCAAAAGAACGGCTTTCTTTCTCCCGGAAACGGATGGCTTCATAATAAGCCAGGTTGCTATAAGCATACACCCTTCCTGCAACAGGCGGGCTAAGTATATCATGAACAATTACTTCTGTAAGCCGTTGTATGCATTGGTGCTGCAGGTCGTTCGTATCTATAGGCTTGCCTGTATTTTTTTGTTGGCAGGCCGGAAGTAAAAACATGCAGGAGACAAAAAAAGAAAAATTTACAAGGTTTTTTTTCATATGAAAACGACTTAATTGGTAATGGTTCTTTTTTGTTTCCTGTTATTGACGATTTCTACAGACCGGATGGAAGGGTTCATCAGAATGAATCTGCCGGCAAACTCTTCTTTTCTTCTCCGGCCATCTTTTAGTGTCAGGATGGCAAATAGGTCACCGGCTTGTAAAGGGATGAGCTTATTGGCTTTGTTTTGTGACTGAAAGAATTTTAACCAGGAAGCATTCTGTGCAGCCGCAACAGTCAGCTTGTTATTGGATACCAGTTGAATCAATGCCTTTCCATTGCCCGGTATGTAAATACCACTTTCTAATGCAGACAAAGGAGTGAATCCGCCCCTTCCGTCGCCTTTTAACAAGAGCCCGTTGAAAGCATCGTACCGTCCGAGTGTGGGGGCCATTGAAAATTCATTGCCGTTTAACAGGATATCCATGTTGCCATCTCCGTCAAAATCATTCACGGCTATGCCGTACAAGGGAGCCCATTGTGCTTGCGGAGGAAGCGGATGTACCACAAAATTGAAATTTCCCTTGTTTTCTATCCAGCAGGACTGGAAGCTGTTGACCGATAGCTGCAATGCACCTTTGAGTTCCTGTTCAGTAAATATATCTTTCATCTCGGTCCTGGCATAAGATGCATAATTGGGAAACCGTTCTTTCATCACGCTCATCTCCTTAATGAATTCATCACGGCTTGCTATGGGATACTCTTTTATACCGCCATCATCGATGCCCGAGGGAAGGTAAGTGCTGAATACGGCATCAAAACTTCCATTATTATCAAAATCTTTGGCATAGGCCCTGATAGGGAATTGTGGTGAAGGCTTCAGGAAACCATTTGTGCCAAAATTCCCGAGCACATAATCCATATCGCCATCATTGTCAATATCAACAGCAGTAATGCTGTTCCACCAGCCTGTTGTGTTTTGCAGTGAAGAAGAAACGGGAGAGAATTTGCCTCCTTTGTTTTTGAGAATGGTTACCGGCATCCATTCTCCAACAATTACCAGGTCGGGCATCCCGTCATTGTCCACATCAGTCCAGAGGGCATCGCTGACCATACCTATATTTTGTAACGCCGGCGCTACTTCTTTGGTAACATCTGTAAAAATGATCTTGCCATCTTTGCTGTCGTTTCGATAAATATAACTGCTTACGGGACTAGGGTAACTGCCGGGCAGCACCCTTCCCCCAACAAAAAGATCCAGGTCTCCGTCGCCGTCGAAATCTATTGCCTTCACACAACTTTTGGCAGTAAGATTGAGCGGGAATGCGGAAGGATATTCTTTGAAATTTCCTTTGCCATCGTTGACATAAAAATGATCGGCATATGCTTTGGAACCGGGCGGGTTCTCACTGCCTCCGCTGGCAATGTATACATCGAGGTCTCCATCTCCGTCTGCATCGAACAAACAGATACCACCATCATCCTGGTATTTCAGATCGGTTGTATCAGTAAATTTCCTTTTGTAGAAAGAGCCACCTGGTTTTTGCAGGAACAAGCTGGCATAATTGGGTGAGCCGCCGCCAATCAGCAGGTCTTCCAGGCCATCTCCGTTCAGGTCTCCGGCGGCTAAAGGCGGACCGTACTGCGATAATTTATGGGGGATCAGGCGCTGTATATTGAAATCGATAAAATCGGCTTCTGAAGAAAGAAAGTGAATGCCTGTCTTCGCAGTTATGTCAGTAAACCAACTTTGCGATGAGGCCGTGGTTGGCGGTATATTCTGGCTACCGGCATTTTTAATATTGACAGTAAGGGTTTGGTTAACAGGAATATGTTGTATTACCTGTTTTTTTCCATTGGGCCAGACCACGACTGCCGAATCTACCAGTGAAATATTGCCAAGCCCGAAATGGGCAATATTTTCAACGCTGGACATATAACCACGGTAGGGTGTGTATTCATAAAATTGTTGCTTGCCCTGATAGTAGATTCTGATAATGGCGCCAAGACCGTTCCTGTTCAATGTATCGCCCCTCAATTGTATGCGGAGGAAATTATTTTTATGGTCTTTCCGATCGTTCAAAGTATTCTCGAGCAAAGTGGCTACCATATTGGTATTGTTGATGACCACATCAATATCACCATCGCCGTCAAAATCTGCGTAAGCCATGCCGGCAGAAAAAGTAGGGAAATCCCATCCCCATTCTTTGGTTTTATCGGTGAAACTAAGATCGCCGTTGTTGTGGAAGATATAATTACTGATCTTAACAGAAGGCAATTGCTTCAGCATTTCTGAACGGGGGGTATTGGCCATGGGCGATTTCCGGTAGGCGATGAAATCGAGATCGGACATATCTTTTGGCAGCCCGTTGGAAATGAGCAGGTCCCGGTAGCCGTCGTTATCGGCATCAATTGCCAGGGGCGCCCAGCTCCAGTCGGTATGCGCAACGCCCGCATAATACGCGATCTCACTGAAGATGGGAGGCCCTGCAGAACCGTCTTCGAGTGGCCGCGGCCCCTGGTTCAATTGCAAGGTATTGCGGGGATACTGGTGCATATAACCATACTGTGCGAAGTTTTGATAGGTCTGGTAAGACATATCGTTCATCATTTTTTTCAGCCGGTAATTGCCTGCAGGCGCCATATCCATTTCAATGATATCGGCCAGTCCGTCGTTGTTGATGTCGGCAACATCATTGCCCATGGCATTTTTGCTGGTATGCTTGAAATATTCAGCGCTTCTGTCGGTGAATGTGCCGTTTTTATTATTGATGTATAAATGGTTATTGGAAAGATAATCGTTGCTTACGTAAATATCTTTCCATCCATCGTTATTGATATCGGTAATGTTCACGCCCAGGCCATATCCTTCGATGAGAATGCCCGCCTGTTTTGAGACATCGGTAAATACGGGATGTTTCAGACTATCGTTCCAGTCGTTGCGCAATAATTTATCGGTATTGGGCCAGCTGCCATCTTTTCTGATTGGCCGGAATTCATTGGGATAGGTTCCGTCCAGCTCATTCACCAGTAAATACACATCGAGATCGCCATCGTTGTCGTAATCGAAAAAAGCCGCCATTTGCGTGCCGGCAGAGTCGGCCAGTCCGTATTCCGCCGCTTGTTCTTTGAAAACGGGAATGCCGGTTTTTTTATCAACGCCCTGGTTGATGTACAACAGGTTCTTTCTTTCAGATGCAGGAAGCAACACAGAAGCGCATACATATATGTCCGGCAGGCCGTCATTATTAATATCAATCACACTTACGCCTTTGCACCATTTCTGGTTACCACCCACTCCGGCGGCATCTGTTACGTCTTCAAATTTCATTCCTCCTCTGTTGAGGTATAATTTATTGGGAACCCTGTTACCGGTAAAATAAATATCAGGCAGACCATCATTGTTAAAATCACCCACGCCTACACCGCCTCCGTTGTAGATGTATTCATAGTTCATCGCGTTCAGCGTATCGTTTTCCACAATGAGGTTATTAAAATGGATGCCACTTTTCTCAGGATCTATCTCACGGAACAGGGATTGTTTTTGTTTGCACGAGAAGAAAAAGAAAGGCAAAGCAACATAGAACAGTAAACGTTTCATCATTTATTACATTAGACGGTGCAGGGTGCAAACGCATTGTGAATGCAATCGATTTGCTTGCAGAAGATAGGCATAAAATCATGATAATCCGCTAAAATTGCTATCTTTTGCAGGAAATCTTTATCGATTGCAAATATTTTTCATTCAACCAGATTGAAACAGTATGAAACGCCGTGTAGTATTATTGACGCTTTTGTTTTTGGGTTGTTATATGGCAAGCATTACAGGCCAGCCGGTGGATGCCTGGAAAATAACAGCCAACAAAATAGAACCGACTTCTTATTATGGTGTATCGGTTGCCAACGGAATGATCGGTATTGTTTCTTCGGCCGAACCGTTTAAAGTTAAGGATGTGGTATTGGCCGGCGCTTACGATCTGTATGGGAGGGGAAGGGTGAGTAATTTCCTGCGAAGCTTCAACCTCTTGAACATGCAGATGGATATTGATGGTCATCGTATTGGTGCAGCGGACGCACAAAATATGCGCCAGGAGCTGGATATGCGGCATGCGGGTTTTAATACCAGTTTCAGTTATGCAGACAAAGCCAATATCTCTTATACTTATTATTCCCTGCGACATTTACCTTTTACGGTATTGATGGACATTACCATTACTGCAAAAAAAGACATTAACATTACCAGCGCCAGCGTGATGGAAGCGCCTGATGCGTTGAAAGAAGTACAAAATTATTACAACGAGATCGACCGGCCGCATGTGGTCATCGGGTTATTGACTTCAACGGCTAAAAGTCCTACCGGCAAACTGCTCATGTGCGCTTCCAATAGTTTTCTTTTCAATGAAACACACGGACATGAGCCCAGGGTGATCCATGAAATGTGGGATAACAATATGCACCTGATCAAATTCAGCAGGCAGATCAAAGCAGGGGAAACTTATCGTTTTTCTATTGTAGGAACTTCCATTACTTCAGCCCATCACGATGATCCGTTGAACGAGGCGGAGCGCATGACCATTTTTGCCAAGCTGGAAGGAAGGGACCGGCTCATCGGATTTCATAACAAAGCCTGGGATGCTTTGTGGCAGAGTGATATAGAAGTGGAAGGAGATACGCAGGCGCAGCAGGACATTCACAGTATGCTTTATCACCTCTATTCATTTGTAAGAGAGGGGACCGATTTGAGTCCCTCGCCCATGGGTTTATCGGGACTGGGTTATAACGGCCATGTTTTCTGGGACACTGAATTGTGGATGTATCCTTCCATACTGGTCTTGCATCCTGAAATGGCCAGGAGCCTGGTGGAATATCGTTACAGGCGACTGGAAGCTGCACGGCGTAATGCTTTCAATCATGGATACAAAGGCGCTATGTTCCCCTGGGAAAGTGCGGCGAGCGGAGTGGAAGAAACACCGGTATGGGCTTTGAGTGGACCTTTTGAACACCATATTACTGCCTGCGTGGGAATGGCCGCCTGGAATTATTATTGTGTAACACAGGATAAAGAGTGGCTGAAGGAAAAGGGCTGGCCCATATTGAAAGAGACTGCCGATTTTTGGGCAAGCCGGGTTGAAAGGAATGGTACGGGTAAATACGAGATCAAAAATGTAGTGGCAGCAGATGAATGGGCGGAAAATGTAGACAATAATGCATGGACCAATGCCGCTGCCAAAGCGAACCTGCAATATGCTGCGGAAGCTGCGAAGGTGTTGGGTATACAGGCCAATGCTGACTGGAAGCAGGTATCCGATAATATTCCCATTCTTAAGATGGACAACGGTGTAACCCAGGAACATGCCGCTTATCATGGTGAGGGAATTAAGCAGGCAGATGTGAACCTACTCGCTTACCCGCTGAAGGAAGTGACAGATGTACGGCAAATTCGGAAAGATCTCGAGTATTATGAAACAAGGGTGCCGGAGCAGGGTACGCCGGCCATGACGCAAGCCATATTTACTTTATTGTATGCCCGGCTGGGCGATGGAGAAAAAGCTTATCATTTTTTCAAAGACGCTTATCTCCCCAACCTGAACCCGCCTTTTCGTGTGCTGGCTGAAACCAGGGGCGGCACCAATCCCTATTTTGCTACAGGTGCCGGCGGTATTATACAAAGTGTTTTGATGGGATTCGGGGGACTGGACATCAGCGCCACAGGGATTAAACAATTGTCTTCCCGTCTGCCCAAAAGCTGGAAAAGCCTTACCATTAAAGGGGTTGGCCCGGAAAAGAAAACCTATATGGTAAAATAAATAGTGTTACATTTACACATAGTGAAAAAGATTGTTGCCATACTGCTGCTTGTCATGCTGGTGTTCAACTGGGGCGGTCATCGTTTGCTGACAGATTACCTGGAAGCAAGGTCAGATCTGCAGTTACAGGCTCAGCTGGACAAAAGTGATTACAGCGAGCAGGACCTGGTATACCTCAAAATAGCGGCACCTTTACCCTATGGCGCCAGTTCAGAAACTTTTGAAAGGGTAGACGGGAATATTGTGATCAACGGGGTGAACTATAGTTATGTCAAGCGCCGGTTTTACAAAGACTCGCTTGAACTGGCCTGCATTCCCAATACCATCAAAACAGGTATCCAGAATGCCAGGGACGAATTTTTCAAACTGGCTTATGATTTGATGCATGCTTCGCAGGGAGCCAAAAAACATGGTAATAATTCACTGGCCTTTAAGTTTCTTACCATTGAATATTTCAACCAGGATAATGAATGGCAATTCTGTCCGTTCAACTCCTCATCTATATCTCATTTTACAGACCGTTCTGCCGGATTGATGCAATGCTTTTTGCCGGTAGCGGAACAGCCGCCGGATAATGCTTAATCATTGGTTTTATACCAAAGCAAAAGTTATTAAGCAACGTAACATCTCCCCGGCAGGGAGATGTTACATCTTAACCATCCGAATTTTATTATGAGACAAATTATTTGCATGGCTGTTGCGGCGGTCATTCTCGCGGCCTGTAATCAGCCGAAAGATTATCAATCCATCTTCCACAACCCCAACCTGTATTCCAGAACCGTGTATGAATTGAACAATGTGGTGATGGGTAACAATTTTAATCCGGTTGTGGCATCACGTAATTATGCGTATGCTGCTATTGCCGGTTATGAAGTCATGGCTGCCGGTATGCCCGGTCAATACCAGACACTCGCCGGGCAGCTCAAAGAATTGAAAACAGTTCCCGGGCCGGGTGCCGGAAAAGAAATTGATTTTCCTTATGCGGCTTTGCTGGCATATTGCAAGGTGGGAGAGGCGGTAACTTTCCCCGAAGGCAGTATGCAGCTGTATGTAGACAGCCTGAAAAAGATGGCAAAGGATCATGGTATGCCGAAGGAAGTGCGTAAGAACTCCGAAGCGTATGCCCAGGAAATAGGCGATGCCATTTTAGCCTGGAGTAAGGGAGATCATTATGCCCGGACAAGAAGCGCAGAAAAATATACGGTAATTGATACCCCGGGGCGATGGGTACCCACACCACCCATGTATGCCCAGGCTGCAGAACCGCACTGGTTTGAAATACGCACCATGGTGCTCGACAGTGCCAACCAGTTCCGGCCGGTTCAGCCGCCTAAGTTTGATATCAAAAACAAGAGCAGTGAGTATTATCGTAATGTGATGATGGTGAAACAGGCAGGAGACAGTTTGAATGATGAGCAAAAACATATTGCTGCTTTCTGGGATGACAACCCTTTTAAAATGAATGTATCCGGGCATGTGATGTTCAGCACCAAAAAATTCTCACCACCCGGTCACTGGATGAGTATCACAGGAATTGCGGCTCAAACTGCCAAAGCGGATTTTGCCACTACTGTTTGCGCTTTTGCCAAGACCAGCATTGCCTTGTTCGATGCGTTCATACAGTGCTGGGATGCCAAATACAAGTATAATACGGTAAGACCTGAAACGGTGATCAATAAATATTTCGACGCCAATTGGCGTCCTTACTTGCAAACACCTGCCTTTCCCGAATATACTTGCGGACATTCCACCATTTCTTCTTCAGCTGCAGAAGCGCTGACGAGTGTATTTGGCGACAATTTCGCTTATACCGATTCTACTGAACTGGAATTTGGTATCGCCAACCGTTCATTCAAATCATTCCGCGACGCGGCTGAAGAGAACAACTGGGCTCGTTTCTACGGAGGCATCCATTTCCACAATTCCTGCATTGCCAGTACGAAGTATGGCAGGCTGGTAGGACAACTGGTGACAGACCGTCTGAAAATGAAGAAATAAGTCTGCCCGGTCATTATCAACAACCTAAACTACTGAACGTGAAACCAATATTCATATTCATGCTCAGCGTATTGCTGGCATCCACACAGGCGTCTTCACAGGGATGCGTAGCCATCCGCAGCATCGGAGGCCTTTGTATGATGGAACATACGGGGGCAGATACGACTGAAAGCAAGTGGCTGTTCAATGCCAATAACCGCTATTTCAAATCGTTCCGCCATTTTGTAGGAACGCAGGAACAAAAACAACGCATAGAGAATGGTACGGAAGTGATCAACCATTCTTATGCACTGGATCTCTCACTCACAAGGATACTCAATAAAAGATGGTCGCTGGCATTCAATATGCCCATACTTTATAATGAACGTTCATCCTTATATGAACATGGAGGCAAAGAAAGGCATAGCACCAGATCCTTTGGTTTGGGTGATGTGAGGTTTACTGCTTATGCATGGATACTGGATCCTTCTCAACACCGGAGGTTCAATGTACAGGCCGGGCTGGGCATTAAATTGCCTACAGGCGATTACAAATACCAGGATAAATTCTATACGGCTACGCCAGGTATAACGGTATACGGACCGGTAGATCAATCCATCCAGCTGGGAGATGGCGGTACCGGATTTACTACTGAACTGAACGCTTACTATAATTTATCGCATCTTGTTAACCTTTACGGCAATTTTTATTACCTCATCAGCCCAAGGGAACAGAATGGCGTATCTACTGCAAGAGGAGGCACGCCCAGTGCGGCCGCTGTTGCCTATGGAAGCGATGTAATGAGTGTGCCCGATCAATATATGTACAGGGTTGGCGCCAATATTATGTTGAAAAGGCTTACTGTATCGGGTGGCATCCGAAGAGAATGTGTTCCGGCGCATGACCTGATCGGTGGCAGCAATGGTTTCAGGAGGCCGGGATATGTGGTATCGGTTGAACCAGGCGTTAGTTACGCTTTTAAAAAAATAAATGTATACGCTTATGTGCCGGTCGCAGTTAAAAGAGACCGCACACAGAGTGTACCGGATATGATCAGGACAGATATAACGGGTGTGTATGCACAGGGTGATGCAGCTTTTGCAGATTACAGTGTGAACATCGGTATGAGTATCCGGTTTTAAACAGAATGGTTTTGTACCGGTAACGTTTGCGGAGAAAAAGCAATGGTCAAATGTCGGGCTATCGCAATAACTTAGTAGACTTGTTGTTGCGATAGCCAAACCCATCGATCATCAGATGAAAAAGACGATTACCGCTGTACAAATCTTTCTGCTTGCCTGTATGGCAGGGACCGTTGCAAATGCGCAGCCGGCAAAAGAAAAACCTGGAACTGGTAAAGGGAAAACTGTATTGCTGGATTATTATTTCAACAATGAACGGAAGAACGACAAAGAGGGGAAGGCGGTCCGTTTTCATTATACATGGGAAGACCAGGAAAATACAGGGTTTTCTTTGTGGGGAAACATATTCCGCAGCATGGGCGCCCGTACAGATTCCTTAGCCACTGCACCTGATAACCGAAACCTTCAGAAAGCAGATGTATACATCATTGTAGACCCGGATATTCCCAGGGAAAATCCTCATCCCCATTATATTGAAGCGGCTGATATCAAAGTCATTACCAACTGGGTAAAAAATGGTGGTGTATTGATATTGATGGGTAATGATACCGGTAATGCAGAATTCAGTCACCTTAATCAACTGGCGATTCATTTCGGGATACAGTTCAATGAGAACAGCGAAAACCATGTAACGGGCAAACAATACGACATGGGCAGGATCATGATCGATGCCGGCAATCCTGTTTTTAAGCGGGCCAGGCAGGTTTATCTCAAAGATATTTCTACACTTACTGTTAATGCACCCGCGCAGGTGATTGTGAAGCACAAGGGCAATAATATTGTTGCTGTTGCCCGGTATGGCAGGGGGGCGGTGTTTGCCGTGGGCGATCCCTGGGTATACAATGAATATACCGATGGAAAGAGACTGCCGGCGGACTACCAGAATTATGAAGCGGCAACTGATATAGCCGAATGGGCCCTATCGTTCCGGGCAGGGAAAAATTGAATAGCAAATAAAGTCATAGCATGAGAAAATTTTTGGATGAAAATTTTTTGTTGATGAACAAAACAGCGGAGCGGCTGTACCATGAGTATGCCAAACCGATGCCTGTGATCGACTACCACTGCCATCTGCCACAGCAGCAGATAGCGGCAGACCTGCAGTTTGAGAACCTTACCAAAGTATGGTTGTATGGCGATCATTATAAATGGCGTGCCATGAGAACCAATGGTGTGGATGAGAGTTATTGCACCGGCAATAAGAGTGACCGGGAAAAATTTGATCAATGGGCCGCTACGGTTCCCTATACCCTGCGCAACCCTTTGTATCACTGGACCCACCTGGAGCTGCAACGCTATTTTGGTATATATGATGTGCTGAACCCTGCCTCAGCCGGTAAAATTTATGATACCTGTACGGCATTGCTCCAGACAAAAGAGTATTCTGTCCGCAACCTGTTGCGCAGGATGAATGTAAAACTGGTATGCACTACCGATGATCCGACAGACTCGCTGGAATATCATTTGCAATTAAAACAGGAAGGATTTGAAATACCTATCCTGCCTGCATTCCGCCCCGATCAGGCCATGAATGCGGGAAATGTGACCATTTTCAACCAGTATGTGAAAAAACTGGAAGCAGTGAGCAATACCTCCATTTCTTCTCTTGACGATTTTCTGCTCGCACTGAAAAAAAGACATGATTTCTTTGCCTCGGCTGGATGCAGTGTTTCTGATCACGGGTTGGAAGAGATCTATGCAGAAGCATATACCGACACAGAAATAGACAATATTTTCAATAAAGTGCATGGTGGTAAACAACTGAATGAAATTGAAGAACGTAAATTCAAATCGGCCATGCTGGTGCATTTTGCAGAGTGGGACTGGGAAAAGGGATGGGTGCAGCAATTCCACCTCGGCGCCATGCGCAACAATAATTCACGCAAATTGCAACAATTGGGGCCAGATACCGGCTGGGATTCCATTGGAGATTATTCGCAGGGAAGGGCTTTGTCATCTTTCCTGAATAAGCTGGACAGTGGCAATAAACTGGCTAAAACCATCATTTATAACCTTAATCCAGCAGACAATGAACTCATGGCCACTATGACCGGCAATTTTAACGATGGGTCAACGGCCGGGAAAATACAATTCGGATCAGGATGGTGGTTCCTTGATCAGAAAGACGGCATGATCAGGCAGATGAATGCTTTATCCAATATGGGTTTGATCAGTCGTTTCATTGGCATGCTTACCGATTCGCGGAGCTTTTTATCGTATCCGCGGCATGAATATTTCAGGAGACTGCTTTGCAACCTGTTTGGCGAAGAAATTGAAAATGGCGAACTTCCCGGCGATATTGACTGGGTGGGAACTGTTATCCAGGACATCTGCTACCGCAATGCACGTTCGTATTTCGGTTGGCAGTCGGTCACTCCCAGCCAGCCATGAATTTTTTGAACCAGAACCCCCTGAATGAAATGAGTTTTAAAGAGCAACTGGAAAACATTTTCGTAAACGAAGAAGCCATTCCGGAAGATTACAAGCTGCTGGAGGAAATTCACCAGCGATCGTACCTGAGCAATGGTGAAATGAAAAAATGGGATGGAGAGGTACATGAAGTGTATTCGCCTGTTTGTGTAAAAACTGCAGCCGGACTGCAAAGAAAACTGATCGGCACTTATCCTGTTTGTACTGAAAAAGAAGCATACGAAGCGCTTGATGCAGCCGTGGCTGCTTACAACAATGGCCGCGGCCAGTGGCCAACCATGAGTGTGGCTGACCGCATACAATGCGTGGAAAAGTTCATCAGCAAAATGATGGAACAAAAATCCATTGTAGTAAAGCTGATCATGTGGGAGATTGGTAAGTCCTACGCCGATTCGGTAAAAGAGTTTGACCGCACCATCGAATATATTTATGCTACGATTGATGCTTTGAAAGACGTAGACAGGGATTCATCGCGTTTCACAATAGAACAGGGCATTGTAGCGCAGATACGCCGTTCGCCATTGGGTGTGGTGCTTTGCATGGGGCCTTTTAACTACCCGCTGAACGAAACCTTCACCACATTGATCCCTGCCATCATCATGGGCAATACCCTCTTGTTCAAGCCCCCCAAGCACGGAACTTTATTGCATTACCCTTTGTTGAATGCGTTTAAAGAATGTTTTCCCAAGGGTGTAGTAAATACCATTTACGGAAGGGGCAATACCATTGTACCGGGACTGATGAAATCGGGCAAGATCAATGTGCTGACCCTGATCGGTTCCAGCAGGGTGGCCAATGAATTGAAAAAACTGCATCCGAAAGTAAACCGTTTGCGTGCCATATTGGGACTGGATGCCAAAAATGCAGCGATCATTACCAAAGATGCCGATCTCAAACTGGCTGTACAGGAAACGGTATTGGGGAGCCTTTCTTTCAACGGACAACGTTGCACGGCATTGAAGATCGTATTTGTTCACCGGAGCATTGCCAGTGCTTTTGTACAGCAGCTTTCTGAAGCAATTGGCAAGCTGAAATTCGGTATGCCCTGGGAAGCGGGAGTAGCATTGACGCCCTTACCTGAGCCGCAAAAGCCTGCTTACCTGCAGGAATGTATTACAGATGCAGAAAAACATGGAGCAAAAGTGATGAATGAGAACGGCGGAACAACAGTGGAATCTTTTGTATACCCGGCAGTATTGTATCCGGTGAACCAGGATATGAAATTGTACCGCGAAGAACAATTCGGCCCGCTGATACCCGTAGTCCCTTTCGACAGCCTGGAAGAACCGATTCAATACCTCATCGATTCCACGCACGGGCAGCAGGTGAGTATTTTCAGTAACGACAGTAAAGAGCTGGCTTCACTGATAGATCCTTTGGTAAACCAGGTGAGCCGGGTAAACATCAATTGCCAGTGCCAGCGCGGTCCGGACAGCTTCCCCTTCACCGGCAGAAAAGACAGCGCCGAAGGAACTTTGTCTGTATTCGATGCACTGCGTGCATTCTCTATCCGTTCACTGGTAGCTGCGAAGCTGACGGAGGGTAATAAGCACCTGGTAAACGAGATCGTGGAAACACATGAGTCGAATTTTCTCAGCACTAAATACATTTTTTAATTTCTGATTTTATTGGTGAGTTTTCCAAATCATAAATCATAACCTTACTTTAATCACGAGCTTCTTGATTATCCCTTCTCCAATCATGGGCGCATGTACATCTTCGGGATAGAAGATGGCGAACTGGCCGCCGGTTAATTCAAAATAGGTATCGGGGGCATCGTTGTAGAAGACCACATCTTTTTCTTCGTTGTATGCTCCGTTTTGTGCAATGCAGGCTGTTCTTGGTTTCCAGCCGATCTTTTCGCGACCGCTGATGCATACCTGTATGTCGATGTGTTTGTTGTGGCATTCGAATTTGGCAATGGACTCTGCTGCACTCATACCCTGCTTGTCTGAGACAATGGCTTTAAGGTTATTGCCTTCTATTTCGAACTTGCCGGGTTCGAGCAGGGCGAGGTTTTGCTGACCAATATATTCGAATGCCTTGGCAAAAAGCGGGTGAAGGGAGGTGTATTTTCCTGCACTTGTTAAGCTGTCTATGATCATGGGACCTGTTTTGCCGTTATATTAACGTTGTACCCTTCCGGAGCCATCGCCTTTCATGAGTTCTTTTACTTCATTCAGGGTAGCGTGGTTGATATCGCCGGGAATGGTATGTTTCAGTGCAGAAGCTGCTACACCGAATTCCGCTGCTTCCTTCATGGGCATGCCGGTTACCAATCCGAATATAAAACCGCTTGCAAATGAATCGCCGCTGCCTACACGGTCTACGATGCGCACTTCATATTGTTTGGTATGATAAAACTCTTTGCCATCATATACCAGGGCACTCCAGCCATTATCCGATGCGCTGTGGCTTTCTCTTAATGTAGAAGCGATGTATTTAAAACCGAATTTCGCTTTCATTTGCTGGAACACGTCTTTATAGCCATCCAGGTTCAGTTCGCCCTTGGTAACATCGGTGCCTTTGCTCACGAAGCCCAGGGTGGTTTCGGCATCTTCTTCGTTACCGATGCAAACATCTACATACTGGCAGAGTTTTGTCATTACCTCTCTTGCTTTTTCTTTGCTCCATAGTTTTTTTCTGTAGTTGAGATCGATGCTGGTAGTAATGCCTTTTGCTTTGGCGGCTTTGAGTGCGGCTTCGGTTAAAGCGGCTGCTTTATCGCTGATGGCAGGAGTAATGCCGGTAGTATGGAACCAGTCGGCCCCTTCAAATATCCTGTCAAAATCAAACTCATTGATCTCCACTTCTGAAATAGAAGCGCCGGTCCGGTCGTACACAACCTGGGAAGCGCGCATGGATGCACCGGTTTCAAGAAAATAGATGCCAAGGCGTTTGCCACCGCGGGCAATGAATTGGGTATCTACACCATAACGGCGGATATGATTGATGGCAGCCTGGCCTAAGGGGTTATCGGGTACTTTGGAAACAAAAGTGCCGTTAAGACCGTAATTGCAAATGGCAACAGCAACATTCGCTTCACCACCACCATATGTAACATCAAGGCTGTCGGCCTGCACAAAACGCTCAAAACCGGGAGTGGATAAACGAAGCATGATCTCTCCCAGGGTAACTACTTTTTTTGGCATGTTGGTAAATTGAAATAAATGAAGAAAGGTTTGGCAATCTGTTGTATGTTTAGAAAGAAAACTGTTCAAATTTCTTTATTTATTTGGTAAGAAGAAAGATTGGATGCGGGTTTTACGACAAAAATTTCGCAAACGTTTGCGAAGAAAAAAGACTTTAAATCACTGTATTTCCAATAAACTTGTTGCCCAATAAGCAGCCATATGAAAAAGAAGGATCACCTCCTGCAACTGATACCCGAACAAGGGGTATTGCCATTGTATTTCAACAAAGATGTTGAAGTGAGTCTCCATGTATTGAAAGCTTTATACGAAGCCGGCATCAGGGCAGTAGAATATACCAACCGTGGCGAAACGGCCCTCAGGAATTTCGCAGCCATGCGGAAATTATGCGATACTGAATTAAAAGGAATGTACCTGGGAATAGGCACCATTAAAAATGGTGAAATGGCAAGTACTTTCATTGATGCGGGAGCAGACTATATCATTTGCCCTGGTCTGGTTCCTTCGGTTGCTGCTGCGGCTGACAAACACGAATTACTTTGGGTACCGGGCTGCATGACACCTTCCGAGATCATCAGCGCTGAAAACCTGGGCGCCCGCATGATCAAACTATTCCCGGGAAATATGCTGGGTACGACATTTTTATCGGCCATCAAAGAATTGTTCCCCGATCTTCTGTTCATGCCCACAGGAGGTGTGGAGCTGGACAAAGAAAATATCGGCGGCTGGTTCAAAGCAGGAGTATGTGCAGTGGGTATGGGAAGTAAACTCATTACCAAAGCGCTACTGGAAGCCAAAGACTATGCGCAGATCACTGCATTGACCAAACAGGTATTAATCACCATTCAATCCATCAAAGCCTGATCATGTCATCAACCAACCCAATAGGAAAATACAGGTGGACCATTTGTTCACTCATTTTTTTTGCTACTACCATCAATTACCTCGACCGGCAGGTGATCAGCCTGCTGAAATCGACCTTGTCTGCACAACTGCATTGGGATGATGGCGATTATACCAATATTGAAATAGCATTCAAATTGTTTTATGCTTTTGGTTTACTGGGTGCGGGCAGACTGGTAGACAAGCTGGGTACCAAGATTGGTTATGCGCTTGCAACGGGGTTGTGGAGTCTTGCAGCCGTATGTCATGCGTTTGCCAACAGTGTGTTCAGTTTTGCCGTGGTACGATCTGCACTGGGTGTTACGGAAGCCGGTAATTTTCCCGCTGCTATTAAAAGTGTGGCTGAATGGTTCCCCAAAAAAGAAAGGGCATTGGCTACGGGTATTTTTAATTCGGGTACCAATTTCGGAGCTATCGTGGCGCCACTGACGGTTCCTTTCATTGCAGCAGAATGGGGTTGGCAATGGGCATTCATTCTTACGGGGCTGCTTGGTTTTGTGTGGCTGATCTTTTGGTTCATTTTATACGAAGTGCCCAAAAAGCATAAAAAATTATCGCAGGCAGAATATGCGTATATCCACAGTGATGTTGATGAGCAGCCTGCAACCGAAACAGAAGACAATGGTCCCAAACTTTCCTGGGGTAGGCTGTTGGGCTACCGGCAAACATGGGCATTTGCATTGGGTAAATTGCTTACTGACCCTATCTGGTGGTTTTATTTATTCTGGCTGCCCGATTTCCTCCAGAGTCAATACCATTTATCCGCTACGCAGATAGCTTTGCCGGTGGCAGTGGTATATACCATATCCACCATCGGTAGTGTGGGCGGAGGATGGATACCGCTCTGGCTCATCAGGAAAAACTGGCCGGTATTCCGTGCGAGGAAAATATCCATGTTGTTTTTTGCCTTGTGTGTAATACCTATTGTATCGGCGCAGCTATTGGGAAGCATCAATATGTGGTATGCCGTACTGGTCATTGGCGTGGCGGCCGCAGCGCACCAGGCCTGGAGCGCTAATATTTTTACTACAGTAAGTGATATGTTCCCTAAAAGAGCAACGGGTTCCGTTACCGGTATCGGCGGCATGTTCGGGGCATTGGGGGGTATTGCATTATCATGGCTGGTACAAAAGAGTATGTTTGTACATTACCGCGCCATTGGAAAGATTGAAACAGCCTATTATATCATGTTTGCCGTATGCGGTTCGGCATATGTAGTGGCATGGCTGGCCATGCATTTGCTTATGGGTAAGCATAACAAACCCATTCAGGCGTAAACTTATTCAATACCATATTATGCATAAGTTATTCACTGTTTCATGCGGACTGGCTCTTTTCCTGTCGGTACTGTGCCAGGTGAATGCACAATCACGCCAGACAACTGTTGCTGTGATACCCGACACATCCAAACACAAAGTGACAATTACTGTGAATGGGAAACCATTTACCAGTTTTGTTTATACCGATACCCTTGAGAAGCCGGTGCTTTACCCCATTTATGCCGGCAATGGAGAAGCCATTACCAGGGGCTTTCCCTGGCAGCCACAGCCCAATGACCCCACCGATCATCCACATCATATAGGCTTGTGGTTCAATTATGAGCGGGTGAACGGACTCGATTTCTGGAACAATTCTTATGCAATTGCTGCCGATAAGAAAAAGAATTATGGATGGATCAAAACCACCGGAATCCTTACAGCAGAAAGTGGTGAACAGGGAAAGCTGGTATACACGGCGAACTGGGTGAACCAGCAACAGGTTGTATTGCTGAATGAAAAAACTACTTACTTCTTCGGCCAGGAAAACAATGAACGAATCATCGACAGGGTCACAGAGCTGAAAGCTGAACAGGATGTGGCTTTTCCCGATGCCAAGGATGGGGTGCTGGGATTGCGGGTGGCGCATGAGCTGGAGCTGCCCATCACACAAACAAAAGAATACAAAGACGCACAAGGGAATATTACCAGGGTAATGGCAGCGAAAGATGCAACAGTAACGGGAAATTACCTTACGTCGGCAGGAAAAGAAGGCGATGCAGCCTGGGGTACAAGGGGAGAATGGTGTATGTTATATGGCAGGAAGGGAAATGATACCATCAGTATTGCCATTATAGACCATCCGAAAAATCCAGGTTATCCTACTTACTGGCATGCCCGCAATTACGGGCTGTTTGCGGCGAATCCATTGGGACAAAAAGTATTCTCCGAAGGAAAGGAAAACCTCAATTTTCATTTGAAGAAAGGACAAACAGTGGTTTTCCGTTATCGTGTGGTGATAGCAACAGGAAAAACAAGACTTGACAGAAAAACTATTGAACAACTGCGCCGCTCTTTTACTGAATAAGTGAAACATTGGCGCATCAAACATTTTCAATAGCGTATACATCAGGCTTTTTATTTTTCTACATTTGCTGCAATTCCATTTTATGCAGTACAGTTTTTCTTATGATAAAAGAAAGGTGATACAAGCGTTGCGCTATCATTTTGTACAGAAACAGGAGATCAGGGTGCTGGTGATATTGGTGAATGTATTTGCCATTGTATCGGCCATTCTCTTCTATGCTAAAAAGATCAGGCCCGAGCCTTTTCTGCTGGGTTCGGTGATCTGGTTAGTGTTAATGGCTTCTTTCTGGTATTTTTTGCCCAATAGTATTTATAAAAGATCATCAACTTTCCGCGAATCGTTCATCATTGATTTCAGGGAAACAGACGTTCGACTGGAAAGTGAGCGTGGGTATGTGTTATGGCAATGGAGCCAGTTCAGCAAATTTTTCGAAAGCCCCCATTTTTTTCACCTTTACTTCGATGCCCGTTCCTTTTTCCTGGTACCCAAAGATGGTATGGGCGATGAGTTCAGGCATGAGTTGAGGGGGTTATTGGGAAGGAAGCTGGGGTGATTATTCCTACAATTCCTTATCCATTTCAAAATGCGGAATAGTTACTTCCTGGAATTCCTCCCCCTGGGTTTTGTAGCCCAGTTTTTCGTAGAAGCCGATAGCAGTTTTCCGGGCGTGCATGGTAAGGCGGCGGTAGCCCCGGTCGCGGGCAATGTTTTCTGCAAAAACCATCAGTACCCGCCCTATGCCCTTTCCCTGGAGTACGGGGCTGACTGCCATCTGGCGTAAACGGACGGTTTTTGGGGCGGTTTGGGTTAAAATACAGCAGGCTTCCAGCTTTTCGTCTTCAAAACAACCGATCAGGATATCATTTTTTTCCCTTTCCAGCTCTTCTTCCGTGAAAATGAGGCCCAGGGGTTTGCGCAGCAACTGGTAGCGCAGGTCAACCATTTGGCGGTATTCTTTGCTGTTATGGTCAATGAGTTTTAATGGCATAGCAGGACTAAGTTTTACAAGATAATGATCATTTTGCTAAAAATGTGCCTAAAAGCCGATTTTGGGCAAATAGCGAAAAAACGGATGTGAAAACAAAAATGGGTGAAAACATTGCTTATTTGACAAAAAGTATATTTTTGCGGCTGTAACAAAAACTTTTTACAATGTCAGACATCGCAACAAGAGTTAAGAAAATCATCGTTGATAAGTTAGGAGTAGACGAGGCGGAAGTTACCAATGAAGCGTCTTTCACTAACGACCTCGGTGCAGATTCTTTAGATACCGTTGAGTTGATTATGGAGTTCGAGAAGGAATTTAACATCTCCATCCCCGATGAGCAGGCTGAAACCATTACAACTGTTGGTCAGGCTGTTGCTTACCTTGAAGAACACGCTAAGTAAGATCCACGCTATTTAGGAATAATTCAAAATCCGCCTTTCTGCGGCGCTCTAAGGCCAGGAAAGGCGGATTCTCACTTAATAAAACAGGTTTGTCCATGCAATTAAAACGAGTAGTTGTTACGGGAATCGGTACATTAACGCCGGTAGGCAATAATCTCAACGATTATTGGAACGGACTCATCAATGGTGTATCCGGTGCAGCTAACATTACTTTATTTGATGCATCCAAGTTCAAGACCCGTTTTGCCTGTGAGATCAAAGGATTTGATCCTACACAATTCATGGACAGGAAGGAAGCCCGCAAGCTGGACCGCTTTGCCCAACTGGCATTGGTGGCCAGTGATATGGCTGTAGCAGATGCCGGCATCAGCAAAGAAAATGTGGATCCCGACAGGGTAGGTGTGATCTTTGCCAGTGGTATCGGCGGACTCATTACTTTCCAGGAGGAAGTGGTAGGATTTGCCAAAGGCGATGGAACACCCCGTTTCAACCCTTTTTTCATTCCTAAAATGATATTGGATATTGCAGCAGGTCAGATTTCCATGCGCCATGGATTTCGCGGCCCCAATTTCGCTGTGGTAAGTGCCTGTGCTTCAAGCACCAATGGCATTATTTCGGCGGTAGACAACATTCGTCTGGGTAAGGCAGATATCATCCTCGCCGGCGGATCGGAAGCGGTGATCAGCGAAGCCGGTGTGGGAGGTTTCAATGCGATGAAAGCCATGAGCGAACGCAACGACGATCCTGCTACGGCCAGCCGCCCTTATGACAGGGACCGCGATGGTTTTGTAATGGGTGAGGCAGCTGGCGTGGTAGTGCTGGAAGAGTACGAACATGCCATTAAGCGCGGCGCACACATCTATTGCGAAATAGCCGGCGGCGGAGCTACTGCCGACGCGTATCATTTGACTGCCCCGCATCCGGAAGGACTGGGCGCCAGGAATGTGATGATCGCTGCATTGAAAGATGCGGGCATGCAACCCCATGAGATCGACTACATCAATACACATGGTACTTCTACTCCCCTGGGCGATGGTGCAGAAGTGAAAGCCATCACGGAAGTATTCGGCAATCATGCATATGAACTTAATATCAGCTCTACTAAATCCATGACGGGACACTGTTTGGGAGCTGCGGGAGTGATAGAAGCCATTGCCTGTATACAGAGTGTAGTACATGATATCATACCACCTACCATCAACCATTTTACTGATGATCCGGACCTGGATCCAAAACTGAATTTTACTTTCAACAAAGCGCAGCAACGTAAAGTGAATGCAGCGTTGAGCAATACTTTTGGTTTTGGCGGACACAATGCCTGCGTAATTGTGAAAAAATTCGTAGCTTAAACTTGTGCAATTTTTCAAAGAACTATTTGGTAAGTCAGGAGACGCTTCTTTTGAAAAACAACTGAAAAATGTTTTAGGTGTTAAGCCTGGGAACGCCCTGCTGTACAAGACGGCGTTGAGCCACCGGTCGGTCAAAGAAACACCCGATGAGAACAATGAACGGCTGGAGTACCTGGGTGATGCGGTACTGAGTGCCGTGGTAGCCGATTATCTTTTCAAACGTTACCCCTATAAAGGCGAAGGCTTTCTCACCGAAATGCGCAGTAAAATGGTGAACCGTCAGCAACTGAACGATATAGCGCTCAAAATGGGACTGCGTAAACTTACCTTCTACAATAAATTCGACAGTTCGCTCAAAGGCAGCCAGATATTTGGTAATACACTGGAGGCTGTGGTAGGCGCCGTTTACCTGGACAAAGGTTATGAAAAGACCCGCCAGTGGGTGCTGAAACATATTGTTATTGCCCACATGTTTGTGGATGACCTGGAGCAGGTGGACATCAATCTCAAAAACAAACTGATTGGCTGGGCCAGTAAAAACAATAAAACTCTTTCTTTCGACCTGGCCGACGAAAAAATGGAAGGCAGCCGCAGACTGTTCACCATGAACGTAGTGCTGGAAGGCGAAGTGCTGGCACAGGGGAAGGGATATAATAAAAAAGATGCAAGCCAGGCTGCGGCGCAAGTGGCGCTGGAGAAATTGGGGCTAGCATAGGTTTTTATTTCTGATTTCCTGACAGAGTTCTATTAAAACTCCGTTTGTGTCTTTTGGATGCACAAAACAAACCAGTTTATTATCCGCCCCTTTTTTGGGTACAGGATTCAGCAGCGTAAACCCTTCCTGAGCCAATCGTTTCATTTCAGCCTCTATATCAGCTACTTCAAAAGCGATATGGTGCATGCCTTCACCCTTTTTTTCAATAAAACGGGCGATGACGCCATCGGCGCTGGTGCTTTCGAGTAATTCGATCTTGGTATCGCCTTTTTGGAAGAAAGCGGTATTCACCTGTTCGGAATCTACCGTTTCAGTTTTGTAACAGGGTGTATTGAGTAGGCGCTCGAAAAGAGGGATGGCTGTCTCGAAATGCTTCACTGCCAGGCCTATATGTTCTATTTTAAACATCGGGTTCTTTTAAATGTAGTACCTTTACGATATGGGGAAAAACAGGATTTCGGGTTCTTCCCCGCCAAATTTATAGAACCTATTGCAGTATTTTTGCGAGATTATAAAGCGACAAAATTTTAGTGCGAGATATGTTAAAGCTACCGATCTACCTGGATAACAATGCTACTACCCCCATGGACCCCCGCGTGCTGGAAGCCATGTTACCTTATTTTACCGACCATTTTGGCAATGCCGCCAGCCGTAACCACCCTTTTGGCTGGGAAGCGGAAGAAGCAGTTGATTATGCACGCGAACAGGTAGCCAAACTGATAGGAGCAGATCCCAAGGAGATCATTTTTACCTCCGGCGCTACCGAAGGCGACAACCTGGGTATCAAAGGTGTATATGAAATGTATGCCAGCAAGGGTAATCACATCATTACCTGTATTACAGAACACAAAGCGGTACTGGATACCTGTAAACATATTGAACGTTCAGGCGGTGAAGTCACTTACCTCAATGTTAAAGCTGATGGACTGATTGACCTGAAGGAACTGGAAGCCACTATCAAACCCACTACCATTCTCATTGCCATCATGTATGCCAACAATGAGATCGGGGTGATACAACCGGTGAAAGAGATCAGTAACATTGCCCGCAAACACGGTGTTTTATTCTTTACCGATGGCACACAGGCGACAGGAAAAATACCGGTAGATGTGAACAAAGACGGTATCGACATCATGGCTTTCTCCGGACATAAGATGTATGGTCCCAAAGGAGTGGGCGCTTTGTATGTTCGCCGTAAAAACCCGCGTGTAAAAGTGACTGCACAAATGGATGGCGGCGGACATGAACGGGGCATGCGCAGCGGCACGCTGAACGTACCCGGTATTGTAGGTTTTGGTAAAGCCTGCGAGCTGGCACGCCTGGAAATGGCTGAAGAAACGGTACGCCTGGCAGCGCTTCGCGATAAGCTCGAGAAAGCATTGCTGGAACTGGAAGAAGCTTATGTCAATGGCAGCCGCGAACACCGCCTTCCCCATGTGGCCAATATCTCTTTCAAATATGTAGAAGGAGAAGGACTGATGATGGGCTTCAATAAAAACATTGCCCTCTCATCCGGTTCTGCCTGTACATCGGCTTCACTGGAACCCAGCTATGTGCTGAAAGCATTGGGATTGGGCGATGACCTAGCGCACAGTTCATTGCGCTTCGGACTGGGAAGGTTTACAACAGAAGAACAGATAGATTATACGATCCAGTCAGTAAGGGATACCGTATTGAAATTGCGCGAGATGAGTCCGCTCTGGGAAATGTTCAAAGAAGGCGTGGATATGGATAAGATCGAATGGGCGCATCATTAATAATTGCTCAATGGCTCAATACGCAATGGCTCAATTTTTGAATTTTTAATTTTGATTTTTTAATTATAACAACATGGCATATTCAGAGAAAGTGATCGATCACTACAGCAACCCTAAGAACGTAGGCACTTTAGACAAGTCTAAAAAGAACGTAGGCACCGGACTCGTAGGAGCACCCGAGTGTGGAGACGTGATGCGTTTGCAGATTGAAGTGGATGAAGCGGGTATGATCACGGATGCGAAATTCAAGACATTTGGTTGCGGCTCTGCTATCGCTTCTTCTTCGCTGGCCACCGAATGGCTGAAAGGCAAATCAGTAGACCAGGCGGTACAGATCGATAACATGGACCTGGTGGAAGAACTGAACCTGCCCCCGGTGAAAATACACTGCTCTGTATTGGCTGAAGATGCCATCAAAGCGGCAGTGAACGATTACCGTAAGAAGAATGGACTGGAAGAGTTGGTGTTTGAAGAAAAGATCCATTGATGATTGCTTAATGACTCAATTGTTGGCATTTAAATTTGATTTTGTATGGTAGCGACAGATAACGGCATATACGTAACTGGGAAAGCAAAGCTGAAAGTGCTGCAACTCATGAAAGAAGCGGGTGTGGAGGACGATGCTTCCTATTTTTTGCGCGTAGGCGTGGTGGGGGGAGGTTGTTCGGGGTTGAGTTACAAACTTGATTTTGATAATGAGATCAAACCGGGCGACCAGGTTTTTGAAGACAATGGCGTGAAGATCGTTACTGACCTTAAAAGCTTTCTATACCTCGTGAATACGGAACTGGATTTCTCTGACGGACTCAATGGCAAGGGCTTTTTCTTCAATAATCCCAATGCCAGCAGGAGTTGCGGATGCGGCGAAAGTTTCTCTGTATGATTAAAATCAGTCTTTTTACTAAAGAAAATAAGGCCGGAGTATGACATTTTCCGGCTTTTTTATTGCTCTCCAGGTTATCTTTGCAGCAAATTAGTTTAGGTATGCCGGTTAAACAGTTGATCGTTGCGGTATTGCTGCTGGCACTATTGGGTCAGACGCTTAACCGCGCGTTTATTGTAACCAGTTATTACGTAAACCAGGGGGCGTTTGCCAGGAATTGCGAGAACAAAGCCCGGCCTAAAATGCATTGTAACGGCCGATGCCAGATGATGAAGAAACTGCGGCAGGAAGAGAACAAGGATAAACAAAATCCTGAGCGCCGCAGCAGTTACGATGAAGTACTTTCCTCCAAATCTTTTTTTGCTACCGTAGAAGTATACAGCGCTCCGCTGTTACAGCACGTAGCAGTATACCGGGCCAACGTCCCATCTCCTCATCCCAGGAATATTTTCCATCCGCCGGGAGCATAGTTGTGTTTTTTGACTTTCTGTTTTCACAACATTCAAAAAATGATGTTGAGACTTCCTATGCGTTGCTCAATCATCCATACACTTGCTGTAAATGCGTGTGTATGCCCAACTTCAACCCATTATTATGAAGCAATTATTCATAAGCACCAGCTTTATATTATTATCTGTATTGATCAAAGCACAATCACCTGTGATTGCAGGGAAAGTTTTTGATGCAATTAGCAAAGAGCCCATGCAGGGCGCTATTATCAGGGATAGCCGCGGATCTGTTACCATCAGCGATATGCAGGGAAGGTTTAGCCTGGCTACGGCAGACTCCACACTCACTGTTTCCTTCAACAGTTACCGGGAAAGGCAAATTCACATCAATCATCAGCATAACCTGGACATTGATCTAACACCTGCCGATAAAATGCTGCAGGAAATAACAGTGAACAGCGCCAGTCGTACGGCGCAGAAAAGAAGCGAAGCTCCTATTGCCATTGCTACCATCAGCAAGCAAACTATGGAAGATACCAGGGCCCAGCGTATCGATCAGTTACTCAATAAAATGAGTGGCGTGTTCATGGTGAGCCTGGGCAACGAACAACATGCCATGAGCATTCGTCAGCCTATGTCCATGAAAAGCCTTTTCCTGTATATGGAAGACGGCATTCCCATTCGTACTACCGGTGTTTTTAACCACAATGCCCTGCTTGAAATGAACCTGCCTGCTGCGCGGAGCATTGAAGTGATCAAAGGACCATCCTCTGCATTGTATGGTGCGGAAGCCATTGCGGGCGCTGTGAACATTATTACGCAATCATCTCCGGCCATAGCCGGCGGCAGTGTTAGTACACAGCTGAATGATAATGGCTACAAAAGAGTAGATGCGCAGGCAGGAACCACTATGGGTCAATGGGGCGTCATGGCCAGCGGTTATTATGCCAGCCGGACAAACGGGCAGGTAGACCACAGCGATTTTCACAAATCCGCCTTCACCCTTCGTACCGATTACAAGCCGAATACCAGGACAACCTGGAGCAATAGTCTGTCCTACATTGATTATTACAGTGACATGACGGGTGCATTGGACAGCATCAAATTTGCCCAACGGAATTACAGTACGCCGCATACATTCACTTATAGGAAAGTGAAAGCCCTTCGCGCGAAATCGGTGCTCAGTCATGCGTGGAATGCCAACAGCGAGAGCAGTTTGAGCCTGATGTACCGCAATAACAGCATACAACAGAACCCTTCCTATGCTGTAGGCAATACTTCCAATCCTTTATTATTCAGGGGACAGGTGAATGAAAATGCTTTCCGTACCTATGCCTTGTTTGCTCAGCATACACAGCGCTTTAGCTGGCTGAACAGCAAACTGGTAGCGGGCGCCAGCATAGACCGCAGTCCACAAACCTATGCGGCTCGCTTTATATGGATCAATAAAGACACCACGTTGGGCAAGTACACGAGCTATTATTTCCCGGCTACCGATTCATTGTTGCAGGATTATCGTACCGATATTACCAACCTGGCTGCTTACCTGGATTATGAGATGAGTCCTTTTAAAAATTTCAAACTGGTGATAGCGCTTCGTTACGATGCATTCCGCTATGATTTCAACAACCACCTGGATACGGCTAAAACAACTGTAGCTGTTTCTACCGTGAACAATTACCAGCGTGTTACACCCAAAATCGGTTTTACGTATAATTACCGCGGCATAGGTTTTTATGGTAATTACAGTGAAGGTTATGTGCCGCCGCAACTCACAGAACTTTATTCCGGCGGTTCGAAAGTGGCGCCATACCTGTTACCGCAGACTTTTCACAATTATGAAGTGGGCGGTTGGTTGTCGGCACTGCAAAACAAGTTGTATGCCGACTGGAGTCTGTACCTGATGCAGGGCAGTAACGAGATCATTTCGGTGAAGCTACCCGACAATACCTACCTGAACCAGAATGCAGGAAAAACCAGGCATATAGGCATTGAATATGGTATTCAATACCGCCCCACTACCGAATGGGCCATACGTTTCAGCGCTACCAATGCCAAACATACTTATGTAGAAAACCTGGTGCGGGGCGTGAACTATAACGGAAAGGAAATGAGCAGCGCACCACGTTTCACCTGCAACGGAGAGCTTAGCTGGAAACCTGCTTTTGTAAAAGGCTTTCGTTTAAGCGCTGAATGGCAGCACCAGGGCAGGTATTTCATGGATGACCTGGATAATTACACTTATGGCGGATTTGATGTAGTGAATTTCCGTACAGGCTATACTTGTAAACATATAGACATATGGGTTAACCTGCTCAACGCATTCAATACTTATTATTCAACATTGGCCGGCAAGAATGCCACCATGAAGGGTAATGCTTCCTATACTTACCAACTCGGCGACCCGAGAGAGCTCACCGTTGGTATAGGGTATCGTTTTGGAAAATAAAAAGAGATTTAGTGATTTCTGATTTGTTTATCAGATCAGAAATCACTAAATCAGAAATAAAAAACCTGATGCTTAGAAAAAATATATACCAGTGGCATCGCACACTTTCATTGATCATTGCCATACCTGTATTGCTTTGGGCTTTGAGTGGATTCATGCATCCGCTCATGACCAATGTGCGGCCCAGGGTAGCTACCCAGTTCCTGCCCGCTATTGTTGTTGACAGCAGCAAGATCAGGGTGCCGCTGGAGCAGGCGCTGCAACTGAACCACATTGATTCTTTCACTTCTTTTCGCATAGTGCATATTGAAGACAACTGGTTTTACCAGGTACAATTGCAACAGAACAACGAGCCGGTATACATTGCTACGCTCAATGGAAAAATGCTTGCGTCGGGTAACTGGCTTTATGCGCAATACCTGGCGAAACAATTCCTGGAAGGAGTTAAGGGAGTGCAAGCGAATACCCCGCAAAAAAGTAAACTGACAGAAAGCAGTATGCACGACTGTTGTGATGCTGCTACCGATTGTGTGATCAATGCTCCAAGAGGCGCTAAAGTGAGCGGTACTGCTTTCATTAAAGCTTATGACGATGAATACAAGAGCATTAACAGGCTGTTACCTGTATACAAGGTTACTTTTAACCGGTCAGATGGTATCCGCGTATATGTGGAAACAACAACAGACCGGTTCGCTTTTGCTGTAGACAATAAGCGCCAGGCAATGGATCGCATATTTACGATGCTGCATACTTGGGCATGGCTCGATTTTTTAGGAAAAGGGAAGCTGCTGGTGGAGTTCCTGCTCGCAGGGCTTGCATTCATCACCACCCTGATGGGCATCTGGATATTCTTCACCACAAGGTCTAAGAAAGTGTCGGGCAATGGGTTGGTCAAAGCGAGGAGAAATCATCGCTATACTGCCATCATAGCGGCATTGTTTACACTGATGTTCAGTTTCAGCGGGGCGTATCATGCTTTTTCCAAACTGAATGACAACAGGCATACCGATATCCGGGCAACTATTTTTTACAAGACAGATTCGGTTCATTTTAACCTGGGAGCCTTGCAACAACTCGTTAAAGATAGTATTGTTAACATGAGCCTGGCAAGTATTGATGGAAAAACATATTGGCGTGTACAGGTTCAAAGCCAAAAAAAGCATCTGGCCATTCAGCAGCCCAAAGACCTGATGAAATCAGCCGGTGTACCCATGCCGGCAGTGACATATATATCGGCTGGTGATCAATCCATCCTTGCAAAAGGAGAAGAGCTGTATGCAAGGTATTTGGCCGCCGGTTTCAGCGGGCAGTCCGATCGCGCAATCGTATCGGTTACGGCTGTTACCAAATTTGGCAGCGAATACAATTTTGCAGATAAACGATTACCTGTATGGAAGATCGGCTATGCTTCCGGCAGCCATGAACGTTTTTTTGTAGAAACATCTACTGGCAGCCTGGCCAAAAGGATCAATGACAAAGAATTAAGAGAAGACTATAGTTTTGCATTCCTGCACAAGCATGAATTCTTAGGCTGGGCAGGTAAAGAATGGAAAGACAGGAGTACCATGTTCTGGGCGTTTGTGCAGGTAGTAATGGTGGTGATGGGACTGGTGCTGTATTTCAGGTGGAGAAAGCGTACAAATGGCAAAACAAAATAAAACATGGATAAAGCAAGCGGGTCTCTTTTTCTTATCTTACGATAACCATTCCCAATAGTTATCCTGGTGAATGACCTGTGTAGCCGGAGGGTGATACGCTTCCAGGAAAGCTTTGGGAAACCGTACCTTAGCTTTAGGATTCCATTTAAGTTCATACGCAGCAATTTTGCCGTCCTGCTCTTCAATGTAGTCGATTTCGGCCTGGCTGGTATTACGCCAGAAATAAGAATTCCCATAAAATCCATTATAGGCCAATTGTTTTTTCCGCTCACTGATAATAAAATTCTCCCACAATGCGCCTACATCATCTCGCTGCGAAACCGGCGCGAAATTATTGATGATAGTGTTGCGAACACCATTATCATAAAAATAGATCTTGCGTGTGCTGCTGATTTCATTACGCAGGTTGCGTGCAAAAGGGTTAAGTCGGAAAACAACAAAAGCTTTCTCCAACAGATCGATATAATTCCCTATTGTTGTTTTATCGGCTCCAACTGTTTGAGCAAGCTCATTATAGGACACTTCATTGCCTACCTGCCATGCCAGGGCTTGTAGTAATTTCAGCAGAATATCAGGCCTGCGGATACCACCTGACTCCAGGATATCTTTATACAAATAACTCCCGGCCAGGTTGCTAAGCATTTCTCTGGCATTCTCAGGACTAGTTACAATTTCGGGATACATACCGGTGACAAGAAAATCGTGCAGGCGGGGAGCTGTTTTTGCAAATGAATAATGTGCGCTAATTTCCTGCCAGGATAGCGGGTAAAGATGGTATTCCCATTTCCTTCCGGTAAGCGGTTCATTTATTTTGCTGGTTATTTCAAGCGAAGAAGAACCCGAAAGAAAAAGCTGAACATCCTTTTTGCCATCTATAATCATTTTCGCGCTTAACCCGATATTTTCCAGCCTTTGTGCTTCATCAATAATGATTACTTTGTAATTACCAATATAATTATTGATAAATGCCTGGCTGGGATTATTCCAGGCCAGCCGAATGGCTGGATCATCACCATTGATATAGAGGTAATCCGTAGTTAAACCAGCAGCAATTTCGGTAATCAATGTTGTTTTCCCCACCTGTCGCGGCCCTAAAACCACAATAGCCTTTTTGTAGTCGATCTTGTTTTTAATGACCGGTTCTAATAGCCTTTTTATCATAATTGGAGGTTATAATCACCAAAATTAGGCATTTTTGGGGATTATAGTCACTAAAATTAGCAAATAAGTTTGGATGTAGCCTCCCACATCATATCCACCCTTTTTTGATGGCCTTGGCAATCAGTTCATTGGAGTTTTTACAATTGTTCTTTTCCAGCATATTCTTCCTGTGTTTATCAACGGTTTCTTTGCTGATGTGTAGCTGTTCTGCAATTTCTTTGTTGAGCATGCCGTTCATGATGAGTATCAGAATTTACCTTTCTCTTTTGCTGAGGGTTTCTTTAATGGGAATCAGCACTTCATTGACCTGCACATTGACATAGGAAGGTTCTCCGTCGAACCCAATAAAAGACAAAGTGGGTTTTCCTTCCATTTTCAGGTGACCGATATCGGTATGAGCGCCGAAGCTTCGCAGAACGCTGCCATCTTCGTTCAAATCAAACACCATAGCCTGGTAGAGTATCCTGGTGTAATCACCGTCTTTTTTTCTCATTCTGATGTCCATTCTTACTTTGTATTTGAACATTTTTTCTTTTGGCAGGCTATATAAAAACCTTGATACTTCATTTTCGTAGTTTACAAAGAACTTCTGGTCTTCAGGATGGATGCTTTCAAAGAAAAAGTCCAGCGACACTTCTTCCGCTTTGTAACCGAGCACCGTTTCAATCCCCGGGCTCATGTATTCAAATTCCTGGGTACTGATATTGAGGATATAATAGTAGAAATCGCCCGGCTGAAAAAAGTACACCAGCCTGTTGGATATCTCGAGGGCCATTTTGTCTTTTTCTTGCTGGCTCAGGTCTTGTTTTGGGGTGTAGCGCTCCCAGATTCCTTTCATAATTGCCAAGGGCTGATTTGCCATAAAGAGTGCTCGTTTTGAAGGGGTTCTTTTAAAATATTTACATCCATCCGTTTTTCATGGCTCTTCCAATCAATTCATTGGAATTTTTGCAATTACATTTTTTCAGCATGTTCTTTCTGTGTTTATCAACGGTTTCTTTACTGATGTGGAGATGGCTGGCAATTTCTTTGTTCTGCATGCCATTCATGATGAGTGTCAGGATTTCTTTTTCTCTTTTGCTTAATATTTCTTTTACGGGAATCAACTCATTTTTAACTTTTAAATCAATAAAGGAAGGCTCTCCATCAAACCCAATGATCGAATAGACAGGCTTATCGATCGGATGCAAAAAGCCAATATCGGAATGAACACCCAACGTTCTTAAAAGATGGCCATCATCATCCAGCTCAATGATCATTGTCTGGTGTAATAATTGGGCATAGCTACCATCTTTTTTTTGTATGCGTAATGGCAGCCGTATTTTATATTTAAGAGGTTTCCCTTTTGGAAGACTGATCAGGAAATCTCCGGTCATTTTTTCCGAGTTTACATAATATACCTGGTCTTCAGGGTGGATTTTATTAAAAAAGAAATCGGTTGTTATTTCCTGCGGATGATAGCCCAGGACCGATTCAATATCCGGACTGATGTATTCAAATTCTGCAGCGCTGATATTGAAGATATAATAGTAGAAATTGCCAGGCATGAAAAAGTGCGCCAATCTATCCGCAATTTCATGCGCCGACACAGTTTTTGTATGATGGGCTCCTTCTTTGGGAGAATAATACTCCCAAAGCTTTTTAGCGACAGCAAGGGTTTGATTCTTCATAAAAAATTATTGAAAGTCTTAGGCCCATCCATTTTTTATTGTCAAAGTGATCAGTTCAGCAGAGTTTTTTGTGTTTGTTTTGTTAAGCATGTTTTTCCTGTGCCTGTCAACCGTTTGCTTGCTGAGGTTCAATTCTGCAGCGATTTGTTTGTTGGACTTTCCCTGCATCAGCAGGGATAAAATCTCTTTTTCCCTTTCTGTAAGTATCGGTTTAAAAGGGATTAGTGGCTTCCCTATTTTAACGTCTATGAAAGAGGGCTCTCCTTCTAAGCCAATAAAAGAAAGTAACGGTGCCCCGGTTGGCTTTAAATGTGTAATATCGGTTTGTAAACTGAGGGTTCTTAGAATAGTGCCGTCTTCGTGTTGCTGGATAACAACCACCTGGCATAATATTCTCCTGTAATTGCCCTTTTTTGTTTTGAACCTCAGATCGTATTGAACTTTATAGTTTGGTAGTTTTTCTGCCGGCAGGGAGAGCAAAAATTTGGCTGTTTCGTGCTCGGCGGTATTGAACCAGGCCAGGTCTTCCGGATGAACAAGACTGACCCAGAACCGCAAGTCTATGCCAGACGCTGGATAACCCAAGACGGCTTCAATATCTGCACTAGTGGTTTCGAATTCAGGTATCGACAAATTGAATATGGTATAATAATGTTCGCCTGCCTGGAAGAACCTGAGTAATTTTTTATAAGCTTCTAATTCAATACTCAGTTTTTCCAATGACGGCTCTTTGCTAAAGCCTTCCCAAAGCTTTAGCAGGCTGCTTTCAGGTTTGGTTTCAGAGGTCATGGTGTTTTTGAGACAATGCAGGGTTAATACACATAATTCTTTATCAATATACCATTTTTTTGATAGAAAATACCTCTTTAGGGGTATTCTTTTATTAACCGTTTAGTTTGAATTTTGATTTCAGTTACAAGCCTTCAAAATATTTTGGCATTTTAAGCCAGGACAAAAGCAGGTAGATATGCGGTATTATTTCAAAGGGGGAGGGGTAATAACCGCATATCTTTAAAAACTGAAAATTCTAAATCAGCATATATGAAAGCCACTGAAAAACCTGATAATATTTTGTTTGAATTCATTGATCCTGACCAGGTTGACCTGACTCATAAGGAATCTGAAATCTTCTTGCTTATTGCAAAGGGGTTGTTGAATAAAGAAATTGCAAACCATATGAATATTTCACTGAATACAGTGAAACGACATGTGTGTAATCTTTTTCATAAATTGTCAGTCAGAAACAGGGCGGAAGCAGTGTGTTTTTGGCATAAGCAGAGAAATATGGATGATCGTAGCAGCTTGTTAGCAAAAATGGAAGCTTGATGATACCCTAAAGTGTTATTCTTCACTAAGATTTTGTTTGCCATCTTTAACTGCTAGAATCCAATATTTTTATCCCCCCATCATTTAAGTTTGTTAACAATGACCGATAGCATTGGTTACGGAAAATTTTAATAAACCAGACCGTAAAATATAAGCATTATCAATCAAAACTAAGTTTTTATAAATCAAATATTTATGAAACGGATAACTGATTCCATACTTCTTTTTTTATTGGTTGTATTGATGATTTCCTGCAGCAAAGGGGATGGGGGTGGAGGTGGAGGGGGAGGAAACACACCCTCCCAGGAAGCCAGTTTAGCTCTGGGTATGAATCCTGATCCTGGTAACGCAATCGTACCTGCTTTGTCAGACAGCTATGCGTTTAAATTGCTGATCACTTCCTCGCCACCAAAAAATGGGGTTAAAATTGATATTGCAGGCACAAAAGATTCGGACAATTCTGTGGCTTTTTCACAAACGAGTCAAACAAACAGCAATATTGCTTCGATAGATCAGCAACTGACCGGACTGGCAACAGGTGTATTGTATAACGTAAAAATAACCGTTACATCACTTACGAATTCATCCAATACAGCCAGTATAAGTTTTAAGATTGCAAGGAAATAATCAACCTGATGTCATGAGATATATGTTATTATCCATACTGCCCATCATTGTGATGTCTTTTGCTAAAGCACAATCACCACATGGTTATATAAAGGCATACAAAAGGGAAACCATTAGCGGTGTACCGCCTGCTGATCTTCACGCTCATCCAGACAGTGCAATGACTCTTTCACGGGAAAACAACAGGTTTGTTTATTACATCTATGGAATAGGGGTGAATCCAGCTTTGCTCAATGTGAAAACAATATGGCTTGAACGGCAGTGTTTTCAGGTAACAATCAGTAAAGTTGAGAGACTTCCGATATTGCTTCACAACCCCAATCATACTGATACCCTGGTCGGGTTCACGAGGTATGATGTACACCAGATAAGGCTGAAGGAATTAGCGATCAGAAATCCCGTCGTGACCGACCGTCAAAAACAACTGATCCTTGGTAACGAAATTGTGATACCGGTCTATAAACAAAGAGGTAGGACATCTTATTATACCCTGCCAAAAATAATCAAACTTGATCCTTTGATTGAACAATAAAAAAATGTCTATGAGATATTTATACTTTTTTCTGTTGATCTTGTTGACGAATACTGCTAAGGCACAACAGTGGAACAAGCTGTTGTACGACAGGAATGCCACTTTTCAAAGTGTCAGGGATGCATATTTTAAGGATACAGCCACTCGGAAATATGCTGGAGAAGAGGAAGATGACGATGAAGCCAGGTTTAAGAGATGGGAAACTTTTTGGAGCCAAAGAATTGATTCCATGGGAAGATTCATGTTTTGGTATATCCAGGACAGCATCACAAAATTGCTCCCGTCAAATTCGCTGATCAATTACCAGTTGAATGGATCACCACCAGTTCCGGGATCACCGGTAGTATCAGGTTGGAAATCATTAGGACCCAATGCTACCCTTGGCGGTTATGCCGGCCTGGGAAGAGTGAATTGCCTGGGTTTTCACCCATCCAATCCAGATATTATGTATGCTGGTACAAACGGCGGAGGTATTTGGAAAACAATAGATGGTGGGAACAACTGGGCACCTATGTCAGACAAAATTGGACCACTGAGTGTAGTAAATATTGAAGTGAACAGGTCTAATCCGGATATTGTTTATTTTACCGCCAGCGGGAATGCCCGTGGACTCTGGAAATCCGTTGATGGCGGGCTGAATTGGAATAATATTAATACGGATGGGTATGGTTATAATCCTAAGGTATTGATCAACCCCGCCAATACAAATGAAATCCTGTACAAAACACAGAGTTATGTTTATCGTTCTGCAAATGGAGGAGTCAGTTTTGTTTCAAACCTTATTTCATTGTCGGATATCATCAGGAATCCCCAAAATCCTAATATTTTGTATGGAATTCAATGTAATTCTTCGAAAAACCCTATCAAGCTGTACCGTTCTACAGATGGCGGTACCGTTTGGAACCAGGTTCAGGCAGCTATTCCCGGAGGTAATTGGCCAAAACTGGCCGTATCAGCTGCTCAGCCCAACCTGGTAGAGTTTTCTGTGGCAAATGATAGTGGTGGATTGAGGGCTTTGTACAGCAGCAGGGATACGGGGTTAACTTATACTGCTTATCTGGTCGCAGCGGATACCACCAATTATTTTTCGCTTGATGCGAAACCAAAAGGTTATTCTGCTCAAGGAGGGTGGGGCACCATATTCGTATTGGATCCGGGAAATCCGGCCATCAAATTCCTGGGCTGCGGAAATACCTGGAAGACCATTGATGATGGGAAGACATGGCGGATTAAAAACTTTTGGTATACGGGGGGAGCAGGGGATACGGTTCAGGCGGTGCATGCCGATAAACACAGTATGTATTACCATCCGCTTGATCCGACAAGGATTTATGAAACAAATGATGGTGGTATTTACCTAACCGCAGATTCGGGAAGGACATGGAAGAATAAGACCAATACCATGGTCAACAGTGAGATTTACCGGATCACTCCGCCTGCCCCAACTTTGTCTGCAGGTTTCCTGATTACCGGCCTGCAAGACAATGGTACAAAATTGATGGATCAAAACGGTACCTGGGTTGATATTGGTGGGGGAGATGGCATGGTGTCGCAGATAGATTACAGCGATACCACAGTAGGCTATTTTTCGTACCAGTATGGAGATATTGTCAAATATAAGTTACAAAACGGGAAAGTCATATATGGTGTAAATGTATCTAACAATATTCCGGGCGGTAAACCATCCGGTCCATGGGTAACCAGTTACCAGATTAATCCTAAAAACCCCCAGTCACTGATTGGAGGCTATAAAGATATTTATCGGACCTATGACAGGGGTAATTCCTGGATGAAACTGACGACAAATCTTGCCGGAGGCGCCGATATCCAGTATTTGCAGTATGCCCAAAGTGATACCAATACAATTTTTGTGTTGGGAGGGAATGCGATTTACAAAACAACCGACGGAGGAAAGAGCTGGATTAATATTAGTAAGAATATTCCGCTTACCGGATTTTATTTAACCTGCATTTACGTGCACCCCAAAGACCCTTTAAAAGTATGGGCAGTCAATAGTTTTAATGCAGGCAAAACAATTTACCGTTCGAACGATGGAGGAACCACCTGGACAAATATTACTTATGACCTGTCGGTTTTTGGAAATTTCTCTTCGATAGTAGTCGCGGATGGTACAGCCAATGATGATGTGTATCTGATTGGAGATATTGGTGTTTTTTATTCCAATAACAGTATGAATACCTGGGCGTCGTTTGATACCGGCCTGCCAAAATGTTATAAAGGGGGTGCTGCCATTGATTATACAACGAATTCATTATTATTGGGTTCCTATGGCAGAGGCACCTGGAGTACGCCATTACAGAATGTACCGGCATTTTCAGGCGGCACTTGTAGTGTTTCGGGCAATAGTTTTAAGGGTGGAGACAGTGTTTTCATAAGGTATGTTTTTAACAGGCATTATTTCAGGATCACTAATAATAGGTTCAAAGTGCAACTCAGTGATGTTTCCGGCAGCTTTAACAATCCTACTGATATCGGGTATAAAGATTTCTACCTTGGCGATCATGGATTTAATGTTGTGATGCCATCTACTGTTCCCTGTGGTACGAACTATAAAATAAGAGTGATTGCAAGTCTGCCTGCTGATACTACCAGTTTTTCTTTGGCCATCGGCATCATTAATAAACCCGCTATGTCAATAACTGCTGCAAATACCTCTTTTTGCAATAGCGACAGTGTTAAACTAAGTGTTCCCCTCCTGACGAATTATGTATACAAATGGTATAAGGATAGCGTGATTATACCGGGAGAAAACAGCAATGTTTTATACGCTAAAAAACCAGGCATTTATTATTGTGCTGTGAGCGGCGGTTTGTGTGATGCCGTGTCTAATGTTCTTATGCTTGTATCCAATGCTTCGCCAGCGATGCCGGTTGTTACAGCAACCAGGCCTGTTTCATTTTGTCAGGGTGACAGCACCATGCTGAATACCTCAAGCGTAAGCGGCTTAACTTACCAATGGTACAAAGATACTGTTGGCATTACCGGAGCGAACGGTATTGCTTATACAACAGGCCAGTCAGGAACTTATACGGTTAAAGTAACCAATGGCAATAACTGTTCCAGTATTTCTTCCGGAACAATCGTAACAGTAAATCCCATACCCCCGAAACCGCTTATTACGCGTAGTGGTGCAGATATGAGTAGTAACAGTACAGTAGGAAACCAATGGTACCAGGATGCAATAGCCATTACCGGTGCAACCGCATCAACATACAGGCCTGTTCAGAGCGGATATTTCAGGGTTAAGGTAACGCAGAACGGATGTTCCAGTCCGGTCAGCGATGCTTATTACTACCTGGTAACAGCTGTGTCAAATATTGGCAATGGAAACAATGGCAGTTACAAAATTGTACCCAATCCAGTTACAGAGCGGTTGTATATAAATGCCGGGACCAATACCGATAAAATTACTGTACAACTGATAGATGAAAACGGAAGGATCGTATTGAGTGATGATTTTTCCGGAACAACCGAAATAGACATGCGATCTGTGGGTAAAGGAGTATACACATTATTACTTACGAATAGCAAAAACAAAAAACAGGAAAGCAAGCAGATTATCAAACTATAAAACAGAAGACATATTTTCTCATGCATAGCCTTAACCAGGCAGGTTTTAGATTCAAGCCGGGGTATTCATACTTCGGCTTTTTCGTCAAATTAGACGCCCCTAATCAAAAATCAAGGAAAATTCACAGTCTATCATGGGAAAATACCCATGTTGCATACCCGGTCGATGGGAAACTGAAATCTACATGCTGCTGGTCAAGGGTTGGCTAAACAAAGAGATTGCAACCCAAACTGCTTTATCATTAAAAACGGTGAAGAGACATATCTCGAATGTCTTTCAAAAACTGAAAGTTCGTAACAGGGCAGAAGCTGTGTGTCTTTGGCATAAGCAACTGAGCAATAGTAATGGGTACTGAAAAGATGAAAGATTGTGGTACCCTTAAGTGCTATTGGTTGACTTCGCAATGTTTACCATTTTTACATAGTAATTATCCGGTATCCTCTCCCCCCTAAAGTTTCATTATGAATGTAAAAAACATCAGACATGGTGCATCTGAACAAGTTAACCCACAGGGAGCAGGAGATTATCCAAATACTCATAAGGGGTAAGCTGGATAAGGAAATAGCAGACGAATTAGATATCTCCCTCGATACGGTTAAAAAGCACAACAAAAGCATTTACAAAAAACTCAACGTCAGAAATCGCTCTAAAGTGATCGCATTGATCAACACACTCAGTGTGGGCGATTTTTTTTTCGCAAGGGCGTAAGAAGAAAGGCTAGATAAATATTGAATGATGACTTGAAAAAAAGCTCCAGAAAGGAGAGGGAATTGTATTGCTAATACTCCTCTCGTCTGCAATCTGAGAAATGTTTTTTTCGTTTTGAATAATGTGCAGTTTCGCGGGGCCTTTTGGCCCTGCGGTTTTTTATAGGGGATACTCCAGCCAAAAATCACCCATTTGCCTTAGTTTTGACCCATGTGGATGATCTGCAAAAAAGAATGGCAACAGTTTTTCAGCAGTCTTACGGGGTATATTGCATTGGCTGTATTCTTGCTGATCAACGGACTGCTGCTGTTCGTTTTTCCCGATAGCAATATCCTTGACTTTGGTTATGCTTCGCTGGACAACTATTTCAGCCTGGCACCCTGGGTGTTGCTGTTCCTGGTACCCACCATTACCATGCGCAGCCTGGCCGATGAATACAAACAGGGCAGTTTTGAATTGCTGCGCACACTTCCCCTCAAACCCTCCCAAATCGTTTGGGGTAAATTCTTCGGCGCCCTGCTCATCATTGTTTGCGCACTGGCGCCCACCATTGTCTATGCTTATTCTGTTCAGCAATTGAGCATAACCGGCGGTATCGATGTTGGCGCTACAGCAGGCAGCTATATGGGACTGATTTTCCTCGGGGCTGTATTTACTGCCGTAGGCATTTGCGCCAGCAGCTTTACCAATAATACGGTGGTGGCTTTCATAGCAGGCGCATTTGTATGCTACCTGTTGTACAATGGCTTTGATGCTTTCAGCAAATTGCAGGTATTTCAGGCAGGGGCAGATTATTACCTTGAAATGCTGGGGATCAATTTCCATTACCGCAGTATCAGCAGGGGGGTCATAGACCTGAGAGACATCATCTACTTTGCCGCTATCATTATTTTTTTTCTCTTCATTACCCAAAGAAACCTGGTCAGGCGCTGATCATTTGTCATGCATAAACTAATCAACCATAAATACTGGTGGCTGGGTTTAACAATACTCTTGGTGGCCGTTATATACCTGGGTTCATTCATCAACCAGCGGATCGATCTCACCGCCGAAAAAAGATACAGCTTATCTCCTGCTACCATACGGTTGTTGAAAGAGATGAATGAAGTGGTGCATGTAAAAGTGTTCCTCACGGGCGATCTTCCGTCTGATTATAAAAAACTAGGCCTGGCTACCAAAGAATTGCTGGAAGAATTCAACAGCCTGTCCGCCAACCAGGTTAGGTTCGGTTTCGAGAAACCGGGCGAAGGCATTAAAAACGATACGGTGAAGATGGCGCTCTATGATAGCCTGGCCCGGATGGGTGTAGTGTTTGAAAACAGCGAAACCATTTCTTTACGCAGTGAAAAATCTACCAGTCGGCTCATCACTCCTTCAGCGATCGTTACCTACAAAGACCATCCACCCATTGTCATTGACCTGCGCAGCAGCCGTAAAATATACAAGCAATACAATGTGATCACCGATCAACCGCAGGAAGACGCGGAAGCCACCCGTAATGCTGCGGAAGCCCTGCTGGAATACAAATTTGCCAATGCCATTGATAAACTCACACGTAAATATATACCTACAGTTGCTTATGCTGTAGGGAACGGGGAACCGATTGACCTGAAAGTGAACGACCTCGGCGAAAGCCTGCGGAACGATTACAAACTGGCCATTTTTGATCTTAAGAAAGGTTATCCCGATGCAGCGCTTATGGATGCTTTGATGATTGTAAAGCCTGCCAGCGCATTCACCGATGAAGATAAGCTGAAGCTGGACCAGTATGTAATGAACGGCGGCAAGATCATCTGGTTCATTGATAAATTGCACGCTGAGCTCGACAGTCTCATGCGCAGCAAAGCGGAATACACGGCATATGACCGTGGCCTTGACCTGGATGACCTGCTGTTCAAATATGGCGTTCGCATCAATGGCGACCTGCTGCAGGACCTGAACTGCTCTAAAATACCCATTGTAGTAGGCAACAACCCCGATGGATCGCCACGCATGCAGCGTATACCCTGGCCTTATTATCCGTTTTTATCGGCCCATGGCAATAACCCTGTTTCCAAAAACCTGGATCGCGTGTTGCCTTTGTTTCCTTCCAGCATTGATACGGTGAAAGCCCCGGGCATTACCAAGACCATATTGCTGGCATCGGATACCAACAGCAGGCGACTGGCATCGCCAGCTATTGTTTCGCTCAATAGCGTGAAAACTGAAGAGGACCTGGTGAGTTTCAATAAAAACTATGTACCTGTAGCGGTTTTGCTGGAAGGGAAATTCCATTCCTTTTTTGGAAATAAGGGAGGCACCGGCCTGGCCGATTCTGTGCGGCGGGTCAGCGGTAAACCCTTTCTTTCCCAGGCTGCCAGGGAAGGCAAACAAATCGTAGTGGCAGATGCTGATATTGTTACTAATATGGTAAGCAATACGGTAGGTCCCTTACCCATGGGTGAATTGCCGCTGGAGCATTACCGTTTTGCCAACCGTGAATTCTTCCTCAACTGCATCGATTACCTTGTAAGCAGGAACAATCTTTTCGAGAGCAGGAACAAAGACCTGGTATTGAGATTGCTGGATAAACGCAAAGTGGAAGAGCAGCGCAGCACCTGGCAATGGCTGAACACAGGGCTGCCGATAGCGCTGGTAGCACTGGCCGGATTCATTTACCAGCGGCGCCGTAAAAAGAAATACGGCACTATCTTTACATCCTAACCGCATTTGGCATGACCACCGACCAGCTTGTTTACCTTATATTCGGTATTGTTCTTTTACTTGCTATTGCATTGGATCTCGGATTACTGAGTAAAAAAAATGCAGTGATCACCATCAGGCAGGCATTGATTCAAACCTTATTCTGGGTTGCACTGGCCATGGCTTTTTTTGGTTTTTTATGGGTAGAGGAAGGACCGAAATTATCTTTCGAATACCTCAGCGCTTACCTGATGGAATGGAGCCTGAGCATCGATAATATTTTTGTATTCATTCTCATCTTCAGCGCTTTCAAGGTCAAAGAAAAATACTACTCCCGTGTGCTGCTGGCCGGTATTCTCATGGCCATTGTTTTCCGCATCATCTTTATTACTGTTGGCGTGACCCTGGTGGAGAAGTTTGAATGGATACTCTATATTTTTGGCGCTTTCCTGGTATATACAGGGTATAAAATGTTTGGCAATGAAGAGGAAGAACATTTTGAACCCCATGATACCAAGATCTATCGCTTCCTGAAAAAATACCTGCCGCTGGCGTCTACCGACGGTAATGGCAAATACATCATCAGGGTGAACGGCAAACCTGCTTATACTACATTATTTGTAGTGATTGTTTTACTGGCCAGCATAGACCTGGTATTCGCACTGGATTCTATTCCGGCAGTCATGGGTATTTCCAGGGACAAACTCATCATCTATACTTCCAATACTTTTGCGGTATTGGGACTTCGCTCCCTGTTCTTCCTGCTGCGCGGCGCTGTTTCACAATTCGGATACCTGCAACAGGGTATTGCCATTGTATTGGTGTTTATTGGTCTGAAAATGCTGGGGGAACATTTCATCAGCCTTTGGGTGGATAAAACGGCGCAGGTGTTCATTTCTCTGGGCGTTATAGTGGTTTGTATAACCGGCTCTATTGTTTATTCTATTTACAGGAAAACATGATCACTTACCAGGTTCAACATATTACCGATATCATCCAGGCCGAGGTCAATATTGCAACCAATATTGTCATAGAACACCTGCTGATCGACAGCAGGAAAGTAGTATTCCCGGAATCCTCCCTGTTCTTTGCCCTTGCCGGTCCGCGCAGGGATGGCCACCAGTTCATCACAGAAGTGTACGATCGTGGCGTACGTTGCTTTGTAGTGAAAAAAGATTTCGATACCCTTCCGTTTGAACAGGCCATATTCCTCAAAGTGAATGATGTATTACTTGCTTTGCAGCAACTGGCGGCTTACCATCGCCGGCAGTTCAATATTCCGGTAATTGGCATCACGGGAAGCAATGGCAAAACTATTGTGAAAGAATGGTTGTACCAGCTGATGCATACCAACCAGCACATCGTTCGCAGTCCGCGCAGTTACAATTCACAAATAGGCGTTCCGCTCAGCGTATGGCAAATGCAGCCGGAACATACACTGGGAATTTTTGAAGCGGGCATATCCACCCTTCATGAAATGGATAAGCTTGAACCGGTGATCCAACCCACCATCGGCATTTTTACCAATATCGGGGAAGCACACCGCGAAGGCTTTGAGAACGACAGGGAAAAAGCAACAGAGAAAGCAAAGCTTTTTGCACATGCCACACAACTGGTATTCTGCCGTGAAGCAGTAGCTCCGGCCCTGCATCCTGATGAGACAGATAAAGCATTGTTCGGTCCGCATTGCCATTTCTTCAGCTGGAGCCGCATTTGGGATGCCAGTTTATTCATTGAAGCAGAAGAAAGAAAAGCAGGCGCAACCCTGGTCAGGGCAAGGTACAAAGGACTGGGACAGAACATAACCATTCCATTTACAGACCGTATTTCTGTAGACAATGCCATTACCTGTTGGTGTACCATGCTCCTGTTGCAATATGACGAAGCCGATATACAGCAGCGCATACAACAGCTGGAGCCGGTAGAAATGCGCATGCAGTTAAAAAAAGGAGTGAACAACTGCTACCTCCTCAACGATAGTTACAACAATGATACTTCTTCGCTTTACCTGGCGCTTGAATACTTGAAACAACAGGCAGGCAGGCATCGCACTACACTGATCATATCAGATATACTTCAATCCGGACAGGCAGAAGAAATATTGTACCGCGAGCTGGCGACACAACTGGCATTGCACGGGATTGACCGGATCATTGGAATTGGCACAGCTATTTCACGCCACGGTCATTTGTTTGAAAGCGTAGTACAACATGCAGAAAGCAGAACGCAGAACCTTGCACAGTTTTTTGATTCTACCGAATCTTTCCTGCAACAGGTTAATACCAATCAGTTCAGGGATGAATACATATTGCTCAAGGGTGCGAGGGTATTTGCTTTTGAGCGCATCAGTCATTTGCTGGAACAGCAGGTACATCAAACGGTTATGGAAATCAATCTCACAGCCATGATCCATAACCTGAGAGAATACCAGCGACATTTGCAACCGGCTACCAAAGTGATGGCCATGGTAAAAGCCTTCAGTTATGGGAGCGGCAGCGCTGAAGTGGCCAGGGTATTGCAGTTCCATAAAGTAGACTACCTGGCGGTGGCCTATGCAGATGAAGGTGTTGAACTCAGGAAAGCAGGTATTAGTCTACCCATTATGGTCATGAATGCCGATGAAGCGACTTTCGATTCATTGGTAAGCTATGACCTGGAGCCCGAAATTTATTCTTTTCATATTTACCATGCTTTTCATCACTACCTCAACAGCCAGGGAATCGGGCAGTTCCCCGTACACATCAAATTCAATACAGGCATGAACCGGCTGGGCTTCGAAGCAAATGAGGCAAGAGCGCTTTGTGTATTGCTTCGGGAACACCGGACTATGGTGATTAAATCGGTATTCAGTCACCTTGCAGGCAGTGATGACGCTACCCTGGATACTTTTACCCATGAGCAGGTAACATTACTGGAGCAGGCTTGCAGTGAGATGCAACAACAATTGGGTTATGGCTTTATTAAGCATATTTCGAATACAGCGGCGATCCTTCGCCATCCTGTTTACCAGTTCAATATGGTAAGGCTGGGAATAGGGTTGTATGGAGTTGACAATGCCAATGACCATACGCTGAAACTTCAAACAGTTGCCAGCTTACGCACCACCATTGCCCAGTTACGGAAAATTAACAAAGGGCAAACGGTGGGGTATAACAGGAAGGGGGTGGTGCATCGCGACAGCCTGATTGCTACTATCAGGATCGGTTATGCCGATGGGTTCAGCCGTAAACTGGGTAATGGGGTGGCACAGGTATATGTACGCGGGCAACGGGCCCCGGTGATTGGCAACATTTGTATGGACATGACCATGGTAGATGTAACCGATGTACCTGGTATACGTGAAGGAGATGAAGTGGAAATATTTGGCCATCATATCAAAGTGCAGGAACTGGCGCAATGGGAGGGTACTATTGCTTATGAGATCATGACTGGTATCAGCCAGCGTGTGAAAAGGGTGTATGTGGAAGAGTAATGAGTTATATCTTTGACAGGTTTTAAAATAAAATAAGTGAAAGCAAGACATGTATTTCTGATCATCCTGGGGGTGATTTTAGCCGACCAGGCTTTGAAGTTTTATATTAAGTTAAATTTTTATGCTGGCGAGGAGCGTGCTGTATTAGGTGCCTGGTTTAACCTGCATTTTGTAGAGAATGAGGGCATGGCCTGGGGTTGGAAGTTCGGTGGCGGATTTGGTAAAATTGCCCTTACCCTGTTCAGGCTGGTGGCAGTTATATGGGGAACTTTTTTATTGCGTGATTTTATCAGGAAAAAATACCACCGGGGCTTTATCATTTGTGCGGCGCTCATTTATGCAGGCGCATTGGGCAACCTGATTGACAGTCTCTTTTATGGATTAATATTTGACAATAGCAGTCAGTATGCCCAAAACATTGCCCGGTTTTTTCCTCCTGGCGGCGGTTATGCAGGGATTCTCCATGGCAAAGTGGTAGACATGTTGTATTTCCCCATCATTAAAAATGCCCATTTCCCTTCATGGGTTCCGTTTTGGGGAGGGGAGGAATTTGAATTTTTCCGCCCGGTATTCAATATTGCCGATGCTTCTATTTCCCTGGGCGTGATCGTTATACTGATCTTTCAAAACCGGTTCTTCAGGAAAGAACAAACTATGAAAAAGGCCACTGTTAATTTCTGATTTCTTATTTGATCGTTGCCGTTTTCAATGTAATCGACTGCGTGGTTCCGCCGCTTCTCGGGAACACCTGGTCAATTAACCCTGTGCCCCTGGCATAATAAGCAGTTCCTTCGGTTACTTTGGCATAAGTGCCACCGGTGGGTTGGAATTGTATTTCCCGTTTTACGGCAATTACATCTGCAAAAGTTGTTCCGCCGGCAATATAAGGAGCGGCTTTTTGTATGATGGTGAACAAAGCTTTGGATGTGCCTGATTTACCGCCCAGCCAGGAAGTGCCGGGCTGCACCACTTCCCAGGTATCTCCCACATTCGCAGATTCTTTCAGGAAGGGGTAGCTGATATAAGAAAGGGGAACAATAGAATCCAGTACCGTGGTGTAGTCGAATTCAATGGTGCTGTAGGCATAGTAAGTGCCCTTCCCGTCTTTTGCGAAATAATAAATGGAACTATTTTTCAGGCTGTCTGACTGCTGGAATCCAAAATAAGTAAGTGTGTCAATGGGATAAGTAGTATTCAGCACGGTTGTAGTGAATGTGGTTGCATATGCAGGCAGACTTGGTACGTAACGATAGATCCAGCTTGATCCGAATGTATTGGGAAAATAGTCGTTGTTCACGCCCGGATTACTGGTTGAAACGGAAAAAGCACAGAAACTGCCATTGAATTTTAAGACAAAATCGTTCAGTTTGGGTAAGATGGGTTTGCCTTTGGCCCTTATTTTCACCAGGGTAGCGCCAGTTTGAGTGGCGAAACCGGAATCGATGAACCAGATGCCATTGACGGTATCCGTAGTGATCTTGTACTTGCCCTGGGAGGAGAAATTCACTTTTACCAACAGGTAATTGCTGTCTGTCATGGATTGGTCTACCACATAAACACCTTTTGCTTTAATGTCTTTGCAATTACCCGATGAATCGGTAAGAGAGCCTCTTGCTATTCCACCCAGTCCGGATACCTCCAAACTCAGTTCCTTTTTACAGGCCGCGAAGACAAATAGAATAAAGGGAAAAAAAAGGATAATTTTTTTCATGGTTCTTGGACTTTTGCAGCACGCTATGCTGGTTATAAGAATGAAATTTAACAAATAACGCAGCCTGATTCTATTAAATTAAGGTTTTTTTATAGCTGTAGCCCATTAATTTAACATAAAATCGGTCAGCGCGAATTGTTTAACGGTCATTTAACAGCAAAGATCATGCTACTTCCTGGAGACTCTCCACTGTTGCTTCAATGGTACGGTCGAGATCGGCCTGTGTAAGCGCATTATTCAGGAACCAACTTTCGAAAGCAGAGGGGGGGAGGTAAATACCTCTCCTGAGCATGGCATGAAAATATTTTTTGAACAGTTCATTGTTGGCCATTGCCGCACTGGCGAAATCGGTTACCGGATGATCACTGAAATGGATACTGATCATGGATCCCAGTCTGTTGATCACATACGGGATGCCGGAAGACTGTAGTGCTTTATCGAGTCCATCCTGCAGATAAACCGTTTTTTCGTCCAGCTCCTTATAAATGACGGGGTTTTGTCTGAGTTCCTGTAAAAGGGTATAGCCGGCGATCATGGCAATGGGGTTACCGCTGAGGGTGCCTGCCTGGTAAACATTTCCCAGGGGAGCAATTTTTTCCATAATGGCTTTTTTGCCACCGAAAGCGCCAACAGGCATACCTCCTCCAATTACTTTACCGTAAGTGACCAGGTCGGCCTGCACCTGCAATTTTTCCTGCGCGCCGCCGGGAGCCAGGCGAAAGCCGGTCATTACTTCATCAAAGATCAGCACCATACCCTCCCGGTCGCATATATTGCGAAGTCCCGCTAAAAATCCCGGCTTGGGCAGTATACAGCCCATGTTGCCGGCAACCGGCTCCACAATAATGGCTGCTATTTCATTTTTATGGGCTGTCACCAGCTGCTCTACAGCTTCAAGATCGTTATATGCGCAGGTTAAGGTATCGTTCGATACACCACCTGTTACACCCGGAACTGCTTGGATATTGAAAGTGGCTACGCCGCTTCCGGCTTTTACCAGGAAAGCATCGGCATGACCATGGTAACAACCTTCGAATTTGATGAATTTGTTTTTACCCGTATAACCCCTGGCCAGGCGTATCGCACTCATGCAGGCTTCGGTACCACTGCTCACCATACGGATCAGGTCTATATTGGGAGCCATGGTCCTGATCAGTTCAGCCATTTCAATCTCCAAGAGGGTAGGCGCTCCGTATGAAGTGGACAGTAATGCTTTTTCCCTGATGGCTTTTACCACAGGTTCATAGGCATGCCCCAGGATCATCGGTCCCCATGAAGCAATATAGTCTATGTACCTGTTGCCATCGACATCATATAAATAGGCCCCCTGGGCTTTCTCTATAAAAAGAGGCGTTCCGCCTACACTCTTAAAAGCGCGAACAGGAGAGTTAACGCCACCAGGGATGCTTTGCTGGGCCCGTTCGAAAAGGAGTTTGCTTTTTTCGTACATATAAAAAATCAAAAATTAAAAATCAAAATCAGACATGGTCAAATCAGAAATCAGCCATTAGTCTTACTGCGTCTTTTGCAAAGTAAGTCGCGATAAGGTCGGCGCCAGCCCTTTTGATGGAAGTAAGGCTTTCGATGATGGCTTTTTCTTCGTTCAGCCAGCCTGCTTTAGCCGCCGCTTTGATCATGGCATATTCGCCACTTACATGATAGGCGCTCACGGGTACTTCAACTGCATTTTTTACTTCACGGATGATATCCAGGTAAGCCATGGCAGGCTTTACCATCACAATATCGGCGCCTTCTTCAATATCCATGAGTGTTTCTTTGATGGCTTCGGTGCGGTTGGCATAATCCATCTGGTAAGTTTTTTTATCACCAAATCCGGGAGCGCTGTCCAGCGCATCGCGGAAAGGGCCATAAAAACAGGAAGCATATTTAGCGCTATAGCTCATGATGCCTGTTTTGGTAAAATTGTTTTCTTCAAGTGCTGTACGGATAGCGCCAATACGTCCGTCCATCATATCACTGGGTGCTACAAAATCAGCGCCTGCCTCGGCATGGCTTACACTCATTTTTACCAATGCTTCCACGGTTTCATCGTTCACGATCTCTCCATCTTTTACAATACCATCATGCCCATAAGAAGAATAGGGGTCCAATGCCACATCGGTCATCACCACCATTTCCGGAACGGCATTTTTAATGGCCCTGATGCTGCGTTGCATGAGTCCGTTTTTATTCCAGGCTTCTTTACCTGTATTGTCTTTCCACTCGTCTTTACATTTGATGAACAACAACACGCATTTGATACCTAATGACCAAAGTTCTTTCACTTCTTTTATCGTAAGGTCCAATGACCTGCGGTAATAGCCTGGCATGGAAGCAATCTCTGTTGCGATGTTCTCTCCTTCATCTATGAATAATGGAACGATAAAATCACCAGGCGTTAAAATGGTTTCTGATACTAAAGAACGAACAGCAGCAGATTTTCTTAGTATGCGATTGCGTCTTTGTAAATACATATATATATATCATTTAATTGGTCGTTATTCAATCCATTCTTTAGGCTGTAAGCAAATGTTCAACAATTTTTCTTCTTCACTTCCTGACACAGGCCTGTGATCATAGACCCATCTCGCTCTGGGAGGCAGGCTCATCAAAATACTTTCCGTTCTACCGTTGGTTTTGAGTCCGAAAATAGTACCTCGATCGTGAATGAGATTAAATTCTACATAGCGACCCCTTCTGATTTCCTGCCACTCTGTTTCCGTAGCGCCATATGCACACTCTTTTCGTCTTGAAACGATGGGCAGATAAGCATCCAGGAATGCATTTCCATTGGCTTGCTGAAAAGCGAACAATGTTTCCAGTTCTTTTTCATCTTTCGGCCGCAGGTGATCGTAGAATATGCCACCAATGCCCCTGGTTTCTTTGTTGCGGTGAAGGTTGACAAAATATTCATCGCATTGCTGTTTGTATTTGGCATACAAGTCATTGCCAAACGGATCGATGCTGTTTTTCAGCGTTTGATGAAAATGACGAGCATCTTCTTCAAACAAATAATAAGGCGTGAGATCGGTGCCGCCGCCAAACCAGCGATCGATGATGTTTCCTTTCGCATCATACAATTCGAAATAACGCCAGTTGGCATGAATGGTTGGTACGTATGGATTGAGTGGATGGATCACGAGTGACAGACCACATGCAAACCATTGGTCACCATCCAGCTGTAACTGGGCGCGCATGGGAACGCTTACTTTACCACTCACCACAGAAGTGTTAACACCTCCTTTTTCAAACACAGCTCCATCATTGATAATGCGAGTCTTGCCACCTCCGCCTTCTTCTCTTTCCCATTGGTCTTCTTTGAAAACGGCGCTGCCATCGGCTTCTTCCAAGCCTTTGCATATACGATCCTGCAAGCTGTGTATATAATCTATCCAGCGATCACGAAACAAAATATGATTGTTCTGTTCAGGCATGTCGGTATTCTTTCACAGTATCTACAAAAGCTTTGGCATGGTCAACCGGTACATTGGGCAGGATGCCGTGACCCAGGTTGGCGATATGATGTCCCGGCCCGAATGCTGCCAGCATATTTTTTACTTCTTTCTGAATAACTGGTATGGGTGATAATAGTTTGGCCGGATCGAAATTACCCTGTAAGGTAACCTGTTTGCCGGCCAGTTGCCTGGCCATGGATGGTTTGATGCACCAGTCAATACCCAGTCCGTATGCCCCGGTAGCCGCCATACTGTCCAGGCTATGCCAGGCCCCTTTTGCAAATACAATAACAGGAGCTTTGTCTTTCACTGCGGTAACAATTTGCCTGATGTAACGAAGGGAAAGATTTTCAAAATCATCCGGACCCAATAATCCGCCCCAGCTGTCGAATACCTGAACCACATCTGCACCGGCGCGGATCTGTTCCTGTAAGTAAGCAATGGTGGTATCGGTGATCATCTGTAACAGGCGATGGGCCAGTTCGGGCTGGGTATAACAGAAAGTTTTGGCTTCATCAAATGTTTTGGAACCTTTGCCCTGCACCATATAACAAAGGAGGGTCCAGGGTGCGCCGGCAAAACCAATCAGAGGTACGCATCCGTTGAGCTCCTGCTTGATGAGTTTGATGGCGTCAAAAACATAACCCAATGTTTCCTGCACCTCTGGCACACGAATGCGGTTAAGGTCATTCATTGTTTTAACAGGATCCGGTAACCAGGGACCCTTGCTCTCAACCAATTGCACTTCCAATCCCATTGCCTGCGGTACGACCAGGATATCTGAAAAGAGTATGGCAGCGTCCACCCCTATGATATCGACGGGCTGTAAAGTGATCTCGCAGGCCAGTTCCGGTGTCTGGCAGCGTTCAAAAAAGCCGTATTTTTCACGTAAGGCCATGTACTCAGGTAAATAGCGCCCTGCCTGCCGCATCATCCATACAGGCGTTCTCTCGGTTTGCTCCCCCCGGAGTGTTCTTAATAATAAATCGTTCTTCATGCTATTGCTATTTGTATCAACGCTTCTTTATCCGGTGAATTTCCCATCACCACAGTGTTATTGCAATGTTTTTTAACAGCATCACTTGTTGTCTTTCCAATGGCATAGACTATAGTATGATTGGCCAGTTGATTCAGGCTGAAAAAACTTTCAACGGCACTGGGACTGAAAAATAAAACCGCGTCGTATTTTTTTTCAAGCTTTCGCGCAAGGGTCTTGGTTTGGTAAACGATCACTTCATTGACCAGGATATCGTGTTCCTTTAATTTCTTCGGAAGTACATCGCGCCGCTTGTTGCCGCAAAAGAAAAATACTTCATCAACATCATCTTCTACGATTCGATCGGCCAGTTCATTGGCATGATCGGCAGTTCCTGTAATGGCAGTTTCGCCGAAATAGGTTGCTGCCAGTTCTTTTGTTTTATGCCCTATGCAGTAGACCTGCCATTCGGGTACTTGTTTGTCCAGCAGATGGGTGACAACAATAACAGCATTCATGCTGGTAAATACCACTGTTGCTCTTTGAAGGGCTGCCTGTTCTATTTCCTGCTGCACTTCCACATTTTCCACAGCTTCGGTATCAATAAAGGAAATGGCTTCCAGCTCGATGTTTTTCAACCGGGCGGCTGTTACCAGTGATGGGGGCACCGGTCGGGTAGATAATATGGTTTTAAGGGTTGTTTGCATGACGGATAGCGGCTACAATTTCGCCGGCCCCCTTTTCCAGCAATTGTTTTGCGGCAGTGACACCCAGGTCTTTGCTTTCCTGCACGGGAACATGGAATGATGTTTCTAATTTTTGTTTACCATCGGGCGAGAGGATATTACCCCGGAAAAAAATCACACCATCTTTTAATTCAGCCAATGCGCTGATGGGAGTGGTGCAACCTCCGAATAAAGCACGGAGAAAGTCTTTCTCTATTTGGGTGCATTTTGCAGTGCCGGCATCGTTCAGCAAGGCGCAGGCATCTGCCACTGTATGTTCGTTCTCCCTGCATACCACCATAATGGCGCCCTGGGAAGGAGCAGGCAGCATCCAGTCAAGTTCAATGGCGTTCTCCGGTCTTAACCCGATACGTTCCAATCCGGCTGCGGCAAAGATGGCGCCGTACCAGTTGCTTTCGGTCAGTTTGCGTAACCGGGTATTCACATTGCCGCGCAGGCTTTCGATATGATCGCCGGGATAGCGGTTAAGCCATTGTGCTTTTCTGCGGGTGCTGCTGGTGGCAATGGTGAGTGAGGAACGGGGGACGTCTGTTGAAAACTTGGCGAAGTCTTTGTTTTCCAACTGTGCCACAGATGGTGATGGTACAAGGATGTCTTTATAAGAAGCTCTTTTTAACACAGCAGCCTGCACAATACCTTTTGCCGGTTGGGTGGGCACGTCTTTCATGGAATGAACGGCAATATCAATGCGGTTATTGAGCAGGGCAGTATCGAGTGTTTTGGTAAAAATGCCCTGTACACCTATTTCGTATAAGGGAGTAACCAGGTCAAGGTCGCCATCGCTTTTCACCAATACCAGTTCACTTGCTATACCATGCTGCTTCAATTGTTCCTGTACCAATGTAGCCTGCCAGACAGCCAACTGACTGTCTCTCGTGCCAATTCTTAATAACTTGTTCATGCTTAATTAATGCTGCTGGTCATGAAATCGTTGATCGCCTGTATATAATGACAACCGGGCTGGTGCTGGTGGCGCATTTTTATAGCCACATTGTTCACCACTTTCTGTATGGCAGCTTTGTCTATCTGTGTTGAAGCGGATTGCTGGTGTGAAGAGCGGAATATTTTGCAGCTATGCATATCCTGCAGCTTTTGTTTCACAGCTTTCAATACCGGAACATAGCTGCGGAGGCTGAGCCATTCTTCAAATTCAGCTTTATGTATGGCAATGACCTCCAGCGCTTTGGGTATTTCCGCTTTTCTTTTCAGCAGGGTTTCATCATTGATCCTGGAGAGATCATCTACATTGGCCAGCGTTATATGAGGCAGTTCACCTGCCGCGGGATCAATATTATTGGGGATGGAAAGATCGATCAGGATCTTCGGAGTACTGTTGATGAACTGCTGACGGGTGATGACCGGACTGCCCGCATTGGTAGCCACAATCACTACAGCAGCTTCCTGTACTTTCTGTTCCAGCATTTCATAAGGAGCAGATTGTAATCCCAGCTCATTGGCCATTTCAACGGCTTTCTCTTCTGTTCGGTTGATGAGGGTGATGTTCCGGGTACCCAGGTAATCGATCAGGTTTTTACAGGTATTGCGGCCAATTTTCCCGGTGCCCAGTAAAACGATCTGTTGATTGCTGTAATCGGCAAACTGTGTTTTAAGAAACTGGATGGCTGCAAAAGACACGGAGATAGTGCCGCCGCTTAATGCGGTTTCATTTTTGATGAGTTTGGATGCCTGCAATACGGTATTGAATAACCTTTCTGTAAAAGCGCCGATGCAATTCTTCTCTTTGGCAAATTTAATGGCTTGCTTCATCTGCCCTACAATCTCATAATCGCCCAATATCTGGGAATCGAGACCGGCGCCTACGGCAAAAATATGGTTGACGGCTTCGTGCCCCTGTTTGATATAACAACTTTCAGCAAATACGGCTGCATTGCCTGAAGTTACACTGCATAACAGTTCAATCAATACCGAAGCATCATCTGCCAGACCATAAATCTCGGTACGATTACAGGTACTGAGCACGAATACTTCTTCCAAACCGTCCCGGGAAGCTTTATGCAGGAGTGAAGCGTATTGATCGGGCCCAACCGCAAACTGACCGCGTATATGGGCATCTGTTTTTTTATAGTTGATACCTGCTACAAAAAATTGATCAATAGCCATGCTTTTCCTCTTATGATAATAACTACGCAAAGGTATCCTCAACGGTTTCTAAAAGCCCATGATTTTCGTCAATTCATTGTCATTTCTCTGTCACAATGCAATAACCTTTTTCAATGCTTTTCTTTTACCGGTTCCTGATTACATTTGCAAACACAACCAGATTATGCCCGGACCTGCTAAAAGAGCTTTATTGTTGATGAACCTGGGGTCACCGGATTCAACGGAAGTAAGCGATGTAAGACGATACCTGAATGAATTCCTGATGGATGGAAGGGTGATAGACATTCCTTTTATTCTGCGAACCATATTGGTGAAATGGCTGATTGTTCCCAAAAGGGCGCCTCATTCGGCTGAAGCCTATCGTACTATCTGGACAGAAGAAGGCTCGCCCCTGATTGCCATTACCAAACAATTACAGCGGGCTTTGCAGCAACAGGTAGAGGAACCGGTAGAAATTGCCATGCGCTATGGCAATCCTTCGCCTGCACAGGCTTATGATCGTTTGTTGCAACAGCATCCGCAACTGGAAGAAGTGATCCTGCTACCCCTGTACCCGCACTATGCCATGAGCAGTTATGAAACGGCAGTGGAATATGCTAAAAAGCAATTGTCTGAAAAGAACTACCCCTTCAGGCTCAGCGTGGTGCCGCCGTTCTACAACGAACCGCATTATATCCATGCCCTGTCTGAACAGATCAGGCCCTGGCTTAACAATAACTACGACCATATCCTGTTCAGCTACCATGGTGTTCCGGGCAGACATATCCGCAAAAGCGATACCACCGGCTGTCATTGCTTACAATCGGCCAACTGCTGTGAAACCCCTTCACCGGCCCATGCCACCTGTTATCGCCACCAGGTATTCGAAACCACCCGGCTGGTAACTGCAGAACTGTGTATACCAAAAGATAAATTCAGCATTTCCTTTCAGTCGCGATTAGGCAAAGGTTGGCTGGAACCCTTTACTGATATACGTTTGGAAGAAATGCCCAAAGAAGGCATCAGGAAACTGCTCATCCTTTGTCCGGCTTTTGTGAGCGACTGCCTGGAGACCCTGGAAGAAATTGAAGTGCGCGGAAAAGAAACTTTCCTTAACGCCGGAGGCGAATCCTATCATATGATTCCCTGTTTGAATACACACCCGTTGTGGGTGGAGGCGGTGAGAAAAATTGCTGATTGCTGATTTGATCATTTCTGATTTCAAATGAATAAATCGTGCAATCAAATCAGAAATGACCAAATCAGAAATTCTCTTAAATATGTACCAATATCTAAAGGCTCTCCACATCATCTTCATTGTGACCTGGTTTGCGGGGCTTTTTTACATGCCGAGGCTGTTCATTTATGCAACGGAAGCAGGGGAACAACCGGAAACAGTGCGCGATATCCTGCGTAAACAGTTTTCCATTATGATGAAGCGGTTGTGGTATGGCATTACCTGGCCTTCGGCCATAATTACCCTTGTATTGGGAACCACTGTATTATTCAATGGCCGGTGGAATGAGATATTGTTTGAGCCGGAGGGACGATGGCTGTTGCTGAAGCTGGTATTCGTGGTATTGCTCTACGGTTATCACTGGTCGCTCCACCGGATATTCAAACAGCAAATGAAAGGTGTATTCAAGTACAGTTCGCAGCAATTGCGCATCTGGAATGAAGTAGCTACCATTTTTCTGATTGCCATTGTGATGCTGGTAGTGGTGAGGCAGGGAATGAGCCTGGTATGGGGGTTAGTGGGACTGATCGTTTTCATTGCTTTACTCATGACGGCCATCCGCATTTACAAGTTGTTACGGAAATAAACCTGCCGCTCCCTTTTTCGTAACTAAAATTTCCCGATTCCGTTTCCGGCTTATAGCTGCCAGGTCCCATCTTCGCGACAGTGAAGAAAAAGAAAAGGCTCAAACATATCATCAGGCAACTGCACTTGTATCTGGGACTGGTAAGCGGACTGGTAGTGGTCATTGTATCACTTAGTGGCGCGTTGTATGTGTTTGAGGAAGAAGGAAGGGAATTATTGCAGCATCGATATTTTCATATAGGAGATGCAGCTGGTGAAAGGCTTTCGCTGCAACAACTGACAGATACCGTAAAAGCACATTATCCGCAGGAGAAAATCAACCTTATCTGGTTCAAGGAGAAAAAAGACGCTGCTTTCCAGTTTCGCACCAAAAGCAATAAAACCATTTCCATCGATCCCTATACCGGGAAGGAGATAGGTATGCGCGATGGCAGGACAGATTTTTTCAGCAAAGTGCTCGATGTTCACAAGACCCTTTTATTGGGAAAAACGGGTAAGGAGATTGTTCGGTGGAATGTGCTGATCTTTTTTGTGATGTGTATCAGTGGACTGGTACTCTGGTGGCCAAGACAAAAACGATTTTGGGCAAAAGCATTGCGCATAAAATTTAAGACCAGGAACTGGAAGCGGCTGAACTGGGACCTGCACAGTGTGCTGGGGTTCTATGCCGTATTGGTACTGGCCTTAATTGCGTTTACGGGTATGTTCTTTGTTTTCGACAGTGTAAAGGATATGGTGCGCCTGGCCACGGGACAGCCCAGGGCAGCAAAGGAGGTGAGGAAGGAAATGGTACGGCGGGTGACGTCCAACACCAGACCAGCCTGGATACCCGATAGCGCTTACCAATACATGATCCGCCGGTACCCGGGCGCCGAGGAGTCGAATATCCTGTTCCCGGCAGACAGCCTGGCGCCTCTGCAGGTGATCCTGAGGTATGACTATGCTTTTTTCAGGAAACAAAATACCCTGCTGGCAGACCCCTGTACCGGGAAAAGAATGAAGGAGGAGTTATATAAAGATTATACCGCATACGATAAATTTGCCAGGACCAATTTTGACCTTCATACGGGGCGCATCAGGGCTCTGGGACTGGGCAGCAAAATGGTTTATTTCCTCGCCAGCCTGGTGGCTGCATCCCTGCCTGTGACCGGCTTTCTGATATGGCTGGGGCGGAAAAAGAAGAGGTGATTTTCGCCCTTATCCGTACCTTCGCAAGCATTTTAAATCATCGACAGCTAACCGATCGAACGGAGAATTTGTATGAGTGCGAAATACAAGGAATTTTCAGGGTTGAACCTGCCGGCAATAGAGCAGGAAATATTGGCCAAATGGAAAAGCGGACAGGCATTTGAACAGAGTGTTTCACTGCGCGAGGGAAAAAAGCCTTTTGTATTTTATGAGGGACCTCCCAGTGCCAATGGGATGCCGGGTATTCACCATGTTATTTCCCGTACTTTGAAAGACATGGTATGCAGGTATAAAACCATGCAGGGCTACCAGGTAAAAAGAAAAGGCGGATGGGATACGCACGGACTGCCGGTTGAGCTGGGTGTGGAGAAAGAATTGGGCATCACCAAAGAAGACATTGGCAAAAAAATATCGGTGGAAGACTACAACCAGAAATGCCGTGAAGCGGTGTTACGTTACAAGGATAAATGGGATGAACTGACCACCAAAATGGGCTACTGGGTAGACCTGAACGATCCTTATATCACTTTCACTAATGATTACATTGAAACACTATGGTGGATACTGAGTGAACTGTACAAGAAAGGGCTGTTGTATGAAAGTGTGAGTATACAACCTTATTCACCCGCTGCGGGAACAGGATTGAGTTCGCATGAGCTGAACCAGCCCGGCACTTATAAAGACGTAAAAGACACCAGTGCGGTGGCCATGTTCAAAGCGGCGAAAGATGCACGTTCGAAATTTTTGTTCGATGCTGCCGGATCAGATGAAGTATTCTTCCTGGCCTGGACCACTACGCCCTGGACACTGCCTTCCAACCTGGGACTGACCGTAGGGGCGAATATCCAGTATGTGCTGGTAAAAACCTTCAACCCATACACCCATCTTCCCATTAATGTAGTACTTGCCAAAGCTTTGCTGGGTAAGTATTTCAAGCCGGAAGGAGAGAATGGGGATTTCGATGGATATGGCTCAGAAGTGAAATTGCTGCCCTGGAAAATACTGGCTTCTTTCAGTGGTAAAGACATGGAAGAATGCAGGTATGAGCAATTGTTACCTTATGAGGCGAATAGCGCTGCGCAGGCAGGTGGCGATCCCTTCCGTGTGATCGTAGGCGATTTTGTAACAACAGAAGACGGTACGGGTATTGTGCATACCGCTCCGGCATTTGGTGCGGATGACTACAAAGTGGGACAGAAATACAATATCGGTATTCTCACCATGGTAGACCGGGAAGGAAAATTTGTTGACGGCCTGGGTGAGTTCAGTAACCGTTATGTAAAGGATTATAAAGACGATCCGGATTACGAAGATGTGAACGTGGACATCAGCGTAAAACTTAAAAAAGAGAACCGCGCATTCAAAGTAGAGAAATACGAGCACAGTTACCCGCATTGCTGGAGAACGGATAAGCCGGTATTGTATTACCCGCTCGATGCCTGGTTTATCAAAACCACAGCAGTAAAGGACCGGATGGTAGAATTGAATAAGACCATTAACTGGAAACCCAAATCAACTGGCGAAGGGCGTTTTGGCAACTGGCTGGAGAATATGGTGGACTGGAATCTCAGCCGCAGCCGTTATTGGGGAACACCCTTGCCCATCTGGCGTACCGAAGATGAGAAAGAAGAAGTTTGCATAGGCTCCATTGCCGAACTGAATGAAGGCATTCGTAAAGCCAATGAGGTACTGGGCGGCGAAGTGAATAAACATTACCTGCACGAAGGCATCCTCGACCTGCACAAACCTTTTGTAGATGAGATTGTACTGGTGAGTGCTTCCGGTAAACCGATGCGCCGGGTGCCCGACCTGGTGGATGTTTGGTTCGACAGTGGCGCTATGCCTTATGCACAATGGCATTACCCGTTCGAGAACAAGGCACTGGTGGATAAAGGAGAAGCATTTCCTGCCGATTTCATAGCAGAGGGTGTTGACCAGACGCGCGGATGGTTTTATACCCTGCATGCATTGGCTGCGATGTTGTTCAACAGTGTGGCGTACAAGGCGGTGGTGAGCAATGGACTGGTGCTGGACAAAAACGGCAACAAAATGAGCAAGCGCCTGGGCAATGTGGTAGATCCTTTCGATACCATTAAAAAATATGGCGCCGATGCCACGCGCTGGTACCTGATCACCAATGCTTCTCCCTGGGATAACCTCAAATTCGACATCGCAGGTATCCAGGAAGTACAACGCAAGTTTTTCGGTACCCTGTACAATACTTACCAGTTCTTTGCGCTTTATGCCAATGTAGATGGCTTTGCGTTCAAAGAAGCCTATATACCGCTGTCAGAGAGACCCGAAATTGATCGATGGATATTATCATCTTTGAACAGTCTCGTTAAAAAAGCCACTGCAGCGTTGGACGATTATGAGCCCACACTGGCGGGAAGGGCGATAGAAACGTTCGTGGACGAGCATTTGAGCAACTGGTATGTACGATTATGCCGCCGGCGTTTCTGGAAAGGTGAATACGAACAGGATAAGATCAGCGCTTACCAGACATTGTATGAATGCCTGGAAACAATCATCCGGCTGGTAGCCCCATTGTCGCCTTTTTTTGGTGATGCAGTTTTCCGCAACCTCAACGCGGTGAGCAAAAGATTTGCCGTGGAATCTGTTCACCATGCAGATTATCCGGTTGCTGATGAACAGGCGATCGACGGTTTACTGGAAGAGCGTATGCAGCTGGCACAGGATGTTTGCTCGCTGGTATTGTCGCTTCGCAAAAAAGTAAACATCAAAGTACGCCAGCCTTTGCACAAAGTATTGATACCGGTACTGGATCCGGCGATGAAGGAACAGTTGCTGAAAATTGAAGACCTGATCAAGGCCGAAGTGAATGTGAAGGAAATGGAGTACATCACCGATACGGAAGGCGTAATCAGGAAAAAGATCAAACCCAATTTCAAAGCGCTGGGTACCCGGATGGGTGCGAAGATGAAGGCAGTGGGGGCAGCGATAGGCGATTTTAGTCAGCAAGACATTGCCACCATCGAAAAACAAGGTGAATACACCCTTTCCCTCAACGGGGAACCGGTGGTATTGCAACTGGGTGATGTGGACATTGCGGCGGAGGACATACCCGGTTGGAGTGTGGCCAACAAAGGAAGCCTTACAGTGGCGCTGGATATTACCATCACCGAAGACCTGCAGCAGGAGGGTGATGCCCGGGAATTTGTCAACCGCATACAAAATATCAGAAAAGAAAGCGGTTTTGAACTCACAGACCGTATATTCGTAGATGTGCTTGAGACGGCAAGTCTGAAGCCATCAATTATTAAATATAACGATTATATTTGCCGCGAAATTTTGGCAGATGCCATTGAATGGAAGCCTGAAATCAAGGATGGCATTGAAATTGAAGTCAATGACGCACTGCTGAAAGTGGTAGTAAACAAAAAAGGATAAAAGCGTATGGCTACTAAGAAACCTGCTCCTAAGAAAGCGGCCCCGGCCAGGAAAGCTCCGGCAAAACCTGCCCCAAAAAAAGCTGCTTCCAAGCCGGCCCCAGCCAGGAAAACGGCTCCGGCCAAGAAGGCGGCCAAACCCGCCGCCAAGAAAGTAGCGGCTAAACCGGCACCTAAAAAGGCCGCTCCTGTTAAGAAAGTGGTGTCTAAACCAGCTCCTAAAAAGCCGGTGGCCAAGTCTGTCCCCAAGAAAGCGGCGGCCAAACCGGCACCTAAAAAGGTAGTGGTTACCAAGCCTGCTCCTGCCAAAGTAGCAGGAAAACCCGCGGCCAAACCGGTTGCAAAACCCGCTCCTGCACCGGCAGTCAAGCCTGTACCCAAACCGATCCAGGCGCCCATTCTTAAAAAGCCCGAAGTAAAAGCGCCACCGGCTCCACCCGTAAAACCGGTACGTAAGCCACTTGAGCCCATCAAGGATGTGAAAGTGCCCAAAACAAGTGTAAAAACAAGTGTTCCTTATCACCCAGGCTATACTCCTTTGGAAAAAAGAGTAGACACCGCAAAAAATACAGACCCCCTCGTGAGATATAGTGATGCAGACCTTAATGAATTCAGAGAATTGATCAACCGGAAACTGGAAGCAGCGAAAAAAGAACTGGCTTATTTACAGGGATTGATCACCCGTAAAGATGAAATGGGCGGAGACAATGATGATGCCCGTTACATGACCATGGAAGATGGCAGCATGAGTATGGAAAGAGAGCAGCTGAGCCAGATGGCCAGCAGACAAATCACTTACATCGACCATCTTGAAAAGGCGCTGATGCGTATTGAAAACAAAACTTATGGTATCTGCCGCGTAACCGGTAGGCTGATCGACAAAGCCCGTTTACGCGCTGTACCGCATGCAACATTGAGCCTGGAAGCTAAACTGGGATTGGTAAAACCCGCAACTGAATAGTAATAATCGTGGTTAAGAATATAAAGAGGCTGCCTGTATCTCAGTGCAGCCTCTTTTTTAATGCGCAATGGCTCAATGAATGCTATTTTACTTCCTGCATTTCTACCAGTTTTCTGTAAATGCCGTTTTGGGCCAGTAATGCATCGTGACTGCCCCGTTCTGCAATTTCTCCTTTTTGCAATACAATGATTTCGTCTGCATGGCGGATGGTGGAGAGCCTGTGGGCAATCACAATTGAGGTCCTGTTCTGCATCATATTATTAATGGCATCCTGCACCAGTTTTTCACTTTCTGTGTCAAGCGATGACGTAGCTTCATCCAGGATAAGTATAGGTGGATTCTTCAACACAGCCCTGGCGATGGTTACGCGTTGCCTTTCGCCCCCACTGAGCTTGGTGCCACGATCGCCGATATTCGTATCAAAACCCTCTTCTTTGTGATGGATGAATTGCAGGGCATTGGCTACCTGCGCGGCCTGCTCTACCTGGGTCTTACTGGCATGGTCAATACCCAGGGCAATGTTGTTGGCAATGGTGTCATTGAAAAGTATGGGCTCCTGTGTAACAATACCCATGAGGTTACGAACCGAATGCAGGGAATAATCTTTGATATTGGTTCCGTCGATCAGCAATTCACCCGAACTCACATCATGAAAACGGGGAACCAGGTCAGCCAGCGTGCTTTTACCGGCTCCCGATGATCCTACCAATGCAATGGTTTTGCCTTTTTCAATTTTCAGATTGATGTTTTTCAGGATAATAACATCATCATAACTGAAAGAAACGTTTTTGAATTCGATGGAATGATTGAACGATGCAATGTTTTGAGCGCCGGCCTTGTCCGTCACCGTTACTTCCGCCTTCAATATTTCTTCAATCCTTTGTATGGCCGCACTGCCGCGTTGTGCATTGTAAAAAGCTGTGGACAATGATTTGGCCGGGTTGATGATCTGTGTGAAGAAAACAATATAAGTAATAAAACTCGATGCTTCGAGGCCGGTCTGGTTATTCAGCACCAGTCTTCCTCCAAACCACAGGATGCAGGACAATACCATTACACCCAGGAATTCAGACATGGGCGATGCCAGGTCACGGCGGAAATTCATCCGGTTACGGATATGGTTCAACTTGTTATTGGTGGAGGAAAATTTATTGCCCAGTATCTTCTCAGCATTGAAAGCTTTGATCACCCTTAGTCCGCCCAGCGTTTCATCCAATATCGACATCAATGTTCCCAACTGCTCCTGTGAAATGGTGGACTGCTTTTTGAGGGAACGGCTCACCCTGCCGATGATGAAACCGGTCAGGGGAAGCAGTATCAGCAGGAATAAAGACAAAGCAGGACTGATGAATACCAGCGTGGTGAGTATGATGAGTATGTTGAGTGGATCCCTGATCAATCCTTCCAGTGTACTCATCACGCTCCATTCAATTTCATTGGCATCATTGCTCATACGGCTGATGATGTCACCCTTTCTTTGTTCAGTAAAAAAGCCGATAGGCAGTTGCAGTATTTTGGCATAGAGATCGGCCCGCAGCTTGGTCATGACATAGTTCCGCATAGGCGCCAAAACACGGTAAGACAAATAGGTGAACAGGTTTTTCAGGAAAATGGAAATGATGATGATGATGCAGATGGCTCCCAGTGCGTAAATGGCGCCGTTCTGCCGGATAAGCTGACCCAGGTAATATTTCATACTGTTGACTACTCCTTCGGCGCTGAAATGGAAAACGGGTTGCTCCAGCAGCATTTTTTCTTTGCCGAATAGCATTTGAAGGAAGGGGGCCAGCATGGCCAGGGAGACCAGTGAAAAAACAACCGACAAAAGGTTGAACAGGATATATAGAACAATGTTCTGTTTTTGACTTCTCAGGTAAAAAAGTATTCTCGAAAAACGCTTCATATGCGGATAAAATCTTTAAAACACAGCAAAGTAACTACTTTTACAGCCAATCAATTGTTAGAATATGGAGGAAGGAAAAAGACAAAGACAGGTGGCAGGCGCCCTGCAACAGGAGCTGAATGATATTTTCAGGCATCTCAATCTTTCCATGATCGATGGCGGCATGGTTTCCATTTCATCTGTGAAAGTAACGCCCGACCTGCTCGAAGCCCGTATTTACCTGAGCCTGTTCCAGGTAAAAGATACTGTAGCGGCCATGAAAACCATTGAATTGAAAGCCTGGGAAATCAAAAAAGAACTGGCCGAAAAGATGAAACACCAGCTGCGAAGGATACCCATACTGCAATTCTACCTTGATGATACCCTTGATTATGTTTTCAAAATGGAAGATGTTTTTAAGAAGATCAACGAGGAGAAAAAAGGGGATGCCTGATGAATTTACTCTTTGCCTGGCGTTATTTCCGATCCAAGAAATCCACCAATGCCATCAATGTCATTGCTTGGATCAGCATTACCGCTATCGCGGTGGGTAGTGCTGCATTGGTGATTGTATTGAGTGTATTCAACGGATTTGAAGGCCTGGTAAAAAGTCTTTATGCCGACTTTTATGCCGATATGCGTATTGTTCCGGCAAGCGGTAAAACCATGCACATAGCCCCTGCACAGCTTGCAAAGATCAAGAGCACCGGGGGGGTGGTTGCCTTGAGTTTTGTTGCCGAAGAAAAAGCCCTGCTGGTGAATGGCGAACTGCAAACCATTGTATACATCAAGGGAGTAGATGAACAGTATACGCAGCTCAATAAAATTGCCGGTCACATCAAAAGAGGCGCATTTGAAACGGGAACCGCCGAAGCGCCTGAACTGGTATTGGGCGTAGGTATTGAGAATGCCATTGCTGCCGATGTTACCAAAAAAGGGTTTTCGCTTACTTTATACATGCCCAACAGGGAAGCGGCGAAATTCGCATCGGCAGACGGACTAAATGCTTTTAATGCCATGGCTTCGGGCGCTTTTATGGTACAACAGGATTTTGACAACAAATATGTGTTCACCAACTTGTCTTTCCTTAAATACATGCTGAGCATGGGCGCTGATGAATACAGTGCGCTTGAATTAAAAGTAAGCGACGATCCCGATAAGGTCAAGTCAAATTTGCAGTCCGCATTGGGCAGCGCCTATAAAGTGGAAACACGTTATGAACAGAACCGCAGCCTCTATGCTGTCATGCAAATGGAGAAATGGGTGATCTATGGCATTTTATCGCTCATATTGATCGTGGCGGCTTTCAACATGATTGGTGCGCTGACCATGCTGGTGCTTGAAAAACAAAAGGATATTGCCATTCTCAAAGCATTGGGTACGAACGACCAGGCAATCGAACGCATTTTTCTGAGTGAAGGGCTTCTGCTGGCAGTTGTTGGTGGTGCTGCAGGTATGATCATTGCCACCCTTATCTGCTGGCTACAGATGCAGTATAAATTCATCAAACTGGGCGGAAATACTTTCATCATCGACTATTACCCGGTAAAAATGATCCCCACCGATTTTCTGCTGGTGGTCTGCACCATACTGGTAATTGCCCTGCTGGCCGCGTGGATTCCATCCAGGAAAGCGGGGAGAGAAGCGATATCTTTAAAAAGCTAGAGGAAACACCAGCCATTTGTCAATAGTCCCCCAAAGTCTCCGGCAACTGTGCCAGCGCTTTGGCCAGTTGTTCGTCATTGGGTGCTATGCCATGCCACTCGTGGCTGCCTTCCATGAAATCCACACCTTTACCCATTTCTGTTTTCATGAGAATGCAGATGGGTTTGCCCTGACCCGTAAGCGATTTGGCCTTGTTGAGAGTAGCTACTACTTCATCCATGTCGTTTCCGTTCATTTCCAGGACGGTCCAGTTGAAGGCTTCAAACTTGGCACGGAGACTGTCCAGTGACAATACTTTTTTGGTAGGGCCATCGATCTGCTGGCCATTCCAGTCAACCGTAGCGATCAGGTTGTCTACTTTATTGTGGGGGGCGAACATTACTGCTTCCCATATCTGTCCTTCCTGCAATTCACCATCACCGTGCAGGGAAAAGACCAGGTGCGGATCATTGTTCAGCTTTTTGGCGAGGGCCGCTCCGATGGCAACGCTCATACCCTGACCAAGAGAACCACTGGCAATGCGGACGCCGGGCAAATGTTCATGTGTGGTGGGATGCCCCTGTAAACGGGAATTGATTTTGCGGAAACTGGCCAGTTCTTTTATATCAAAATAGCCCGATCTGGCAAGGGCCGAATAATAAACGGGAGAAATATGACCGTTCGACAGGAAGAAAAGGTCTTCTCCCGTACCATTCATATTGAACTGGGTATTGTGTTGGAGGGTATGGAAATAAAGGGCAGTAAAGAATTCGGTACAGCCAAGCGACCCACCGGGGTGGCCGCTCTGTACTGCATGAACCATTCTTACAATATCGCGCCTGATCTGGCTGGCGGTGTCTTTCAATTCCTGTATGCTTGCCATAGATTTTATCGGTTATGGCGGCGAAGATAAAAGCTAATCGCGACTATTCCTTAGATTTGCCCCGTTCAAAAATCAACAATATGTCAGAAGATCTGGATTTGATATTAGCCGATGCCGAGGATACCATGAGAAAGGGGATCAATCACCTGGAAGCCGAATTGGGCAAGATCAGGGCCGGTAAAGCCAGTCCTGCTTTGATAGACGGTATCGCGGTAGAATATTACGGAACCCCCACACCCATCAGCCAGGTAGCCAATATCAGTGTTCTGGATGCAAGAACACTCAGCATACAGCCCTGGGAGAAAAATATGGTGCAGGCCATAGAAAAAGCCATCATGGCTGCCAATATAGGTATTACGCCCCAGAATGACGGTGTACAGATCCGCCTTTTCATGCCCCCCCTGACGGAAGAACGCAGAAAAGAACTGTTCAAAAGAGCCAGCGCCGAAGGCGAACAAAGCAAAGTCGCCATTCGTAATATCCGCCGCGATGCCATTGAACAGGTGAAGAAATTACAAAAAGATGGCATGAGCGAAGATGCCGCCAAAGACGCTGAAAAAAATGTACAGGACCTTACCGATAAATTCATTTCGCTGATTGAGAAACACCTTTCGGCAAAAGAAAAAGAAATGATGGCAGTATAGGGAGAACCATCAGTTCTTCTTATTCACAAGGTACACGCCGGACAAAATGATTCCCAGGCAGGCTATTTGCCAGATGGTCACTACTTCTCCATCCCACAATCCCCATAATACTGCGATAAAAGGGATGCCATAAGTAACAAGTGAAGCGAATAATGCGCCGGCTCTTTTCACCAGCATATAAAAAAGGATGGAGGCGAATGCTGTTCCCATAGCGCCCAGTACAAATGCCGCGAGTGTAGAACGTTGTATGGCGCCATTGCCCAATGGCAGGGAAAAATAATGGGTAAGAAATAAAATGACCAGGCAGGGAATGGTAAGGAAACTGAATGCCAGTGAAGCGATGTTCAGTGAGCCCACACCCTGTAAATGACGACCCACCATGTTTACATTGATGCCGTAAAGCAAAGTTGCAAGCAATACAAGCGAAGCATAAGAAAGCGATTGCAGACTGATGGTGCCGGAAGCACGCATGAGCAGACAAAGACCAATGAAGCCAATGACCACACCGGTAACTTTACTGGCAGTTACTTTCAACTGGAAAAAACCAACGCCTACCAGGATGGCAAACAAGGGTGTGAGGGCATTCAGGATGCCTACCAGTGAACTGTCAAGCCTGATCTCCGAAATACAAAAAAGGTAAGCGGGAATGAAATTACCGATGAGTCCGGACAGGATCACCAGTCCCAGTTTATCCCTGGGAACCTGTATCAGGGCTTTGCGGGCAAAAGGCAATAGCACCAGGCCGGCGCTGAAGATGCGGATGGTGGCTACCTGGTAAGGCGAAAGGGTGGTCATGCCTGCTTTCATCAGGATGAATGAACTACCCCAGATAATGGAAAGGGCAATAAAGATTCCCCAATTGATTAATTTATCACGCAAGGGTTTAGATTTTTTCAAAGATGCGCAGGAATTTTTATTTACGCATTCCACTGGTCAATTATTCCGCGATTCGATACTGCATGATCATGCGTTATCTTCCGTTGCAGCCGGGGATAAAAAACTGGTTAAAGGCTGGAAAGATTCTGGGAATTGTGGTTATCTTGTAATATAAAATCTATACACTATGGGATTTGCCAAAGAATTCAAAGAGTTTGCTACCAAGGGTAATGTCATGGACCTGGCGGTTGGTGTGATCATCGGAGCCGCTTTCGGCAAGATCGTCGATTCGGTTGTGAACGACCTCATCATGCCGCTGGTAGGTATCATTTTTAAAGCCGATTTCAGCAATCTGTATGTGCCCTTATCCAGCAAAATAACCTCGGGCCTCACCCTTGCTGAAGCCAAAAAACTGGGCCCTGTATTTGCCTGGGGTAATTTTGTGACAGTGGTGCTCAATTTCCTCATCCTGGCTTTTGTCATCTTTATGCTGGTAAAGGGCATGAACAGGCTGAAGCGTAAACAGGATGCCGCACCTGCCCCGGCTCCGGCCCCAACGCCTACGGAGAAATTGCTTACCGAGATCAGGGATGCATTAAAAAAATAACCTGGTTCCTGACTACCTGATGGCCCCAGGGTGGATAACTTATCCGCCCCGGAAAGCCATTGTAACCCCGATAATAGTTTCTTTGCAGCTAAAGTGATTGATCAGTGAATACCGCCACTTACCAGATTAAGTTAGACCAGTTCGAAGGCCCCTTTGATCTCCTCTTGTTTTTCATTGAGAGGGATGAACTGGATATTTACAATATTCCCATTACCCGTATCATCAATGATTTCCTGGAGTTCATTCACCAGGGAGAGAAACTGAACATTGAACTGAGCAGTGAGTTCATTCTTTTTGTGTCTACCCTTATGCGTATCAAAGCAAGGTTATTATTACCTCGTAAAGAAGTGGATGCACAGGGTAATGAAATAGATCCCCGCCAGGAGCTGATTGACAAAATACTGGAATACAAACGTTTCAAAGAAGCGGCGGTCCAGATGGCTGAAATGGAAGCCCTGCGCATGCTCATGGTGAAACGCGGTAACCTGCAGAAAGAATTGTCTGAGATAGGAGAAGAGTCATCTGAAGGAACAGAGATACAGACCATTACCATGTTCAGGCTGATGAAGGCTTTTGAAAAGGTGATGCAAAGAGTGCACGACAGGCAGAACAAGCCGGTGCATACTGTGGTGCGCTATAACTATACCATGGAGGGTAGCCGGGATTATATGCTGGACTTCATTGAAAAAGAAAAAACCGTTGCTTTTGAAAAAGTATTTGAAGTCTGTGAAGACCGTATCCATGCCATTTTCCTTTTCCTTTCCATCCTGGAACTTTCACAACAGAAATACATGAAACTGATTGTAGGCGAAGGGCGCAACAATTTCATTGTTGAATGGAATGAGAACCGCGCAGAAGAAGTGAGCGAAGAAGAATTGGTTTAATTGCCTGCTGTTACCTGCACGGTCATTTTTTCTCTCATCATTTCCCTTACCATATCGGCAATGCCCTGTGCATCATAAGCGCATTCGCGGTGCAACTCTTTGGGCGTGCCATGTTCTACCAGTCTGTCAGGTATACCCAGTAAGGAAACGGCTGCCTTGTATCCGTACCGGTTCATGAACTCCAGCACTGCACTGCCGAACCCGCCTACTACGGTACCGTCTTCCACTGTTATTACTTTTTTATAATTGGTAAATACTTCGTGCAGCAATTCTTCATCAATTGGTTTTACGAAACGCAGGTCATAATGTGCAGGATCGATGCCTTCTGTGCGCAGTTCGCGGATGGCGGCAGCGGCAAAATTTCCAGGGTGACCAAAGCTGAGGATTGCAATATCTTTTCCTGTTTTCAGCCGGCGTCCTTTGCCAATGGTTACTGCTTCAAGTGGCGTTCTCCATTCGGGCATTACACCTTCGCCCCGCGGATAACGGATTACGAAGGGTGACTGGTTGCTTTCCAGTTGCGCGGTATACATAAGGTTACGCAGCTCCTGCTCATTCATAGGAGCGCTTACGATCATATTGGGTACGCAACGCATGTATGGGATATCATAACAGCCATGGTGGGTGGGGCCGTCTTCCCCTACCAGTCCCGCACGATCAAGACAGAAGATCACAGGAAGTTTTTGTATGGCCACATCGTGCACTACCTGGTCATAAGCCCGCTGCATGAAAGAGGAATAAATATTACAGAACACACGCATGCCCTGTGTAGCTAACCCGGCGCTCAGGGTAACGGCGTGCTGTTCACAAATGCCCACATCGAAAGCACGGCGAGGCATTTTCTCCATCATGAATTTGAGTGAGGAACCACTGGGCATAGCAGGCGTAACGCCCATGATGCGATCGTTCTTTTCGGCAAGCTCAATGATGGTATGACCGAATACATCCTGGTATTTAGGGGGCTGCGGTGTTTCTATTTTCTTCTTGTAGATTTCACCGGTTACTTTGTCGAACAAGCCGGGGGCATGCCATTTGGTCTGGTCTTTCTCAGCCAGTGCATATCCCTTCCCTTTGACAGTAACGATGTGCAGAAGTTTGGGACCGGGCATATCCCTGAGGTCTTTCAGGGTGTCTACCAGTTTGGTGATGTTGTGTCCGTCAATAGGGCCGAAATAACGCAGTTTGAGCGATTCAAAAAGATTGCTGCTCTTGCTTACCATACCCTTCATGCCTGCCTCCAGTTTACTGGCCATATCCCGGCTGAAGTTTTTACCAACCGGCAGTTTGCCCATCAGGTTCCAGACCTCATCGCGCAGACGGTTATAAGTGGGAGAAGTGGTGATATCGGTCAGGTATTCTTTCAGGGCACCCACATTCGGGTCGATGCTCATGCAGTTATCATTGAGGATGATGAGCAGGTCGCTGTCGGCTACACCGGCATGGTTCATGGCTTCGAAAGCCATGCCTGCGGTCATGGACCCATCGCCAATGATGGCTACTGATTTGCGGTTCTCACCTTTGTACTTCGCAGCCATGGCCATTCCCAGGGCTGCGGAAATGGAGGTGGACGAATGTCCCACTCCGAAAGTATCATAATTGCTTTCGCTGCGTTTTGGGAAACCGCTAAGGCCCTTGTATTTGCGGTTGGTAACAAAACTATCGCGCCTGCCAGTGAGTATTTTGTGTCCGTATGCCTGGTGCCCCACATCCCATACCAATTGATCGTAAGGCGTATTATACACATAATGAAGGGCTACGCTAAGTTCTACGACGCCGAGGCTGGCTGCGAAATGGCCGCCATGCACACTTACAATGTCAATGATGTATTGTCTTAACTCATCACAAACCTGGTGTAATTGCTCACGGCTCAGCTTTTTGAGGTCGTCGGGATGGTTGATGGATGCTAATAAAATGCCAGGCTTGATCTCCATTCAGGCAGAATTTAAAATGTAAAAATACGCTTTTGCACCAAACAGATACCGATTTTGCCTTTAATCAAATTTCCCGGCTCTGCGGGTAAATAATCCCTCTATATTTGTTCCAACATGAGAAGCAGAAAAGCTACATTGTATTGGTGGTGCCAGGTGGGAGGATGGTTGTTCTACGGACTGACCATGATTTTCTTTGCCTTCATCTTCGAAAATCCCACTAATAGAATCTTCTACCCCAAGATTGGTATCACCATCCTGCTGGGCATTGCCTTCACACATATATTGCGTGAACTCATCGTTCGCCTCAAATTACGACCGCCTATTGCTGTTCAGAAATGGTGGCTGCTGACAGTAGTAGTACTCAGCATCATTGTCATTTACAATTTTGCCAATAGCCTTATGGCCGAATGGCTTCGGTTGTACAGTCCCGAGAAAAAGGTATCGGTGGAAAAACGTTTCCTCATCAACCTTCTTTTCGAATCGCCCCTGATACTGGTATGGGTTTCCATTTATTATGTATGGCATTATGTGGAACTCGGTACCAAGAGCGAAATTCAGAAGGTACGTCTTGAAAGCCTGGTAAAGGAGCTGGAACTGAAAACCATCAAATCGCACATCAATCCGCATTTCATTTTCAACGCCCTCAACAGTATCCGCGCCCTGGTGGATGAGAATCCCGAGCGAGCCAGAACCGCTATCACCGAATTGAGCAATATACTCCGGAGCAGTATGCTGGCAGAAAAACTGGAAACGGTTCCTTTTGAGAAAGAGTTGAATATTGTGAAAGATTACCTTGCATTGGAACATATCCGGTTTGAAGATCGCCTGCAGGTGACTTATGATATCGATGAAGACACACTTGACCAGCCTGTGCCGCCCATGATGCTGCAGACCCTGGTAGAGAATGCCATCAAACATGGTATCGGCAAGCAGAAATGCGGCGGACTCATCCGCATTATTTCCGATTACAAAGACAACCACCACGAATTGATTGTGCAGAATACCGGCCAGCTGAACGGGAATACCAGCAACGACGGTTTTGGTATCAATAGCACCCATAACAGGCTGAAGCTGCTCTTTGGTGTACAGGCTACTTTCTCTATCCGCGACCTTGATGAAAGCATGGTAGAAGCCAAGGTAATTATGCCCGTAAAGGAATTGTAATTCATAAATTCTATTCATAAATTAGCAATATGGCGATCAAAGCAATTATCATAGACGATGAAAGACTGGCTCGTAATGAGCTGAAAAAATTGTTGCAGGACCATTCCGATATCGAAATCATAGAAGAAGCGGCAAACGTGGATGATGGCATAGAGAAGATCGAAAACATGAATCCCGACCTGATTTTCCTGGATATACAAATGCCCGGTAAAACAGGGTTTGATCTTCTGGCTGAGCTGGAAAAAGCCCCCAAAGTGATCTTTACCACTGCTTACGATGAATATGCCATCAAGGCATTTGAAGTGAATGCACTGGATTACCTGTTAAAACCCATCGAACCCAAACGACTGGCCGATGCCATTCAGAAATTACAGGCAGAGATATTCAAGGAAACCGCCGGTATAAACGGACTCAACCGCGGCCCGCTTACCGAACTCGACCAGGTCTTTGTAAAAGACGGAGAACGTTGCTGGTTTGTAAAACTGGGTGAAATACGGCTGTTTGAAAGCGTTGGCAATTATGCCAAAGTTTTCTTTGGTACCCACAAGCCACTTATCCTGAAATCATTAAACGCGCTGGAGGAAAGGCTGGACGACCGGATGTTTTTCCGTGCCAACCGCAAACACATCATCAACCTGCGCTGGATTGAAAAGATAGAACCTTATTTCAACGGGGGGCTACTGGTTGATCTTAAAGGTGGCGAGAAAATAGAAGTGAGCCGCAGACAGACGGTGAAGTTCAAAGAAATGATGAGCCTTTGAATGTGATAATGGCTCAATACTCAATGACTCAATTCAAATCAGAAATGAAAAAATGTACATTGGTGTTGTTGTCTTTATTGGCAGCAACATTTTCTTTTGCACAGGCGCCGATTGACCAGATCATCAATGCCAAAGAAGTAGAAAGGATTGAAAGGATTTTATCGGCCGATGATATGGAAGGGCGGAAAGTATTTACACCGGGCATTGAGAAAGCAGCGACATTCATTGCCTCGGAATTCAAACAAACAGGATTACAGACCCTCAATGGAAGTGATGGCTATTTACAGTCTTTTTCCATGGTACGCCCGAGGTTCCTGGGAGTTAATTGTTCTTTTGATGGCGCTATCCTGGACAGCAGGAATGTAATTGTATTTACCAGTCAGTCTGAACTGACCATGAATGAACGGTCGGGCTATGAAAAAATCGCGGTAGCTGCCGGGGGAAATCTTCGCAGTGTACTGGGGAAAGTACTCAATGGCGACAAGAATTACCTGGTATTGGTTGATACCAGTTTTGCGAAGATTTTCGGCAACCTGACCAGGATGAAATCGGCGCTTTTCAAAACAGATAAGAATGTGGTGTTTGTGCTGACTGCTCAAAACCCTGCATCGTATACTGTTACGGCCAGGCATGAGATCAGTGAGATGAAACTGGCCAATGTAGTGGGGATAATACCTGGCAGGAGCAGGCCCAACGAATATGTGATCTTTTCCGGTCATTACGATCACCTGGGCATCAGTACCCACAATATGGTGAACAATGATTCCATTTACAATGGCGCCAATGATGATGCGGCAGGTACTACGGCGGTAATGATGCTGGCCAAATATTTCAAGGCGCTGAACAACAATGAGCGTACGCTGATCTTCGCGGCGTTTACTGCTGAAGAAGCGGGAGGTTTTGGCGCCACTTATTTTTCAAAACAGTTCAATCCGGAAGAGGTCAAAGCCATGTTCAATATTGAAATGATTGGAACAGAAAGCAAGTGGGGAAGAAATTCGGCTTATATCACCGGGTATGAAAAAACAGATATGGGTAAGATACTGCAAAATAACCTGGAAGGTACCGGCTTTACTTTTTATGCCGATCCTTACCCTCTCCAGCAGTTGTTTTATCGTTCAGACAATGCAACACTGGCCAGGCTGGGCGTTCCTGCGCATACCATTTCCACTTCAAAAATGGACAATGAACCCAATTACCACAAAGCAAGCGATGAAATAGGCACCCTGGATATGGAGAACATGTCCATGATCATCAAAGCCATTGCATTGAGTTCAAGGGGTATTGTAAGCGGTAAAGAAACGCCTTCAAGGGTAGATACTGCCAGGCTGAAATAAAGATTAGTTCAGCATTTCGTGAATATTCAGTTTGTGTAATTCCAATATGGTGGTGTTACCGTCTGCACTCTCCCGGTACATGCGCACGAACTTTCGGTTGAATAGTATTTCGCTATAGATATAGGAAGTACGGTGTTGTACAAAGTTCGAAAATACATCGTCGAATCCTTTCAGCATAACATACAATTCAACATCGGCATCTTTCATGTCGGCTTCGGTAAAACCGTAAAAGGGGCTGTTTTCGTCTATGGGATGTACAACGGTCCAGCTCATAGGCATGCTTTCCACGCGCGACCTTTCCAGGTTCAGTGAAAAATACTTGTATGTGAGCGCATCATTTTCCAGCACCTGCATTCCTACATTTACCCTTATTTCAAGATCGGTAAGGGTATGCTTGTCTTTAAGGGCCGCAAAGCGAAACATAATGCCTGTGCCGTCTTTATACGGACCCACCAATGCATGATCACTGAATACCAGGTAGCTCCTGGGTTTGGAGAAACGTCCGTATATCAAACCGGTAGCAATAGCCAGTGATAAGAAACCGGTAAGCGCTTCAAGTCCGGATACCAGGCTGGCCCCATCGCCAACAGGATAAATATGACCGTAGCCTACTGTTGTGAAGGTCTGGGTACTGAAATAAAAAAGTTCCTTGAATATTTTCCACTGATTGCCTGCAGGCATGCCTGCCATTTGTGAGGGCCCCAACAGGTAATAAACAAGGGTGAAAATAAGGTTGATGGCAAAATAGAACAGCACAATGATGCTGATGAATTTCCATTGAGGAACAGTAAGCATGTCATGGAATATGCTTACCCGCTTCCAGAAAGGTACGCCTTCCTTGACCAGGTTATAACTGCCGTCTTTATTGATGAACCGGCCGCCCAATATCTGGCTGCTATTGGTAGAGAAACCAATGTCGTTGTTTGGTTTTGAAAAAGGATTGATTTTTTTATAGAGAGACATATTGCCGGGTTTGAGAAACCTAAAGATCGTAAACCTTTTTCATACCAGGCTTATTGCGCCTGGAACAACGATTCACTTGTGATTAGTGGATTGGTTGATCAACAATAGTTCTGAAAGTAAGATTGATCCTGGGTTTTGAAATCAGTTTGGCAGGAGGCAGGCGATGCAGCCAATGTGTTTGGGTAGCTCCTTTCATTACAAGCAGGCTGCCGGATTCTAAAACGAGGCCAACTTTTTCGCCGGTCCTTTTGTGCTTGAAAGCAAATTTCCGTTCGGCGCCAAAACTGAGAGAAGCAATGGTGGTATTGACTCCCAACGATTTTTCATCATCGCTGTGCCAGGCCATCCCTTCATCACCGGTGTGATAGAGGTTAAGCAGACAAGAATTGAAAGCGACCTCTGTTCGTTCTTCTACCAGCGTTTTTAATTCAAGTAGCTCTTGGGTCCAGTTGAGCGCCTGCTTAGTCACATTCGAGTAGGTATAGGCATAATTGCTGTCACCATACCAGGCTACTTTTCGCTTGGTAATAATGTGTTTGCCAAGAATGATGGCTTCGTCATTTTTCCACCTGATGTCTTCCAACAAGCGATCAAAATAATGATCGCTTACTTTTCTTGACAACAATTTCCCAAAATAATTGACGACGCCGTCTTTAGGGAGCAGGTTGGTGGTTTCGTCTATACTGTTACTGAATAAGTCCATTTTTCCAAGTTTGATAAGCATCCCGCATGCAGCGTCCACACGGACGAAAACCCAGTTGAACAGCTTCTTCAACGCTTGCAAAAAATACACGGTTGTTTTTGTTCATTCGTTTTCCCGAGTTGCATAGTAAGCTACCATAAATTTTCAGTCTGCTGTTTCCACCCATCAAAATTTCGCGGCGCCTGATCTTTTTTCTTAGTTCATCGTTGGTGATATCAATATGCCTGATCATTTCATTGCTGTTTTAGCGGCTTCCCAACCAATGATCGCCGTTTTGCGGGTAGATCCCCACATATAACCGCCAAAGATGCCGGTTGATTGAATAACACGATGACAGGGGATGAGGTATGCCACGGGGTTGCTTCCGATGGCTGTTCCGACTGCCCTCGCTGCATGAGGCTGTGCTATTTGTTGGGCGATGGTGCCATAAGTTGCCAGCCGCCCCAAAGGTATTTTGAGTAGTGTTTCCCAGACTTTTAATTGAAAATCGGTGCCTTTGAGGTGCAGCTTGACCTGGCCGAGGTTTTTCCAGTCCTGTGTAAATATGTACAATGCATTTTGCTGGATCATATCTACCACCTGTCTGAATTGCGCATGAGGGAATTGTCTGCGCAGTGTTTCAAATGATTGTTCCATATCATCGGCAAAAGCCATATAACAAATGCCTTTGGCGGTGGAAGCCACGAGGATATTACCAAAGGGACTTTCAGCAAAACTATAATGGATGGCCAGGTTTTTTCCGCCGTCACGGTATTCGGCAGGTGTCATGCCTTCTATATGAATAAAAAGATCATGCAGGCGGCTGGTTCCGGAAAGCCCTGTCTCATAAGCTGTTTCGAAGAGGGTGGCCTGTTCCTCCTTGAGCATTTTTTTGGCATGGTCGATACTGATGTATTGCAGGAATTTTTTCGGACTGGTACCGGCCCATTCCGTAAAAAGCCGTTGAAAATGAAATGGACTCAGATGCACTTTTTCTGCAACTTCATCGAGGTCGGGCTGTGAACGGAAATTTTCCCTGATATAATCAATGGCTGCTGCCACACGTCCGTAGTTGATATTTTCCTGGTCGTTCATGGGTGATAATTATAGCACAAAACTAAAGCGCACAGGGCAGCCATAAAACCCGAAACTTGCGAAGTTGAAGTTGTTTTTTATACCGCTAATTTTGCGTGATAAATAATTCATCTTAAAATAGGTTACTATGAAATCAAAAAAGTTGGGAAACCAGGGTTTGACCGCTGCTGAAATCGGTTTGGGTTGCATGGGCATGAGTGAGTTTTATGGAAAGAGAGACGATGATAATTCTTTGAAAACCCTACACAGGGCCCATGAACTGGGTGTTCGTTTCTGGGATACGGCCGATATCTATGGCCCTTTTCACAATGAAGAATTAGTTGGAAAAGCGTTGAAAGGTATCCGCAATGACATCACCCTGGCTACCAAGTTTGGCATTCTGAGAGACCCAAATAATCCTGCGGCAAGAGGTGTGAGTGGCAGACCTGAATATGTCCGGTCGGCTTGCGAAGCCAGCCTCAAAAGATTGCAGGTAGATACCATTGACCTGTATTACCAACACCGGGTAGATACCAACACACCTATTGAAGAAACTGTAGGAGCCATGGCACAACTGGTAGCCGAAGGCAAAGTGAGGGCTATTGGTTTGTCAGAAGCTTCGCCGCAAACCTTGCGCAGAGCGCATGCTGTTCATCCCATTACTGCATTGGAAACGGAATATTCTCTCTGGAGCCGTGAACCGGAAGATGAGTTGCTGCAAACCTGCCGGGAATTGGGAATTGCTTTTGTAGCGTATTCTCCATTGGGCAGGGGATTCCTAACCGGGCAATTGAAAAGCTTCGATGACCTGGCGGAAGACGACTGGAGAAGGTTTTCACCCCGTTTCCAGGGAGAAAATTTTCAAAAGAACCTGGAATTGGTGAGAAAGATACAGGACCTTGCCACTGAGAAAGGTTGTACTCCTTCGCAATTGGCGTTGGCATGGGTAATGGCGCAGGGTGATCATATTTTTCCCATCCCGGGCACCAAGCAAATCAAATACCTCGAAGAGAATATCGGTTCATTAAAAATATCTCTCAGCAAAGAAGACCTGAAAGCGATCGATGCAATAGCGCCCCGCAATGTAGCCGCAGGTGACCGCTATCCAGAAGCTTCCATGAAAGCAGTGAACAGGTAAGAAAGGCTTTACGGTTATACCTGCACAGGAACACTGTGCACGGCCGCGCTGAGTTCTTTGATAAGCGCGGGATCTTTTTCAATGGCGTTACCTACCACGATCACGTCGGCTCCTGCTTTGCAATTGAGATAGGCTTTAACGGGATCGATGATGCCTCCGCCGATGATCAACGGCACTTCAATGTGACGCGCTACTTTCTCTATCATGGATTCGGGGATGGGTCGCTTGGCCCCGCTGCCTGCATCCATGTAGATGAGTTTCATGCCCAGCATTTCTCCTGCCATGGCCGTACACATGGCGATATCGTTTTTGTCTGCCGGAATAGGCGTTGCATTAGAAATATAAGACACCGTGGTGGGAGCCCCTCCGTCGATGACCATGTAACCGGTAGGCATGATCTCGAGCCCGCTTTTCTTTACAAAAGGAGCACTGATCACATGCTGACCGATGAGCAGTTCAGGGTTGCGGCCAGATATGAGAGAAAGGTATAATAAGGCATCGGCATATTTACTCACCTGGGAAGGCGAGCCCGGGAACAATACCACAGGAATGGAACAGGAAGCTTTGAGCTGGCGGATACAATCGTCGAGGTGACTGGAAATGACCAAACTGCCGCCAACGAAAAAGTAATCTACTTTAGCATCGGTGGCCAATCGCACCAGTTGCCCGATCTTTTGATTGTCTACCTTGTCGGGATCGATCAATACTGTAAAAGATTTCCTGCCCGTTCTTTTCTTCTCTACAAATTGGTTGTACAATGCTTGCTTCATTCAATATTGGATAGATACTGTTGCAAAAATGCAAAAAAATCTACGGAAAGATACATATTTCGGTATAAGTAGCTGCCTGGACCGTTTTTTGTATTCGTTATGGGGAAAATAACTCTTTATCCGCCTTTTGTATCTACAAAAAAAAGTTCATTTAAACTACAAAAAAGGCAAAAATATTTTCTACCGGGTGTGCATTTTGCAGCAAATCCAACGCAGGTTTGAGGTGCAAAAAAATTCACACTCCTTATCCACAAGCAGTGGATATTTCCGGCCTTGAATTGTGAAAACGGAAAGATATTTTCGTCAACCGCTTAACAATTCGTTAATCAGGGGTCTTAAAGACAAACCTGCTAAAAACTATACTTACATGCCTAACCCACGCACTACCAAAGGTTTACAGTTCGGCCGCCGCTTTACCGTAGAGGGTGTGAGCCCATTTGACCAGTTCGAATATGATTATCGCGACAGTGTGATCAAAAATCCGAATGGCGAAAAGGTTTTTGAAATGAATAATGTGGAAGTTCCGCGCCAATGGAGCCAGATTGCCACGGATATTCTTGCCCAAAAATATTTCCGTAAGGCAGGGGTTCCGCAGGCCGACGGTTCGGTAGGCAGGGAGACCAGTGTAAAGCAGGTAGCACACCGTATGGCCAATTGCTGGCGTGTATGGGGTGAGCGTTACGGGTATTTTGCATCCGACAAAGATGCGCAGGTATTTTACGATGAACTGGTATACAGTATCCTCAACCAGGCCTGTGTACCCAATTCCCCGCAATGGTTCAATACCGGCTTGCATGAAAGCTATGGCATTACCGGCAAGCCGCAGGGGCATTATTATGTAGACCCAAAAGATGGTAAACTGAAAAAATCCACCAACGCGTATGAACGTCCCCAGCCCCATGCCTGCTTTATTCTCAGCGTGAACGACGACCTGGTGAATGAAGGTGGTATCATGGATCTCTGGACACGAGAAGCCCGTATTTTCAAATATGGTTCCGGTGTGGGCACCAACTTTTCACAAATACGGGGTGGTGGTGAAAAATTGAGTGGGGGTGGTACTTCGAGCGGACTGATGAGCTTTCTTAAAATAGGCGATCGTGCGGCGGGCGCTATCAAAAGTGGCGGCACTACGCGCAGGGCGGCTAAAATGGTTTGCCTGGACCTGGATCACCCGGAAGTGATGGAATTCATCAACTGGAAAGTGCAGGAAGAAGACAAAGTAGCTGCACTGGTAGCTGCTGGATACGATAACAGTTATGAAGGGGAAGCTTATGCTACTGTATCCGGACAAAACTCGAACAACTCTGTCCGTATACCCAACAGTTTCTTTAAAGTGCTGAAAGAAGGCGGTGATTGGGAACTGAAAGCCCGTACAGATAATCGTGTGATGAAGAAAGTACCTGCCAAAGAAGTATGGAGCCAGATTGCCAATGCGGCCTGGCGTTGTGCTGATCCGGGAACGCAGTATGATACTACCATCAATGAATGGCATACCTGTCCGAAAGGCGGCCGCATCAACGCGTCGAACCCTTGTTCTGAATACATGTTCCTCGACAATACGGCTTGTAACCTGGCTTCCATCAACCTGCGCAAGTTTCACAATGATGAAACCAATGTGTTTGATGTAGAAGGCTTTGAATACACTACCCGTTTGTGGACCACAGTATTGGAAGTATCGGTATTGATGGCGCAGTTCCCTTCCAAAGAAGTGGCGCAATTATCGTACGACTACCGTACGCTGGGACTTGGCTTTGCCAACCTGGGTTCCATGCTCATGGTGAGTGGTATTGCCTACGACAGTGAGGAGGCGCGAGGCATTGCAGGAGCCATTTCAGCAATCATGACAGGAGTTGCCTATAAAACATCTGCAGAGATGTCGAGCTTCCTGGGTGCATTTGATAAATACGAAGAGAATAAAGAAGACATGCTGCGTGTGATGCGCAACCATCGCGCCGCAGCTTATGACGCTGAAGATGCTTATGTGGGATTGGAAATCAAACCACAGGGTATCAAAGCCAGGCATTGTCCGGATTACCTGCTGAAAGCTGCTACCAAAGCATGGGATGAAGCGGTTCAGTTGGGAGAACAGCACGGGTATCGCAATGCGCAAACAACCGTAATTGCGCCAACCGGCACCATCGGTCTTGTAATGGATTGCGACACCACAGGTGTGGAGCCTGATTTTGCACTGGTGAAGTTCAAAAAACTTTCCGGCGGCGGTTATTTCAAGATCATCAACCAATCTGTGCCACAGGCGTTGAAAAACCTGGGTTACAATGCCAAGGAAGCGGAAGCGATTGAAAAATATGCAGTGGGTGCCGCCAGTTTTGAAGGGGCTCCTTTTATCAATCCCCAAAGTCTGAGTGAGAAAGGATTTACAGCTGCAGAAATAGAAAAACTGAACAACGCCGCGAGGTCGGCTTTTGAGATCGGCTTTATTTTCAACCGTTTCATTTTAGGTGAGGAATGCATGCAGCGTTTAGGCTTTATGGAAGCGCAATATGGCGACTGGAGTTTCAACCTGCTCGAAGCCATTGGCTTCAGCGAAGCGGAAATTGAAGCAGCCAATGATTATGTATGCGGTACCATGACGGTAGAAAGCGCTCCTTACCTGAAAGATGCGCATTTGCAAGTGTTTGACTGTGCAAATAAATGTGGTAAAAAAGGGGAGCGGTATATCCATGCATACGGACATATACGTATGATGGCGGCCTGCCAGCCATTTCTGAGTGGCGCTATTTCAAAAACCATCAACCTGCCGCATGAAGCTACGGTAGAAGAGATTGCAGATTGTTATATGCTGAGCTGGCAACTGGGACTGAAAGCCAACGCCCTTTACCGTGATGGATCTAAGTTGAGCCAGCCATTGAGCAATAAATCCGATAAGAAGAAAAAAACAGAAGAGATATCAGAGGAAGAAGGAGCAGTTGCTGATGCAGGCTCCAATATTGTTGATTTGAGTCAGCTTACCGTGGAAGAGCTGCTGGAAGAAGTGCACAAGCGTGTGCAGGCTTCTACCGATACAAAATTGAAGCGGCAGCTGTCGTTGATCGTGGAGAAAAAATCGCTGCCCGCGAAACGCAGGGGCTTTACACAGAAGGCGAAGATAGGCGGACAGGTACTGTTCCTCCGCACGGGAGAATATGCCGATGGTACACTGGGTGAAATATTCATTGACCTGGCCAAAGAAGGCTCTACATTGCGCAGCTTCATGAATTGCTTTGCTATTGCAATTTCTGTTGGATTACAGTACGGCGTTCCATTGGAAGAGTTTGTAGAGAAATTTGTGTTCACCAAGTTCGAGCCTGCGGGTATGGTTGATCATCCGAATATCAAAACAACCACGTCACTGGTTGATTTTGTATTCCGTGCACTGGCTTATGAGTACCTGGGCCGTACAGACCTGGTACATGTGCTGGACAGGCCGCAGGTAGCCAACTTAGGTGAAGACGACGGGGATGTTACTTTACTGGGCAAGCCTGAGCTGAGCAGCATCCGTGTTACGGCTCCTTCAGCGAATGTCACACCAGCTTCACAGCCTCAGAAATTACAACGTGCAGCGGCTGCGGTTAAAACAGAAACCGGGCTGGATGCAGTGAATGCGGCGGCAAAGAATATGCAGAGTGATGCGCCGGCCTGTAATACCTGCGGACATATCACCATCCGAAGCGGCACCTGTTACAAGTGCCTGAACTGTGGTAACAGTATGGGCTGCAGTTAATGTTGCTGTCTCTTTGAAAACATATATACGCTAACCCGGAAAAGGCCGCTATGCAAATAGTGGCCTTTTCATTTATGGTATGATATGTTTTGCTAAATCGTTTTTTTCTGTAAAAAATACGCAAAGTATTATCTCAAAAAGCCTTACTTTCATTCCCTCAACGAATACACTTCAAATAGTTTGCTTTATGGGTGATCTTCAGATCAAAAAAGAATCAAAAAAGTACGATGCAGTTATTGTAGGATCGGGCGCCGGTGGTGGTATGGCGGCGTATATGCTGGCCAAGGCCGGTCTTAAAGTATGCCTGCTGGAAGCGGGGGCAGATTATGACCCTAAAATTCATTCTTCTCAATTTAAAAATCCCTGGGAATCGCCCCGCCGCGGCGCCAGCACCAAGTTTCGTCCCTTTGGCGATTTCGATGGTTGTTTCTGGGGATGGGATATTGACGGAGAACCTTATACGATGGCTGAAGGAAGCGCGAAATGGGAATGGTGGCGCGCACGTATGATCGGCGGACGTACCAATCACTGGGGAAGAATATCGCTGCGTTTTGGTCCGAGGGATTTCAAGCGCAGGAGTATCGACGGATTGGGTGACGACTGGCCCATCAGTTATGATGATATCAAACCTTATTACGATAAAATAGACAGGCTGCTGGGTGTATATGGTACCAACGAAGGATTACCTAATGATCCGGACGGTATTTTTCTGCCGCCGCCCAAACCCCGTTTGCATGAACTGATCATTAAGAAAGCGGCTACAGGCATGGGTGTGCCGGTAATACCTTCAAGACTCTCGATCCTTACCAAGAAGATCAACGATGAACGCGGCGCGTGCGTGTATTGCGGGCAATGTAATCGTAGCTGTAAACTGTATGCAGACTTCTCTTCTTCATCGGCCCTGGTGATTCCTGCTGTTGCAACAGGCAATGTAGATGTGATCACCCAGGCCATGGCGCGTGAAGTGCTCACCAATGCAGAAGGTGTGGCTACCGGCATCTCTTATGTGAACAAAAAAGACATGATGGAATACCAGGTAAGCGGCCGCGTGGTGATACTGGCTGCCAGTACCTGCGAAACAGCACGTTTGCTGCTCAACTCCAAATCAACCCGCCATCCGAACGGATTGGCCAATGAAAGCAATGTAGTGGGCAGGTACCTGCACGATTCTACCGGCGCTGCATTAGGCGGTGTGTTGCCACAACTCTTTGGTCGTAAGCGATACAATGAAGATGGTGTAGGCGGTATGCACGTGTATACGCCCTGGTGGCTGGACAATAAAAAACTTGATTTCCCCCGCGGTTATCATATTGAATACTGGGGCGGTATGTCACAACCTGCTTATGGCTTTGGTTTTGGCATGGAAAACCTGAATGGAAAGTATGCAGTGAATGGCAAAACCAAAGAAGCGGGTGGCTATGGCGCTTCCCTGAAAGAAGATGCCCGGTTCTTCTACGGAGCCAGTGTAGGCATGGCCGGAAGAGGAGAGGCTGTTCCCAATATCAACAACTATTGCGAGATAGATCCGAATGTGGTGGATAAATATGGTATCCCGGTACTGCGCTTCAACGTGAAACATTCCGATTATGAGATCAAGCAGGCCAAACACATGAAAGAAACCTTCAAGGAGATCATGCACAATATGGGTGCTGTGATCACCTGGGGCGGTGATGATAATGAGAAGAACAATTACGGACTGAGCAATCCCGGCAATATCATCCACGAAGCCGGAACAGTGCGTATGGGGGCCGACCGTAAAACATCGGCACTGAATAAATGGAGCCAGGCACACGATTGTAAAACATTGTTCTGCGTAGATGGCAGTCAGTTTACTTCCCAGGCTGATAAGAACATTACCTGGACCATCCTGGCGCTCTCCATGAGGGCATCTGAATACATCATTGATGAAATGAAAAAACAAAACTTATAAAGATGGACAGAAGAAAATCCATTAAAGCCCTGGTAGTAGGAACCGTATCCACAGGCCTGATCATTGAGGCCTGTAAGCCTGGCGAAAAGAAAACAGAAACTGCTGTTGCTGATGCTGGTGGAGAGACCGATCGCATGCAGGAGGAAAAAGATTACCTGAAAAAACTCAATGCAAACGATAAATTCTTTACGGCGCATGAAACAGCCACGCTTACTGTGCTGGCTGATATCATTGTACCGAAAGACGAAGTCAGCGGAAGCGCCAGTGATGCCAAAGTGCCCGATTTTTTAGAGTTTATCGTAAAAGACATGCCCAAACACCAAACGCCCATGCGCGGCGGTTTGCGCTGGTTGGATGTGCAATGCCTGAAACAGTACGGTAAAGCGTTTGTGGATTGTGACAGCAAACAACAAATTACGTTGGTGGACCAGATCGCATATCCCGCAAAAGCAAAACCAGAGATGAAGCAGGGTGTATCTTTCTTCAACCTCATGCGCAACCTTACATTGACCGGGTTCTATACTTCTCAAATAGGAGTGAAGGACCTGGGATACCAAGGCAACATACCCAACCAATGGAAAGGTGTTCCGGATGATGTGCTGAAACAGTATGGGCTTGCCTATACGGAGAAGGAGCTGAAAGAATGTATCAGTTATTAATGGCTCAATACTCAATGGCTCAATGGAAGAAGATTCCATTGAGCCATTAATTTTAACTCACCGTACTGCCGGAATTGATTTTGTCTTCCGGATTGATAAAGTGCAGTTTGCCATTATCTTCGGCCATCAATATCATTCCATTGCTTTCAATGCCGCGCATTTTACGTGGGGCGAGATTGGTAACAACTGTTACCTGCTTGCCTAATATTTCTTCCGGCTTGAAATGCAATGCAATGCCTGAAACAATGGTGCGTGTTTCAAAGCCCAGGTCAACCTGCAGTTTCAATAACTTATCGGCTTTCTCCACTTTTTCGGCACTGACAATAGTGCCTACGCGCAGGTCTATCTTCGCAAAATCATCGAAGACGATTTCTGATTTCTGATTTCTGATTTCTGATTGTTCTGGCATTGTTTTCTTTGTATCAGTTGCTAATACTTCTTTTGCCCTACTGGCAGATTTGAGTTTTTCTATTTGTGCATTGATCTCTTCGTCTTCTATTTTCCTGAACAACAGATCCGGTGCGCGCAGTGAATATCCTACACTCAGCAGTTTCATACTACCGGCATTTGTCCAGTGCAGCATTTTCTCCACCACCTTCATCATGTGCAGCATTTTTTTGGCAGTGAATGGAAGGAAGGGATTGATGAGAATGGTCAGGTTGACTGTCAGTTGCAAACAGATGTGCAGACAGTTGTCGATCAACTGTTGCGTCTCCGGCTGTGCTTCCAATTTCCTGGCCAGGATCCAGGGTTCTTTTTTCTGCATGTATTGGTTGCCAATACGCGCCAGGTTGATCACTTCAAACAACGCATCGCGGAAGCGGTATGCTTCCAGCAGTTGCTCTACTTTTTCTTTGGTCTGTTTGATCTCTGCAATGGTTTGGGTATCCAGCTCATCGGCCGCCGCCGCATGATAAGGGGGCACTTTTCCCTTGCACAGTTTATGCATCAGCACGAAAGTGCGGTTCACGAAATTGCCGAAAATGCTGACCAGCTCGCTGTTGTTGGCATCCTGGAACCCTTTCCACATGAATTCGCTGTCTTTGGTTTCCGGTGCGATCTGCGTTAAATAATAACGCATTACATCGGCCATTTGACTGCCGCCGTTTTCCTTATTGATGAAATCATCAATATAATCCTGTATTTCCAGCTTCCAGTTACGGCTGGTACTCATTTTATCGCCTTCCAGATTCATGAACTCATTGGAAGGCACATTATCGGGCAATATATACCCATGCAGTTTCAGCATCACCGGGAAGATGATGCAGTGGAATACAATATTATCCTTCCCAATGAAATGAACCAGTTTGGTGTCTTTGTCCTGCCAGTAAGGCGTCCAGTCCCTGCCATGGTCCAGCGCCCACTGTTTGGTAGCACTGATATAACCGATAGGTGCATCAAACCATACATACAGTACTTTTCCTTCCGCATCGGCCAGGGGTACTTTAACTCCCCAGTCGAGGTCGCGTGTTACTGCCCGCGGCTGCAGTCCCCCGTCGATCCAGCTTTTACACTGGCCCAATACATTGCTACGCCAGTCATCGGCATGCTCTTTCAATATCCATTCACGCAGGAATGCTTCATGCTTGTCGAGCGGCAGGTACCAGTGTTTGGTGAGCTTTTTAACAGGGGTTTTTCCGCTGAGGGTGCTGACGGGGTTGATGAGTTCATCCGGACTCAGGCTCTTTCCACAACGTTCGCACTGGTCGCCATAGGCGCTGTCGTACCCACAATTCGGACAGGTGCCTTTGATGTAACGGTCGGCCAGGAATGTTTTGGCTTCTTCATCATAATACTGCTCAGTCTCTTTTGTTTCAAGGTCACCTTTTCCATTCAGGGCAGTAAAGAACTCCTGTGCTGTCTGGTGGTGTATCGGTGCACTGGTACGGTGATAAATGTCGAAATCAATACCCAATTCCCTGAAGTTCTGCTCCATAATGGGATGGTATTTATCGATAATGGCCTGGGCCGAGGTGCCTTCTTTGGCGGCCTGTATGGGTATCGCGGTGCCGTGTTCATCGCTTCCGCACACAAATACCACGTCGCGCTCCTGCGCTTTCAGGTATCGTACATAGATATCGGCGGGCAAATAAGCCCCGGCGAGGTGGCCAATATGTTTCAGTCCATTGGCATAAGGTAGTGCTGATGTAATCAAATAACGCTTCGGATCCTTCATAATTTGTCTTTCCGGACTTTACCAGGAAGTGCAAAAATAAGACATGTGGAGGATTTGGTAATTTGGGGATATTTTGTAAATTTGATATCATTTTAATATCAAAATAAATATTATGGAAAAGATTCGAAAAGGAATATCCGGTTTCGGTGCCCTGCTGCTTGCCCTGCTGGTACTGATCCTGGCTATTTACCTGGTTGTGCAATCTGCTTCGGAGAAAATCAACCCTCCGGCAACAGTTGTCGTTTTCATCATCATTTGTTTCATTACGGTAATTTTTTTATTAAAAGGCCTGATCATCATCCAGCCCAACTATGCGGTAGTGCTTACTTTCTTTGGTAAATATGTAGGCACTATCAAAGAGAACGGACTCTTGTTTGTGAACCCCCTCTTCACACAGCAAAAAGTAAATCTCCGTTCACAGAGCCTGGAAAGTGCCAAGCTCAAGGTGAACGATAAAATGGGTAACCCTATTGAAATAGCGGCGGTAATCCTGTGGCAGATACAGGATACTTACAAAGCGGTATTCGATGTGGTGAGTTTTTCCCAATACATGACTAACCAGAGTGAGGCAGCGGTACGTCACCTGGCGTCTACCTGTCCGTATGACAGTATCGAAGACGAAAGCGCTCCTGTTACTTTGCGTGATGGCGGAGATAAAGTAATCCGGTTGCTGGAAAGCGAACTGAATGAGCGCCTGGTAAAAGCGGGTATTGTTATCACAGAAGCCCGCATCAGTCATTTGGCATATTCTCCCGAAATTGCAGGCGCGATGTTGCAAAGACAGCAGGCAACCGCTATTGTTGCTGCACGCAGCAAGATTGTGGAAGGCGCGGTGGGCATGGTAGAGATGGCATTGGAATTGTTGTCGAAGAAACAGATTGTGGAACTGGATGAAGATAAAAAAGCCACGATGGTAAGCAACCTGATGGTAGTACTCTGTGGAGAGAAAGCGGCTACTCCTGTATTGAATACAGGCACGCTCTATCAATAATATGCTTAAACTGCCCACTTGAACAAGAAATCATTTGTATTAAGGATAGATGCGCAAACCTATTCTCAGTTGGAGAAATGGGCTACTGATGATTTCAGGAGCGTGAACGGCCAGATTGAAATGTTGATCGATAAAGCATTGCGTGAAGCCGGACGGAAAAAAGAAGTACCTGTGCATACTGCAAAACCTAAATCTAAAAAATAACCCCACCAATATTCATGATCAGCATTCCGCCTTACCTGGCACCGGGTGATACCATAGGAGTTGTTTGTCCTGCTGGATTTATGCCGGCCGATAAGTCAGCCACCTGCATTGAAGTATTGCAGCAATGGGGTTACCGGGTGAAGGTTGGCAAAACTGTCGGGCACCAGTTCCACTATTTTTCCGGTACCGATGCAGAAAGGATTGCTGACCTGCAGGAAATGCTGGACGACGATTCGGTAAAAGCGATCCTTTGCGCACGCGGAGGATATGGTCTGAGCAGGATCATCGATACGCTCGATTTTATGCAGTTTGAACGACAACCCAAATGGGTGATCGGTTTCAGTGATGTTACTGTTCTGCATGCACATATACACGAGCAATTGAAAATAGCTACCCTGCATGCACCAATGGCAGGAGCTTTTAACGAGGGCGGACATGAAAATGAATTTGTACAATCACTCAGGACAGCCCTGGCAGGCCAGCCGGGCGATTACAGTTGTGCCGTTCACCCCTTCAATAATATTGGTACGGCAAAAGGTCAGCTGATTGGCGGCAACCTGTCCCTCATTGCTCATTTGGTCGGAAGCCGTTCATCTTTCAATACCAGGAGGAAGATACTTTTCCTGGAAGATATCGGTGAATACATTTACAATATCGATCGCATGATGATCCAGTTGAAGCGCAGCGGCATGCTGGAGGGCCTTGCCGGATTAATCATTGGCGGGTTTACCGAATTAAAAGATACCCTGTTCCCGTTTGGCCAGGAAGTGGAGTCCATCCTGCATGACCATGTGAAAAACCATGATTACCCCATTTGTTTTGGTTTCCCTGTCAGTCACGAGAGAGCGAATTATGCACTCAAGGAAGGGTTGGAACACACATTGGTGGTTGGTCATCAAAAAGTAAACTTAGCAGAATCAACCATCATTAAATCAGCCATATGACTTTCGTACAGCTCGAATACATCATCGCTGTAGATGCCTGGCGTCATTTTGCAACGGCGGCGGAACATTGTTTTGTATCGCAGCCAACACTCAGCATGCAGATACAAAAAGCAGAGAAAGAGCTGGGTGTTAAGATATTCGACAGGAGCAAACAGCCTGTAATACCAACAGAAATGGGCAGGGAACTGATTGATCAGGCACGCAGGATCATGGCCGAGAAAAAAAAGATGGATGAACTGGTGAACATGAAAAAGGGTATTCTTTCGGGGGAATTGCGTATTGGTATTATTCCTACGCTGGCGCCTTATCTTTTACCGTTGTTTGTGCAGCAATTCACCAAAAAATATCCGCTGGTTAAGCTGGTGGTCAATGAAATGATGACCGATGTGATTGTGTCGCGCCTGCGGGAAGGGAGAATCGATATGGGTATACTGGTAACACCTCTGCAGGAGAATGGTATCCGGGAATACGTGCTCTTTTATGAAGAGATGATGGCTTATGTTTCCAAACACCATGCAGCCTATAAAAAAACCTATGTGCTTCCGCAGGATATTCATCCTGATAAATTATGGCTGCTGGAAGAAGGGCATTGTTTCAGGAGCCAGATCGTTAACCTGTGTGAATTACAAAAGGCCAGTAAGAGCGCCAACAATTTCGAATATGAGGCCGGTAGTATTGAGACATTGCGGCGAATGGTAGAACTGAACGACGGCATCACCATTCTCCCGGAACTGGCTACTATGGAAATGGGCGCCCGCCAGCAAAACCTCATCCGTCGTTTCAAAAAACCTGCACCCATGCGTGAAGTAAGTATTGTGGTACATCGGGATTTTGTAAAGAAACGGTTGATTGACATCCTGCATAAAGAGATTGTGGTTGCCATACCCGAGAAGATCAGGAAGAATAAACAAAATAATGTGGTGCCGATAGGGGAAATTTCTGATTTCTGATTTGATTAACACATTTTTACAAGTTCAGATCAAATCAGAAATATGCATTTATTCAAATTCTCCGCTATCTGTATACACCCTCTTTAAATTAAGTTTGGATACCGGCGCAACGATGAGCGGGAATTTTTCAATGGTTACATTGCTGGGATCGAGGCCAAAACCTCTTTCTTCGCCAAGGCTGATCTCTTTCAGCCAGAAATACAATTTCATGATGATGCGTTCGAAGAAGGGCAATTCATTGTCCTGACTCAGGTATTTCTCCAGAACGATGAACTGGAAATCGCCCACTACGTTGTTTTTTTCCAGGCTTTCATAGCGACTGGTAATATTCACTTCCTTATTATTCACCAGTTCTTCCACTACTTTTCGGAACATGAGGTTGATGCGCTGTTCCACCCTGAATCCAAGCCTGAATTCTACCCGAATAATGTCATTGGGAATGATGTGTTCCACTGTGTATTCACAGGTATAAGGGTCATCCAGCACGTCTACGTGTACAAACCAGTATATATCTGCCCGCTTGGGTTTTTTGTTAAGAATGGAATACATGATCTTGTGCTCAATCTCTTTTGGATTATTGGCGCTGGTCATGTACACCAGGTGGGTGGCATATTTCTGAATGGTGCGGTCATTACTCAATTCCTGGATCATGGGTATATAATGCTCCATCCTCACAAATTCCACATAACGGTTCTTTATCCTCCGACTACGGAACCATACATACATTACCAGGAATAATCCACCTCCCACAATCAGGGTAACAAAACCGCCATGCATGAATTTTTCAAGATTGGCAATAAGGAAAGACGATTCAATGGCAATATAGACCGCCAGGTACAGGTAAATCCAGGCAGGCAATACCCTTCTGCTTACCAGGAAATTGGCAAAGAGTATGGATGTACTGATCATGCACATGGTAATGGCCAGTCCGTATGCCGCACCCATATTCGATGATTTCTGAAAATAAAGTACGATACCCACACAACCCAGGTAAAGCAGGAAGCTGATGCCGGGTATATAAAGCTGTCCTTTTTCTTCGGTAGGATAATGGATTTTCATTTTGGGCCATAGGTTCAGTCGCATTGCTTCACTGATCAGGGTAAAAGATCCCGATATCAATGCCTGGCTGGCGATCACAGCTGCAACGGTAGCAATGATGATACCGGCGAGTTTGAACCAGGCTGGCATGATACCAACAAAAGGATTGAACCCATCGGCGATGGCTTGTGGAGGAATTACCTGGTCTTTGTAATGCGCCAATAACCATGCCCCCTGTCCCAGGTAATTCAGGATGAGACAAATTTTTACAAAGATCCAGGAAACACGGATATTGCCCCGTCCGCAATGCCCCAGGTCACTATACAATGCTTCGGCGCCGGTAGTACAGAGGAAAACAGCGCCCAATAACCAGAAACCTTTGGGATAAGTAGTGAGCAGGTGTATGGCGTAATGCGGACTCAACGCCTTGAATATGCCGATATCATCCAGCAGGTGTGAAGAGCCCAACAAGGCCAGCATGACGAACCAAATGCTCATGATAGGGCCGAACATTTTTCCAATGGAAGCGGTTCCGAATTGCTGCATGAAAAACAGTACTGTGAGAATGGCTATGACAATGGCAATAATGCTACTCTGTTCTATATTGTGAACGGCGGGTAATTGCCGGAGACCTTCGATGGCCGAAGTAACGGTAATGGGTGGGGTGATAATGCCGTCGGCAAGGAGTGCAGCGCCGCCCAGCATGGCCGGGATCACCAGCCATTTGCGCCTGCGGCGCACGAGCGCATAGAGACTGAAAATACCTCCTTCACCCTTGTTATCGGCTTTCAGGGTCAGGATAACATATTTGATGGTGGTTTGTAAAGTGAGCGTCCAGATGATACAGGAAAGTGATCCCAGGATGAGGAACTCATTAACTACGCGCCCGGTAATGATTTCATTTAAAACGTACAGGGGAGAAGTACCAATGTCACCATAGATAATTCCCAATGCAATGATCAGTCCGGCTGTGGTGACCCTGTTGAAATTCTTGCTCACGCTCGTTGGTTGGTTGTTGCTTGTAAATCTAATGTTCCCATAACAAATGTATAGGAAAACCGCGACTAAAGGATTCCTCGTACTTTTCCTATACATTTGGTAATAAATCCAACTCAAAAGATGAAAAGACTGGTATTGCTACTGTTAGCGGGATTGTTTTTCTCTCTCGTTCATGCACAGCGGATCACTTATACCGAGCCTGACAGAGACGATGCGCGTACCCTCAATTTTGAGATCATGGGTAAACTCAATGGCCGGGTACTGGTATATAAAAGTTATCGCGACCAGCATTTCATCTCTGTTTTTGACAACGACATGAAACAGGTGTCGAAAAACAAACTTGATTTCTTCCCTGACCGTGTACTGAATACCGAATTCATCCAATATCCCGATTTTATCTATGTTTTTTACCAGTTCCAGAAACGCAGCGTGGTTTACTATATGGCTGCCAGGATAGGATCGGACGGAAGGAAAATAGGAGAGGTTGTTCAGCTCGATTCCACCGCCAATATCAATTATACTTCCGGCGCCAAGATCAATTCAATGATCAGCAGTGAGGATAAGCAGAAGATCATGGTTTTCAAGATCAACAGTAAAAATGATCGTTCACACCTGCTCACCACCAGTCTGTTCGATAAGGACCTGCAGTTGCTGAAGAAATCTTATGTAACCATTCCCATGCCGCAGCGGAATGATTTTCTTTCCGAGTTCACGCTGGATAATGAGGGTGACCTGGTTTGTATAAGGGCTTCCGGCACTTCACAAAATGATAACATCAACAAGATCACACTGCTTACCAAACCTGCCATGCAGGATGGGTATGGTTTATTTGACCTGAAGCTGGGCAATATTTACCTGGATGATATCAGGATCAAGGCCGATAACCTGAATAAGCATTACCTCATCGGTTCTTTTTTCAGTAAAACAAGGCGAGGTAATATAGAAGGACTTTATTATTGCCTGTGGGACAAAAGACAATCGAGGGAGATGCTGAATGCTACTACAGTATTCTCTGATGAGTTCAGGGTGGATGCGAAAAATGATGGCAACCTGAAGTCCGCTTTCAATGATTTTTTCCTGAAGAACATGGTATTGCGTAAAGACGGGGGCTTCCTGGTGATGGCGGAATCGGCCTATACCACATCCAGGGGCAATGCGCTGAATCGTTGGGATTATCTCTATGGTTCTCCTTACTGGATGCCCATGGATTATTATTCCTGGTATAGTCCCTGGGGCTACTATCCCTGGTGGCGCTACGGATCTTTTACCAATACACTCACCCGTTATTTTGCCGATAATATTGCCGTGATCTCTTTTGATCCGGCGGGTAAAATGGAGTGGAGCAATGTGATACGCAAATCGCAGTACGATGATAATACCGATAATTTCATCGGCTATGGCATTATGAACAGCGGTAATGAGATCCATTTCATCTTCAATATGCAGGAGAAGCGGGATATGATCTTATTTGACCAGTCGATCACACCGGAAGGGCAGATCGTACGCAATCCGACTTTTAAAAACATGGATAAGGGTTATGATTTCATGCCCCGTCATGCCAAACAGGTGGGAGCGCACCAACTGATCGTTCCCTGCCAGTTCAGGGGTTTCACCTGTTTTGCTAAAATTGAATTTTAATACTTTCTCCAGTGGTTTTTTTATTCAGAGATAAGTCCATCGCCAATATCTTTTTTCTGGCAATACTGAGCATTGGATTGCACCCTCATTTTTTTTCCGGTATACCTGTTGTGATTGCCGATCATGACGATGGATTGATTTCGCTGGTGCTGGGCAGGTATATTGCCGGCCAGGCGCAAACGGTTTTATTTGTCATTTACCATGCCATTGTATTACTGCAGGCCATCAGGCTAAACATGGTATTGAACGACCAGCGCATGTTCCCTACCTATACCTATACGGTAGCTATGTGCTATATATTGCTGTCGGCCATTCTCCCGCAATGGTGTAGTATTTCCGCCGCACTGGTATCCAATTCGCTGCTGATATGGATATTTGCCAAACTTTGCAAATTGTACAATAATCCTGCTCCTAAAACCCTTTTGTTCAATACCGGGCTGATTGTGGGTGTAACCATTCTTTGCTATCATCCTACGGCCATCCTGGTATTGGTGGTACTTTTCGCATTAACAGTGGTGAGACCGTTCAGGCTGGCAGAATGGCTGATCCTTCTGATGGGTACCCTGCTCCCTTTTTATTTCCTTTTTTCCTGGCTTTTTCTGAGTGATGGGTTGGATGGTTTTGGTTCTTTTTTGCCCCGCCTGTCATTAGGCCTTCCCTTGAAACAATGGGATATCGGCTTACTGGTAAGCCTGGGTTATTTGCTCATCGTTTTTTTGCCGGGTTTTTATTACTGGCAGGTGAATATGGGGCGGATGGGTATCCAGACCAGGAAAAACTGGGGCGTGATGGTAGTGATGCTGCTCATCATACTACCTGTACCTTTTATTTTAAAAAATGTGAGTATTACTTCAGCTATCATGAGTCTGGTACCATTGGCGGCTTTCGGTTCTACGGCTTTTTCAGGTCCCAGGCGCCTGTTTTTTCCCAATTTCCTTTTCTGGCTCGGCATTGGTGTAATCGTGTACCATAACTGGCACTTTATCAAAAATTAGGCAGTCCTTAACGGGTCAGTTTGTACCTTTGCGCATTAACAAACTCACCATTCAATGAAATTCGGCGTTGTTGTATTCCCAGGCTCAAATTGTGATAAAGATATGCAGGATGCACTGCAACAGGACCTGGGAAAGGAAGTGATCATGCTCTGGCATAAGGACAAAGACCTCAGTATGTTTAACACAGAAGATTGTATCATACTGCCCGGAGGCTTTTCGTATGGAGATTACCTCCGTTGTGGGGCGATTGCCCGTTTCAGTCCCATGATGCAAAGCGTGATCGAATTCGCCAACAAGGGGGGTAAGGTACTGGGGGTATGCAACGGATTCCAGATACTTTGTGAAAGCGGACTCCTTCCGGGCGTATTGCTGCAGAATGCAAACCAACAATTCGTTTGCAAGAATGTATTCATCAAACATAAAGACGGGCAGGCATTGAAAATACCGGTTGCGCATGGAGAAGGGAGGTATTATGCCGATGAAGCCACCCTCAACCAACTGGAAGCCAACAACCAGGTATTATTTCATTATTGCAATGAGCAGGGTGTTATAGGCAATGGTCATAATCCCAATGGCGCCACCAGGGATATCGCCGGGATTTGCAATACGGCAAGGAATGTATTTGGCATGATGCCGCATCCTGAAAGGGCCACTTCAACGGCATTGGGCAATATTGATGGCAGGAAAGTATTCGAGATACTTGGATTGAACTGATAGTGTATAACCTTATAATGTTTCTATGAAAAGAATAATCGCTACGCTTGTCATGGTTTTTGTTTCAGTGATGTCTTTTGCGCAAATGGCGAATCCCGTTAGCTGGAGTTATGAAGCGAAAAAAAAATCGGCCGATACTTACGAGATCATTGCTACTGCACGGGTAACACATCCCTGGCATATCTATTCGCAGAATACGGGGGAGGGCGGTCCCATTCCCACCAGATTCAGTTTTAAAAAGAATCCACTGATTATTTTATCCGGCAAACTGAAGGAAATGGGCAAGCTGGAAAAAGTATTCGACAAGAATTTCAATACCAATGTATTGTTCTATTCCAATACGGTGCAGTTCGTTCAAACTGTTAAGGTAAGGGGCAATGCCAAAACCAACCTGAGCGGCACGGTGGAATATATGGTGTGTGATGATACCCAGTGCCTGCCCCCGACCAAAAAATCATTTGAACTCAAGCTGCAATAATTTTTACCTACTGTGATCAAAAAAATAACTGTACTCTGTATTGCTGTTTCCGCCTGCCTGGCGGTGGCTGCGCAGGCAGCAGACAGTTTGCTCCACTGGAGTGTTTCTGCTAAAAAGATCAGCGCCGGTTTATATGAGCTTACCGCGAAATCGGATATTCCGCCCGGTTGGCTTTATTATGGAACAAATACAGGTATAGAAGGACTTGAATCACCTCTTTTTGTATTTGCCTATGAAAACGCCCGGTTACAGGGTGCGGTGAGTTATGACAGAGCGCCCAAGCAGGTAATGGATCCTGTGTTTGACAACAAACAGGTGAATGTGTTTGAACGCCAGGTTGAAATTCGCCAGCAGGTAAAAATAGAGGGTTTTGTACCAGCTGTATTAAAGGGCACTATCAATACCTACCTGCGCAAGGGTAATGAGTTCAATGCATCGGAGCAGGTTTTTGAAACTGCATTGGAAGGCGGTATGGCAGCAGTTGTCAATGCTGATACGAAGATCAGACTGGAATCGGTTGACCTTAAGAATCCACAGAGAAACTGCGGAGAACAAAACAATATCGCAGATCACGGGTTGATGACCATTTTCCTGTTAGGATTCATGGGGGGACTCATCGCTTTACTCACTCCCTGCGTATTTCCCATGATACCAGTAACGGTTTCGTTTTTTACCAAAAAAGCCGGCAGTAAACGCCAGGCGATCCGCAATGGTGTATTATATGGGTTCTTTATTCTGCTGATCTATGTACTTGCCAGCGTTCCTTTTCATGTGTTGGGCAATGTACAGCCGGAGATATTTAATAATATCTCTACCAATTCCTGGCTCAACATTTTATTCTTTGTCATTTTTATTTTTTTCGCGCTTTCTTTTTTTGGTTTTTTTGAACTAACCCTCCCCGGCAGTATTGCAAGTAAGGCAGATGCGAAAAGTGGTTTGGGAAGCATTGGCGGCATATTTTTCATGGCGCTTACCCTTGCCATTGTTTCATTCTCCTGTACCGGCCCCATCCTGGGCTCTTTGTTGGTGGGTTCATTAAGCGGGGGAGCCTGGCAGCTGACTGCTGGCCTGGCCGGTTTTGGCCTCGCCCTGGCTTTGCCTTTCGGATTATTCGCCATATTTCCCAACTGGCTGCAATCGCTTCCCAAATCGGGCGGCTGGCTGGACACGGTAAAAAAAGTACTGGCTTTTATTGAAGTGGCGCTTGCATTCAAATTCCTGTCTAATGCAGACCTGGTGATGCACTGGGGTATACTGAAGCGGGAGGTATTCATTGGCCTCTGGATACTCACTGGTCTGGGTCTTACCTTGTATCTCTTTGGCGTTCTTCGCCTGCCCCACGATTATAAAGGAATGAAGATCAGCCGTGGCAGGAAAGTATTGGGTGTGGTTGCCCTGCTTTTTACCCTCTACCTTATTCCGGGTGTTACACAGTCTACCTATGCCAACCTGAAACTGTTGAGTGGTTTTCCACCTCCGCTGAATTACAGTATATATGGTAAAGAGAATGTGCACGGCAAAGGTCTTGAAGCCAATGTAGTGAACGATTATGCCAAAGCGCTGGAAATTGCCAGGGAACAACGCAAACCCCTGCTCATAGATTTTACCGGATGGGCCTGTGTGAACTGTCGTAAAATGGAAGAGAATGTGTGGACCAACCCTGAAGTGTACAATTATATCAAAACACATTATATACTGGTATCACTTTATGTAGACGATAAAGAAAAACTGGCGGCAGATAAAAGGGTCACTTATAAAACAAAGGATGGCAGCAACAAAGACATTGTAACCATGGGTGACAAATGGGCTACATTTGAGACAGAGAATTTTAACCAGTCCACCCAACCGCTTTATGTAGTACTGGATGCAGATGAGAAGCTGGTCAATCACCCTGTGGGTTATACCCCCAATGCAAAAGAATACCTCAAATGGTTGAAATGTGGCAAAGGGGAACAATAAGCTTTCACTCTTTAAAGCGCAATTTGCTTTTCCATCATCATTTTACGCATGTTGATCAGGCCATAGCGCATGCGTCCCAATGCAGTATTGATGCTGCAATTGGTGATCTGGGCAATCTCCTTGAAACTGAGGTTGGCATAGTGCCGCAACACGATGATCTCGCGCTGCTCTTCGGGCAGTAGGTTCAGCATAAGCCGAACCCTTTCATGGCTTTGTCCGCGTACCAACCTGCTGTCGGCTCCTTCTTCGGTGAGTTGTAATACTTCAAAAATATCCCTGTCATCACTGGTTTTGATGGCAGGTATCCGTTTGATCTTCCTGAAATAATCCACGCAGAGATTATGGGCAATCCGAAGGGCCCAGGGAAGAAATTTGCCTTCTTCGGTATAGCGTTTATTTTTAAGGGTATCGATGATCTTGATGAAAACGTCCTGGAACAGGTCTTCGGCCAGGTAACTGTCTTTCACGAAGAAAAGAATGGAAGAAAATACCTTCTCCTTATACCGGTTCACCAAGGTTTCGAAGGCGTCAATATTGCCCTCCTCCTGGAAGGAAAGTATCAATTCGGTATCAGACATGGCGTCCAAAGTTTTCATGATATGGGCTTTTGAGCGGCGTTAAAAACAAAAGGATATTGGATATTAAAATTTTCCAACTTCAAAATAGGCATCTTTTATGCCTGGGTTTCATTTGTGGAAAAGATTGTTTTTAAGGGTAGTAGTTATGCACATTTTTAAAGATGTGTAGAAGCTGTCCAAAAGCATCAGGAATGTTTTAATTTGCTAAATATTATGGCAACGAAAACAAAGGCAGGAAGAAGCAAATCATTGAACGGAACGGGCGACAGTATTGTAATAAAAGGAGCCAGGGTACATAACCTTAAGAATATCACCGTTGCATTTCCCCGGAATCAATTCATTGTTGTTACCGGTGTATCGGGCAGTGGCAAATCATCGCTGACCATTGATACGCTTTTTGCAGAAGGGCAGCGCAGGTATGCAGAGAGCCTCAGCGCTTATGCGCGTCAGTTCATGGCCCGCATGGTGAAACCAGATGTGGATTATATCAAAGGGCTTTGTCCGGCTATTGCCATTGAACAAAAAGTGATCACACGTACACCGCGCAGTACAGTGGGCAGCATGACAGAGATCTATGATTACCTGCGCTTATTGTACGCCCGTGCCGGCAAAACCATTTCTCCCATCAGCGGCCGTGAGGTGAAAAAAGATGATGTGGCCGATGTGATTGCTCTTATTACCCGCCTTGAGCCCGGAGCCAGGGTAGTGATACTGGTACCGTTCAAGCAACATGCCAAAAGAGAACTGCGCGAAGAACTGGGCATACTGATGCAGAAAGGTTTTTCACGTATTTACCTGAGGGGAGAAGACAATGCAGCTGCCCAGCTCCTGCGCATTGAAGAATTACTGGAATTGAAAGACAAAGAATTGAAGACGAAATTATCGGCTTCAACGATGGTATTGATCGATCGTATTGTTACCAAAAAATTCGATCAGGATGACCTGCACCGGCTTTCCGATTCAATCGGCACTGCATTTTACGAAGGTGAAGGTAATATGTACCTGGAAGTGGATGGCGGCACCCTGCATCATTTCAGCAATCAATTTGAACTGGACGGTATACAGTTTGAAGAACCGGTACCCAACCTTTTTTCCTTCAATAATCCGTTTGGCGCTTGTCCAACCTGTGAAGGTTTCAGCCAGGTATTGGGCATTGATGCCGACCTGGTCATACCCGACCGGCGCCTCAGTGTGTATGAAGGGGCGGTGGCTCCCTGGAAAGGCGAGAAACTGGGTTGGTGGAAAGAGCAGTTCATCAAAGGGGCATCCAGGTTCCATTTCCCTGTTCATAAACCCATTGCCGATCTTTCGGCAGAACAGTATGATCAATTGTGGAACGGCAATGGTTCGGTACACGGTATTCAGGATTTCTTCAAAGAAGTGGAACAGAATTTATACAAGGTTCAATACCGGGTATTGCTGAGCCGTTATCGTGGCAGAACCAACTGTCCGGATTGCAAAGGCTACCGCCTGCGTAAGGAAGCGCTATATGTAAAAGTAGGCGGCTATCATATTGGTGAATTGTGCAACTGGCAGGTGCGCGACCTGAAAAAATGGTTTGATGAATCTTTGCAACTGTCTGATCACGACCAACAGGTTGCGAAAAGGATTTTGCTGGAAATACACCAACGTTTGCAAACCCTGATCGATGTAGGGCTGGGTTACCTTACTCTTAGCAGGCTGGCCAATTCATTGAGCGGCGGTGAGAGCCAGCGCATTCAGCTGACGAGGAGCCTGGGCAGTAACCTTACTAATTCACTTTATATACTGGACGAACCTTCCATTGGTTTGCATTCCAGGGATACGGAAAGGCTGATTGGCGTATTAAAATCTTTACGCGACCTGGGCAATACGGTGGTAGTGGTTGAGCACGATGAAATGATGATGCGGGAAGCGGATCATATCATTGATATGGGACCTTTGGCTTCTCACCTGGGCGGAGAAGTAGTGGCTGAAGGAAATTATGCTGAACTGGTGTTGAACCCTGCCAGTTTAACCGGCAAATATTTGTCTGGTGAATACAAAATTGAAGCGCCTGCATCTGTGCATAAATGGCAACGCTATATCAGGGTAGAAGAAGCCCGGCAGAATAACCTGAAAAATATTACGGTAGATTTTCCGCTCAACCTGTTGTGCGTGGTAAGCGGAGTAAGTGGCAGCGGTAAAACAACCCTGGTAAAGCAAGTATTGTATCCTGCCCTGCAAAAACTGAAAGGAGAATTTGCCGATAAAGTGGGAATGCATAAAATGATCAGCGGCGATGTGGATGCCATTGCGCAGGTGGAGCTGGTAGACCAGAACCCGATTGGTAAATCATCGCGCAGCAATCCGGTTACTTATATCAAGGCTTATGATCATATACGCGATCTCTATGCCAGGCAGCCGTTGTCGAAAATGCGCGGGTTCCAGGCCAAACATTTTTCATTCAACGTAGATGGCGGTCGTTGCGACACATGCAAGGGTGAAGGCGAGCAGGTGGTTGAAATGCAGTTCCTGGCCGATGTGCATCTTACCTGTGAATCCTGTGGTGGTAAACGTTTCAAGGAAGAAGTACTTGAAGTGCAATACAAAGGAAAATCGGTATACGATGTGCTGGACATGAGTGTGGATGATGCCATCGTTTTTTTTGAAGAAGAAAAAGCCATTCGTCAGGCTATTCAGTCTTTGCAGGATGTGGGACTGGGTTATGTTAAACTGGGCCAGAGCAGTGATACACTGAGCGGGGGAGAAGCACAAAGGGTAAAACTGGCCAGCTTTCTGGGTAAGGGAAAGGGCATCGGGCATGTATTGTTCATTTTCGATGAACCCACGACCGGACTTCATTTCCATGACATCAAAAAACTGCTGGCTTCTTTCCATGCCCTCATTAAACAGGGGCATTCCCTGATTGTGATAGAGCACAATACCGATGTGATCCGTTCGGCTGACTGGGTCATAGACCTGGGGCCCGAAGCGGGTGATGCCGGCGGTCAGCTGGTATATACGGGTATTCCCGCCGGGCTGAAAAAAGTGGCGGAAAGCCATACCGGGCGTTTCCTAATATCCTAAATATTGGTTTTATTTGTGGTACTATGAAAACACCACTAAGACCAAAAGAAATCCAAATCATCAAACTCATTTGCCGCCAGTACTCTACCCGTGAGATTGGCGAAAAAATGGGCATCAGTCACCGTACCGTTGAAGGCTGCCGGGAAAGAATCCTCGAAAAAACAAGAGCGAAAAACATGGTGGGCATTGCCATTTATGCCATCAAGAATGGTATTCACAAGGTTTGATGTACTGCGAAAATTCGTTTTACCGAAGCCTGTCGGCACTTTTTACCAATTTTTCATCCTTATAAATGCCCCTTACTGCGAGGAGGTAGAAGATGGGTATTGCAAAACTGAAAACAGAAGTAAGCGCTATGCCACCGGTATCATATTGCCTGATTTTTGAGAAAGCCAGCAGCAGGTAGAGTACGCTTCCTGCAAAACCTGCCAATGCCAGTTTCAGTTGAAGTCCGCGGTTCTTATAAAGGAAAATGCCGATCAGTGCAACCACAGCAATAGCAACAGCCAGGATCATGAGTATTGTACTACTTACGGCCGTGAAATCTTCGGCCGGGGTATTGCCCCTGCTGCCAATATAGAAGGGCAACCGGAGGGTGGCAAATCCGCATACACCGGCAGCCAGCAACCATAAGCTTTGAATACGTTGTATCATAACTATTTTTTACTTATTACCCCATTTCAGGATATAATACAAACCTGGCCATGAAATCATTCACCTGTTGCTTCACTTTGCGCAACAGCGCTTCATCATCTGCATTCATCAATACCTGGTCAATGGCATTTACCACGAACTGCATATCCTGTTCTTTCATGCCGCGTGTAGTGATGGCTGCAACACCAAAACGGATACCTGAAGTAACAAAAGCGCTTTTATCATCGTAAGGTACCATGTTTTTATTGGCAGTGATATCGGCATGTCCCAGTACCTGTTCTGCTTTTTTACCGCTGATATTCTTATTACGAAGGTCTATCAGCATAAGGTGATTATCGGTTCCGCCGCTGATGATCTGGTAGCCTTTATCGGTAAAAGCTTTGGCCATAGCCTGTGCATTTTTCTGCACCTGCTGCTGGTAAGTGAGGAATTCCGGGGTAAGTATTTCACCAAAAGCAATGGCTTTTGCGGCAATAACATGCTCTAACGGACCACCCTGTGTGCCGGGGAATACAGCCATGTCTATAAGATTGCTCATGAGACGCAGGTTGCCTTTCGCGTCTTTCAATCCAAATGGATTTTCAAAATCCTTCTTCATCATGATCACGCCGCCGCGCGGTCCGCGTAAGGTTTTATGGGTAGTGGAAGTAACAAAATGACAATGGTCGAAAGGAGAAGACAATAACCCTTTGGCAATCAATCCGGCTGGATGGGCAATATCAGCCATTACAAAAGCGCCCACCTCATCAGCTACTTTACGGATGCGTACATAATCCCAATCGCGGCTGTAAGCGCTGGCGCCACAGATGATGAGTTTGGGTTTTATTTCCCGGGCTTTTGCCTCCAGCATTTCGTAATCTACCAGTCCGTCTTCTCTTTTAACTCCATAAAAATGAGGTTTGTACAATTTACCACTAAAATTAACGGAAGAGCCATGGGTAAGATGGCCACCCATGCTCAGGTCAAGCCCTAATATATCATCGCCAGGTTGTAAAATTGCCAGCATAACAGCAGCATTGGCCTGTGCACCGCTATGGGGTTGTACATTGGTATAATCCACACTGAAAATTTCTTTCAGACGGTCGATGGCCAGTTGTTCGGTCTGGTCCACAATCTCGCATCCGCCATAATACCGACGCCCCGGGTATCCTTCAGCATATTTGTTGGTCATCACGCCTCCCATGGCCTGCATTACCTGGAAGCTGGTGAAATTCTCAGAGGCGATCAGTTCAATACCTCTGCGCTGCCGTTCTAATTCCTGTCTGATGAGGTCAAAAACCAGGGTGTCTCTTTGCATTTGCTAACAATTTGCGGCAAAAATAAATCTTAATTGATTGCGTTGGGCAGTTTAATTTCTACCTCGATAGTTTTCCCTATTTTCGGCTCTTCATTCTGCCCATGAAAGCAATTATCCCCGTTGCTGGGGCCGGCACCAAGCTTCGGCCTCATACTTATACACAACCGAAGGCCTTGATACCCATTGCCGGCAAGACCATATTGAGTTATATTGTAGACCAACTGCATGAGACGGGTATCCATGAATTCATCTTTATTGTAGGCTACCTGGGTGAAAAGATCCAGGATTATGTCAAACAGACCTATCCGCACCTGACCACCCATTTTGTTTACCAGAATGAACGCCAGGGAACCGGTCATGCCATAGAGCTCACCCGCAATATTGTGGGAAACGACGAAGTGTTCGTAGCTCTGGGCGATACCATTTGCGAATACGACGTGCAGGAAGTGGTGAATAGTCCGTATAGCATGCTGGGCATCAAGAAAGTAGACGATCCCCGCAATTTCGGGGTGGCTACGGTGGATGAAGGCGGATTTATTGAACAGGTCATTGAAAAGCCTTCCATTCCCAAAAGTAATATGGCCCTGGTGGGATTATACAAGATCAAGGAAACCCACTTCCTTTTTGAATGTCTCCATCACCTGTTTACCCAGAACATCAGAAGCTATGGAGAATACAACCTTACCGATGCGCTGGACTGTATGATCGGAAAAGGTGCCAAATTCAAGGCTTTCAAAGTAAAGAACTGGTTTGATTGTGGCAAGAAGGAAACCCTGCTGGAAAGCAATGCCACGTTGCTGAAAAAATTCGGTGGTAATGTGGGACCCGATCATTCATTCAAAGACACCATCATTATTCCGCCGGTGAGTATTGCACCGGGCTGCGATATTTCTAATTCCATCATTGGTCCGCATGTGGCCATCGGCGCCAATACTACCATCAAGCATTCCATTGTACGCGACAGCATCATTGGGTCATTTACCAACCTTTATGAAGTAGTACTCGATAATTCACTCATCGGCAGCGATGCATCGGTAAAAGGATTGAGCCGTAGTTTGAATATTGGCGACAATACAGAAATTGACTTTGGTTAATTTCATGTTGGCGCAATGTCTCAATGTTTCGATAGCTCAATTGTTTGATGAAAGAATAATGTTTTAATTGAGCAATTGAGTTATTTTCACATTGCGCCATTTATAATCTATGAGCTATACGAATGCTGTTACCAGGCTGTTCAATATTGAATACCCGATTGTGCAGGCCGGCATGATCTGGGCCAGCGGGTGGAGACTAGCCAGTGCGGTAAGTAATGCGGGTGCACTTGGGTTATTGGGAGCGGGAAGCATGTATCCGGAAGTGCTGCGCGAGCATATCCGTAAGTGCAAAGCCGCTACCGGCAAACCTTTTGGCGTGAATGTGCCGCTGTTGTATCCGGATATTCAGGAGCTGATGGATATCATTGTAGAGGAGCATGTGCCGATTGTATTTACAAGTGCAGGTAATCCCAAAACATGGACAAGCTTTTTAAAAGAAAAAGGTATTAAGGTAGTGCACGTAGTGAGCAGCAGCGTATTTGCCCAGAAGGCTGCTGCGGCAGGCTGTGATGCAGTAGTAGCAGAAGGTTTTGAAGCCGGCGGTCATAACGGAAGAGAAGAAACCACCAGTTTTGTACTGATCCCCGCTGTTCGCGATGCGGTAAATATACCTGTTATTGCTGCGGGAGGTATTGCTACCGGTAAACAGATGCTGGCAGCCATGGTATTGGGGGCCGACGGCGTTCAGATGGGTACACGTTTTGTTTGTACTCCGGAAGCTTCTTCCCACAATGCTTTCAAAGAAGCCGTGATCTCATCTGTGGAAGGTGACACTCAATTGAGCCTGAAAAAAATTGTTCCGGTGAGGCTGCTTAAAAATAAATTCTACGAGCAGGTGAGGGAAGCGGAACTGCGTGGTGCCAATGAAGAGGAACTCAAACAACTATTGGGCCGTGCACGTGCCAAGAAAGGCATGTTTGAAGGCAATATGGATGAGGGCGAGCTGGAGATTGGTCAGGTAAGTGCATTGGTTAAAGACATCAAACCTGCAGCCGATGTGGTGAAAGAGGTATGGAATGAATTTATTTCTGAAAATAGATCCCGCTGGCCTGTGCAAGACAGGTAACTATCAGATCGTTGATGCAGACATGCAGGGGCAAAGTAGCTGCATAGTATACAATATCCGCGATATCCTGTGCGCGCAGGGATTCAAAACCTTCATATACCTGGCTTGCTTTTGCTTCATCTCCTTTAAAACGGACCAATGAAAATTCTGTTTCGGCTGCGCCGGGATGAATGGCAGTTACTTTGATCTTATGCGGCAGCAGGTCTACACGCATGGACTGACTGAGCGCATCTACTGCATGTTTACTGGCACAGTAAACGTTCCCGTCTTTGTATACTTCTTTAGCAGCAGTAGAACCCAGATTAATGATATGCCCTTTCTTCCTTGCCGTCATGTATGGTAATACAGCTTTGCTTACATACAATAAGCCCTTTACATTGGTATTGATCATGGTTTCCCAATCATCCAGGCTGGCATTTTCAAAACTGTCACGGCCCAGTGCAAGACCCGCATTGTTTACCAACACGTCAATACCCTGCCATTGGGGGGGCAACTCGCCCAGGGTATCAAAAACCACTTTACGGTCCTGCACATCAAATGCCAAAGGCAGTACATCTACACCATGGTGTACGCGTAAAATATCAGCCAGCGCTTCCAGCCTGTCTTTCCTTCTCCCGGTAATGATACAATTCCATTTAGCTGCAGCAAAAGTCTCTGCTATTGCTTTCCCAAAACCCGAAGTAGCCCCCGTGACCAGGATGATCTTATTCATGCTACGAAGATAAACTAAATTAATGGCTCAATAACTCAATGCTCAATGGCTCAATGGAAAACAGTTGCTAGTTAACAATTGTCAACCGATAACTTTTCATCATTGAGTCATTGAGCCATTTTCACATTAATATTCACCTGATCAACACAGTAGTTCCTTTGCGGAAAACCTGTTTTCCATTGTAATCAGCACCTAAGGTTTCAAATACATAGGTTCCGCTGGCCTGTTTTACGCCTCCGAAAGTGCCATCCCATCCCTTGCCGATTGATGAAGTAGAGAAAACCAATTGTCCCCACCGGTTGTAGATCCTGAAATAAAACAGTTGTGTGATACCCACCGTAATGGGCTTAAGGATATCATTCCTGCCATCGCCATTGGGTGTGAATGCGCTCGGAACAAAAATTTCAGGTCCGGTTTTATAAATACGGACAATGATCATGTCTTCTGCATAACAGCCATTGATATTGCTCACGCGCACTTTGTACCGGATAGAATCTACAGATGCGGGTATGGTAGCAATCGGACTGGCCGTTTCAGGATTATTGAGCCAGGCGGTGGGTGTCCAGAAGAAATTGGTGCCGGAACCGATGGCCTGCAATTGTAAGGGCTGGTTGGCGAGTACTGATGTATCTCTTCCGGCATTGGCTGTTATGGGGGGAATAACAGTTACTACTATTGTACTGCTGACTGGTTTGGGGCATCCCATGGTAGTTGTATCTCTTACCGTAAGCTGGTAAGTGGTGGTACGAACAGGACCGGCTATCGGGTTTAAAGTATTGGCAAAGATGAGACTGCCGGCGGGAGACCAACTGAAAACGCCGGCATTGGAGCTGGCACGTAACTGTACTCTGTTGCCATAGCAAATGGTGGTATCAGGCGATACAATGGAAACTATCGGGTAAGGAGTGGGTTTTACTAACTGTTGAGCAGTGGCCTGGCATTTACCCAGGTTGGCAGTTACATGATAAGTTGTATTGACCAGCGGACGGGCCACCGGGTTCTTGATGTTTGTGTTGTTTAATGCATAAGCCGGATCCCAGCGATAACTCAAAGCATCGCTGACAGGTTTCAACAGGATGGAATCGGTGGTACAGATCGTAGTATCCGGACCCAAGCGCACACTGATGAAATTCAATACATTCACTTTGACCGAATCGGTATTGATACAGCCGTGGTCATTAATGGTAACAATATAGCTGGTGGTGTCTTTGGGATAGACCAATGGGCTGGCTGTATTGGCAAGCAATATGCGTGACCGGTTGGCCAGGTTATTGGGAGCCCAGTTAATGCTTGCCCCACTGCTGATATTTGCTTTGAGGGCAAGTGTATCGATGCTGCAGATCAATGTATCCCTGAAGGGCAGGCTGATCGCAGGTTTGTCGGATACCGTTAATACCTGTGTGGTTGAATCACGACATCCTTTGCTGCTTGTGATCACCAGTTTGACCCTGGCGGTAACGGGAGATGGATATTTCCATGCACTGTCTTTACTGGTAGCGGTATCTGCCAATGTAGTGGTGTCGCCAAAATTCCAGCGCCAGCTGTTGATGAATCCGTACCTGACCGTTGATGCATCGATGAATTGATAAGGATTGAAATAGCAATTGCCCTGAATATTAAATTTTGCCGTGAAGCCGGGGTATATTTTTACGTTAGAAGTGGTGGAATCCTGGCATCCATTGGAGTTAGTGACCGTCAACTTTAAAACATAAGTGCCGGTATCCCGGTATTGGTGGGTTGGTGTTGGTTGTGCAGAGGTGGAACCGGAAACATTTTTTTCGCCGAAATCCCAGAGATAAGAAGCAATGGGACTGGAGGCCTGGTTTTCGAAATATACAGACATACTGTCGCAATTGACATAAGCAGGTTTCAATTGGGCAGAAGTCAGTTGACAGTCACTTACAATTAAAGTGAAATCCTTTCTGTGTTGGGAGATGGCCATTCCTTTTCTCCATTCGGTAATGCATACATTCACCACATACCGGCCGGTGATTGGAGCACGTCCGGAGATAATGCCTGTTACAGGATCGATGGTTACGTTAGGACCCAAAGGTTGTGTACCGCTGAAGCCGGGCAGGTAAGTAACATTATTAAAAGGAGGTGAGCTATAATCAGTCGAACTTGAATTCGTGGTATTGCCCCGGTCGTAGGCTGCACAGAATGCATAAGACAATGAATCGCCCGGATCGGGATCTGTTGCACTGAAGTCTAATCTGAAAGGAGAAGAGGTGCAGACAAGTGTGGTATCTTTCAGTGCAAATACGGGACTGGAATTAGCTCCAAGGGATAATTGATTGGTACCGGGTATCTGGCAAGTATAAGTAGCCCCCTCTCCGGGATTTTGAGAACCGGGGATTGAGAAAGTCTGTATATTATACACCGCATTGGTTCTGCAACAGGTTTGAAAAGCCACAATATATCCGGCGGCAGTATTGGGCAATTCAACGGATGCTATGGTATAATTACCCACCTGGTAACAGACGTTTGGAGGGTTGGTGATGCATGGGTTGGGTGTGGTAAGGTTTAATCGTTGGGGGGCTCCTCCGGTAATTGAAGCAGTCAGCTGTGGACCGAACTGGGTAGAAGGAGTAGTGTTGTTGTATATATTTAAAAGAACGCTGACAGGTAGTTGGGCAATTCCTACACCGCCAATCAATGGGGGGTTACATTCCCTGAACAGTCGCAAAGTGATGGAATACCGGGAACTTCCTGTTGCGGCTCCGGGCCCCAGGTATTGATAAAATATTTCTCCTCCGGCAATATGCCCGGCAAATACAGTGCGAGCCACCAATAATAAAAAAACAACGCCGATTAATTTTTTCATTTCTGCCCGTTCTCCGGTTTCGTTCAAAGTTTTATAAAAATACCTCATGTAACAAAAAGAAACGAGGGGGCATTGTTTTTTTAACTAAGCAGAAACATGAATTTTCTTTTACCTGATGAGTACTGCAGAGCCCTTTTTAAATACTATTTTCCCTTTGTAATCTACTCCCTCAGCCATATAGATATAAGTGCCAGGCGGTTGTTTCACTCCGTTGAAAGTGCCATCCCAGCCACGTCCATATTCAGTAGTGCTGAAAACGATCTGTCCCCAGCGGTTCAATACTTTGAAATACCGTAATGCGCTGATGCCCACAGGCAATGGTTTCAGGTAATCGTTCCTGCCGTCTCCATTGGGTGTAAAGGCTGAGGGGACAAATATTTGAGGCTGTGTTTTGAAAACATGCACCATTATATCGCCTTCACCATAGCATCCATTTTCCCCATAAGCGAATACCCTGTACCTGATGGAATCGATATCCGAACCCAATTGTGCAACCGGATTGCGAATGGAAGGCTGGTTCAGTCCCGTTGCAGGCCTCCATAAAAACCGGCTGGCTGCAGGAGCAACAACATTCAGCTGCAGCAACTGATCGGCTACAATGGAAGTATCCTTACCCGCATCTACATTGATAAAGGGTACTACGGTAATCCTGACTGAATCGCTCACAGGTTTGGGACAACCTGACGTATCCGTTACGGTAAAGACATAGACCGTGTTTTTAGCCGGTCCTGCCAATGGGGTAAGCGTGTTGGTGTTGACAAGCGAAGTGACAGGCATCCATTGATAGCTGGCGCCTGAATAAGAGGCTTTAAGCAGAAAGCGGGTACCATAACAGATAACAGTATCGGGTGTTAGCATTTTCGCAACCGGATAAGGCGCCAGTTTTACGGCTATCTGTGCAGACGCCTGGCATTTGCCCAGGTTGGCAATAACGCTGTAAACAGTATTGTTATTGGGATGGGCCAGCGGATATTTTGTGAATGGATCGTTGAGTGTATTCACCGGTGTCCAGCGATAGCTTAATGCGTGACTAATGGGATGGATGCGGAATGTATCGGTGCTGCAAATAGTGGTATCCGGATTGAGTTGCACACTGATGTACCGCAATACATTTACTGTAAGGCTATCGGTATTGGTACAGCCTCCGTCGTTCAGGGTAACGATGTACCTGGTAGTGTCTTTGGGAAAGACCAATGGATGGGATGTATTGGCATTGAGAATACGCCTGTTCGGTGTCCATGAAAAAAAACCATTGCCCTGCACGTTGACGGGCAGGGTGTCGATGCTGCAAATGAGTGTATCATGGAAAGGCAATGCAATTGCCGGTTTATCGCGAATAATAATGGTTTGGGAAGCGCTGTCCATGCACCCTTTACTGCTGGTAACAATCAATCGTACTTTACTTGTATCGGGTTGTTTATAGGTATAAGACGGATGCTGACGATGAGAGGTGTCGGCATAATCTCCTTTAATGGCACCAAAATACCAGCGCCAGCTATTCACTATGCCATACCTGCTGACGGTAAGATCGGTAAACTGGTAAGGAATAAAATAACAGGCTCCCCTTACAGTGAAAGCAGCTTTAAATCCGGGATACACCAATACTTTGCTGCTGTCGCTGCCGGTACATCCTTTGGGGCCTTTGATGAAAAGACGGACTGTGTAAGTTCCCGTATCCTTGTATACATGTGAGGGAGTTGGCGTGGTATCGATTGCAGGACTTAACTGATCGCCAAAATCCCATCGATAAGCGGTAATACCTGAAGAAAGCGATTGGTTTTCAAAGCGGACGATATTGGTATCGCATTTGACAATCTTTGAAGGAAGGGAAGCTTCTGCTATATCGCAGTTCTGTACCCTTAAGATAAAATCTTTCCGGTGTTCGGAAATGGAATGACCATTGCGCCATTCGGTAACGCAAACATTTACCACGTATTGTCCTTCAGGTGGTGCGATGCCCTGTATGATACCTGTTTGCGGATCGATGGTCACCCCCGCACCCAAAGGTGAAGTGCCGCTGTATGGAGATGTATAAGGAAGGGGAATGAGTGATAATACCTGCGCCGGAGGTTGGTTATTGGAGCCATTGCGGGCAGTATATGCTTCACAGAATGAATAACTGAGTGAGTCATGGTCCTGATCGGTAGCGCCGAAATCAAGCGTAAATTTTCTGTTGGCGCATACCAGGGCTGTGTCTTTCACATTAAAAGCAGGACTGTTGTTATGTCCGGATGGAAGCGCCCGCTTTCCCGGTATATGGGTTACATAGTTACTGCCTACCTGGTTGGATTGTGATAATCCTGAAATATTGTCTACGCGGCAACAACCCGTACGTGATAAAGTATAACCTCCCAGGTTATCGGGAAGCGTGATGGTGCTGGTGTAAAGGGCTACTTCATAACAGACATGTACATTGCCGACGAGACAGGTAAATGTATTGGTATTGAGAAAAAGGGTGCTGACGGCTGAAGACAACGGAAGCGCGAGGGTTCTGACCAGGTTATTTGTTTCGTCATAGATACCCACGGTTACCTCTTCCTTTTGTAGAAGCGGACCTGTTGAAAAACAATCCCTGAACAATCGCAGCGTAATGAGGTAATTACTGTTGCCATTGCCATCGTCTCCCAGGTATTGGTACATCAATTCACCTCCGGCAATATGCCTGGCGAAAGCAGTTAATGAAAACAGGCTCATGCTCACTATGAAGAATATTTTCTTCATAAGCGGTACCGCTAACTTTTTATGAATGCAAGCAAGTATTGATTCAGCTGGCCCGGCGCTTCCCACATACCCATGTGTCCCACGCCTTCCAGTACATGAATATACGATTTTAAGGGCAGGTGTGTTTGTTGCAAAACATCCTGCATGGGTGCAGCAACATCTGCTGTTCCTATGACGAATAAAACGGGAAAGGGGTTGCTTTGCAGTAACCGGGAGCGATCGGGCCTTTCTCTCATGGCCACATAATACTGCTGTAAGGCGGGTGTACTGAAAGACGCCGCGGAAGCGATCAAGTCATCTATTTTTCCGGGATGTGCCTGTTTGAATTTTTCGCCAAAAAGATTGGGGATGGTGGCTTTTAAAAATTGTTGTCCGCCATAAGTTTCCATTAATTCTATCCCCTTTGTACGGTTGAGTTTTTTTTCGGCGCTGTCGGCATAAGCCGTGGAATGTACCAGTCCGAAAGCTGTTAGTCTGTCTGCATATTTTTCTACAAAAGCCAGGGTAATATATCCGCCCATACTATGCCCCAGCATGATGCAGAAGGATATATTTTCATGGTTGAGCAAGGCCTGCATACAATCGGCATAATCATCGATGGAAATAAACTGTCCGGGATCATGCGAAATAAGCAGTTGGGATGAACCACTGCCGGGCAGATCGGGCACAATGAGCAGGCAGTATTCTTTAAGGTAGTCAATTTGTAAATCCCAGATATGATTGTCTTCACCGAAACCATGCAATAACACCACCGGCAAACCCTTTCCTTCGATGCGGTAAGAAATGTTTTTTTGCTGGTATGAGAAGCTTCGCTGCATATTTATTTCATCCATTTTCTTTTAGTCCAAAGCCACAAGTGCCATGCGAGAAATAACAAAGCAAACAACGATATGGTTTTGTATATATAATCGCCGTAACGGACATAAAAGGTCATGGCACTTCCGGCAGGAATATTGTATTTGATTGCGGCAGCCTGGTTCCAGGGTCTCGTTTCATGTATATTCCCTGCCGGGTCAATCACGGCAGAGATGCCTGTATTGGCGCTGCGCGCTACCCATCGGCGTGTTTCAATGGCGCGCAGTCGTGCATATTGCAGGTGCTGTTTATGTCCGGGTGTATTGCCCCACCACCCGTCATTGGTCATGATGGTGAGGAGGTTGGCTCCTTTTTGCACATAACTGCCCACATATTCGCCATAGACACTTTCATAGCAGATGATAGGAGCGGTGATATAAGGGTTGCCCTTTACCTGAAATGCGGCTGATGTTTCAGATCGACCATAACCGCCTGTTGTGCCGCCAAATTTTTCAAATAAGGGCGCCATGAAATTCAAAAAAGAAGGCATTGATTCCACTCCAGGGACTAGTTTGCTTTTGTTGTAAAACTGAAGCGGTTGCGCATCTTTGATCACCACGGCTGCATTGAAAGCATCATAATAGGTTCCGTCGTTCGCCTTTCTTGCTGTTAAGGTTGACTGGGTAAGGCCGTAGTTCTTATAGGTTTCAATGCCCGACAGTATGGTCAGTCGCGGATGCCGTGCTGCCAGTGCGAATACCGGCTGGTAATATTGGTTCATTGTAACATGGTCCTGCCAGTCGCCCGCGCTCATGGCTGTTTCGGGCCAGAGAACCAATTGTGTGGCAGTATCGATTGCCTGTTCTGATAATTGAACCAGTTTTGCAATCTGTACGCTGGCGCCGGCTTCATTGAACTTGCCATAGGGGTCAATATTGGGCTGTATAATGACTACATTACCCGGTGAAGTGATTTTTTCTTTCGTTTCCGATCCGGGATACAATAACAACGACAGGCAAACGGGAAGTAGCAATAGCGATGCTACCAATAGCATTAGCCTGGTTAGTCTTTGTTTGTGTTGCAATGCACGGAAACATTCAAATAATAAGATATTGACTGTTAAAACCCAGAAAGTACCGCCTGCCACACCAGTATATTCATACCATTGCACCCATGCGGGATGTGATGCAAACGCATTCCCCAATGTTAACCAGGGCCAGCTCAACTGCCAGTTGAAATGGATGTATTCAAAAAGCATCCAGAAGCAGACCAGCGACGCATAACCCATGCACCGGCCATGCCAGTTCTTAAATATAAAGTATCCCCACCAGGGCAGGCACATGAACAGGGTATTCGTGATAATGGCTGCAATGGTGCCTACATCGGTAGAATTCCAGATCCACCAGGTGGTGCCGGTGTTCCATAATAAAAGTGAAAGGAATGTATAACCGAAGAATTTATTTTTTTTGATGCTGCTGTTGGCAATACCCAACAAGGGGGTCCATGCAATGAATATGAGTGGCGTCAGTGGAGACAGGGGCCAGGCGGCTATGAGCAGCAGTCCGGTCAATAAGGTTAACGCAACAAGGCGGGATGTTTTCAAGACAAGAGATTTGGTCCCAATTTCGGGAAAAGGGTCAAGAAATAAAAACAGCGCCGGTATTGGTAACCGTAGTTTCATGCATCTTGTGGTACACTTCCAGCAAAGTGTTTACTGCCTGCCTGCCATCGGCTCCCAGGTAAAGGGAATAATTGTTTACATACAGATCAATGTGCTGGCGCATGACTTTTTCACTCATTTCCTGCGCGTGTTTTTTTACATAATCAGTCAGGTGAGGATAATGAGCGAAAGCATAATCAATGCTTTTGCGGATGAGCCGGTCGATCTTTAATGCCAGGGTTGTGTTCATGCTTCGTTTTACTACAATGCCACCCAATGGTATGGGCACTTTGGTATTTTTTTCCCAGTATTCACCCAGGTCCATGAGTTTATGCAGTCCCTTCTCCTGGTAAGTAAACCTGTTTTCATGTATAATCACCCCCAGGTCAACTTTGCCGTCAAGCACCAGCTGTTCTATCTCATGAAAAACACAGAACTGTTTGTTTTTGGCATTGGGGAACGCGAGGGAAAATAAAATATGTGCGGTGGTATTAACACCGGGTATGGCAACGCTGAGTTGATCAATGGTTGCGGCCGATATTTTCATTGGTTTTTTGGCAATGAGCAGTGGCCCAACGCCTACCCCTAGTGCGCCGCCGCTGTCTAATACGGCATATTTTTCCAATACCAGGGGCAGTACGCCATAACTGATCTTGGAAATATCCAGGCGGCCTTGTTTGGCCCATTCGTTCAGTGTTTGCACATCTTCCAGCGTCACTTCAAAATCCAACCCTTCTGTATCAATCCTGTGATTGACCAGTGCGTCGAAAATAAAAGTGTCGTTCGGGCAGGGAGAAAAACCGAGGGTCATTTTATTTTATAAAGTTTATCTACGTATTTCAGTAAATGTTCATTGAGATTATCAATGGCTTCTTTGATCTTCCAGTTCTCTTTGTTTCTTTCACCCACATAGTTCGAAATAGCCCTTACCTGGATGAAAGGAATATTGGCTTCCCGGCATACATAATGCAGGGCTGCGCCTTCCATGCTTTCTGTATGCGGGTCATATTTTTTTACCAGTTGCTCCATCCTTGCTGGATGGGTGGTTATTTCATTTACGGTAATGGCATTTACTTCCGGCAGTTTCAGCAGATTGAACTGTTTCAGCCAGGGATTGGGCAACCTTCTTTTTTCGAAAGGGTGGTAACTGCTTTTCTCCAGCCTGAGATCGAAAATATCTTTCCACCTGCCTTCTTCCTCTACGCCCATATCACCCAGCGATTCTTCTTTAATCACCACCAGTTTACCCAGTGGGGTTTTGGGGTCAAATGTACCGGCAATTCCTGCCTGGATAATGAGATCGGGCTTTTCTTCCGCCACCAGTCGGGATAAAGATACGGCCGTTGCCAGCATGCCTACGCCACACTGGTGGAAACCAAGTTTCAGCCGGTTGCTCTGGCCGGTATAAAGATTGTTGATATGGAGGAAGGAGGGCATCCATTCTCCAACGGTAGCGGAAGTGATGGTTATGCGCATGGATGCAAAGGTTAGGAAAACCGACCAACTTTCCGACTTCACGAGTTTTCTTAACTTTGCCCAAATTTTTAGCGAAGAATGGTGTATTTAACGAGGCTGGAGCACTTTAATGCGGCTCATAAACTCTTTAATCCGGCCTGGAGCAGGGAAAAGAACGAAGAAGTATTTGGTGTTTGTGCCAATGAGAACTGGCATGGGCACAATTATGAACTATTTGTTACAATCAAGGGCAAACCAGATCCGGATACTGGTTTTTTATACGATGTAAAGAAACTCAGCGTGATCATCAGGGAGAAAGTGATCGATAAACTGGATCACAAGAACCTGAATATGGATGTGGATTTTATGGCCGGACAGCTATGCAGCACTGAAAACCTGGCCATTGGCATCTGGAAACAACTGGAGCCGCATTTGCCGAAGCAGGTAAAGCTGCATTGTATTAAATTGTATGAAACTTCACGCATTTACGTGGAATATTTTGGTGAACAATGAATCAAAAAGTAGCCGTTTTCAGGAAAGAACATTTCAATGCAGCGCATCGTTTGCACAATCCTGCCTGGAGTAAGGAAAAGAATGATGCTGTATTCGGACTCTGCAACAACGAGCATTACCACGGCCATAATTATGAGCTGGTGGTAAAACTGGTAGGCGTACCCGATCCTGCTACGGGCTATGTGATGAACCTGAAAGAGCTCAGCCAGATCATCCGGGAGGAGGTGCATACCCGATTCGATCATAAGAACCTTAACCTTGATACGGTTGAATTTGCCGGCCTCAATCCCACGGCAGAAAATATTGCCATTGTAATTTATGAGTTGTTGCGGAAACGGATACCTGAATCCCTGGAGCTTACCGTGAGACTTTATGAAACGAAAAGAAATTTTGTGGAATATCCTTCCTGATGCCTTAACCCAATGTATATGGCCTATTCAAAAAAAGAACATTACGACGAACATAGCACATCAAAGCTGATTAAACATTATCATGGCGTACTGGAACAGTTGGGGGAAAACCCTGAACGGGAAGGTCTCCTCAAAACACCTGAGCGGGTAGCCAAAGCCATGCAATTCCTCACGCAGGGTTATCATCTCGATGCCAAAAGCATTCTTCATTCGGCCCGGTTCAAGGAAGAAGTGAGCGAGATGATCATTGTAAAAGACATTGAACTGTTCTCCATGTGTGAGCACCATATGCTGCCTTTCTTTGGAAAAGCGCATATTGCCTATATACCCAATGGCTGGATCACCGGGTTGAGTAAGCTGGCGAGGGTGGTGGATGTTTATTCGCGCCGCTTGCAGGTACAGGAAAGACTTACTACGGAAATACTGGAGGCCATCAAAGAGTCGCTGAACCCCCTGGGGGTGGCGGTGGTGATTGAAGCCAAACACCTGTGCATGATGATGCGTGGTGTACAAAAACAGAATTCGGTAACCACTACTTCGGCATTCGATGGGGAGTTCCTGAAAAATCCTACCCGGAGCGAGTTTTTGAAACTGATCAGCGCCAAGCTGGACTAGCGGGCCGACTGCAGCAGGTAAGCAGGAGTACTGAAGGCAGAACTTCATACCGGGTATTGACAATCTCTTTTTTTAGTTATAATTTGTATAATCAAAAGAAGACATTATGAAAAAGCCTGTGAACCAGCTGCCGGCAGTAGCTTTTATTCTGGTGCTGGCTACTTCTTCACTTCATGCGCAGGATTATACCTACTATAACAACCTGGCAAAAAAAGAGTATGAGAACAAGAATTATTACAATACGATCGATTATGCAACCCGCTCCATTAATGCTTCTGCTAACGGGGAAGCATATTGGTGGAGGGGAATGGCAAGGTTTTTTCTGAATAATTTTGCCGATGCTGCTACTGATTTCAGCAATGCCATCAATCAGTATTCCTCCGACCGGTCATCTATGGGCAAATTGTACTACTGGCGGGGAAGGTGCAAGATGAACCAGGATTTATATAAAGAGGCTATCAGCGATTACCAGGCAGCTTTATCCAATGATTCTGAAGAAAAACTGTTTGTTTACTGGAACGAGGCTTATTCGTATTATCGCATCGGGGAATACCAGCAAGCGATTGATGCCTATACATCGGCCATTAGTATGGGCACACAGAGCACAGACCTTGCCCAATTATATAAAAGCCGCGGTGATGCAAAGGGCGCCATGTACAAATATGAAGAAGCGATAACCGATTTCTCCAAGGCCCTCGAATACAACCCCAGGTATATGGAAGCGTTCTGGCAGCGGGGCTTTTTCAGGGGTAAGGATTTCCAATACGAATTAGCGGTAGGTGATTTTACGGCAGCGATCAAATTGCTGGAACAGGGGGGCGGAGTGACGGGATCGAACGACTTATCTGTTTTATACAATAACCGCGGACTGTATCAATATTACCTGGGCAAATATGAAGATGCAAGATTGGATATGCAACAGTCACTTACCCAAAATCCCAACTATGATTTTGCCAACTGGAATATGGCACGCATACAGAACGCACTTCATAACTATAAAGAAGCGAATACCTATTTTCTCCAGGCTGCTTCATTGATGAAAAAGGATATTGACAGGGCTTCCTGTTATGCAGACCTGTACTGGTCTGACAGAACATTATTGGATTACAGGCAGGCGTTGACGCATATCAATGAAGCGATACGATTCAACGGCGACAATAGCAGTTATTATTGGAACAGGGCTTACCTGTATGGTCTCAGGAGTGAATATTCCAATGCATTGACCGATTATGAAAAAGTTCTCGGCCTGTACAGTAGTGATACCAGCAGCCTGATAAGCATTTATATTGAAAGGGGGCAGCTGAAAACGAAAATGAAAGACAATGCGGGTGCATTGAAAGACCTGCAAAAAGCGGCTGAACTGGGTCCTTCTTATTATACTGTTTATTATGAGCTTGGGCGTTTTTTTAAAGAAGCGCTCAGGCAGAATGACCTTGCAATGATAAACCTGCAAAAGGCAGCGACTTTATCTGTTAAGAAAGATACTGCTTCAAATTATGCTTATGCACAGGCGTTGCAAGGGAATCAACAGGAAGCAATAAGGGTGATTGAAGCATTGGTCAAAAAAGAAAGCGCCAATGATAACCGCTTGAAATGGGAATTACATAATGCAGCCTGCATACATGCTTTATTAGGTAACACTCAAAAAGCCCTTGAGTATGTTGAACAATCCCTGGCGGTGGGGTATGATAGCTTTGATCACCTGGTGAATGACAGGGACCTGGAATCATTAAAACAAATTCCCGCTTATAAATTGATGCTGGCAAAGTATAAAGTGCCTGTACCGAGGTACTGATGATGCAATAAGGATTGTTTATTTGTTTATGATTATTTTCGCGGAAATTTCCAGCAAATGAAACATGCTTATGTTTTTCCCGGACAGGGATCGCAATTTTCCGGGATGGGTAAGAATTTATACGAGAGTAATACTGTTGCAAAAGATTTATTTGAGCGTGCGAATGCCATTTTAGGGTTTCGCATCAGTGATATTATGTTCAGCGGCACTGATGAAGAGCTAAAGCAAACCAATGTAACACAGCCTGCTGTATTCCTGCATTCCGTGATTGCCTACCAGACCATTGAAAATGCGAAGCCTGATATGGTGGCTGGTCATTCCCTGGGCGAATTTTCTGCGCTGGTAGCCAATGGTGTATTGGGTTTTGAAGATGCACTGAAACTGGTAAGCATTCGTGCGCAGGCCATGCAGAAAGCCTGCGCCGTTAAGCCTTCTACTATGGCGGCTGTACTGGCTTTGGAGGATGCAAAAGTGGAAGAAATTTGCGCAGCAGTGCAGGCAGAAACCGGAGAAGTGGTGGTGGCTGCCAATTATAACTGCCCGGGTCAGCTGGTGATCAGTGGCTCTGTCAAGGGAATTGATATTGCCTGTGAGCGCATGAAAGCTGCAGGGGCAAAACGGGCATTGGTATTGCCCGTAGGAGGCGCTTTTCACAGTCCGTTGATGCTGCCCGCCAAAGCAGAATTGGCAACAGCCATTGAAACTACCAGGTTCCATCCACCCGTCTGCCCCGTTTACCAGAATGTGGCAGCCAAAGCTGTTACTGATGCTACTGAGATTAAACAAAACCTGATAGACCAACTGACAGGCGCCGTTCGCTGGACACAAAGTGTGCAAGCGATGGCAGCAGACGGAGCGGTGCATTTTACGGAAGTAGGACCGGGGAAGGTACTACAGGGACTGGTGTTGAAGATATGCAAGGAGGCGCAGGTGGAAGGAGTGAGTTAAAATCAGACATCCAATATCCCATTAAGCCACTCCCCGTCTAATTGTGCATTGTATTTTTTATAGAATCGGATCGCAGGTTCATTCCATTCCAATACCTGCCATACCATTCTTTTGAACTTTTTTTCTTTTGCTTCTTCAATTACGCGGTCGAACAGCAGTTTACCGGCTCCCTGGCCACGCAGGCGTTCTGTTACAAGAAAATCTTCCAGGTAAAGGCACTGTCCTTTCCAGGTACTGAATCGGATATAGTATAAGGCAAACCCTTCCACTTTTCCGTCAAATTCGGCCACAAAAGCCCACCATACGGGGTTTTCACCAAAACCGCTTTCTTCAAAATGTTCCAGTGTAACGGTTACTTCCTGTGGCGCTTTCTCATATACCGCCAGTTCCTGTACCAATTCCAATAATCTTTTGCAGTCGGCCCTCTCTGCCCTCCTGATATTTATTGTTGCCATATTATAGATTTCTCAATGCCTGGTCGAGATCACTCAGTAGATCTGCGATGTTTTCAATGCCTACGCTCATGCGGATCAGTCCGTCGGTGATGCCGTATTTGATGCGTTCTTCCCTGGCCACTCCCACATGGCTCATGCTGGCGGGATGCGATATGAGCGTATCAACGGTTCCCAATGAAACAGCACGTACGCACATTTGCAAACGGTCGATGAACTGTTTGCCGGCTTCCAGTCCGCCTTTCAGTTCATAGCTCATCAATGCGCCGGGATGTTTCATCTGTTTTTTTGCAACTGCATGATCGGGGTGTGAACTGAGACCTGTATAATTTACCTGAGCAACTGCCGGATGTTGGGCAAGGAAATTTGCTGTCTCCATGGCATTTGCACAATGTCTCTCCATGCGTAGTTCTAATGTTTTAAGTCCTTGTATGAGCAGGAAAGCATCGAATGGATTACTGTTGCCACCAAGTAAGGCATGCCATTTCCATATGGTTGTTTTCATTTTCTCTACATCCCTTCCCAGCAAAACGCCGCCAATGGCAGTGCCATGCCCATTAAGGAATTTGGTGGTAGAATGAAAGACATAATCAACTCCATATTTGAATGGCTGTTGCAGGTAAGCAGAAGCAAACGTATTGTCTACCGACACTGTCAGGTTCTTTTCTTTGGCTATGCGCGTAACAGCTTCTATGTCTACACACTGTATGGTTGGATTGGCCGGGGTTTCAATATGCACCAGTCTGATGCTGCTGTCTTTTTTAATGGTATCTGCTACCTGGTTCAGGTCGCGCATGTCAATGATACTGACTTTGACACCCATTTGTGCCAAAACTTTGTGCATCAGTTCATAAGTGCCACCGTAAAGTGAATAGTGTGAAAGGACCGTATCGCCCGCTTTCAGGTTGCTCATGAACAGGGTAGTCATGGCGGCTTGTCCGCTCGCATGCAACAGGGCTTTTACCTGTAATGGCCTGCCATGTTCGTTTTTCAGTCCGAATGCTTCCAGTGCCGCAATGGTTTCTTCCGCTACTGTGAAGGTAGGATTGCCCCAACGACTGTAGATCCTGGTTTTATCGCTACCCATGAAGCGTTCCATACCTTCCTGGGCCGTATCGAAAGTAAAGGTGGAAGTGGCATAGATGGGTGTAAGGTGTGCATGTTCTGCATTATCATGTCCGGCTGCATGCATGGCAACGGAACTGATGCCCGTCAGGGGAAATTTCTCACTCATAAATCAGACATTAGAAGGTGTATCATAAGCCCATTTAACCAGGGTGGCGCCCCAAGTGAATCCGCCGCCAAATGCTGACAGTACAAGGTTATCGCCTTTTTTGAGCTGACTTTGCCAGTCCCACAAACACAGTGGTATGGTAGCGGCGGTGGTATTTCCGTATCGTTGGATATTGATCATTACTTTTTCCCTGGGCAGACCCATGCGGTTGGCTGTGGCATCAATGATGCGCAGGTTGGCCTGGTGGGGCACCAGCCAGGCAATCTCTTCGCCGGTGAGGTGATTGCGTTCCAGCAGTTCGGCACTCACATCGGCCATGCCCTTGACCGCGAATTTGAAAACGGCCTGCCCTTCCTGGTAAGCATAATGTTCTTTGGCCAGTACGGTTTCCACGGTAGCGGGTTTAACCGATCCGCCTGCTTTCATGTGCAGGTAATGACGACCGCTGCCATCGCTTCTGAGTATGCTGTCTTTGATGCCGTTATCATCTGTAGCAGGTTCGAGGAGTACGGCGCCTGCACCGTCGCCAAAAATGATGCAGGTAGCACGGTCGGTATAATCGATGATGGCACTCATTTTGTCCACACCCACCACAATCACTTTTTTGAACCGTCCGCTTTCTATGTACATGGCTCCGGTCGTGAGGGCATAAAGGAATCCGCTGCAGGCGGCGCTCATATCATAGCCCCAGGCATTGACGGCGCCTATTTTGTCGCAGATGATGTTGGCAGTAGCCGGAAAAACCATATCAGGTGTTACCGTGGCACAGATCACACAGTCGATGTCTTTGGGGTCAAGATTTTTCTTGCGCAGGATCTCTTCAATAGCGGGGATGGCCATATCACTGCTTCCTTTTCCAGGCTCTTTCAGGATCCTTCTTTCCTCGATGCCTGTACGGGTGCGTATCCATTCATCGTTGGTGTCCACCATTTTCTCCAGGTCAAAGTTGGTGAGTTTGTCTTCGGGAACATAACCGCCTACCGCGGTAATTGCTGCTGTGGTCTTCATCTTTCGCTAATAATCAAAAAATTTAATAATCTGAAACGAATGCAAATATCCATAAATCATTTTATACCCCCTTTTTAATTAAGCCCGAATCCTATATTTTTGATTGGAATAATATATGATAGCTTTTGTAAGAGGACAGTTTGCTGTTAAAACGCCTGCCCGTATAGTGGTAGATGTGAATGGGGTGGGATATGACCTGCAGGTGAGCCTGCATACCTATGCGGCCATTAGTAACAAGGAAAACGGACTGCTCTTCACCTATCTTCATATTACCGAAAATGCCCAGACCCTGTACGGTTTTGCCGAACTGGCAGAGAAAGAATTATTCCTGCAGCTCATCAGCGTATCGGGTGTAGGGGCTGCCACGGCCAGGATGATGTTATCGGGTATGAAGCCCGACGAGATCACCAGGGCCATTGTGCAGGGCAACACCAGGCAGCTGGAAAGTATCAAAGGTATAGGTAAGAAGTCAGCCGAGCGGCTGATCGTTGAATTGAAGGATAAACTGGGCAAACAGGCAGCACATGCTGTTTCGGCAACGGGCGTTATGCATTCTATTGATGCCGATGCCGTGAATGCATTGGTGGCATTGGGCATAGGCAGACCTGTTGCAGAACAGGCCGTTAAAAAGACCCTGGCAAACCTGGGAGAAGATGCTGCCCTGGAAGCCATCATCAAACAGGCACTTAAAAATTTATAGATATCGCATACAATTCTACTTAACCAAGCAACCAGCTTTGAGGCGAATCAGCTGCTTTTATACCTGTATTATCCTATCCCTGTTAGCAGGCCCCCTTGTTTCAAGCGCCCAGCGAACGGATTCCCTGCGTTATCCTATCACAGACCGCCGTGGCGATGCTTTATCGAACCGGAGCCGGAACCCCTTTGACCTGCGTGACACTTCACTCATCAAACAAAGAATTGAATTTGATCCTAAAACACGACAGTATTATATCATTGAGAAAATAGGAAATAAATACTACCGCACACCCGGTTTCCTAAGCTTTGACGAATATTGGCGACTGAGCGGTAAGCAGGCGGAAGACGATTATTTCAGACAAAGGGCCCAGGCCCTTACCCTGCTGAACAAGAAAGCGCCGCGGCCTAAAATGCGCGTATACAATAAACTTTTTGATCGCATTTTTGGAATTAATAACCTGATAGGTGATGATCACAGATTGAAAGTAGATATTCGTCCGAGTGGTGAAGTGAATATCATGGCCGGTTACCAGGGGCAAAATATTGAAAACCCTACGCTTCCTGAAAGAGCGCGTAAGAACGGCGGGTTCGATTTCGATATGAATGCGAACCTGAATGTAACGGCCAATATTGGCGACAAGCTGAAATTTCCGATCAATTATAATACCTTATCCAACCTCAGTTTCGATAACCTGTTGAAGCTTGATTACCGGGGGATGGATGATGAATTGATCAAAAGTATTGAAGCAGGTAATATTTCTTTTCAATCCAAAGGAGCCCTGATACCCAGCGTACAGAATTTATTCGGTCTCAAAACAAGGCTCCAGTTCGGTAAACTGTTTGTAACAGCAGCCATTGCCAACCAGCGTTCATCGCGACAGTCGATGACTTTGCAGGGTGGTACTGCTTCCCAGCCTTTCCAAAAGTCGCTGGATAATTATGAAGAGAACAGACATTTTTTACTGGGGCAATATTTTCGCAATCGCTACAATACGGTGATGAAGAATTTGCCTGTGGTGAATTCACAGGTACAGATACAACGGATGGAAGTATGGGTCACCAACCGTACCGGCGCTACTACTGAGGCAAGGGATATTGTAGGGTTGATGGACTTGGGAGAACAAACGCCTTATAACCCTGCGATCACTTCGCAAAGTGGTAGTCCGCTTCCTTTCAATGGCGCTAACAGCCTGTACGGCTCACTTGCCAGTGACCCGAATGCACGCAACCCGGCTATAGTGAATAGCCTGCTGCGAGCGAAGGGATTGCATTCGGTGGATGATTATGAAAAAACTTTTGCGCGCAAACTGAATACCGCCGAATATTTCTTCAATCCGCAGGTAGGTTTTCTTTCTTTGAATATACAGTTACAACCCGATGAAGTGCTGGCTGTGGCTTATCAGTATACGTATAACGGAAGGGTATACCAGGTGGGAGAGTTTTCGCAGGATGTGGCGCTTGATTCTTCCAGGGGAGTGCAGAAGGTATTGTTCCTGAAATTACTGAAAGCCACTTCGCAGAGAACGCAGTTACCCATTTGGGGATGGATGATGAAGAATGTATACTCACTGGATGTATTTGGCGGAATACAGCGTGAAGATTTTAAGCTGAATGTATTGTACCAGGAACCCAGCGGCGGATTGAAAAGATACCTGCCTGAATCATCGAAGGCAGTAGACGGACAACCGCTGCTGCGCATATTGAACCTTGACAGACTCAACAGCCGCAACGATCCGCAGCCGGATGGCATATATGACTATGTGGAGGGATTTACGGTATTGCCGCAATCGGGCCGCATTGTCTTTCCCGTCCTGGAGCCCTTTGGCCGTGACCTGGATACGCTGGCTTTTGCGGGTATGCCAATGGCCATCAAGAAAAAATATGTGTATTATCAGCTGTATGATTCCATCAAAGCGATAGCACAAACCTATGCCAACCTTAACCGTTTTGTGATGCAGGGGCAGGTAAGGGGCAGCGGGGGAGGGTCTGATATCCTGCTCAATGCATACAATGTTCCGCCAGGGTCGGTGTCGGTAACGGCAGGCGGACAGAAACTGCGGGAAGGGGTAGATTATGTGGTGGACTATAACTTAGGGTCGTTGAAGATCCTCAATCAGGCTATTATCAATTCCAGCGTACCGGTAAATGTTTCCTATGAAAACAATGCCAGTTTTGGTATGCAGCAGCGCGGATTTTCTGCATTGCGACTCGATTATATTGCCAACAAAAAATTATCGGTAGGCGCCATAGTAGAACATTTGGGTGAAAGACCCTTTTTCACCAAGATGGATTATGGCAATGACCCTATCAGCAATACCATGTATGGGGTAGATTTCAGTTACCAGTCGGAATGGCCGGGTCTTACACGTTTGCTGAATAAATTACCTTTTTATTCCACCAAAGCAAAATCAGCCATCAGTGCCTATGGTGAAGCGGCTGTACTGAAACCCGGTCATCCGCCGCAGATTGGCAAGGGTAGTCAGGGGCTTATTTATATCGACGATTTTGAAGGAACACGCACGAACCTTGACCTCCGCTTTCCTTTTGTGTCCTGGGCGCTGGCATCAACGCCCGGCGGTAATCCCAAATTTCCTGAGGCGGCATTGAATGACTCTATCGATTATAATTTCAACAGGGCCAAACTGGCATGGTATAATATTGAACCCAACCTGCAGGATAAGAATAGTCCGAATAACCCTTTGCGCAGGAATGTGGAGGAACTGAGTGATCCCAGGGTAAGACAGGTATTCACCAAAGAACTTTTCCCGCAACGCACCACGAATATTACCGATGTACAAACGCCTACTTTCGACCTGGCTTATTATCCAACAGAAAAAGGTCCGTATAATTATGAATCGCGCAGTTCGGAGCTGACTGCCGACGGTAAACTTACCAAGCCGGCCAATCGTTGGGGCGGTATCATGCGTGCGCTGGACCAGACAGATTTTGAAACGGGCAATATAGAGTTTGTGGAAGCCTGGGTGCAGGATCCGTTCATCAAAAACCCCGGAAGCAAGGGGGGAAAACTTTTTTTGAATTTTGGAGATGTGAGTGAAGACATATTGAAAGACGGTAAACGTTTTTATGAAAATGGAATGAATACACCCAATATTCCTGCAGCGGTAGACAGCAGTAATACCTGGGGCAAGACACCGGTGAACCCCATACAGGTAACACAGGCTTTCAGTAATAACCCGGATGACAGACCTTACCAGGATGTGGGATTTGACGGATTGGATGATGAGGGGGAAAGGAGGAAAAAATCCTACATTTTAAACAGGCTGGCCAATAATTTCGGAACCGGGTCGAATGCTTTTAAACAGGCGTTGAATGACCCTTCAAATGATAACTATAAGTGGTATCGCGATGCTTCATTCGACCAGGCTGGTACGGGTATACTGGGAAGGTATAAAAGTTACAATAACCCGCAGGGAAATTCCCCCGTTACTACTACGGGCAGCCAGTTCACTTCCGCAGCTACTTTGTATCCCGATAATGAAGACCTCAATCGCGATAATACCCTGAACGAAAATGAATCGTATTACGAATATGAAATTCCCATAAGGCCCGGCATGGATGTGGGTGTTTCACCTTATATCACTGATAAACGAAGGGTAACGGTGAATACCGCCGATGGTAATACGCACGTGGAGAACTGGTTCTTGTTCCGCATACCCATCAAAGGTTACACTAGGAAAGTGGGCAATATTCCGGATTTCAAGTCTGTCCGTTTTATGCGCATGTATTTGACCAATTTTGAAGATTCGGTGGTACTGCGTTTTGCCAAGCTGGACCTGGTTCGCAATACATGGAGGCAGTTTAATTTCAAAGTCGATACCACAGGTTCTTACACACCTATCAATAATAATTCAGGAACCAGTTTTAATACACTGGCTGTGAACCTGGAAGAGAACAGCAGTCGCCAACCCGTGAATTACATCATGCCACCCAATATTCAAAGGGTTCAGATACTCAGTAACAATGGTGTTAACCTGCAGCAGAATGAACAGTCGTTGAGCCTTCGCATTGGCAATCTGGTGAGCGGTGATGCAAGGGCGGTATTCAAAACGCTGAACATAGATATCAGGAAATATGGACAGTTATCGATGTTCATCCACGCTGAATCGGTAACAGGCCAGCGGGTGGTAAAAGATGGTGAGTTGAATGCAATCGTTCGCATTGGCCAGGATTTTCTGAACAATTATTACGAGATCAAAATACCACTGAAGATCACACCTCCCGGCAATTATCCGGTAGGCCAGGAAGAAAAGGTATGGCCCATAACCAATAACCTTGATTTCAGTTTGCGGCAACTGGTTGACATGAAAATGCGCAGGAATAGTAAAGGTGCATCACCTGCTACCATTTACCGGGAAATGGTGGCCAACAAGACCTTTTCAATTTTAGGTAACCCCAACCTGGGAGAGTTGCGGGGTATTTTAGTGGGCGTGGAAAATCCTTACCAGCCCGATGGTCCTATGCTGAGCACTGAAGTATGGGTAAATGAATTGCGATTATCGGAACTGGATGAACACGGCGGATGGGCAGCCATGGGAAGGGTAGATGTTCAGATGGCCGACCTGGGGACTTTGTCGGTATCGGCGAATACCCATACGCAGGGTTTTGGTTCCATTGAACAACGTGTGAATGAACGCGCGCGCAATAACCTGGTACAGTTCGATGTGGCTACCAATATTGATGCCGGTAAACTGGTACCCAAAGAAGCGAGGCTCTCTCTACCTGTATATGCCAGCATCAACCGTACGGTATATACTCCTGAATTTGATCCCTATGATATGGATGTTCGGTATAAGGACAAACTCAATGCCGCTACTTCCCAGGCAAAAAGAGATTCCATCCGAAATGCGGCCATAGATCAAACCACCATCAAAACGCTCAACTTTACCAATGTGAGGGTACTGCCCGGTAAAAAACCCGGCCTGTTCAAACTGAGCAATTTTGACTTCAGTTATTCCTATACACAGATACAGCAGAGTAGTCCGATCGTTTACCAGAACACCATTGTAAGGCACCGGGGCGGTTTGGGTTATACTTATAACAGGCAAAGCCGTTTTGTAGAACCTTTTAAAAAGATTGTCCGGAGCCGCTCACCCTGGCTGGCCTGGGTGAGGGAATTCAATTTCAATCCCCTTCCTTCCTATCTCGGTTTCAGGGCCGATATCAACAGGCAATTCGGGGAATTCATTCCACGCATTGTAAATACGGTTGACAGTAAAGTAGATCGGGTGGATACTACTTACGATAAATATTTTACGTTTGACCGTTATTATAACCTGCGCTGGGATCTGAGCCATTCGCTCAACTTTGATTTTTCCGCTACCAATAATGCGCGGGTAGATGAGCCTTATGGCAGGATCGATACCAGGGCAAAGAAAGATTCGTTGCGGGATAATTTTTTCAAAGGGGGAAGAAATACCCTGTACCAGCAGAAAGCTATCCTGAATTACAATATTCCGCTGAACAAGATTCCGTTAACGGATTGGATCACGGCCAGGTATACCTATGGCACTTCTTATAACTGGATTGGCGGAAGTCTGCTGGCACCTGCTTTGGGCAATACCATTGAAAACTCGCAAGAGAACAATGTCAGCACGCAATTCAATTTCGCGAGCCTTTATGCCAAATCAAGGTGGTTGCGCGCGCTGGATAATATTCCTCCACCCAAACCCAAAACAGGTGGTGTGATCAGGCCGAACGATAATAAAAACCTCCTAGGCTCTGTGCTTCCTACCAAAGAGGAAGCGCTGCGCGGGTTAACAGGGAAGCCCCGTACAGAAGCGCTGCGCAAATGGAAAGAGCGGAAACGCGATGAAAGGATTGCACAACGTTTGCTGAAGGCGAGCCAGTTGCCGGAGTTAAACGGACTGGAAAGAACAGCCGGCAGATTGCTGACGATGATCAGGGGGCTTACGGTGAACTATGCGGAGAATTACCACAGCCGTGTACCGGGTTATATGGATAAAACAAAATTCATCGGACAGAACTGGAATACGATGGCACCGGGACTTGATTATGTATTCGGCCGGCAACCCGATACCAGCTGGATGAATGAAAAAGCGGCCAAAGGATTGTTGAGCAGGGACAGTACTTTTAATTTTCTGTTCAGGCAAACCTTTGAACAAAGGCTGAATATTACGGCGCAGATAGAACCTGTCAGGGAACTGGTGATTGATCTCAACCTGGAAAAAACTTTCACCAAGGAATATTCCGAATTGTTCAAGGATACCTTGGGCAATGGTACCATGAACCACCTGAACCCATTGTCTACCGGTGGTTTCAGTGTATCTTACATTGCTCTCAATACCTTGTTCCGGAAACAGAGCCCCAACGAAATATCCGATCTGTTCAAAACATTTGAGAACAACCGCATCATCATATCCCGTCGTGTTGCTGCCAACAACCCCTATTGGCAGGCATTGCCGGGAACACAGAAATTCGGAGCCGATGGTTTTGCAAAAGGCTATGGACGTTATTCGCAGGATGTGTTGGTGCCGGCTTTCCTGGCGGCTTATACCGGTAAAGACCCCAACACTATTGCGTTGATCAATCAGTCGAACAACAAAATATCTTCCAACCCATTCAGCGGTATTATGCCCAAACCTAACTGGCGTATGACTTATACGGGATTAAGCAAGATACCTGCATTGGCATCGACATTCAGCGCCATTACCCTTACACATGCTTACAACGGTTCGTTGAGTATGAACAGTTTTAATAGCGCTTTACTCTACCGTGATCCTTTCCGGTTTAATGCGCCTGGATTCGTTGATACGGTAAGTGGTAACTATATTCCTTTCTTCCTGGTACCCAATATTACCATGAAAGAAAGTTTCGAACCCCTGATTGGTGTAGATGTTACCACCACCAAACAGCTTAACCTCAAATTCGAGTACCGTAAGAGCAGGCAACTGAGCCTTAGCCTGATTGATTACCAGCTTACGGAAAGTCGTACTACTGAATGGATCTTTGGCTTCAACTGGCGCAAGCGTGGCATAAACCTGCCGTTTAAAATACCAGGCGCCAACAGCAAGAAACTGGTGAATGACCTGAACCTGAAACTGGATCTTTCCATGCGTGATATTTCGAACAGCAATAGCAGGCTGGACCAGAGCAATGCCTATGGAACCGGGGGACAAAAAGAAATCACCATTTCTCCTGCCATCGACTATGTGCTCAACAGCAGGATCAATATCAAGTTCTTCTACGACCGGATAAAAACGATCCCTTATATTTCAACCTCTGCACCCAGTACCCGAACGCGTGCGGGCATCAGTGTGAGGATCGCTTTACAATAAACTAACTTTTCCTGAATGCCCATTTCCACATCTCTTTCCAGGTAACTTTTTTGCCGTACATGAGTATGCCTGTACGGTAAATTTTACCTGCGAGCCAGGTAGTACACAGGAAACCGGCTATCAGTAATACCATACTGCTGAACAGTTGCAGCATTGTTACACCGTCTGGTATGCCATGTGCAATGCGGGCCATCATAACAATAGGTGAGGTGAAAGGGAAAATACTACCGAATACAGCCAGGCTGCTATTGGGGTCATTGACCGCCTTGGTCATAATTACCAGTGCAAAAATAACCGGCATCATAATAGGGAGTAAAAGGCTCTGCGCGTCCTGGGGGTCTTCATTAACAGCACTGCCTACGGCAGCGAATAAGGAAGAATAAAGGAAATAGCCTCCCATGAAATAGAAAATAAAGCAACCAATGATAAGGGGGAAATTGATGTCGCGCAGTCCGCTCATGAGCCCATCCATAGCCCCGCTTTCTTTCATGACTTGCGCAGCGCCCATGGCTCCTCCGGGTTGAACGGCTGCCTGAGTATGCATTTGTGCGGCAAGCCCGGGAAATACCAGGGGCAATACAAGCTGCAATCCAAATACCAGCACTATCCAGATGATGAACTGGACAAGACCCACTGAGCCGATGCCTAATATTTTGCCCATCATCAGTTGAAAAGGCTTGACACTGCTCACGATCACTTCTGCAATGCGGTTTACTTTTTCTTCCATTACGCCACGCATAACCATGGTGCCATACAGGAACAGGATGATATAAATCAGGAACCCTGAGATCATACCTACTGCATAACTGATGCCTACTTTAGAGTCGTTGTCGGTTTTTCCTGCTGCATTGGAAAAGCGGATATAATCTTTTTCAGCTTTTATACTATCGAGCTGTGGCTTGGAAATATTCATCAGTAAAAGTCTTTTTTCTTCCAAAGCACTGCTGATGCGTTTTTGGATGGTTTCCCTGGTGAGTAGTCCAATGGCTTTATTAGACCTGAACTGGAGTGAATCGGATGGAGCTTCTATGGCAAAACCAGCCGGTATATAAAGATAGGCGTCGTATTCCCGATTGTCGAGTTGTTTTCTTAATGCAGCTGTATCGGTGTTGACAAAATCAAAGATCAGTTCGGTACTTTTCTTATCGTCGATTTTTCCGTTAAAGAGATTGGCGTTATCGATCACGGCAACCCTGAAATTATCGGTAGATTTTACGGAAAAATAGATGATGCCTGCATAAAGACTAAAAATGAGCAAGGGAAGCCCGATGGTAGACAGCAGGAAGGTTTTTTTCTGAACCCTGGTCAGGAATTCACGTTGAGCAACAAGGAATATTTTATTCATGGAGATAACAGTTATTGGTTGGTAGTTGTAGGGGCATCATTGAGCTATTGAGTCATTGAACTGCCTCGTTTTCGCTTTACTTCCTTCCACCAGGTGAATGAAAATATCGTTGAGTGAAGGGAGTATTTCATGAAATGCTTCGATGGTGCATTGCTGTTGTAAGAAGTATTGCAATACATCGTTACTTTTATGCCCTTCCCTGATCTTCACAGTCAAAGCGTTTGCATGCTGTTCTATTACATCAAATGCGGAGCTGCCGGTATGGGCGGGAAGTTCCTGTAGTTTAATGGCGAATTTATTTTCCTTGAATTGCTGTTTGACATCGCCTACAGTTCCATCGAGTATTTTTTTCCCCAGGTTCATGAGTATGATGTGATCGCAGATCTCTTCTACCTGTTCCATGCGGTGGGTACTGAAGATAACGGTACTGCCCCGCTGCGCCAGGCCATAGATCTCATCTTTGATGAGGTTGGCATTGAGCGGATCAAGACCGCTAAAAGGTTCATCGAGTATGATGAGTTTGGGTTCGTGCAGTACGGTAGTTACGAATTGTAATTTCTGGCTCATGCCCTTGCTCAGGTCCTCTACTTTTTTGTTCCACCAGCTTTCCATTTCCAGCCTGCTGAACCAGTATTTTATTTTCTGGAGGGCATCCTTGCGGCTGAGTCCTTTTAACTGAGCAAGATACAGGACCTGGTCGCCGATCTTCATTTTCTTGTAAAGCCCCCTTTCTTCCGGCATATAACCGATCTTGAGCACATCTTCAACCGGGTTGAAGGTTTTTCCATCGAATTGAATATGACCGCTATCGGGATAAAAAATGCCGGTGATCATGCGCAAGAGGGTGGTTTTACCTGCACCATTGGGACCCAGGAGCCCGAATATGCTGCCTTTCCCAATCGAGAAGCTGATATCATCTACCGCTTTCTGGGTGGCATAGTATTTTCTAAGATTGGTCAGTTCCAGTATCTTTTGCATGGCAAGTGAAGGTTTGGGTTCAAATTTAATCATTAGTCGCGCTGTGCCAGTAAATATTACAACAATGGATTCATTTCTGAAAATTGGGTGAAAAAACGGTTGCCCGTTTTCTGCTGTTGTTTATTTTTACCGTTCAACTTAAAACTTCTAAAAATGAGTAAAGCCAAAGGGAAGCACGTGCCTGCTAACGAAGCCCAGCGAGGCATTGATGCTTATCGCAAACAGTTTGCCGGAACACCTTATTACCGGGAATCGATCAGCTATACCATTGCTGAGCTCAGGGCTTTTTTAGATACAGCAGAAAAAGAATTGATAGGAATGAATGTGACGGACCCGGACGACAGGTGTATCAGTTTCCTTCCTTACCTGAGTCAGCAGGATCACAGGTTGAGCGTATTGATGACGCCCAGCGTGCATAAATTGGATGCCGGTTCGGGTATTGGGAAACACAAACACCAGTTTAACAAACATACCAGCGAGACATATGGCAGGGAAGGCGCGAAAAGCGATGCCACACCTGCTACAGATCCTACCAATCCTTATACCGGGGTTGATGCGCCAACACCTCCGTATAATTCAGGACAGGGAATGCCTTAACGATTTAATTAATGATACAGCCGGATGAGCCTTTGTTTAGTGGGGTTTATCCGGCTTTTAGATAGTAGAAAGATGCGGATAGAACTGAACCACATTGTTGAATTTATATGTCTCCTGGTGGCATTATGGAATTACAAGTTCTTGAAAGGAACTATCTATTTCTATTTCATTTTTTACCTGGCATTTATTCTTTATGCAGAACTGGGGGCGGGTTATTTCAAATATGTATTGACGTATACATTAAAACCTGCTGATCGAACCAATATACATATTTATGTCTGGGTGGGGATTGTCATGGGCGCATTTTTGAGTTATTTCATTTATCATGAAATACGCCGGATTTTTTTCAAGAAAATGATCATTGTTTGTACATCGCTTTTAGTCATTTATTTCCTGTTTTTATTTTTCTTTTTCAGGTATTATACGGAAGAGTTCTATTATGGATTCGCGATAGAAGGTTTTTATCTTACTTTTTTATGCTGCATTTATTTTTACGAATTGTTCCTGCATTCTGATGATGGAGATATGGCATGGACTTTGCCCTCTTTTTGGGTCATAACAGGTATTTTTATTTTTTTTACAGGAACCTGTCTCTCTAATGTTATGCATAGCATCTTAACAAATCCCAAAATCCGGATACTGGGCCTGCCACTATACAATTTTATTCCACAGGTATTGAGTGTATTTTTATACGGTTGCCCTACGGTAGCATTTCTATTGATAAGGAAACAACAGACTAAACAATTGCCTATAGCCCGTTAAGAAAAATTCAAATGTCCAATGCCATTATCGTTAAGTGTTATAGCTGAATTAGTGAGCCTACTGTTTGCAATCTTTTATTACAAACGACTGAAGGAGACAATTTATGTGTATGCAATACCTTTCTTGCTTTTTATAATATATGCAGAAGCAGGGGCTATTTATCATATTTATGCTTTCAGCAAGTATGAGGTTACCAATGGAAATACCCATATCTATTTATGGGTAAGTATTGTGGAGACCATTTTTTACAGCAGTTTTTTTTATAAAATCCTGGGCAACTCTTTTGTAAAAAGAATGGTGGTACTAATGGCGATATTGTTGGTTGGTATTTATCTTTTTTTGTTTTTCTTTTTCGCTGTATATGTTGAATCGTATTTCCGGATAATGACTTTAGCAAGTTTGTATTTTACCATCTTGTCGTGTATTTATTTCTACAAGGTTTTTATTCATGTGGAAGAAGAGAACGTGGTTGCTTTGGCTGATTTCTGGATGGTGACAGGCATATTTGTATTTTTCTCAGGTACCAGTCTTTCTTTTGTGCTTCATCATACGCTGGCACGTCCTGATATCAGAATCGTGGGATTGTACTTATATAATTTAATACCCCAGGTTTTAAGCATAATTTTATACGGCTGTTTCATTGCAGCTTTCATACTATGCAGGAAGAAAAAAACAATCTGATCATTGCGGTGCTCACCGGCAGTTTTTTTGTATTACTGTTTGGTTTTATGATGCTGTTGGTGGTACTTAATTTTTTGAGGAGTAAAAAGAAAATGTTACTTGAAAAAAAGGTAAGGGAAGGGCAGGTACAGCAGGAACTGTTGCAGGCACAGCTGGAGATGCAGGAACATACTTTTAAAACAGTAAGCCAGGAAATCCATGATAATGTGGGTCAGATATTGAGCCTGGCCAAAGTGAACCTGAGCATTCTTGCTATGGAGGACGGGGGAAATGAAAAACTGAACAATATTTCGGAACTGGTAGGTAAAGCTATCCGTGAATTGAGGGCATTGAGTGCAGGCTATTATGCCGATAGGTTGCTGGAAGAAGGTTTGATCGTGGCCATCAGGCATGAACTGGAACAATTGGAAAAAACAGGTTTATTCACCACTACTTTCAGTACCCAGGTAGATCCTCTGGTGGTTGATAAGAACAAGACCATTTTCTTGTTCCGCATGATCCAGGAAGCGCTGAACAATATGGTCAAGCATTCCGGCGCCAATCATGTGAGTGTGAGTATTTTCAAGCAGGAAGACGATATAGAGATCATGATCAAAGACAATGGCAAAGGATTTGATCGTACCAAGGAAGGCTTCAAGCCCGGGATAGGGTTGAGCAGTATTGAACAGCGGGCACAAATGATTGGCGCCAAAGCTGCTGTTCACAGCGAAGAAGACAAGGGTACAATTGTTAACCTGGTATTTAAAGCACATCATTATGATTAAGATTGCACTGGTAGACGATCATGTGGTTTTACGAAAAAGCCTGGCCGTGCTGATTGACATGCTCCAGGATTTTAAAGTGACCATTGAAGCGGGTAATGGGGAAGAGTTCATTGCACAACTGAAAGAAAAAGGATTACCCGATATAGCCCTGCTGGATATTACCATGCCGGTCATGGATGGTGTGGAAACAGCTCGTTGGATTAAACAGCACCATCCGCAGATCAAAGTGGTGGCCTTGAGCATGATCAAAAACGACCTTGTGGTGATCCGGATGCTGAAGAATGGCGCCAGGGGCTATATACTGAAAGATTGCGAACCGGAAGAATTAAAAGATGCTCTTCACCAGGTATACGAAAAAGGATATTATTACAACGAGCTCCTTACACCACGTATGAAGGCCAATGACAAGCACCTTAGCGAGGAAGGCCTGCGTGCCATGATGAATGAAAAAGAAATCGCCTTTCTGCGCTGGACTTGTACCGATAAAACCTATAAGGAGATTGCTGACGAAATGGGGGTAAGCGTGCGTACAGTTGACGGTTACCGCGATGCCCTGTTCCAGAAACTCAATATTACTACCCGTGTTGGCCTTGCCATTTATGCCATCCGGAACGGGATTGTTGTCCTCTGAAAAAGAGGGTGTTTTTCCCCGAAAAAATGGGTGTTTTTCACGTATGTGGGGTCATTCCGCTATGATAAGTTTGTTGCATGAAAGGGAGTTGAAGGTGGCTGCAAGCAGTAAACCTGATTCTAAGAGATAGCGGTCATACCGGGGGGAACATGACTCGCTATCTCCGACTCTCTGATCCCTTGAATGATTTACGCAACAACTACAGTTTTCTCAGACGTTGATTTATATTGGGGGCAGGAGAGGTTTCTACCTCTCCTTTTTAATGCAATAAAACCGCTGCTATTTGTTCAGCGACCCTTTCTCCATCCATGGCAGCACTGACAATCCCACCTGCATAGCCGGCTCCTTCGCCGCAGGGGTATAATTTTTTGACCTGGGGATGTTCCAGGCTGTGACTGTTGCGGGGAATACGAACCGGGGAGGAAGTTCTGCTTTCCGTTGCTACCAGCACAGCATCATTCGTGTAATATCCACGCATTCTTTTGCCAAACGCTTTCAGTCCGTCCTGCAAAGCCTGGTATATAAAAGGAGGCAATACTTTTCTGAGATCGGCCGGGCAAATGCCAGGGAGATAACTGCAATCCGGAAGACTGGCAGAGGTTTTTCCAGAACAGAAATCAACCACTCTTTGGGCAGGTGCAACAAATTTACCACCCCCGGCCCGGTAAGCTGCCTGCTCCACCGCCTGCTGGAAATGCATCAATAGAAGGGGTGATTGCAGCAGGTTTTTATGAGAGTCTGAAAAATATTTCTGTGCATCAGCCTCTTCAACCTGTACTACCATGCCACTGTTTGCATAGGGGTTGTTGCGCTTACTGGGACTCCATCCGTTCACCACCAATTCGCCCGCACTGGTTGCTGCGGGAGCAATAATGCCACCCGGACACATACAAAAACTAAAAACACCTCTTTCGTTTACCTGCTCTACCACTCCATAAGAAGCGGGAGGTAAAAATGGATCACGAACAGGGCAGTGATACTGTATGGAATCGATCAGCGCCTGGGGATGTTCGATTCGAACACCCAGTGCGAAAGGTTTGGCTTCTATCAGGATATTTTTGCGATGCAGCAGTTCAAAAATATCACGGGCTGAATGACCGGTTGCCAATATAACCGCATCGGCCATAAGGTTATCACCATCGGCTGTTACTACACCCCTGATTTCCTGGTTACTGACCAACAGATCAGTTACTTTTTTTTCAAACAGGAAAATACCACCCGCATCGATTACTTGTTGCCGCATGGCAGTAATGATGTGCGGTAATTTATTGGTGCCTATATGCGGATGTGCTTCATACAGGATATTTTCAGCAGCACCGAACTGGTGAAATAGTTGCAGGATTCGATTGATGTTGCCACGCTTACTGCTACGTGTATAAAGTTTGCCATCGCTGTAAGTGCCTGCACCCCCTTCTCCAAAACAATAATTGCTTTCAGGATTTACCATCCCTTCCTTGTTCAGGGCGGCCAGGTCGCGGCGGCGATCCCGCACATTTTTACCTCTTTCCAGGATAACGGGACGAATACCGGCTTCCAGTAACCGCAAAGCGGCAAACAAACCTGCCGGCCCGGCACCTACAATGATCACCTGACGGGATGATTTGTTTGCGTTTTTATATGCTATCCTGACTATTTCCCTTTGGTGAAAGGGTTCATCTATGAATGCATTTACAGTCAGGTTAATCCAGACTTGTCTGCTGTTGCGTGCATCGACAGATTGTTTGAGGATATGGTAACCAGTCACTGTATCACCAGGTTTGCCAGCCGAACTGGCAATAAAACTGCTTACAACAGACGGATCGGCTGCTTCGGCAGGCGTAAGTTTCAGTGTAAAGGTCAACTGCATACCTTAAAAGGGCAGGTCGTCTACCATGTCCGTCGGAGGGGGCATATCATTGTAGTCTGCCTGCCCGGATTCCTGTCCGAGTTTAACAGTTTCCATCCTCCATGCATCCAGGTTGGTAATATAATTTTCCCTGCCATCTTTCACCCATTTGGTGCCTTTGATGTTGAACAGTACTTTCACATCATCACCGATATTGAATTTATCGGGCATAGCGGTTTTATCCTGCACGCATTGGAACTTAACATAATTGGTAATCACTCGCCCGCCAATATCTTCCGATTTTTCAATCACAAACTCGCGGGTTTTGAAAGTTTCAGTACGCTGAACAATATCAAACCGGGCTACCAGTTTACCTGTAATCTCATACGACATAATGGTTTTTTTTGGAAGGGTCAAAAGTAATATTAAAATATGCTCTAGGCTTAAAAAATCTTCATTTACTGTTATTAAAAGTGTATCTTAACACTTTAGCCGTATACTGTTGTGCAAATGAAAAAAACAAGGGAATAAAAAATTTTTTTTTCAACATAAAGTCTACATATTCGCAGACTGGTATGTATTTTTTGGGTAACTTGAAGGGGCGGGTGCTGAAGCTGAAATACGAAGTTGGAATACAATAACTCATTATATAAAATTCGTTCCTTTTTGCTATGGTTAAGAACGCAGAATCTGTTTGGAGCAATTGTTTGAAGATCATCAAAGACATTGTAGAATGGCAACATTTCAAAACCTGGTTTGAACCCATCAATCCGGTAGAGCTGAAAGAGAATGTATTAATGATACAGGTTCCCAGCCAATTCTTTTATGAATACCTTGAAGAGCATTATGTAAACCTGCTGGCCAAGACCCTCAAAAGGGAATTGGGCAAAGATGCCAGGCTTGAATACCGCATTATGGTGGACAGCGGCAATACCAATGGCCGCAATGGTTCCATGGATGTTCCTGCCAGCAGCATGAAGACCTACAACAACAATGAAATGAACTTCCCGCTGGTGATCGACAACCCGGTGAAGAACCCTTTTGTGATTCCGGGTTTGAAGAAAATGCAGATCGATCCCCAGCTCAACCACATGTATACTTTCGACTCTTTTATTGAGGGTGATTGTAATCGTGTGGCAAGAAGGGCCGGCAAAACCGTGGCAGAAAAGCCCGGTGCTAATTCGTTCAACCCGCTGGTGATTTATGGCGGTGTAGGTTTGGGTAAAACACACCTTGCACAATCCATCGGTAATGATGTAAAAAGAATGCATCCGGGTAAAGTAGTGCTGTATGTAAGCAGTGAAAAATTCATCAACCAGTTCCAGGACCACAGCCGCAATAATGCGATCAATGATTTCATTCATTTTTACCAGTTGATAGATGTGCTTATCATTGATGACGTACAGTTTTTCAGCAGGGCCGAAAAAAGTCAGGATGCTTTTTTCGCCATTTTCAACCACCTGCACCAAAGTGGCAAACAACTGGTACTTACTTCTGATAAACCACCCAAGGACCTGGATGGTATGCAGGAAAGGTTGTTGAGTCGCTTTCGTTGGGGATTGAGCGCTGATTTGCAGGTACCTGATTATGAAACAAGGATAGAGATCCTGGAGCGCAAAATGAAGAACGATGGGTTGGATATGCCCAAGGAAGTGGTGAAATATGTAGCGTATAATATCAATACCAATGTACGAGAACTGGAAGGCGCCCTGATCTCTTTGCTGGCCCAGTCTTCTCTCAATAAAAAAGACATAGATGTGGAGCTGGCCAAAAAAGTGCTACGCAATTTTGTAAAGACCAGCAGCAAGGAAATCACCATTGATGCCATTCAGAAGATGGTATGTGAATACTTCGATGTTCCTTACGATAAATTATTACAAAAAACGCGTAAGCGGGAAATTGTTCAGGCCCGCCAGATTACGATGTACCTGGCCAAAGCATTCACCAAGAACTCTTTAAAGACAATTGGAGAACATTTTGGCGGCCGCGACCATACCACGGTTATCCATTCCTGCCAGACGGTGAAAGACCTGATGGACACCGACTCTATTTTCCGCGAAAATGTGATGGAACTTACCCAGAAAGTGCAGCTGGCTGCAATGTAAACGGTATTTGAATTTATTTTAGGTATTTAATTGGTCTCTCCCTATTTTTGCAGCCCTTTCTAAAAGGAAGGGGAGGTTAAATCAGTCCGGTGAGGTGGATGAGTGGCTGAAATCAGTAGTTTGCTAAACTGCCGTACGGGTCAAACTGTACCGCGGGTTCGAATCCCGCCCTCACCGCTGTTTTATATCTGTGGCACGGGAAGTAGCGCAGGCCGGTAGCGCACCTGGTTTGGGACCAGGGGGTCGCAGGTTCGAATCCTGTCTTCCCGACGAAACTGAGGAACCAAATGAGAGTTTGGTCCCTCAGTTTTTCGAAGACAATACGCTATCGGTCAATCTTTTATATACTCTTTTTTGATTCCGAGTTTTTTCATTTTTGATTTCAAGGTGGAAGGGGGTAGGTTCAGTATTTCGGCTGCACCGCCGGATCCCCATATCCTGCCATTGGATTTCTTCAGCACTGAAATGATGTAATCCCTTTCATTTTCATGAATGGTTTTCATGCGAAGTTCTTCGGCAGCGGGTTCTCCCGGCGATTTCACAAACACATTAAGTAAAACGTCCTCGATCACAACACTTTTAGCAAGCAATACGTTTCTTTCAACTAAATTTTCCAGTTCACGAATATTCCCGGGCCAGTCATAAGTCATCATTTTTTTTAAAGCTTCATCGGAAAAGCCACTGATCTTCGTTCCGGCTTTGTGATTATAATGATTCATAAAATGATAAGCCAGGGCTGGGATATCTTCTTTCCTGTCACGAAGCGGAGGAAGTGTAACCGGGAAAACATTCAACCGGTAATACAGGTCAAGACGAAACCTGCCTTCAGCGACCTCTTTTTCGAGGTTTCTGTTGGTGGCTGCAATGACCCGTACATTAACTTTGATTACCTCATTGCTGCCGATTCGTTCAATTTCTTTTTCCTGGAGTACCCTTAACAGTTTTACTTGTAATTCTACCGGAAGTTCTCCGATCTCATCCAGGAAGATGGTTCCCTGGTCGGCTTTTTCGAACTTGCCGATCCGTTTTTCAGTTGCCCCGGTAAAAGCTCCCTTTTCATGTCCGAATAGTTCTGACTCAACCAGTGATGCGGGCAATGCCGCACAATTCAATTTAATAAACGGCTTTCCCTTTCGTTTGGAAAGGTTGTGAATACAGCCGGCAATCTTTTCTTTCCCTGTGCCACTTTCGCCAAGTATCAATACGGATGTTTCCATAGGAGCCACCTGGCTAATCATGTCAAGCACATTTAACAGCAAATGGCTTTTGCCTATCACGCCATCAAAATCTTTTGATTGAAACAGGTGTTCTTTTTCTCTCTCGCTCGTTTCTGCATTTTCAACAAGTTTTTGGCTCTGCTCACCCAAAACCATTGCTTCAATGCAGTTGATCAGTTGAAACTGTATTTGTTCAAACAGCTCTATCTGTTCGGTATTGTATGCATCTGATCGCCGGCTATACAGGCAAAAACTGAAAGGCCTTCCATTTAAAATGTTCATCGGCATCTCAAGATGTGACTTCAATTGAAAAGTATCTGCAAATAATTTTCGTAAGGATGGCTGTTTACAAATGCTTACGAAAGAATCACCGTTGTAAAATGCGGTATTCCATTCCGTCGTATTATTTGTCTGCAGCATAATAAGCTCTTCCTTTGTTTTACCTGTGATCATTGTTAGTTCTTCGAGCCCGATGGGTTGGTACTCATCAAACCCGATTCTAAGGAAGCAGGTGCCTTTAAAATAAGGCTGGCCGATATCATCAAACCCGGCGGCAAGAAAATCGAATGGTATATGTGGTTGGATATTGGTAGCTATTTTTAAGAGTTTTTGTTTCCAGTTTAGCGGCTCATAAATGATATTTTTCAACTCTTTTTTTAACCTGGCTTCTTTTCTGTACCTCGATTCCAGGCTGTGCTGGTGATGGTACCTCGCAATTTCAAGTGTGATGAGTAAATCTTTTTCCCTGAATGGTTTAACAAGGAAGCCATACGGCTGGGTTGCTTTTGCCTCATTTAACACCTCTTCATTTGAATTGGCTGAGAGATACACAAAAGGAATATTCTCTTCTGCCAATTGTTTGGCGAGATCGATTCCTGTATGCTTGCCTTTCAGAAATATGTCAAGAAGAACGAAATCAGGCCTTTTCACCCGGATAAGCTCCAGGGCTTGCGTCATCGAACGGGCAATACCGGTAACACCATACCCTGACTGGGTAAGCATAATCCTGAGATAGTCTGCTTCCACAAATTGATCTTCGACTATCAGTATTTCTCCTTTCATTTAAATTGCAGTTCTTGTTTTAATGTGTTGCACCATTGGTCTTGTCCGGGGTGTAATTAAATGTAAGCATGATTTCTGTACCATTGTGGCCATTAATGCTAAATTCTCCGTCTATGTCTTCACTCAGCCCTTTCATTAATTTCATCCCTAAAGACCCGGAATGGTTGATGTCAAAATTGGGAGGAAAGCCCACTCCATTGTCTTTAATCGTTAACAATAACTGATCATCCAGGATCCTTGTAAATGAAATTTTAATAGCGCCATTTCTATCCCCGGGGAATGCATATTTGATAGAATTGGTGATTGCTTCATTCAGCATCAATCCCAGTGGAACACAATAAGTAAGGTCCAGCTCAACCGGATCAACCTGCAAATTAAAGTGAATGGATTGCCGGATATCATAACTGTCACGCAGGTAATTCACCAGGTCATGAATATAATGTGCCATGTTAATGGCCGATAAATTATCAGACTGGTACAATTTTCGGTGGATAAGCGACATAACCTGAACACGGTGCTGACTTTCCGTCATAGCATTGATGGCTTCTTCCGTTTTCAAATATTCGGATTGAGTGCCGAGCAAGCCCATTACCATCTGAAAATTGTTTTTTACCCTGTGATGAATTTCTTTGACCAGCCATTCTTTCTCTTTCACCAGGCGTTCAAGTGTATGATTTTTGTCCTCGATTTCTTTCTGTTGATCCTTTAGTTTTTTGTTGATGCGTTGTTTAAGCCGGGAATTATAGATGAGCAAACCGGAAACGACCAGAAAAAGAATGGCAAAGCCCATGATCCAATTACGGATTTGGTTGGCAAATATCAATTTGCCCAATTGCAGCTTGCTTTCTTTCTCCAGTAAATGAATATTCTGGTCTTTTTTTTCTGTTTCATATTGTATCAACAATTCTTCAATTTGCTTGCTTTTGGTTACACTGAAAATAGAATCGTTAAGGGTTTTGTATTTCTCGAGGTGCTGAATAGCCGCTTGAAAATTACCTTCCGCAGAATCCGCTTTGAATAAAAGAAACTGCAATTCCATTCTCCTGGAGGCAGTTGTAGTCTCGTTTAATACGGCGGCTTTTTCGAGATAAGGCTTCGCTTTTTTATATTCCTGCCTGTTTGCATAAAATTTTCCGATATCGAGGTTGGCAATCATCAGTTCCTCACCCCATTGATTACCATGATAACGTTCCTGTATCATGTCGAGGAAATACGCTTCGGCCGTGCTGTATGCTCCGATTGCGTTGTAGCAATAGGCAAGGCTTTGAAATATGGATGCTTTTTCATTGTGGCGAATAGGGGGATTGTTTTTTGCAAGATCATTCAATATCTTAATAGCGGAACGGCTTTCATCCGCTTTTATCATTTGTACGGTCATAAAATATGCTGTAGTGTAAACCGACTGGTCTCCATTTTTCACTCTTATGTCCAGACATTTCCGATACCAGTAAATGCTTTGTTTAGGTTGATTTAATTCCTGGTACACCAGTGCTAATTCGCCATAACTCTGTCCCATTAAGTTTTGGTTGCCTGCTGCTTCAACTGCCTTTACGCTTTCCAATGCGTATTTTAATGCCTGGTTAAGATTGCCCTGATACCTGTTAACAGAAGACAGGAAATAATATACTTCTGAAATTCTGTAAGATTTACAATTGGCAGAAGCTTTCAACGCCTTATGCAAGGTACTATCAGCAAACGTTAACTTGAGAGAGCGATAATAAAAGTCTGATAGGTTGAGGTAAGCATCAACCATTTTCTGCTTATCATTCAATTCAGAAAATAATGATAGTGCACTCTTGAGGTCGTTTTCCGCTATTTCAGGATACAAACCAAAAAAAGAAAGGTACTTCCCTTTTGATATCCATGTATCTCCCTTTTTGATTTTGTTGCCTGTTTTTTGATAGGAATTTATCACCTGGTCAAAAATCTTCACGCCAGGAGCAAAATCGTTTTTTTGCATATAAGCGCTCGCAAGTAAGGTCAAGCTTTCATTGGTAATTTCCCTGTTTGCAATATTGGCAGAATCTCCCAATAAAATAGCTTTTCTCAAATAGTGAAAAGCGCTGTCTATATCTTTAGGGATGCCCCATGATTCCTTAAGGTAGATATTTCCCAGCTGGTTGTAATAATACTGGCGTGTACTGTCAGATATTTCTTTACCTGTTTCCTGCCATAGTTGCGCTTTCGACAGGGGCATGCTCCTCTGCCCAAAACTTTTTCCTGCAAGCGCAAAAAAAGAAATTGCAACCAATATTTTCGTGAGCATGACAAGGGTTTAATAGAAGCAACTCGGCTTTTGCCAGGTTTACACTACAGTAAATTTACATAGTCATTGCCTAGTTTTTTGTTTTTAAAATCTATGCCTTTATATATAAATGAAAATGACCGCGAAATATCGCGGTCATTTTTGCAAACCGTGAGATATCGCGATGCGGCGATCTTGCTGCAGCGCAATTATTCTTTGATTTTCAATTCATTAGATAGTTGGCATTCAACTGGAAGCATTTTGACAAACATTTTGTAATGATGCCTTCATCAAAAAAAGCAGTTGTTTTTATTACCGGTGCATTTGTGCACCACAGTTGTTGGAATGATTGGCGAATTTATTTTGAGAGCAAAGGATACACCACGCTTGCACCGCCATGGCCAAACAAAGATGCTTCTGCTGAAGCACTCCGGAATGGTCATCCGAGTAAACAGATTGCATCCGGCAGGTTACCTGCTTTGACCGACTACTATGATAAAATAGTAAGGTCACTTCCGGAAAAGCCTATCCTGATAGGACATTCCATTGGGGGATTGATTGTTCAGTTGCTGTTGCAACGAGGACTGGCATCTGCGGGTGTGGCTATTCACTCGGTTCCACCACAGGGCATCATCACTTTTAAATTTTCATTCCTGAAAGCAGGCTGGGGGCCCCTTGGTTTTTTTACATCAACCAGAAAGACATTTATGATGTCGTTTAAACAATGGAAATACGCTTTCACTAATGGGATGGATTGTGATGCACAAAAAGAAGGATATTATCAATTCGCCATTCCGGAATCTAAATTGATCGTTCGCGATACCATTACCAGCGCAGCCAGGGTGAACTTTTCAAATCCGCATGCTCCTTTACTGATTACTTCTGGTAGCACGGATCATACAATACCAGCCTCCCTGAATTACGATAACTATAAGAAATACCGGAACAGTAATTCTGTAACGGATTATAAAGAGTTCGATGGACGGAATCATTTCGTATTGGGACAAGCCACCTGGAAGGAAGACGCCGATTTTATCCTGGAATGGTTAAACAAAAATGGATTATAAACAAAGAAATAACAAACTATGAAATCAACATATCTTCTAAAACACGCACTGATCATTGCCGTTGCCGCTTTCGTAATGGCATGCAATAACAAGGAAATGAAAACAAAAGATGCAGCAGAAAACGATACTGCTAAAGCAGCCACAGCCCAGCCGGCTTCGCCGCCGGCGGGATTTAAACATGCTACAGCGTTTGTGAATGGTGTCAATATTCACTATGTGACCGGCGGAAGCGGAGAGCCGCTTGTGCTGGTGCATGGATTTGGACAGAACTGGTATATGTGGAACCGCCTGCTTCCTGAATTGTCAAAACATTTCACGGTAATAGCCCCCGATCTGCGCGGTGTAGGCGAGAGCGATAAACCTGCAGGCGGCTATGATAAAAAAAACATGGCGACAGATATACATGAGCTCGTTAAAAAATTGGGGTATCATAACGTCAATCTTGCGGGGCACGACATTGGGTTGATGGTTGCGTATGCTTATGCTGCACAATTCGGGGATGAAGTTAAAAAACTAGCCTTGATGGATGCTTTGCTTCCGGGCGTGGAACCGGTATGGGGACAGGTAAAAGGCTCGGCCTGGTGGTTTGGCTTCTTTGGATGGCCGGCTTCCGGTGAACTGGTGGCAGGCCGGGAAAAATTGTTCTTCACCAATTTCTGGCCGGTGGTTGGACATGTAAAGGATCCTTTTACACCAGATGAAACCAATGAGTTTATCAGGGCATATTCAGTGAAGGGAGCTACTACCGGTGCTTTTCATTGGTTTGGCGCTTTTAGCCAGGATGCTACAGACAATCTGATGCTGATGAAGAAAAAACTGAAGATGCCACTGCTTGCCATGGGGGGAGAATATTTTGGTGCTGCGTTCCTGGTAGATCATTGTAAGCTGGTTGCAGAAAATGTAAAAGGTTCCAATATCAAAGGATCCGGTCATTGGGTCGTGCAGGAGAATACTGCACAGGTACAAAAAGATTTGCTTGATTTTTTCATAGACAAATAAGAAACTGGAAAACACATTAAAACGTACAACGATGAAAAAGTTTGTTTACCTATTGATTGTAATGAGCATTTCAGTTATGCTTTCCTGTATGCAGGTATCGGCACAGTTTCCATTGCCACCGCAGGTGCCGATTTGGGATGGCAACACCGTTGAACTGAAATTGCATAAAGTAACCGATGGTGTTTATGCCATCCAACCTTCCACAGTGGAAATGGAGACCACCCAAGGGATCCCCCAGGCTACATCAGGCGGATTTATTGTTGGTGACAAAGGCGTTCTGCTGATAGAATGCTTTTTGAACAAAAGGTTGTTCGACCAGGAAATCAAACTGATCCGGTCGGTCACCGATAAGCCCATTATTTATGCCGTGAATACCAGTGATCACGGCGATCACTGCTTCACTAATTATTTGTTACCCTCAACTACCGTCATCATTCAAAATGAATTTGCAAAAGAAAACCTAACCAAAAATTTCGAGGGCATTAAACAGTTCATGGTGATTCTGTTTGGAAAAGATCGTGGTATTGAAGCAGCAAAATACAGGGCAGCAGATATCACCATCGCTAAACATAACAACATGACCATCGACATGGGTGGTGGTAAGACCGTTGAACTGATCAATGCTGGAACGGCTCAATCTCCAGCAGACCTTTTTGTATGGATGCCTTCTTCAAAGGTTTTTTGGGCGGGCAATCCATTTATTGCAGAAAGTCCAACGATCCCCTGGTTGTTCGACGGTTATTTTTTGGAGCCTGCTGATAACCTCAAAAAAATGTACGACATGCTTCCGGATGATGCCATCGTCATTCCAGGGCATGGAAAGATTACCAACAAAGCGGGTATCAAATACACCCTCGATTACGTGCAGTCGCTTAAGCAAAATATAGAAGACGCTGTTCGGAAAGGGTTGTCGCTAGAGCAGACAAAGAAAGCCGTAACCATGAAAGAATATGACAAGGGCTATACACTCTTCAATTGGCTTCATTACAATTTCAACCTGCCCAACGCCTATAAGGATATTAGCAATAATAAATAAAAGCAATTGAACGAATTAGTTAACCTTCAAAAATACCACTATGAAAAAGATTTATAACCTTCTTTTAGTCATGGTTTTTAGTACGTTTTTACTATTGACTGGCCATGCGCAATCAATGCGAATAAAAAACATTGTTATAGTCCACGGTGCTTTTGCAGATGCATCTGGCTGGGAAAGGGTTTTCAAAATACTAAAGGATGCCGGTTACAAAGTAACACTTGTACAGAATCCTTTAACATCACTGGAAGATGATGTTGCAGCTACCGAAAGAATCATTGCTAAGCAGGATGGACCAGTTATCCTGGTGGGTCACTCCTGGGGAGGATCAGTGATAACACAGGCGGGCGTGAATTCTAAAGTAGCAGGCCTTGTTTATGTCGCTGCCTTTGCCCCTGAAATGGGTGAATCCACCCTCGATCTGGTAAAAAGCGTTGCTCCTGATCCTGACAATGGTATTCTTCCCCCAGATGAGAAAGGCCTTATCTGGTATGATAAAAACAAATTTCATCCAGGATTTGCTGCAGATATAAGTGATGAAAAAGCTGAATTCATGTATGCCTCACAGGCACCTGTAAGTGTAAAATCATTTATAACTCCTCTTAGCCAGGCTGCCTGGAAAACAAAGCCCTCTTATGCCATTGTAGCTACTGAGGATAAAAGCATAAGTCCGGAGTTGGAACGCAAAATGTACAAACGGGCTGGTTCGGTTGTAACAGAACTCAAAGGAAGTCATGTAATATTTATGTCTAAGGCAAAGGAGGTCGCTGGCATAATTGAGGTCGCTGCAAAATCGGTAAGCAATTAAATAGTGAAAGACAAACCTCTAAAATACAGGACGATCGTAAACAGCTGAAAACATATTTTATGCGCAGGATGTTCATATTGTTGTTCTTATTGCTTTCAACTTATCTACACGCACAAAACAACGCTGATCTTATCATTTATAATGGTAAGATAGCAACAATGAACAAAGCGAGCGAATTTAAGCAGGCTGTTGCCGTAAAAAACGGAATAATATTAGACGTTGGGAGCACCAAAGAAATATTGTTAAAGTACAAAGGGACAGGTACAAAGCTTATCAATGCAGACGGAAGAACTGTAGTCCCAGGTTTGAACGACAGCCATATTCACGTGATCAGGGAGGGGTTGAATTATAATACTGAATTACGGTGGGATGGTGTAAAAACGCTGAAGAGAGCGATGGAAATGCTGAAAGAACAGGCGTTGCGAACCCCTCCGGGTATTTGGATCAAAGTGGTAGGCGGATGGAATGAATACCAGTTTGAAGAGAAAAGACAACCTACCATCGAGGAAATCAATGAAGCCGTTCCCGATAAGCCTGTATTCATTACTTACCTGTATGGGAAAGCCTTTGTTAATAAGAAGGGAATTGAGGTTTTGCAATACAACAAAAATACACGGTACGAAGGCAGTCTTGTTGAATTGGATGACAAGGGCAATCTTACCGGCATGTTGTATGCAAAAGAAACACCCAAAGCTATTTATACCACTTTGGCATTGACAACAAAATTGAACCACGAGGAAAGATTGAATTCTACCCTTCAGTATTACCACGAATTAAATAAATATGGCCTCACAAGTGTAGTAGATGCAGGGGGAGGAGGTCAATTTTATCCTGATGACTATGCCGTCGCAGCAGAATTGGCGCGTGAAGGGAAGCTCACTTTACGTACCTCTTATTACCTGTTTGCACAGGTATACGGAAAAGAGTTGCGGGATTATCAAAACTGGACAAAATCGATCAAACTCAAACAGAACGACAACATGCTCCTTGCGAATGGATATGTGGCAGAGGGTGGGGGAGAAAACCTCGTAGCAAGTGCAGCGGATTTTGAAAATTTCCTGGAGCCGCGTATTGTACTTTCTGATAAAATGGAAGCAGAGCTTGAACCGATCATCCGGCTGTTCGTACAGAACCGCTGGCCTTTTCGTCTCCATGCAACCTACGCAGAATCGATTGACAGGATGCTGAATGTATTTGAGAAAGTAAACAAAGAAATTCCTTTTAACAGGTTGCATTGGTTGTTTGATCATGCTGAAACCGTAACCGATTCGGAATTGCAACGCATCAAACAATTGGGCGGAGGCGTTGCCGTGCAATTCAGGATGTATTACCAGGGAGAGCTCTATCAAAAAATGTATGGCGCACCTGATCACCAGATACCTCCCATCAAAAAGATGCTCCAAATGGGAATCCCTGTTGGCATGGGTACAGACGCCACCCGGATATCCACTTTCAATCCCTGGATATGCCTGCATTGGGCAACGACCGGCAAAACAATGGGAGGCTACCAATTCTGGTCGAAGCGGGATGCCCTTTCAAGGTTCGAAGCATTGCAATTGTATACTACAGGCAGCGCATGGGTAAGCGGAGAAGAAAAATTGAAGGGAAAGATCATGAAAGGACAGTATGCAGATATGGTTATTATCAACAAGGATTATTTCGCCATTCTTGTCGATGATATTAGGAGCATCCACTCCTTGCTGACGATCGTTAACGGCAAACCTGTGTATGGTGAGGGAGACTATTCTGACCTGAATGCACCGACTCCGGCAGTAATACCCGACTGGAGTCCTGTTAAATATTACGGTGGCTTTCAAAACCATTAAAATGAAAAGGTTCATCATAATGACAATCGACCCATATCCTTCTCATTTTGTGTTTGATATGGGAATGTTGCTACTTCGCGTAGCAGCTACGCTGGAAATAGCCATTGTACATGGGTTTAAGAAAATAGGCATTGGTGTCGCACAAGCGGAAAACATCCCCAATCCGTTGCATTTTCCTGAAATATTCAACAACCTGTTTGCCATTTCCGCCAACATTGTCTTTCCTTTTTTTGTTCTGATCGGCCTGTTCACCAGGCTGGCGACGTTGCCTGTACTAGCTGTTACCCTAACGGGATATTTTGTTGTTCACTGGCACGATGCGCTCCTGGAAAAGGATACGCCATTTATCTATAGCCTGATTTTTCTGACGATTTTGATCTTTGGACCCGGCAAGTATTCCGTCGATAAGTTCATTTATAAAAAACAAACTGCATGAAGTCTATCTGGATCATCATGGCTCTTTTATCGGGTGCTTTTTTGCCCATTCAAGGCGGCATCAATACGCGACTCGGCAAAGAAATTGCAAGCCCTGTGCATGCTTCATTGATTTCTTTTCTGGTAGGAGCAGTTGTAGTATTGATCTATGCACTGTTCGCACGTCAGCAGGTGCAATTAGGTGGTTTGAAAACAGCGCCTGTATACTTGTGGACAGGCGGTCTTTTAGGTGCTTTTTATGTAACGGTGATCATTTTGGCCTTTCCTAAGATCGGTCCGGCGCTAACGTTTGGGCTGGTGGTAGCAGGTCAAATGATCATGTCGGTGCTGCTTGACCATTTTAACATCCTGGTTGTACAACCTCATCCCATTAATATCTGGAAACTGTTGGGTGTATGCCTGATCATTGCCGGCGTAATTATTATCAGAAAATTCTAACAATGAAGATCATAGCTACCTTGCCCTTAGTGATGTTGTTTTTTTATAGTGGCCATGCACAAACTATCCCTCCATTCAAACAACTCCGCTATGAAGAAGATTATTCCATGTTGAAAAGTGACAGCAGCAAAGGTTGGTATAAGGCTACCAAGTTCAATCCACTTTCAAAGAGCAAGGAAACCTATCTGAGTTTCGGTGGTGATATCAGGTACCAATACCAATGGTTCCAGCATGAAAACTGGGGTGAGTCGCCTCCGAATGATGCAGGCTTTATCCTTACCCGCTATTTGGTTCATGCAGACCTGCATGCAGGAAAGCATTTCAGAACATTTGTTCAGTTACAAAGCAGTCTCGCCAATGGCAAACCATATCCTCCTTCACCTGTAGATGAAGATCAACTGGATCTCCATCAGGCATTTATCGATTATGCATGCTCATTTCCTGATTCACAGGCCCTGACCATAAGAATCGGGCGCCAGGAATTGCTCTATGGTTCACAGCGACTGGTAGCTGTTCGCGACGGACCTAATAACCGCCAATCATTTGACGCCGCCCGGCTATTATACGCACACAATTCATGGAAAGCTGATTTATTCTTCTCCTATTTCGTTCAATCACGGCATGGTATATTCGATGATGGCTTCAATAAGAATATAAAATTCTGGGGTGCGTACCTGGTTAAAAACAAAGTACCTTTTTTTAAAAACATTGACCTGTATTATTTCGGCTTATGGAGAAAGAGCGCAAGGTTTGATGATGGTACGGGAACAGAACTCCGCCATTCTGTTGGAAGCAGGATTTGGGGCAACAGGAATACCTGGCGGTATGACATAGAAGGGCTTTACCAATTTGGCGACTTTACAGGCAAAACAATCGATGCATGGACATTTTCTGTCAATACAGGATATAAATTTTCGCATGTAAAACTTAAACCTGAAGTTGGCATCAAAACCGAACTAATCAGTGGTGATGCCATGTACAACGATAACAAAATGCAAACATTTAATCCGCTGTTTCCGAGAGGCGGTTATTTCGGTCTTGTATCACTTATCGGCCCGTCGAATTTAATTGATATTCATCCTTCACTTATGCTGGACCTCACTCCAAAGTTGCTTTGGAATATAGATTGCGATATTTTCTGGCGCTATAGCAAAAACGATGGGATATACGGTCCTAATGTGGCCCTGATCTATTCCGGTAAAAACAGCTCCGGAAAATCCATAGGGAGACAGTATTCCACTTACCTGGAATACACACCCAACAATTTTCTTTATTTCAGGGGCGAGTTTACCTGGTTTCAGGCGGGTGATTTTTTAAAAAATGTGAGTCCGGGGAAAGATATCCTGTTTACAGCTTTTACAATGCAACTCAGGTTTTAGTCTGCATCATCTGTTTTTTTAAAAAGGTTCATTTCCCATTCATAAAGGGTAAGATTTTAAGAATTGAGAATTGTGTCGGCTCCTCGTTATTTTGACCCACAACTAGTTAGAGTTTTCTAATAACTCCTTTTCTACACTGAGCCTTTTGCCAACGCTTTTTGCAATTAGCGAAACGGGTATGTAGCGTAAGATTAAACTAAAGATTGATGCCTGTATTTTGTTTTGTGGTAACTCATTTTTCATAGTGGAACGGGCATTATTTTGGAAATGTAATCCTATCGGATGCATCAAATTGTTATAACGCATGAGCGCTTCTTTAATATGTGGCGATAATAGCAACGATTCACTTAGTATTTTTGCACCCAGCAAACTTAATGACGCCCCCATGCCGGAAAAGGAGCTGGGGCAATACCCTGCATCGCCAAGCAATACAACTCGTTCCTGTGCCAATTCAGATAATTCAATCATCGCAACGCTGTCGTGAAAAATATAGTCTTTTGGATTAATAGCAGAAAGAAGCTGCACAACCTGGATAGGAAAATCCGAAAAAGTTTCTATTAAAATTGATTTAAAACTATTTTGTGAATTGGATTTTATGCCGCTATTTACGAGTGCTTGTATGACAATCTGATTTTCACTAACAGGGAAACACGAAATTGTTTTTCCAATACCTTTGAAAGTAACAGCTTCATCAAGCGGGAATTGATGTTTTTCGTCAATTATTGCTGCAACATAAGTTATATCCAAAGGTGTCAATCCCTTATCGCCCCAAAGGAGTTGACGACTTTTTGAACGTAATCCTTCAGCAATAATTACAAGATCAAAATCATCCTTTAAATCATTATTAAAAGAAACCAATTCTTTTTCCGACAAATGTGTAATGCCATTTATTTGTACACCAAATTCAATAGGGACAAGTTTTTCAGCTGCGCTATACAATACCCCGTGCAAGTCAGCCCTTGAGAGAGGGATAGTACCACCTGTAATTTCATCAACTGTTTTTTTAGGAAGACTACGAATTAGTTTCCCTTTTGAATTGTAAATATTGAAGAAGGAAAGGCTCAGGGCATGACTTTGCAATTCTTCAAGAAGCCCAAGTTGATGCATGATTTGAATGCCGAAACCTTTTAGCGATATACCATAGCCCAATTTTTGAAAAGAAGCTGCCTTATCAATTACTTTTAGTTCGTGTCCTGCTTTGTGCAAAAATATTGCTGCCGCTAAACCTGCAATACCACCACCTGAAATTAAAATTTTCATTGTCTTTGCATTTTAACTGCCATTGCATCCAATATTTTTTTGGTGGAAATGGCATATTGATTTGAATCTACTTTAGCTTTTTTCATTATTTCGGTAAAATGTGCATGCAGGAGTTGTTGCCCTTTTACAGCGAGTTTACTGGCTTTTGATGTAATAGAAACAAGCCTCTTTCGTCCGTGTTCCGGGTCAGTTTTTATTGTGACATATCCTTCCTTTGAAAGCTCAATTAACATTTTACTTACAGCAGGGTCACTATATCCTAATAAAACTGCCAAGGCATGCTGGGTGAGTTCACCACTATTTTGCAAGGCAGCTATAAAACGGAAACGGTTGTAAGTAATAGCGAAATTTTCAACGAGAATTCTATCCGCAACTTTGTCCATAGCATAAACCAGTCTATGCAACAGGTATTCAGGTGTATTTTTCACAACTTTTTATTAATGTGTTAATATTAATATAGCAATATTAACATGTTAACACTAAGTAGCAAAAATAATTTTTTAAAACGCAGGTTTTTTACATAGCGCATTGAATTTTAATTACCTGTTGACAAAAAAGACAATATTTACTATAGTCCGGAATCAGGTTCAGCAATTCTCTGGTGAGTAAATAAGCGAAGGATGGTTGATAGTTTTCACGGAAAACTTTATTGGTAGTTACGCAGTGGGCCACGTGCCATTTTCGGGCCCTGGATTGCTTCTTTTATTGCCAGTTACCCTAACCAGTGACGTAAAATGGCTTCCATCAATTTGTTGCATTCTTCTGTATGTGCTATCCTATGGCTTATTTCTTCTGCAGTTTGAATGTAAGGTGCATCGATCAATTCAGCGGCCCCGTTTTGCAACATCTGCACAATGGCCTGTTCGGTTATTTCCAGATGGAATTGTAAGCCCATTACATTGTCATTATAGCAAAATGCCTGGTTGCTATTGGCGGCAGATGTTAACAGGTTAAGGCAACCGTTACCTGGTATCTCAAACTGATCGCCATGCCAATGAAAAACCATCGGGTTATTGGCAAATAGTTGATAGAACCACGGAAGCCCGGCGCTTTCTTCCGTTGGAGACACAGGAAACCAGCCAATTTCCTGGTAGGGCGCTCTATGAACAATGGCACCCAAACAAACTGCTATTAATTGACCTCCCAGGCAAATACCCAATACTTTTTTTCCAGCATGTATACAATCCCTGATAAAAGCTTTCTCCTGGTGCAGCCAGGCATAAGCATGCTCATCGTATACGCCCATTGGTCCCCCCAGGACGATCAAAGCGTCTATCCCTTCAACACTTGGTAAATGATAACCAGCCTCATAAAAACGCGTCACAGAAATTTCATGCTTGTTTTCTTTTAACCAATATTCTATGTATGCCAACCCCTCAAAAGGTACGTGTTGCAGATAATGTACTTTCATTTGTGATTGTTTGGGAGTTATTCGGTTGCAAGTTCCTATATTTTATTGATTATCAATGAGCATGTCACAATAAGGATGGTAATGATTTATTTCCTCATGGTAATATTCGCTTAACATTCGTTTTTGCATGTCAATTTAATTTTGCAGCCATCTAAAATATGCTGTAATGAAGAATAACTATGCCCTGAAAGCAAAACTGCTTTTTATCTTTTCTATGGGATGGCTGTTGGTAAGTGCACAAACTAACACCTCTGTCAATGGTTTTGTCAAAGCTTCAAAAGGAAGCTTCCTGTCCGGTGCCGCCATCAGTATTAAAAACGAATCTACCGGTTTTGTATACAAAGGTATCTCTAACCTGAAAGGTTTTTACCAGGTAACCGATCTTCCGCTGGGTGGTCCCTATACCATCACTGCGTCTTTTACCGGGTATGGCACGGTACAGAAATCAGGTTATACCATAGCAATTGGCGAGAACCTGAAAATTGATTTCGAATTGTCAGACCAGGTAACTGAACTGAAAGAAGTAGTGATCACTGCCCGTAAAGATATTTACAGCAGGGTATCTCCGGTGGGAACGGCCAAGAAGCTGGGTACCCAGGAGATCAAGGTTATTCCGGCCAATAGCAGGAATTTCCAGGACCTTGCCAATATATCACCCCTGACTGGTGTATCTCCTGCCAATAACCCCAACCTGAGCATTGGCGGTACCCGTGAAAGTTCTACAGGAATAACACTGGATGGAATGAACCAGCGTTTCATGATGAACGGCGGATTGCTACCCATTTTCACCATCTCTATTGAAGCGATCAAAGAATACGAAGTATCTACCAATAATTACGATGTATTGCAGGGACGCCAGGGCGGGGGAGCCATCAACGTGATCAGTAAATCGGGTACGAATAATTTTACCGGCTCCGCATTTTTTTACAACAGGAGTAACAAACTCACTGCTGCCAATGATTACCTGGGCAGGACGCTGAAAGACTTCAATATTAACCAGTATGGTTTTTCACTGGGCGGACCGATCATCAAAAACAAACTCCATTTTTTCACCGCTTTCGATTTTGAAAGTAAGAGTCTGCCTATTTCCGTTCTGGATGTGCACGACCTGACTACCGAGAAGGCAGAAGGAATCTCTGGAGCTAACCTCCAACGTTTCCTGAATATACTGAATACCAAATACGGACTTCCCGATCCTGCCAGCCAGGTTGGGCTGTACCTGTTCAAGCCGATCAGCCGTACGTTTTTCGGAAGGCTTGATTATAAACTCAACGATCGCAATACCCTGACATTGCGAACCAATTATTCATCACAGGAAAGTGAATTCTCGCCTTATGCATATCCCGACAATACTGCGGTAAAAGAATCGTATGGCACGCACCTGATCAAATTGTTTTCTACACAATTGTCGCTGAAAACGAAATTTACCGACAAGCTGACCAATGATTTTAAAATACAGTATTTAAAAGCACAAAGGGATTTTAACCCCTATTCTTATCTGCCAAGGGGATTTGTGAACATTGCTTCTACCCTGCAGGATGGCACCAAAGTAACCAAGGCTTTCCAATTCGGCGGAAACCGTATTGCACCGGAAAGACAAGGAGAACAGCAATTGCAATTTGTTGAAAATCTTTACCTGCAAACCGGGAAATTCCATTTCACTTTTGGTACAGACAACCTGATTACTTTTACACATACGCTCAACACCAACGAGCAGGGCGGATTGTTCCAGTTCGCCAGCCTGGATGACCTGGACAACCTGAAACCAAGTGCTTATACCCGCCTGGTCCCATTGAATCCATCGAACGGTTATTCACAATACCTGAATCAGACTGCGCTGGATCTGTCGGCATACGGCCAGATCGATTACCGCATTAATCCTAAAATGAATATCACCGGCGGACTCAGGTGGGATGCCACTGTCTTTACATCAAAACCGGGATATAACCCCCTTGTGTTCCAGGTATTGGGTAAGCGTACCGACAGGGTGGCACAGGATTATACCAATATTCAACCACGCATACAGTTTACTTATGACCTGAAGGGCGACCAGACTTCTGTACTCCAGGCGGGTTCAGGATTGTTTTCAGCCAATATTGTTCACTGGGCGCAGTTGAGCAATATTCTGCAATCTGGTTTGAACCTGGCGAATGTGGTATATCCTTCGAATAATCTTCCTGTGCCCGACTATGCATCTTACAGGAAGGATATTAATACAGTTCCGGGGGTGCCTGCCAATAGCGGACCAATTCCGCCCTATATCAACATGATCGGTGATAATTTTCATGCACCTATGACCTGGAAGAACAATATCTCTTTCAAGCAGTTCTTCAACAGGACTTTTTATGCAGGTATCAATCTCTATCATGCCTATACCTATCATAATTACCGGTATGTAGATCTGAACCTGCGGAATGCACCAGATTTCAGGCTGGCTAATGAAGGCAACAGAGGAGTATTTGCGCCGGCTGATAAAGTTGCGGTGGCAAATCCGGCCAATCCCAAAGTGATCACTTATCCGATTGCCTATAAAGACGTGGTGAGTCATCCTGAGTTGGGACGTGTACTTGAATTGAATGGTGATTCCCATATCTGGCAAATGGGCGCTGTAGTGGAAGCAGGTGTAATCCTTCCTTCCAGTGGTATGCTGAGCGCTTCTTATACCCTCAATAAAACAGAAGACGACAATTCCTACAACTGTTGTATTGCACGTACTACATACAGCAGCGGCAATATCATGGATGATCCCCGGGATCTGGCAGTAAACCGTGGTGGTGCAAATACCGATTTCAGGCATAAGGTTGTGGTTACGGGTATTTCACCGGAAGTTTTTGGTTTTCAACTGGGACTGAAGTTTGTAGGTATTTCCGGTAATCCGTGGACACCTGTTGTACTGGGAGATATTACCGGTGATGCTTCCAGCCTCACGATTAACAGCAATAAAAGAGCTTTCATTTTTGACCCTGCTGTGATCAATGCCAATGCAAATGCAACGCCGTTTGAAAAGCAACTGGCAGCGGATCTCACCAAGCTGATGAATAACCCGGATAATACAGCGGCCAAATACCTGAAGGGGCATCTTGGTCAGATGGCAAGCCGTAATGAATTGTACAATCCTTTCTGGAGCAATATTGATATCAGCCTGTCTTATACATTGGGCAAAAAACTCATTCCTGCTTTGAAAAACAACAAACTGATTTTCCAGGCACAGGTATTCAATTTTGCCAACTTGCTGAACAAAGATGCAGGTAAACGCAATGTTGTTTCCGGCACCAACCAGCAGTTGTTCAGGACATTGGGACTGGACCCTGTTGCACAGGCGCAGGGAAGAACGCAGTATGCTTATATCGTGAATCCCAGCTTCGGGCAACTAATACCGGCGAATGACCGTTACCAGATTCAGCTGGGCATTCGTTACGAATTCAGGTAATCTGTCTGACAACAGATTGATTTAATACAGGCGGCAGTATGCAACATTCATGAATTGCTCACTGCCGCCTTTGTATTTTCCTTTCATCAAAATTCACATAGAAGCTGTTTTATTTGGAGTAGATTTAAAGAAAAAAATTATGACTACTACACAAATCGCTTCAAGGTTGGCGGTGTTATGTCGCCAGGGCCAGTTTGAAACAGCCCAGCAAGAATTTTTTGCCAAAGACGCCATCAGTATCGAGCCGTATGCTTCACCTGATTTTGAAAAGGAAACTCATGGACTGGAAGCTATCATTGAAAAAGGGCACAAGTTTGAATCCATGATAGAGGAGATGCACAGTTTAACGGTATCAGAACCAATGGTCGCTGGTAACTCTTTCGCATTAGTGATGGGGATGGATGTTACCATGAAGGGAAGTGAGCGCATGAATATGAGTGAACTCTGCGTGTATGAAATCAAGGATGGGAAAATTATATCGGAGAGATTCCTGATGTAAGCCTTGAGGAGTGTCGTCAATGGGAATATAATACTGCTCCGTTATATTCTCAAATTTATCTATGCAAACGTTTCCGGTCTTTAAGCGCTTCTTTTCCGCTTTAAAATTCCCAGTTCAACGGATGTTACTGTAATATTGGTAGTCCACATGCGCCATGCATGTGAGCTGCCAATTATTTTTTATCTAAAACGATTGTTCATGCCAAATCAACACAGGTCAATCCTGGAGCGGTGCCTCAGTGTGGGTTGCCGACACCTTAACTTACTGCTTTTCTGCTCTTTTCTCACGACTGCTTTTTTAAGAGCAAACCCTGTTCCGGAATTACATTATCCGATGGCGCAGATCGGAGTCCTAAACGGTAAAGTAACCGATGGCAAAAATCTTCCTTTGGAAGGAGTGAGTGTTACCATCAAAGGCACCAAAAAGGGGGTAACCACTAATGCACAGGGAACTTTTGTGCTAAAGAATATTGATGACAATGCTACCCTGGTATTCAGTTTCACGGGGTTCATCAATAAAGAAGTTCCCTTGCGTGGAAATACCGGCAACCTGGTAGTGAGGCTGGAAGAACAGGCCTTGCAACTGAATGATGTGGTGGTAATTGGTTATGGTACCCAAACCAAAAAAGACCTTACCGGTGCTGTGGCACAGGTAAAAGCATCTCAATTGGAGAATGAAAATCCGCGTTCTGTTCAGGATATGCTGCGTGGTAATGTACCCGGACTGGATGTTTCGTTTGACCCTAGTACCAAAGGAGGAAGTGCCAAGTTATTGGTAAGGGGTAAAGGGTCCCTGACAGCACAACCCGATCCGGTGATTGTACTTGACGGCGTAATTTTCAGTGGGGGTATGGAAGACATCAACCCGAATGATATTGCTACCATTGATATCCTGAAAGATGCAAGTTCTGCCGCCGTATTCGGAGCGCGTGCTGCCAATGGTGTAATCCTCATCACAACCAAAAGAGGAAGTGGTAAGAACCATAAACCTACCATAACCTTCAATGATAATATTGGCATCAATGTACTGGAGCAAAAACCACATTTACTGAATGGCTATGAAATGATCAATTTCAGACAGGATTATGAAGCGGCCGCCAAATATTGGTTTATCCCGGGGCTTGCGCCTACTGTAGGCGGTATTAAATTTGATTCTGTATCCACACCCGGAATACAATATTATTATAAAGATCCGCGAAACAATCCGGGTGGATTGTCAACCGCACAGTGGATGGCCCTTCGGCCGGGCAGTGCAGGAGATCCGGTAGTGGAATGGCTGAACAGGAATGAGTTCAAGCCCATAGAGATCAGTAATATCATGACAGGTAAAATGTTGAACTGGGAAGACCTGATTTATAATAAGAGCGCTTTGCAACATGATCATACGGTGAGCATGATGGGCAGGAGGGATGATTTTAATTATTATATGTCACTCGGTTATCTCAGCAACCAGGGTTTGACTGTGGGAGATCAATACAAAGTATTCAGGACAAGGGTGAACCTGGAGGGACAGGCAGCCAAATTCCTGACCGTCGGATTGAATTTGCAGTATAGCAACAGGGATGAAAGCTCTGTTCCTGTTTCTATGTCAGACGTGCAACAAACCACCCCCTGGGGTTCTTACTATGCAGATGACGGTGTCACATTGCGCCTGAGTCCGAATGATGATCCAGGTAACAATACGCATCCTTTTATGGAACAGGCATATACTACCCGGATGAAAAAGTTTGATAACTTTTTCGCGTCGCTTTATGCAAAAGGAAAATTACCTTTTGGATTCTCTTACCAGGTAAACTTTACGCCCAGGTACGAAAATTCGCGTTACTTCAATTTCCGCTCGCCGCAGAACCCTACTATTTCAGCAAGGAATGGTATTGCAGTAAGAGGGCGCAGTACTATTTACCAGTGGCAACTGGACAATATAATTCGTTGGAATCAAAAATTTGGCAAACACAGTATCGAAGCTACTTTCCTTATCAATGCAGAGAAGTTTCAATCATGGAGTGATACCACTAATGCTGAGAACTTTTCACCAAACGCAAACCTGGGTTATCACAATTTAGGTGGAGCGGCCATTACTACTACTATTACGGATGACCAATATGCTACCGGCGATGCATTGATGGGAAGGATAGCGTATAATTACGATCAACGTTATTTTTTAACTGCAACGGCCAGGAGGGATGGTTATTCTGCTTTCGGACAGGAAAATCCCAGGGCAACTTTCCCTTCACTCGCTTTGTCATGGGTGTTTAGCCAGGAGAAATTTATGCATCGTTTTGACAAATGGCTGGACTATGCAAAACTGAGGGTTTCCTACGGTGAGAATGGAAACCGGGAGATCGGTCGTTATGCTGCCATGTCGGCCCTGAATGCCAGCAAATATGTATATATAACTCCTTCCGGAACCGTATACGATGTGGCTACATTGACTACCAACAATATGTCTAACGCTGGCCTGAAGTGGGAGAGGAACCGATCTGTCAATGTAGGTATAGATTATTCCATACTTCGCGGCAGGATCAGCGGTTCTTTGGATTATTACCAGCGTACTACCAAAGACCTGCTGGTAAATCGTTCTTTGCCCAGTGTAACCGGATTTGTGAATGTATTGTCTAATTTGGGAGAAGTGCAAAACAATGGTTTTGAATTGAGCGTTAGTACGTTGAACATGGACCGCAGGAATTTTACCTGGAGAAGCACGCTCAGTTTCTGGGTAAACAAAAACAAGATACTGCATCTTTACGGACCTGTTCCTGTGGTGGATGCTAATGGCAAAACCTCTTATGTTGAAAAGGACGATATCAAAAACGGCTGGTTCATTGGCAAGGATATTAATGCGGTGTACGATTACAGGGTAACCGGTGTTTGGCAGGTGGCAGATTCGGCAACGGCAAGATCCTATGGCTACAAACCTGGCGATTTCAGATTGCAGGATACCAATGGAGATGGTAAATATACTGTCGATGATAAACAATTCCTGGGCTCTACAACACCCGATTTCTCCTGGAACCTGCGAAATGAATTCAGGGTCTTCCGCAATTTTGACGTTTCACTGACCCTGTATTCAAAGGTTGGCCAGCTTTCGCAGCTCAATGAAGCCAAGAACGTTGATAAATTTTACAACAGGTCCAATTTCTATCTGCGTCCTTACTGGACGCCCACCAATCCGATTAACGACTATGCAGCCATCAACTCAAATGCTGCAGGAGCTGTTACCTGGAATGTGTACAGAAAATCTTCTTTCATCAGGATCAGCAATATAAGCGTTGCTTATAACCTGCCTTCCGAACTGGCACACAGGTATAAGATGGAGGCAGTGAAAGTATACATCAATGCGGTGAATCCTCAGGTATTCTCTTCCTGGTCTTATTACGATCCGGAGAATAAAGGCATTACACCCATTACTTTCAATTTTGGCCTCAACATTACACTGTAGACCCGTTAAATTTTACTTGTATGAAAACGATCAATACAATCAATAAAAAGATACTTTACAGTCTGGCAGTGGTACTGGTGGCCATTACAGGTTGCAAAAGAGATTTCCTGGCGCCGCAGCCCTTATCCTTTTATACTCCTGAGAACTCGTTGGTAGACATACCCGGCTTCAATGCTGCACTTGCTTCCTGCGCAGCTAACTTGCGCAATGAATATTATGGCGATGGCGCACCGGTTATTACAGAAAACATCTTTTCTGAAGTGGCAGTAGAAGGTACTACTGACAAAACCGGACCGGCACAGAACATGGACATCCTCATCAAACCAGATGCACAACTGAACCATACGGATTATAACAGGATCGGCTGGTACTGGACACAGGAATACGTGGGGATACGATTAGCTAATACAGTGATATCCAGGATTGGTGGTATTAAGACCATCTCCGATGCAGATAAGAACATTATCCTGGGTAAAGCATATTTCTTCCGGGCCTTCGACTATTATCGCCTGGTGCATCAGTTTGGCGATGTACCATGCCCGATGAAAGAACTCGCCGGCCCTAAACTGGATTTTGCCACTGTAAAAAGAGAGGTGATTCTCACGAGGATGAAACAGGACCTTGAATTTGCCGTAAAATATGTTCCATGGGTTACCGATAAGGGTGATGTGAACAGAGGGGCAATTTACCACTTGCTTACTAAAATAAATTTGGCATTGGGTTTATTCGACGATGCCATTGCCAGCTCTACTGCCGTGATCAACGGTGGTACTTTCAAACTGATGACCTCTCGTTTTGGAGTTGACGCAGGTGTGGCTACCAAAAATGTAACCTGGGACCTGCATCGTCCTGAGAACAAATCTTTACCTGTGAATACTGAGGGACTTTTCCTGGTAACCGATCGTTTCGGCGATGTGGGCGCCTTCCCCAATGGTATGCAGATCATGCGACAGGCTATTCCCTGGTATGGAGGCGGACAAATCATCACTCCCGACCAGAAGAATGGAGTAGCTACCATCCAGGGAGTGGAGATAGACAACTTTTCTTACTACGGAAGAGGTATTGGCCGTTGCCGCCTCACTCCATACAGTACGGTATATATTTGGGATGATGTGAATGACCTGCGGCATGATTCCACATCTGGCAACTGGATGTACATGGAGAACCTTCGTTATAACGACCCCGCTTTGAAAAAAGCAAATAACCCTTATTATGGACAGCGGCTGCGTTTGTACAACGGCAACAGTCTGCTGGTGAAGAATGGAGATACCATCCGTTTCTGGTTCCCCTGGCCGCATTATAAATTATTTGTTGCGGATCAGGAAAGCAATCCTATGAGGGGTGGGCACTCCGACTGGTATGTTTTCAGGCTGGCTGAAACTTATTTGCTCCGTGCCGAAGCTTATCTGTGGAAGGGTGATGCAGCCAGCGCTACAGCCGATATCAATGCAATCAGAACCCGTGCCAAATGTGCTCCTTATACGGCTGCACAGGTGAATATAGGCACCGTACTTGATGAGCGTGCCCGCGAGCTGTACTGGGAGGAACCTCGCAAAACCGAACTCACACGTATGGCGTATATTTTTGCCAAAACAGGTACGCCGTATAATGGCAAGACTTATAATGCCAATAGCTTCTCAAGCGCCAATTTCTTTTACGACAGGGTATTGGAAAAGAATGATTTTTACCGGAAGAATATCATTACAGTCCACAGCGATATGTATAAAATGAGCCCCTTCCACATACTGTGGCCCGTTCCACAGGATGCCATCAATGCAAACACCCTTGGGCGCATTAACCAAAACCAGGGTTATACCGGGTTTGAATTGAATGTTCCGCCTCTAGACAAAATACCGGAATAAGGATCAGGCATGATCAGGTAAGCAAAGCCACACAAATTCTGTGTGGCTTTTTTACTGATGTGTTTTTCAACGTAAATTCACCAGTCGATCTAAACACCTTAAATACATAATGAAAAAGTATTTCCTGCTGATTGGTACAGGCCTGTTTGTTTTTATGATAAAACAACCCTGTCTTGCCCAAACGTTGAAAAGACCGAATATCATTCTGTTCCTCGTAGATGATATGGGCTGGCAGGATTGTTCTGTGCCTTTCTGGAAAGAAACAACAGACTGGAACAAACGTTACCATACGCCCAATATGGAAGCCCTGGCAGAACAGGGTATGAAATTCACCAATGCATACGCTACTCCTGTTTGTTCGCCAAGTCGTGTAAGTTTAATGACGGGTATGAATGCTGCACATCACAAAGTAACCAACTGGACTTTGCGTAAAGATCAGTCAGTAGATTACAACGACAGTATTTTACAATCCCCCGCCTGGAATGTAAACGGACTATCGCCTGTGCCGGGCATTCCGTGCACTGTTTATGCAACATCGCTTCCGTCCCTGTTGAAGGAAGCGGGCTATTATACCATCCATTGTGGCAAAGCCCATTTTGGTGCCATGGAAACGCCGGCAAGCGACCCGCAACAGATCGGCTTCATGGTAAACATAGCCGGACATGCAGCAGGCGGGCCGGGCAGTTACCTGGGAGAAGAAAATTATGGCAATAATAAGAAAGGAGAACAAACAGAACCCTGGGGCGTCCCCGGCCTGAAAGCGTACCATGGTACGGATACTTTTTTAACAGAAGCGTTGACCATAGAAGCCCTGAAAGCCCTTGAAAAACCGGTCGGCAATGGAATGCCTTTCTTTTTATACATGGCCCATTATGCCGTTCACGTACCGTATGCTGCAGATAAACGCTTTATCCAAAAATACCTCAACAAGGGACTTTCGCAGAAAGAAGCGGAATATGCGGCATTGGTGGAAGGCATGGATAAAAGCCTGGGCGACCTCATGCAATACCTGCGAGACAAAAAGCTGGAAGATAACACGATCATTTTATTCATGAGCGATAATGGCGGATTCAGTATGGCACCCCGAAGCGGGAAACCTTTTACGCATAATTTGCCTTTGAGATCAGGCAAAGGATCGGTATATGAAGGTGGCATCCGTGAACCTATGCTGGTGAAATGGCCGGGTGTAACCAAACCCGGATCGGTAACCGACCAATATGTGATCATTGAAGATTTCTTTCCTACCATATTAACAATGGCCGGAGTGAAAAATCATCATACCGTACAAACCATCGATGGGGAAAGTTTTGTACCTGTACTCCAAGAACCCGGACGTTTAAACAACAAGCGTGTTATTTCCTGGCATTTCCCCAATAAATGGATATCCGAAGACGGGCCGGGTATCAATTATAAGGCAGCCATCCGGCAGGGGCACTGGAAACTGGTGTACCATATGAAAACCGGCGCAAAGGAGCTGTATGATCTTACAAATGATATTGGCGAAATGAATGATGTTTCGAAACAATATCCCGGAGAAGTGAAAACCCTTTCTGTATTACTGACCGGTCGTATGAAGCAATGGGGTGCGCCTATGCCATTGTTTAAAAAAACGGGTAACCCCGTCCCTATGCCAGATTCAGACAAGTAATCAAATCGGTATGTTTATTTTGGCTTCGATCAGACCTTCCCTGGTTTGTATGACGCCAAAACCCGCATCTGGTCCGTACATGAGATCAAGTCTTCCCTGGAGTTTTGTAATACCTTCCTTTCTTTCACTGATATACTCCCTGAAAGAACCAGAGCTGGTAACACCAAACACATGGTGATAATGGTTGTAATTAGACCATACATGTATACTGCCATTACTATTGTTCCTGTTGATCCCATAATTCAGGGCATTTTCAATCATGGCCTGTAATATCATGGCAGGAACAGGATGATCCAGGGTGTCTTCGTCGATATCGTAAGTTACCTGCAACCTGTCTTCAAAGCGTATCAACTCCAGAGTGAGGTAATCTTTTGCTACTGAAAGCTCTTTTTCAAACAATATTTTTTCCGCTTTATCACCATGCATGCTGTTACGAAGGATATTACTCAGTTGCGTAATGGCCGAACGGGCCCTTTCGGGGTCTTCCACCACCAGCGCCCGGATGCTGTTGAGTGAGTTGAAGATAAAATGCGGATTGATATGCGCTTTGATGGTCCTGATTTCCAGCTCTTTCAATATACTCTCCAGCCTTGCCTGGTCTATCTTTTGTTGTTTGTTTTGCTGTATATAATGATAGGTGAAATAGATCAGGTTCCACAGAAATATGAACTGGAAATAAGAAACAGAAAAACGGGCAACGAGGTTAAGGAATGAATATTTGGCCGATCGTTCATCCTGTATGCCCATGAGTATTTCAAGTCCCACCGCCGTTACACCAATCAGGAAAGAAAAGCAAAGCGACAGCAATACCATGATCAGGAGCTGTTTTTTGAATGGGCAATCAAGCGCGCCGGATCGTTGAATGACAGATCGCATAATGTGGGTTAACAAAAGTCCTGATAACGCATGCGTAGCCAATTGCGCATAAAAATATTGTTCCCGCCAGGTTAAAATGGTAAGGTATAAGAAAATATATCCCACACAGTACATACTCCAACCGGTCAACTGCAGAATCCAATATGTGGCAACATGTTTCTTCATGGTACTGTGAAATTATCAATTCACCTCCTCGCTGGAGAGAATTCAAGTGATATGCGGCAAATAATATGGTTGCCCGGTCCGGATTGGATTTTCTGCCAATGAAAATAGAACTAAAACCTTAGCCCTGCTAAATTTTATCAGGAACTTCAATAAATAGTAATAAATTGACAGCCATAACATTTTTGATATGATGAAGCAATCTTTTGTATGGACAATGGCAGGTTTGTTTTTTTCAATGCATGCATTGGCGCAGGCTAAACCAGCATGGAACGATGTTTTTAAGAAGATCAACGATGAGGTGCAGACTCATTCCAAAGCATACAGTACTTTAAGAGAAGCCACTACTACGATCGGCCATCGCCTTACCGGCTCGCCGAACGGTGCGAAAGCGGAGACTTATGCGTATGAGCTTTTAAAATCCTATGGATTCGAAGATGTCAGGTACCAGCCCTTTGAAGTGGAGAGCTGGAGCCGCGGTGCATTGTCTGTACTGATTGGACCGGATCAGCAACAGCTGACACCCGTAAAATCTGTTTCCCTGGCGCATTCTCCCGTAAAAGTAAATATGACCGACGAGATCGTGGATATGGGCAATGGGCTGGAAGAAGATTATGCTGCATCGCCTGAGAAAGCAAAAGATAAGATAGCCCTGGTTTACCTGGGTGTATTACCAGGTTCTAAGGAGGGCACCAGGTCATTACATCGTTCAGAAAAAACCGCCATTGCCATTAAACATGGTGCTAAAGGCATCATCGTTATCAATACCGCTGAAGGAGGTATTCTTTTAACGGGAACGGCTTCTGTTACCGGTAAACTGATACCTATCCCTGCCGTGTGTATTGGCAAAGAAGATGGCATGGCTTTAAAAGCATTGCTGCTGACGGGCAAACAATTTGCGCATATTGATATGAACAATTTTTCAGGCATAATCAAAGCCAGGAATATTATCGCCACCATCAAAGGCAGGAAACTTCCCCATGAAAAAATAGTAGTGGGAGGTCACCTCGACAGTTGGGATCTCGCTACAGGAGCCATTGATAATGGTATTGGATCATTTTCCGTAATGGACATGGCACGTACTTTCAAGGCATTGAAACTAAGACCTGAAAGAACGGTTGAATTTGTACTCTTCATGGGAGAGGAGGAGGGTCTGCTGGGATCAAAAGCTTATGTAGCGGCAGCCGTGAAAGACAAAAGTATTGGCCAACTGCGGTATATGCTCAACTACGACATGACCAACGACCCCAAAGGATATTCCACCAGCGCCATTGAAAGCAAAGAATTGTTTGAATCGATCGGAGCTATTGCCCATCAGCTGGATACCAGCTTCAAGAATATTTTTCATGCAGGGGCCGGTCTGCACAGCGATCACCAGCCTTTTATGCTGGAGGGGGTGCCAACGGGTGGTGCGGCAGGCGGAAGTTTACCCAATAATGCAGGGCCCTGTTACCATGCCGACTGTGATAATTTCAAACTGGTAGATGAGCAGGGCATGAAGAATACGGTTCGTTACAACACCATGTTATTGTATGGTATTGCCGATGCGGGTGAACTCAAAGCCAGGCATTTTACCAGTGCTGAAACAAAAGCTTTCCTCATTAAAAACAACCTGAAAGAGCCTTTGCAGATTGCGGGAGAATGGAAATGGGCAGATTAACGTCTGGCAACTCTTTGCACCTGCAAAGAAATCCATACTGCCAGTACTGCTGCAAGCATGCCCCCGCCCAGGTCTGACGGGAAATGCTGTGCCAGGTAAACCCTGGAATAGGCTACCAGTAAAGCTGCCGGGAAGGATATTATTACTATACTTTTTTGTGGAACCACCAGGCAGATGAGCAGGAAGACTGAAAAAGCAGTAGTGGTATGACCCGAAGGAAAACTGTTCACCGTATGCAATTCAACACCAGGCACGGTATGGATCAGCGACAGATCAGCAATGGCTTTTGTTGGACGTAGTTCATCCGGGAAAACCCAGTTCTTGATACCTTGTGCAATAAGGGTAGACAGGACGATGGTGCTGATGAGCAGGGGTAATAGTTTCCTGCGATATATAAGGAACAAAAGGGAAACTGGTACCCATATAAAACCGTCACCCAGGTATGTCCAGTAATGAAAGAAGGTATCTGCGGCCGGACCCAGGTTGCCATTCAGCAACAGAAAAGCTGCCTGCTTTCCTAAGCAGGCAGATAATAGTAATAATAAAATGCCGGTTACAGCGGTTAGCAAAGCCCCTTTTCTGAACATGTGGTTGTTTACCTGCATGCAGCAAATCTATACAACTCCGGCCAACTCAAGGCTGCGTTTTTTAAGCCTGATGATGTCCAGGTTATCAATCAAAGGTTCGGGTGTAAGGATCAGTGAAGTGTTGTTTTCCTTCCACCAGTTGTTCTCCGTTAACTGGTGACAGTGTAATACACCAATAAGGTATTTCCTTTCAGCCTCCGCATGCCACTCTTCAATCCATTCAAATTTTTCACGGGGAATGTATTTCCAGTCATCGAAACTCACATATACTTTCAGGTAATAATCATTGGCAAGCACATGCGGTTTGTGATGATACAGCTTTTTATATTCGTAACGGTAATTGTAGCGCAAAGCGGCAATATCGCTGAGTACGGCCGATGCGGTAGGGAAGCTGCCGGCTCCTTTCCCGTAAAAGAATTGTTTATCTGCAAAACCACTCTCTATCACCACACCGTTGTATTCGTTTTTCACGAAAGAAAGCGGGTCATCGTGTTTTACAAACTGGGGCAATACAAAGGCCGCCACTTCCCCGTTGTTTAATTTTTTAGCTTGCGCCACCAGTTTGATATCGAAACTTTTCTCCCTGGCCACCAATGCATCACTGAGTTGGATATTCTGGATGCCGCTGAAAAGAATATGATCGGGATGTTCTACAATGCCATAAGCATGGTTAAGCAGTATGCTCCATTTGTTCACAGCATCATAACCTTCCACATCGAGTTTAGGATTGCTTTCGGCAAAACCCAGTTGCTGTGCCAACAGGAGGGCCGATTGGAAGTCGAGTTTATCCTCAAACATTTTGGTAAGGATAAAATTGGTGGAGCCGTTGACGATGGCCCTAATGGAATGCAGAAGGTCATTGTCGTAATATTCTTCCAGGTTACGGATCACCGGAATAGAAGCGCAGGCCGCCGATTCGCAAAGAAAGGGGAGACCTGTTTCCTGTTGCAGTTTTAATATTTCGGGTAAATGTTCGGCGATCATTTTCTTACTGGCACTTACCACCGCTTTTCCATTTTTCAATGCAGCGGAAACGATTTCAAAAGCTGCATTGGCATCGTCGATCACTTCTACAATTACATTGATATCTGCGTCATTCAACAATACCTCTCTTTGAGTAGTAAATAATGCAGCCGGTGCATCCCTTTTCTTATCGGGGTTTTTGATGCAGACTTTTTTGATAGATGCTTTTAAGGAAGGAGTCTGCTGCAACACTTTGTACAAGCCTTCGCCTACTACGCCAAATCCAAATAATCCGATTGTTAATTGTTTGTGTGCTTCCATTATTGATTGAATTATTATGCTTTTATTCCCTGATGAATAGATTGTTTTTTTTCAATAAGCCGAAAAGTGTTTTCCAGGTCCTTGACCAGGTCTTCTGTTTCTTCCAGTCCGACTGATAAACGTACCAGGCTATCGTTCACCCCTGCGGCCCTTCTTTTCTCTGCCGGGATAGATTTATGGGTCATGTTGGCCGGATGGGCCACCAAGCTTTTAATACCGCCCAGGCTCTCGGCCAGTTTGAATAATTGGGTATGGGTAACAAAATCAATGGCTGCCTGTTCGGTATCATCCTTCAATGAGAATGAAACGATGCCTCCGAATCCTTTTGACTGCTTCCTGGCAACAGCATGATTGGGATGTGATTCCAGCCCGGGATAAAATACCTTGTCCACCGCAGGATGTGTTTCAAGAAACTGCGCCACTGCCAGTGCAGATGCACAATGCTGCTTTACACGCAGGAAAAGTGTTTCAATACCACGGATGGTAAGCCAGCTGTCAAAAGGCGAAAGCACAGCGCCACAGGCATTCTGGAAAAATTTCAGTTTTTCACCAATCTCCTGGTCTTTCGCTACTGCCACTCCCGCAATAACATCACTGTGTCCGCCCAGGTATTTGGTAGCGCTGTGCACTACAATATCAGCTCCCAGCGAAAGAGGTTGTTGTAAGGCGGGTGAAGCAAAAGTATTATCCACGCAAAGTAAACACCGGCTCGCTTTGGCCAGTTTGGCAATGGCTTCAATGTCTGAGATCTTAAGTGTGGGATTGGTAGGTGTTTCCAGCCAGATGAGCCTGGTCTTGGGGGTAATGGCATTGAATACCTGCGTTAGATCGGAAGTATCAACATAAGTTACTCCGATGCCATATTGTTGATACACTTTGTCAAACAGCCTGAATGCGCCGCCATAGATATCATCTACGGCAACTATCTCGTCGCCGCTTTGCAGAAGTTTTACTACCGCATCAATGGCTGCAAGTCCGCTACCGAATGCCAGTCCAACTGCGCCGTTCTCTAATTGTGCCACCAGTTGTTCCAGTGCTGCCCTTGTGGGGTTTCCGCTTCGGGTATAATCATAACCTTTGTTGATACCAGGAGCTTCCTGCACAAAGGTAGAAGTCTGGTAAATGGGAACGGATACTGCACCGGTTAAAGGATCTACCGGGATGTTGTGGATGAGTTGTGTTGCGTTGCTCATGTCGAAGATTTTTTTAAATGTTTATAATCTTCTTCTCGCAAAAACCAGCAGATGAATTTTTTCAATAAAAAAAGCTCACCTGCTAAGTCAGATGAGCTTGAAATATATAAGGCGGCTGGCCGCTTTGGGAATCAAACTGTTACTCTGACTTATCTTCCCACTTTCGTGGTCGGAATTGGCACCTTCGTATCGCTGAGTAAACGATATGGGTTGCCAAGGCATCATAGGGCCATTTCCCTCTGCCTTTCTGGATAAGTTGTTGCTAAAAGAACTGCGGCAAAGGTAAGACGCAAAGGATAAACGGCAAAAAAAATTCTTCAACTCATGTTATCTTTACGCTCCGGCTATGGCAAAGACTAAAAAAATCCCTGCTCAGGAAGGCGAATCCATTGAAGTATTTGGTGCAAGAGAGCATAACCTCAAAAACATTGATATTTCCATCCCCAAGAATAAACTGGTGGTTTTTACCGGGGTGAGCGGCAGTGGTAAATCTTCACTGGCATTCGACACTATCTACAATGAAGGACAACGCCGGTACATGGAAAGTTTCAGCGCCTATGCCCGCCAGTTCATGGGCGATATGGAACGGCCCGATGTAGACAAGATCACAGGTCTTTCACCGGTTATTTCCATTGAACAGAAAACCACCAATAAAAACCCCCGCTCTACAGTGGGTACTGTTACCGAAGTATACGATTTTCTGCGGTTATTGTTTGCAAGGATTGGTGAAGCCTATAGTTACAATACCGGTAAAAAAATGGTAAAGTTCAGCGAGGAAGAGATCGTCGAAAATATCTTTACCCGCTTCAGGAACAAGAAAGTAAGTCTCCTGGCCCCATTGATCCGTGGAAGAAAAGGACATTACCGCGAACTCTTTGAAGAGATTCGTAAAAAAGGTTTCCTCAAAGTGAGGGTAGATGGTGAAATACTTGACCTGAAACCTAAAATGCAGGTAGACCGTTATAAGATACACGATATTGAAGTGGTGATTGACCGGTTGCAGGTAACAGAAGACATGAAAGTACGCCTGAGCCAGAGCATACAGCAATCACTGAAAATGGGTAAGGAACTGATGTTCCTCCTACTGAACGACAACGATAAATTGGTGCAGTATTCGCGGCAACTCATGTGTGAAGATACCGGTATCAGTTATGAAGAACCTTCTCCCAATGCCTTTTCTTTCAATTCACCTTATGGCGCCTGTCCCACTTGCAAAGGCCTGGGAAGTGTTTATTCCGTGAACCTGGAAGCAGTTTTACCAGATACCTCCCTGAGTGTTAAGGAAGGTGGTATCGCACCATTGGGAGAACAACGCGATGCTTACCTGTTCCGTAATGTGGAAACACTGGCAAAGAAAAACAAGATCAGTCTGGATAGGCCCATCAAAGAACTGCCTGAAAATGCTTTGAATATCCTGCTCTATGGAAATGCCAATGGTGATACTGAAGAAGACAGTATTTCAATAGACGAACCAGTCGATGATAAACCCTATGAAGGAGCATTTGAAGGAATCGTACCCATGCTGCGGCGATGGTTTACAGGCAATACGAGTGATGCTGTGCGCGATTGGGTGGAAAAATTCATGGAGTTAAAGCCTTGCACCACCTGCAACGGAACCCGTTTGAAAAAAGAAAGCCTTTGGTTCAGGATCGATGGAACGAATATTGCCGAACTGAGCAACCTGAACCTGGATAAATTGTACAAATGGTTTGAAAACATAGAAGGCCGACTGAACAATAAACAAAATGTGATAGCCAAAGATATTCTCAAGGAGATCAGGGAAAGGACCAGTTTCCTGCTGGATGTGGGACTGACCTATCTTTCACTCAACCGGCCCTCTAAAACGCTGAGCGGGGGAGAGTCGCAACGAATCAGGCTGGCTACACAGATCGGCTCGCAATTGCAGGGCATTACTTATATCCTGGATGAACCTTCCATTGGTCTGCACCAGCGCGATAACCACCAGCTCATCACTGCTTTGCAAAACCTGAGAAATATCGGCAACAGCGTATTGGTGGTTGAACACGACAAAGACATCATGATGGCTGCCGATCACCTGGTGGATATTGGTCCGAAAGCGGGACTGCATGGCGGTCAAATTGTTGCTGCCGGCACACCGGATGAAGTGGTGAAAAGTAAATCAGATACGGCTTTGTATTTGAGTGGTAAAAAGAATATTGCGGTACCTGAAGAAAGGAGAAAGGGAAATGGAAAAAACCTGGAATTAAAGGGCGCTTCCGGCAATAACCTTAGAAATGTGGATGTAAAGTTCCCGCTGGGGAAACTGATTGTAGTAAGTGGTGTAAGTGGCAGCGGAAAATCCACCCTCATCAATGAAACCCTGTTTCCCATCTTATACAAACATGCTTATAACAGCAGGGTAACGCCCATGGAGTTCAAATCTGTAAAAGGGCTGGAGCATATCGACAAAGTGATAGAGATAGACCAGTCCCCGATAGGACGCACTCCCCGAAGCAATCCCGCTACTTATTGTGGCTTTTTTACAGAAATCAGGACCTTGTTCGCAGCCATACCCGAAGCCAAAATACGCGGATATAATGCGGGCCGTTTTTCTTTCAACGTAAAAGGAGGCCGTTGCGATGTTTGTGAAGGAGGGGGTATGCGGGTAATTGAAATGAATTTTCTCCCCGATGTATATGTGCATTGCGAGAAATGCAATGGTAAACGATACAATAGGGAAACACTGGAAATAAGGTACAAAGGCAAATCGATCAGTGATGTATTGAATATGACGGTAGAGGAAGCCTGCGAGTTTTTCCAGCCGGTACCCTATCTCTATAGGAAAATTAAAGTGCTGGAGGAAGTGGGGTTAGGTTATATTACCCTCGGACAATCAGCTGTAACCCTAAGCGGTGGTGAAGCACAGCGCGTAAAACTGGCAACTGAACTGGGTAAAAAAGATACCGGAAAGACTTTTTATATCCTGGACGAACCTACAACGGGGCTGCATTTCCAGGATATCCAACACTTGCTGGATGTATTGAACAAGCTGGTAGACAGGGGTAATACTGTACTCGTGATCGAGCACAACCTTGATGTGATCAAAGTGGCTGACCATATCATTGATTTAGGACCTGAAGGAGGGGATGGGGGCGGAAAAATATTGTTTGAAGGAACACCGGAAGAAATGATCTCCAACAAAATCAGCCATACGGCAAGGTTTCTCAAATTAGAACTTAATTAGTTGCCAGTTGGCAGACAAATCTGTCAACTACCTGATCATTTCAATATGCTCAATCCCATCTTCGAGGTACATTTCGCTGCATATCACGAAGCCGAATGATTCGTAAAAACGTTTGAGGTATAACTGGGCGCCGATCTTAACGCGACCGGGGCCAAACAATTCATGGCAGAGGGCAATGGCCTGGGTCATGAGGACTTTACCAGCCCCTTTTCCGCGGTGGGCCGGGGAGCTCACTACACGTCCTATGGACATTTGTTCGAAAGCCAGACCGGCAGGCAGCAAACGGGCGTAAGCGGCCAGATGGTTACCATCCCATATCATCAGGTGATAACAGAAAGGGTCTTTGCCATCGGTATCGGCATAAACACATTGTTGCTCAACCACAAAAACCTCGTTCCGCAGCTGCAGGATGGCATACAATTCGGTCACACTGAGGTCTTCAAAAGATTTGTAATTACACTGGTAGGTTGGATTGCTCATTGCAGTTTTTTTTACACCTTTGCGCATTCACGAGTATAGGCATTTTTTTGATACGATCTCATGAACATGAAAAAAAGAGTAGCAATTATCGGAGCGGGCCCTGCGGGGCTAACAGCTGCCTATTTATTGGGTAAAGCGGGCGAGGATGTAGTGGTATTTGAAAAAGACCCGAAATATGTAGGGGGCATTTCCCGTACCGAATCTTATAAAGGATACCATTTTGATATTGGAGGGCATCGTTTCTTCTCTAAATCAAAAGATGTAGAAGACTTCTGGACTGAAATACTTGGCGATGAAATGCTGGAAAGACCCCGCAGTTCGCGGATCTATTATAACAAGAAATTTTTCTCTTACCCACTGGTAGCTTTTGAAGCGCTGAAGAAACTGGGTATTGTGGAAAGCGCCCTTTGTGTGCTGAGCTACCTGCGTGCCAAAGCTTTTCCCGTAAAGAACCCTACCAATTTTGAAGACTGGGTGAGCAACCAGTTCGGTAAACGATTGTTCAATATCTTCTTTAAAACCTATACGGAAAAAGTATGGGGTATTCCTTGTAAGGAAATCAGTGCCGACTGGGCCGCGCAGCGTATCAAAGGACTCTCGCTCAGCAGCGCTATCTGGAATGCGTTGTTTCCCAAAGGGAAATCCGGTGGCGACAAGGATAAAGTGATCAAAACCCTGATCGACTCCTTCCGTTACCCCAAGATGGGGCCTGGTATGATGTGGGAGGTATGTGTGGAGAAGAGTAAGAAACTGGGTGTGCAGGTAAGAATGAATTGCGGTATAACGAGGGTGAGTACTGTTGAAGGCAAATGGACCGTACACGCTACCGACGGGAACGAGTACAATGGTTTTGATTTTGTACTTTCTTCAGCCCCCATGCGGGAACTGGTCACTGCTGTTGCGCCCGCCTTTCCGGAAAAAGCACTGGAGTCGGCAAGGCACCTGGGTTACCGTGATTTTTTAACAGTGGTGCTTATTTGTCGCGATGAAGATGCGTTTACCGATAACTGGATCTATATCCATGACCCCAGCGTAAAGGTGGGTCGTATCCAGAATTTTAAGTCCTGGAGTCCGTATATGGTGCCTGATCAGAACATGGCCTGCTATGGGCTGGAATATTTTTGTTTTGAAGGTGATGGTTTGTGGACCAGTAAAGATGAAGACCTTATTGAATTGGGAAAGAAAGAGATTGCACAGATAGGCCTTACCAATCCTGCTGCTGTGGTGGATGGCTATGTGGTGCGCCAGCCCAAGGCCTATCCTGTATATGACCAGCAATACAAGGAAAATGTAGACAATATCCGTAAAGCACTAAAAGACTACCCGGGCCTGTACCTGGTAGGCCGCAATGGCATGCACAAATACAATAACCAGGATCATAGCATGATGACCGCCATGCTGGCTGCCAAAAACATCATTGCAGGCAAAGACATCTACAATCTCTGGGATGTAAATGAAGACGCCGAATACCATGAAGGTGGCGACAGGGGCGTTGAAGACACTGATAAGATTGTAGGAAGGATGACACCTGAAAAAATTCAGCATTAATTTATCTCGCTGGTACAGGTGTTACTCCCAGGCTCTCATTACCTGCTTCGTTTACGGCTTGCACAGCAAAGAAATAATTGTCTTTGGAATAAGGCAGCCGGTAACTTGTTTGAGCAGTAAAGAATTTCTTTTGCCATAAAGCGCTGGTGGTTTCACGCATCAGAACATAATAACCTTTCACTTTGCCGGTTTTGGGTGTTTTCCAGTTGAGATCGGTGAAGTTCCCCAGACTCTTTACTTCTACTTTTACGTCTTCAGGGGCGGCCGGTGCTTTGGCCAGGTTGGCCAGGTTGCTCAGGTTCATGGCAGTATTCTTGCGCAGGTATTCGAAATCCATAAACTCGGGCAGATCGCCGTACTGGATGCCTTTTTCTTTACGAATGTCCTGATGCTGGTGATCGTAGTTTTCGTTCATTTCCGTAATACGCACCGCTGCAAATCCTTTTTCAACAAAAGGAGAATGATCGCCGCCACGCAGGAAACGGTCGTTCCGGTAAATCATCACTACTTCCAGGTTCGCTACATAACGTTCGCCGGTTTCTTTCACATAGCGGGCCAATTGACGCGTTTTACCATCATTTTCCAGGCCGAACTGACGGATGTTTTTGGCTGACTTTTCTGTTTCATAAGCAGGCAATCCTTCACTGAACACACGCACCCGCGTATTGTCGATGATATTGGTTTCATTACTGTTGTTACTGCCCATGATATCGTTATTGAGTACAGCTTCTATATTCCAGCCCAGTGTTTTGGCTTTCGAAGCCATGAAGTCGGCACCGAGCAATCCCTGCTCTTCTCCGCTAACTGTTACAAAAATAACGGTAGCAGGAAATGAGTGTTTGCTCATGATGCGCGCGCATTCAATCACCGCCGCCGATCCGCTGCCATCATCGTTGGCGCCGGGTGCATCGCCAATTCTGTCCATCACATCTGTACAGCGGCTATCGAGGTGTCCACTGATGAGGAAGATGCGTTTGTCATCCGGGTCAGTACCTTTTAAAACAGCCACTACATTTCCCAATAAAATTGCTGTATCAACCCTCTTTTTATCTGCAGCAAGTGTAATAGTATCAATATAAGCAGTAAGCCTTCCGCCTGACTGCCGGGCAAACACATTGAATTTATTTAGTACCCAGTTTCTTGCGGCGCCGATACCTCTTTTAGGGTCATTCTGTGCACTAAGTGTGCTACGTGTACCGAAAGCCACCATTTGTTTGATATACGACTGTAACGAATCGGCGGACACTTCTTTTACCATCTGTTCAATCTCCGGGTCACGATGGATGATGGTTTGCGCATAGCTAGAATAGGCGAGTAAAAAAAGTACCAGGGAAAAACAAGTGATTTTTCTCATAAGAGTCTTGATTAGATACTAAAGTTAACAGGTTGTGTTCAAATCAGAAATGAACAAATCAGCAATCAGCAATTCCCCTAATATCCATATTTATCTTTCCAACGTTCTTTTAAGAATTTACGCAGCTCATTCTCCCGGGCATTGTTTCCCGGTTCATAAAACTTAGTGCCTTTGATTTTATCAGGCAGGTATTCCTGTTCAATGAAATTACCTTCGCCCAGGTGTGAGTACTGATAATTTTTTCCATAGTCCAGGTCTTTCATAAGCCTGGTAGGAGCGTTGCGGATGTGGAGGGGCACGGGCAGGTCGCCGAAATGTTGTACCGCTTCCGAGGCAGCGCCGATGGCTTTATAAGCAGCATTGCTTTTTACAGAGGAAGCCAGGTAGGTGGCACATTGTGATAAGATGATGCGACTTTCGGGGTAGCCAATTTTACTCACTGCATCGAAAGTGGCATTGGCCAGCAGCAGGGCATTGGGATTGGCATTGCCAATATCCTCACTGGCAAAGATGAGCATGCGGCGCGCGATGAATTTTACATCTTCACCTCCTTCAATCATCCGTGCCAGCCAGTAAACCGCCCCATTGGGATCGCTGCCGCGCATACTTTTGATGAATGCTGAAATAATATCGTAGTGCTGTTCGCCCTGCTTGTCATACAAAGCTATTTTCTTTTGCGCAATCTGCATCACCAGTGCGTCAGTGACCATCACCTTTGCTGATGATTCTTTTGCTTGTGTTTGTACAACAAGGTCCAGCAGGTTCAATAATTTCCTGGCATCTCCACCCGATATGTTGATCAGGGCTTCTGTTTCTTTCAACTCAATGGAATACTGTTTCAGTATTCCGTCTTTTTCTACAGCCTGTTGCAACAGGTCAATAAGGTCTTTCTGTTGTAATGTTTTCAATACATATACCTGGCAGCGACTGAGCAAGGCGCTGTTGACTTCAAAAGAGGGGTTCTCTGTAGTGGCGCCGATCAGCGTAATGATTCCTTTTTCCACAGCGCCCAGCAATGCATCCTGTTGCCCTTTGTTGAAACGATGAATTTCATCGATGAACAGTATAGCGCCGCTTTGTTGTTTTGCTTGGTCAATCACTTCACGCACATCTTTTACACCGCTGCTGATGGCGCTCAGCTGAAAATAAGGGACCCGTAAAGTGTGGGCAATGATATTGGCAATGGTGGTTTTACCAACACCAGGTGGCCCCCACAGTATCATGGAGGGAATCTTGCCTTGGGCAATGGCTGTTCTAAGTATACTATTCCTGCCGGTCAGGTGTTCTTGTCCAACCAGGTCGTCCAAGGTAACGGGACGCATGCGCTCGGCTAGTGGCGTATGACTGTTCACACCTGAAAAATACTAAAATTAATTGCTCAATACCCAATTACTCAATGGCTCAATATTTAATTGTGATAGCCCTTTTTTATTCCGGGTTGTCGTTAGACGAGAAGAGGTGGTTATAACGTTTCAGTAATTTGAAATTGATGAAGATATGCACCAGTAATACGACTCCGGTAAACAGCATAAAACCGGCTACTCCTTTTACCATTTTCAGAAAGAGATCGATACTGTATCCGGAAGGCAAATTGGATTGTGCTTCAAGAAGCTGGCTTACGGTTTGCCGGAGACTAACAGGGTTCATCGCCAGCAGGCTGACCGAATTAAGTACAAACAGCGTGGCAATACAAAGACACACATAAGCATTTACCTTGATCCAGTCCTTCAATGAAGCCTTACATGGCTTCCCACCCATGACACCTTTGCTGAGAAAACTGAAGCTGGTGAATGCATAAACAGCCATGCAGAAAAACAGGAACACAAGCAACAGCAGGGCAGGGTTGGTCAGAGCCGTCATTAAAAACAGGGCAGCCATAAACCCAAAGAAAGCGCCGATAGGTAACAGTATATAACTGAGAATACGGAATAAAGCTAATTGATTCACCAGGATTGTTTTGACAAAAATAAATCTAATTGCTCAATGGAAAACAGTTGATAGATATAATGCTGACAACCACTTGTCTTAATCATTGAGCAATTGAGTATTGAGCCATTAACTAAGGTTTAGCTTGATTTGCAATTCTTCAAATTGTTTCTCATCAATGGTACTGGGTGCATCGAGCATTACATCGCGGCCGCTGTTGTTCTTGGGGAAGGCGATGAAGTCGCGGATGCTTTCACTGCCGCCAAGGATGGAACAGAGCCGGTCAAAGCCAAAAGCTATACCTCCATGTGGCGGAGCGCCAAATTCAAAAGCGCCGAGCAGGAAGCCAAACTTGTGTAGTGCCTCTTCCTGGCTCATGCCCAATGCAGCAAACATCTTTTCCTGTAAAGCGCGCTGGTAGATACGAATGGAGCCACCACCGATCTCATTCCCGTTCAGCACCATATCATAGGCATTGGCTTTGATATGAGCATAAGGATGTTCCAGGTATTTTTCTGCATGTTCAATAACCGGACTATTATTGATCATCACATCAATATGACCGGGCTTGGGTGAAGTGAACGGATGGTGACGCGCCACCCAACGGTTCTCATCCTCGGCATATTCGAAGAGCGGAAAATCCATCACCCATAATAATTTGAATTCATCTTCTTTACGGAAACCAAGCCGCTTACCCATTTCGAGGCGAAGTTCGCTTATGGCTTTGCGGGTACGCTCTTCGCGCCCGGCCAGTATCAGTACCAGGTCACCAGCTTTAGCGTTTGCTGCATCTGCAATGGCTTTCAGCTTGTCTTCTGAATAGAATTTATCTACACTGCTTTTATAAGTACCGTCATTATTGCATTTGATGTAAACCAGGCCTTGCATACCTATTTGCGGTCGTTTTACCCAGTCAGTCAGCTCATCAGTCTGCTTACGGGTATATTCACTGCATCCGGGAGCGGCAATGGCCAGAACTGTTTCGGTGTTGTCAAATACACCAAAACCGGCGCCATTGATCAGTTCGCCGGTTGCCTCCGGTTTGCCGTTCCTGGAAAAAGCTGATTTCAGGTTGGCTATCTTCATGCCAAAGCGGATATCCGGTTTATCATTACCATATTGCCACATGGCATCTTCCCAGCTCATGCGTTCTACTTTTTCAGTATAATCTATATCCTTTACATCTTTGAAAATCCGCTTGATAAGACCTTCAAACATATCCAGTATATCTTCCTGCTCCACAAAAGCCATCTCACAGTCAATCTGGGTAAATTCAGGCTGCCGGTCCGCACGCAAGTCCTCATCACGAAAACATTTTACAATCTGGTAATAGCGGTCATACCCGCTGACCATGAGCAATTGTTTGAAAGTCTGTGGCGACTGGGGCAGTGCATAAAACTGACCGGGGTTCATGCGGGAAGGTACTACAAAGTCGCGGGCGCCTTCGGGAGTAGATTTGATGAGAAAAGGCGTTTCAATATCCATGAACTGGTGTTCGTGCAAGTAGTTGCGGGCTGAACGGTTCACGGCATAACGCAGTTCCAGGTTCTTTTTTACTGCATTGCGGCGCAGGTCGAGGAAGCGGTATTTCATACGCAGGTCATCACCTCCATCGGTATCATCCTGGATGGTAAAGGGGGGAAGGGCCGATTTATTAAGTATTTTAAATGATTGAACAAGGATCTCGATAGCGCCTGTAGGAATATGGGCATTTTTGCTGCTGCGTTCTGCCACAAGACCGGTTACCTGGAGTACGAACTCGCGGCCGAGCGGACTTTCATCTAACACCTGGTTGAGGTCTTCTCCAAACAACAACTGGGTAATACCGTACCTGTCGCGCAGGTCTACAAAAGTGATGGCGCCAAATTTGCGAACGGTCTGCACCCATCCTGCCAGGGTTACTTTTTTGTTAACATCACCAATCCTTAATTCACCACAGGTGTGAGAGCGATACATAATACATGTTTGTTTTACGTGAGAAGTGAAGCAATGGTCGCAAACAGCATGTCCGCCGGCTTCACGGGCTGCAAATATAGCCGAAATGGTGATGGTATTATCTGAATTTGGAGGCATCTTTGTAATCATGACAGCTCAAACATCCTTTAACCGAAGCCAGCGCTGGGCAGTGGCTGCATTTTTCTTCACAGCGGGACTTTGTTTTGCCAGTTGGGCCAGCCGGATACCGGATATCAAACAGCACCTGGAACTCAACGATGCAGGATTGGGGGCGGTGTTGGTGGCGCTTCCGGCCGGACTCATGACCAGTCTGCCACTGGCCGGATGGCTGGTATCCAGATGGGGCAGCAAACAAGTGGTGATCCTTGCATCCATCGGTTACCCGATTACGCTGATATTGTTGGGGGCGGCAGACCATGTTTGGCAACTGGCAGCCATTTTATTCATATTTGGTTTATTCGGGAACCTTTTCAACATTTCCATGAACACACAGGCGGTGGGAGTGGAAGCACTTTATAAGCGACCCATCATGGCATCGTTCCATGGAATCTGGAGCCTGGCGGGATTTATCGGCGCTGCCATAGGCACCCTGGCTGTTTCGGGTAAGCTTGTTCCGCTGTACCATTTTTGCTTCATCTGTGCTACTGCGATTGTTTTACTGCTGATTGCACAAGGATATTTGTTGCAGGCAGATACGGGCCGGAGTAGTCAGCCCATTTTTGCCAGGCCCGATGCGGCCATCCTGAAACTGGGTCTCATCGCTTTTGGCAGCATGGTCTGTGAAGGAACCATGTTCGACTGGAGCGGTGTTTATTTCCGTAAAGTGGTCATGGTACCGGAACAACAAACTACCCTCGGCTATGTGGCTTTCATGAGCACCATGGCAGGAGGGCGCTTTGTAGGCGATTGGCTTACGGCCAGGCTGGGTGTGAAACGCATGCTGCAGTGCAGCGGATTGATCATCACAACAGGTTTGATGATCGCTGTTTTGTTTCCCGCACTGGTTACTGCAACAGCAGGATTCCTGTTGGTAGGAATAGGCGTATCATCCGTGGTACCGCTGATTTACAGCAGTGCAGGCAAATCCAAGACCATGCAGCCCGGTGTTGCATTGGCAGCTGTATCTACCATTGGTTTTTTCGGATTTTTATTAGGGCCACCGGTAATAGGCTTCATCGCGCAGGCGGCAAGCCTGCGTGTTTCTTTCAGCCTGATAGCCTGTTTCGGACTGGCCACGGCTTTGCTGGCTTCTTTCATACGCTGGGATTGATGCACTGCGATCCAATCGTTAAAAAATATCTAAAAGCAACCTGTTTCTGTAGCAAACACGTTTCTGGTAAAAGAATTGAATAGGTATGGGTGTAATTGATTTATTCACCTTTCAATTATTTTGTATGAAAAGACTGTTACCTATTTCAATTGCTGTACTTGTATTGTTTTCTTTCAGCTCCTGTACCAAAACCGTAGTAGTGGCAGATGGAGGTGTTCCGGTTGCAGGATCGTGGGTATTGGCAGAAACTTCGCAGCGAACAGGTTATGGCTGGCAGCTGGTGCGGACAGGACTGGAGAGTGGTGTATTCGATTTTTATAGCAACGGCGATGCAAGGTATAACGATGGCGCCACATCAATGGCGGGAAGCTGGCTCTTACGCTATTCTACCGGTGGTTATTATGACCGTTATGGCGATTACTATTCCGGTTCTCACCAGGCATTTGAAATACATATGCGCGACCGGTACACCGGCGGGTCTGTGGATTTATTTTTCGACGAAGTAATCGTTACAGGCAACAGCCTGATTGCCACTTATTACAATGGTAATTACGTATCGCGTTATGTGTTCAACCGTTATTGATCTAAATGATAAGATGGGGAACAAAACGGCTTTGGTTATTTGTAATAAGATTGTCAGCCTCTCGAATACCCATGCCGGCTGGTTCTTGTCCGATTACCCAACTGCCGATAACCGGATGATTGCCGTAGAAAGAAGGCAGACTGAACAATTCCTGGTAAATAAACCCTTCAACGCCGTAAACACCATCAGTTTGTTGTATCATTTGCGATGATTGGACCAACTCAATGTTTGCTCCTTCCCTCCCCAGCATGGGCTTCTTTATATAACTGGTCAGTTTACCTTGCTCAAAATAAGCAGGCAGCAGGTACTGACAGTCGGGAAATAGTTGCCAGAGAACGGGTAAAATGGCTTTATTTGATAATAGCATCTTCCATGCAGGCTCAATCCAATAGGCTTGGTGTTGATCAGCAATGATGTGTTTGCCAAAAGAATCTTTGACCAGCCATTCCCAGGGATAAAGCTTGAAGATGTTTTTTATGGAATTGTTGTTAAGGTCCAGAAATTGCCTGTGATCTTCATCCCAACCTATGTCGTCAATAAATAAAAGTTCTGTATCTAATCCTGCCTGCATGGCACAGTCGCGCATGTATTCAGTATTGGTAAGATCTTCCAGTGTTTCTTTTAAGCAGGTAAAATAAAGCGTGCCTTCGTGCAGGTAATTCTTTAAGTATCTCCAATATGAAATGAGCTTTTCATGGATACTATTGAACTGGTCTTTTTTTGCATCAAAATCTTGCAGCCAGAACCATTGCACAACACCCGCCTCAAACAGGCTGGTGGGAGTGTCGGCATTGAATTCCAATAGTTTTAACTGGCCATCTTTATAGCATAAATCAAAACGCCCATAAATGGCCGGATGGTCTTCATTCCAACTTTTCTCTATTGCCGGGATTATCCAGTCTGGTATGCCGAATAAGTGGTATTGATTGTTGTCTATAATATGTTGTACTCCACTAAGACAAAGATCCCATAATTCGGAAGTTGCTTTTTCAATGAAAAGGATTTCCTCCATTTTCATTTCGTAATAAGCAGATTCGTTCCAATATGCTATGTCGGTGGTATGAAACCCGAACCCAAGTTTTTCCACTACTGCCTGCCACTGATTGCGAGGTGTGATATCGATACGATTCATGGTATTGTTTTAAGAAGATACACTGAAACCGCTGTGACCAAAGCCACCTCTTGTTACGGTGCCTTTAAATCCATTACTGCCAACGTTGGAATTATAACCAATGGCATCTGAATAGTAACCTGCTCGCTGATAATTTCCCTGGAAATAGTGGCCATAAGGACGAAAGGCATAATACCAACTGCCATAATAACCTCCCGTTCCGCCTCCGGCATATCCGGTATGAGCCCGGGAAAAGGGTGCAGTACTGTCGCCACGCAAGTACACTTTTGCATTATCGTCCCAATCCCTTTTTGTTTCATGACAGCTGGCCAGCGTAGCAGTGATCAGCACCAGTTCTATAAATGATGACTTCTTCATATACTGGTGCATTATTTAACTGTGATGAATATCTCGTAATCTTTTTTTACTGTAACAGGCATGGTGTCACCTTCCTGGTTTTCAGCAATTTCTCTTGTTCTGCCCAAAGCAGGCAATGTATCATAATGAACAGAAGTTTTTATCAAACTGTCATGAACCCATATTCGATGAGTAGTGATCATAACATCTGATAAACTGTCGAGGTGTTCAACTTTGAGATCTGTTTCTACCGACCCGTTTCTATTTACGGCATTCGTAAGATCTTCTTTGGGCGTGCTTTCGCAAGAAAAGAGCAATGTACTCAGTAGTCCTGCCATAACAACTGCCAGAGTTGGTTTCATTTGTATTGTCATAAATGATCAGATAATAAAAAATACATGGCTCTTTTGCAATGAACCAGGGGTGGGGGGACCTAAATGTAGGAAACAAATGCAATAATTCGATGATTTGTTATAATGTTTCTATTTCGTTTTTGTGGCGGGGTTTAAACCAGAGGTAATAATACCCCAGGATAATCATTCCTGTAAGGAAGGGAACCAGGGCCAACTGCTTATAGGTAAAGTGCCCGTTGATAATATGGTCATCGAAATGGAAGAATTCACTGATCATCCAGTAAGAATTGGCAGAGATCCAGGCTGTAATGGCCAGGTTGTGGCATAATTCCGAAACCATCCGGCGGGTTCTCCACGCAATAACGATGGAAACGATGAGTGTAGGAAAAATCATAGCAATACCCAACGGCTTCCAGATCATGCACCAGGATACGTCTTTGAACAGCCAGAATACAATGTGCAGGTTCTCCATTTTTCTATAAGCAACGGGAATGCTGTAAGTAGACGCGGTGGGTGGGTCTTGATTGCTCATGTGCTGCCAGGTTTGTTATGAACCGGCAATTTAAATTATTGTGCTTTTCCTGCACCGAGGATTTTTGTAAAACGCCGGATATCTGCCTGAGGTGTGAGCGAACTGCCGTTCACCAGGTGATCGGTGAACTCTTTTGCAAAATAGGGCGCCAGTGAACAACCTTTGGTGCCCATTCCGTTGAACAATCCAACTGAAGGAAAAAGAGGATGCAGACCTACAAAGGGTCTTCGCTCCAGGTTGGCAGGCCGTTCTGAAGCGAGGTGGTCCACCACGGTAAAAGGCAATTTGAGCCAGTAAGCCAGTTGATGGGTTATTTTTTGTAGAAAATCAGGTGAAGGGTCCAGGTTGGTAAAATCCCATTCATAAGTAGAGCCCACCCAGAACAGCTCATCCTGATCCCAGGGCACCAGGTTGATGCCCTGTTTGAAGATATGGCTACGTGGTAAGCCGGGAATGCGTACAATCACTGCCTGACCTTTGTTAGGGGCATAGGGAAGCAACTTGAAATAAGGATTACTAAAACCCGCTGCCCCTTCACAACAGATAATTTTTGATGCAGTAATGTTGCGATAACGGACATGATCAGAAAATATTTCGCAATCCTGCCAGTTGAATTTTTCTTCGAGCAACAGTCCCTGCTCTTGTAGCTGTTTACGCCATCGACGCAATAGTGTATGCAGCTCTACCAGCCAGCAGGGGTTGATTTCCCCAACACCAAAAGGATAATTGAAATAAGTCTTCCATTGGTCTGTATCACCGGGGCGACGCAGGTATTCCTTTTCAACAGGCAGTCTTTCATCAAAGGCCAGCATCATCTGGGGAGTGGGGTGGAAGTCAAGAATATTACATTGCCTGATCAGGTTCGCCTGCATTTCCCTGCCCCATTGGGTATAGGCATCAACCGCAAATGGCATCAGCTTTTCTATTTCCCAGGTGCGGACAATGCGCCTGCCTGTAACTGGATTGATAACACCGCTGGCTACTTTAGACGCGGTATGAGGAAGACTCTCATCTGCAACCATTACCTGCTTGCCGGCTTTCAAAAGATTCCAGCTTAAAAAACTCCCGCAAATGCCCTGCCCGATGATGAGATAATCTGTGGTCATGTTATTTTCCTACCCTGATGTTGAATCCTTCAGAATGACTGCTGAACCCGGGAGCATACATACATTGCACGGTTGCAATACCGCCCAAGAACAGGCCTGTTTGGGTTACAAAGGTCGGGTATTCGAAAACATAAGCGCCTTTTTTCAGGTAGCTGATGAAGAAATTGGTACTGGCATCCCGTGTACTTTCATAATAGCCCAGCCCGTCCTGCCATTGATAACCGCTCAATACATTCACCGGCTCCATGGCAGCTGCACGAACATCTTTCAGGTGCAGGTACTCCATGTCGCGGTCGCTTTTCAGTTCTATCCGCACGATTAGCTTATCGCCCGGCTTTAATTCTTCTCCTTCTTTTATCGGGTCGAGGACCTTGCCCTTATCGCTGTTCCTTTCAACAAATAATTTTCTGGAAAGTGTAAGGGGAGTGGCAGCCGGCGTAACCTTGTTCATCTCTTCAAAATATTGCCAGTAAATACTTCCCCAACCGGGTGATTGTTCATTAGCTGAACGGTTAGAGGAAATGCTTACAGAGATACGGCCCATTGCCGGCGTTACAGACCTTCCTTCAATTCTCTTGGTAAAATAACCACTGCCTGCATCTTGTTTTTCAGTGGTATTGTCAATGACCTGGTTGCCCAGTTTGATGGATAGCTTGGTTCCGGTACTAAGCCAGTTGCTTCCGCTTTGCAAGAGAGCATGGCAGGCATCGGCAGTGGCGACGGTTGTTTTCCAGTTATTGGTTTGCTTATTCAGCAATAGCCAGGTCCTGGCTTTGTTGATCATTGCCAATATTTGTTTGGCTGGCTGGTCTTGTTGCATTTCCTGTAAAAAATCGATCATCATGCTTTGGTGCTCAACCGGCGAGTTATACCAGAAACAGGTTTGCCTTTCTTTCCAGTAAATACTTCCCTGCTCTTTGTCTTCAATGGTGTTTTCCATTACAGCAGGCAGGATGTTGTTGTTCACAAATTTTTTATCGTTGTTGCGGTAATAGACCAATCCCAGCATAGCCTGGTTGTATTGGTTGAGCCGCGCCCAGTGCAATTTTCCCATGTTATAGAAATAGCGATAGGCTTCCGGTGATTGTTGAGGAATGTCGCTAAAGAAGCTGCGCATATAGAGGTATTGAACCTGGGTGGAAGAAAGCTGCCAGGAGTTTTTTAAAGCGATTTTGTTTTCAACGATATACTTATAATCAGCTGCCACTCTGCCATCAAGCCATTGAAGGGCCTTTATGATGATGGGTTTCAGACGGGTACTTATGGCCGGATTGAGCGCCCCCAGTCGTTTGAGTTTACCTGCACCGGTAAGGATATAATTGGTGATATACCTGTCTTCATACCCACCCTTGAACCACGCGAACCCGCCACCGGGCAATTGCAACTGCTGTAATTTATCTATGAACTGGTCTGCCTGCCGGTCCAGCCTGCTCAGGTCGAGCAATAAGGCAATATTTTTTAACTGTTCCGTTTCATTTGCCGCATCCAATACCCAGGGAGTTTCTTCCAGTAATAATTGCTTGAGTGACTGGTTTTTTTGCAGGTTAGTTTTCAGTGAACTGGTATCGGTCATCCACCGGCCCAATACCTGCCTGATAACCAGATTTTTCTGCAAGATATAAGAAGCCAGCGCATTGGCATAAACACGGTTGAAAGTCTGTTCGGCACATTCATAAGGATATTCAATCAGGTAAGGCAATGCTTTCACTGCATACCAAACCGGGCTGGTACTGTACTCAACGGTCAATCCTTCTTGTGTAAGTGTTTCGCTGGATGTGTTCAGCAATTTTTCAAAACGAAAAGACCGGGTAGTATCTTTTTGCATGTATAAGGGCAGGCTTTCTGTAACCAGTATGCGATTGGTTACAACAGGCAGTGTATTTTCTTCCCCATCGCTGTAATTACCCGCTTTGGCCACAATACGCCAGGTAAGTGGTTTGTTGTAACTGAAAGGAATTTGCACGGGAAATTTGATTGCAGTGCTTTTACCTGCTTCTGCAGTGAAATACTGTACAGGAAAAACATTCTGGAACCATCCGTCTACCGAAGTGCCGGTAAAAGCATCAACCAGTTCAAGGCTAACCTGTCCGGTCAGTTCCTTCTCACCCAGGTTGGCAATCCTGGTGCTCAATTCAATTTGGTCGCCCTCACGCAGGAAGCGCGGCATATTGGGTTGCACCATCAGGGTTTTCTGCGTAACCACCGTTTGGGTACCGGCGCCAAAAGCCAGGTCTTTGGTGTGCGCCAGGCTCATCCATTTCCAGGTAGTCAATGCTTCCGGTATGGAAAAACTGAAAGAATAATTACCCAATGAATCAGCATAAAGATGAGGGAAGAAGAAGGCTGTTTCGTTGAAATCAGTTCTTATTTTTTGTGGCTGCCCCCCGAAAGAATCCGAACCCGGATTGACCAATGAAGCCTTTGTTTCATCGTTTGAAATTATGCCAGGGGCTGCATAATGCATAACAGCGTCTTTTTTAATATTGCCGCGCCCGGTTATTACCACATCATTCAAAGCTTCCGGTTTCGGTTTTGACCGGACAGCAACCGGACTGGCAGAAGCATTATCCCATCTTACCACAAACCTTTCCCACAACTCATCGGCATTTGTTGGTAAGTGATCGTAAGTAAGATATGAGTAGTTGGAATAAGGCTCTGTGAGATAGTTTTGATTTACATCTGCTGCATTGAAATTACCAGGCGCAATAAACTCGTTACGTGCATTGCTGCTTTCCCATATATAGGGAATACTCCAGTGATGTGGCCTGAATTGATCTAAAGATGCATCATACATGCCGGTAAGTAATTCAGTCGCCTGCTCTTGCCCCTTGTCTCCTTTAATATGTAAGGTCCATTGTTCCCTGCTTCCCGGTTCTGTTTTATTGCGATAGCTCACATAACTGATGTCCAGTTGTTTGTTACTCCAGGGAATATTCGCATTATACTGGCTCACATAAAATCTGTTATCGTATACGAATGCTTCTGAAATGCATGCGCCGCCCCGGTCAGCTTCTGTCGCAATAAGTTCGATGGTTTCGAAGCCTTTGCCACGAATAGCATAGTTAAATACCCCGTTTGTTTTTCCGGCTCGCTCTGTCTTTCGTATTACATAGATCTTGTCGACCATGGTAGCCGCATAAAACCTGGCTGTATCTCCCGGTTGCACCTCTCCTTTTAAAGTATAACTGAAATGGTAAGAAGCAGTCGGGTAGGTCTCTTTTGTTCTGTTGAACAATTGTATATACCTGGTGTCTTTTATCGTTTGTCCATCCTGATCGGTAGTAGTGGATTCTATTTTATAATAACCTGTGTGAAATATCCCTGAGGGTAATTGCCAGGAATCTGTTTCACTGGTGTTAACAGTGCCTTCTGCTGCAATGCCCCCTGTTTTCCAGGTCAGGTGATTCGATTCATTTTCATATTCGTCCGTAGGAAAATAAGTTTCAAATTCCTGCCGGCTCATCATAAACAGGTCGGGCGTTTCCCAATAACGTTTCCTGACCAGGCGCTGTGGCGTTTGCAGCGGATAGATTTTGATATGCACTTTGGCACCTCTTTTTTGGCCATCCAGGTTGGTTACCTGCAGCTTTATCCGGGTGAAACTGTCTGCTGGCAATACTTCCGGTATTATTGACTGTAAAACAAGGGAAGCATATCCTAGTTTTACAGTGGTACTGGCCGAGCGTGTTTCCCCATTGATATCGGTTATAGTAACAGATACCTGGAAATCGAAGATGAGATTGGCGTTCTTGTTCACGTTATCATCTGCCAAAGCCTTGAAAGAAATGCTGAACCTGCCATTGTCATCTGTTGCAGACTCGCCATACGCAATTTCCCTGGCTTGGGGTTGATAAATACCCCTCAGCCATGGATTGACCATCCGGGTATTCCGCTTTACTGTATAGACCACTTTGGCGCCACCGATGCTATTACCTGCGTAAGCCGTGGCGTTGCCATTGAGCGTAATGGAATCATTCAAATGATAGCTGTCGTTTAACTTTTCAAACGCACCAAAGAAAGAAGGTCTTTTGTATTCTTCAACTGAAACAGAAGCGGTTGAATATATTTTCCAGCTCGTTTGAATGGTAAAATTCCCGGTAAGCGTTTGCCGGGGAACCTGGAGCTGCCCACTGAAGGATCCGTATTCATTTAGCGAAAAACGGACGGAGTCCACTTTTTTTCTGTTCATATCATAAAGGAATACCCATCCGTAATCTTTGCGTATGATGGGTCTGCTTAACCTGGCTTGAGGATTTCTTTCGATAGCAATTCCTTTAAAAAAGACGGACTGGCCCGGCCGATAAATGGAGCGGTCAGTGAAAAAGAATATCCTGCTATTGTTATTTTCAAGATCGTCTGCTTCAGTGTCGGTAGTGAGGCCCAACCGGTCATTCCGGTAAGGAATGAAATCCGTTTGATCAAGGGCAAGCCTGTCTTTTCCTTTGCTGAAAATATATTTGATATTCCTTCCCGGGGCCCCCTCCTCGAACTTAAAATGACCGTTCTGATCTGTTTTTATATTGGCAATAATGTGCTGACCGGTTACAGTCACGTCTACATTCTCCATAGGCTGACCGGTTGTACGGTCAAGCACAAAGAAGTCGCGGTTGTTACGGATATAGCTGATGTTGGAGACATCAAAGAACTGCATGCTCAATTTATTCAGACTGTCATTGAATTGTGCACTGCTTGAACAGAGCAGGGCGTAGCTGCCCGCAGGAAGTTCATCAATCTTGATCTCAACGGCATGAGGCCGGTAATCATTGGTGGCAGGCAATACCCGGATGAAAGTCCTGTATGCTTCCAGGGATGTCATTTTTTTCCAATAACCCTGCTCCCAAAATGCTTTTGGCAGATCCTGCCTGTCAACGCGTATGATCCTGGCATAAAGTGTATCTATGTTCCTGAAATTCACCAGGGCCCTGAATGGCTTGCCCGGTATATTTACCCTTTCGGTTTGGGCAGTCAGTTCCTTACGTATGACCTGCAACAACAAAGTTTGGAGATCATTTCCCCAGAAGCTGGTTTTATCAACCAGGGAAAGCGCTTCGTCTATCATTTTTTTTGCCCTTACATAGGCGTATTGGTCACTGCTGTCCATACCAGCCTGGTAGCGACTGGCTTTATTTATCTCCAATTCAGCCAGGTAGTACCAGGCTCTTGCAGAAGAAGAAAGATTTTTTTCACCCGATGCAATGGCTTTCAATGCGGCAGTATAAGCAGGTTCTTTATTGCTGAATACAGCTTTCGAATGTACCCATTCGATTCTTTCAATATCTGTTTCCAATAATTCCTCTTTGTCAGCCGTTGTTTGCAGCAATTGCTGGTATAACTGCAAGGCTAGCCAGTCATGGGAGCTGCTGTCTTTTGTAATGAATCTATGTGCTGTGAATGCATGCCTGCTGAACAACGCTGCACTGTCACTAATGGTAAAAGGTTGAACAGGTTTGGCGAAGTAGCTGTCAACCGATTTGAAATAGTCGAGCGCTTCATGGGCAAGCAGATGATAGAGGGAAGGACGTGATCTGTTGCCTTCGATCATGATTGCGTGATACATCGATGTGTTGATCCCTGACAGTATGGACTTATCTGCTAAAGCTGCCTGGAAATAGGCTGTAATGGCTTTATGAAAATCATTTGCCCCCCAGGTTTTAATATCATTTTTCACAAAATGAATGGTCGTAGTTCGATTGTATAACCGCCAAAGGTTCATATTAAGATATGCATCCAGTCTTTTTGCCAACAAGGCATTCAGGATGCTTTTTTGTACCGGATCACTGGTACTGCGGATGAATTGTTGGAGTGTTTGGGCAGCCTTGTTGGGGTCGTCTTCCATTACCCTGTCTTCCAGCGAATATTTGTAAATAAGGCATTTGATCGTTTGCGCTTTTTGCTGCTGTCGCAGGCTTTTCCTGTATAGTGAGTCAACTTGTAAGAGTGCAGACTGCGGGCGGTTTTTTAATACAATCAGTGAGTCAATCCTGCCCCAGGCTTTCTGGTAAACCGTATCGTTTTGCTGGGCATGAATAATAGTAGAGACAATTATTGTTGCTGCCAGGCATATCTTCTTTAAAGCCATGCTGTTGATTTTATAAAGTAAAATACATTCTTACAGGTAAGGATGCAAACCGGTTGTCAATTACACAAACAGGCACGGAGGAAACAAAAAAATCCCGGCAATGAGAACATTGCCGGGTTATCTTAATGGTGTCTGACTTTCTTATTTTTTCAGTGCGGCTGCCATGGTCTTGCCAATATCAGCGGGACTGGCCACTACCGATATACCACATTCTGCCATGATCTTCATTTTGGCTGCAGCGGTATCGTCTGCACCGCCGATGATGGCGCCGGCATGCCCCATACGGCGACCGGGAGGCGCTGTTTGCCCGGCTATGAATCCGACTACGGGTTTGGTCTTATTGTCTTTGATCCAGCGTGCGGCATCGGCTTCCATGCTTCCACCGATCTCACCAATCATGATGATACCATCGGTTTCGGAATCATTCATCAACAATTCAACAGCTTCCTTGGTAGGCGTTCCGATAATGGGGTCGCCACCGATACCAATGGCAGTACTGATACCCAATCCGGCCTTCACCACCTGGTCGGCGGCTTCATAAGTGAGGGTACCGCTTTTGGAAACGATGCCAATACGACCCTGTTTGAAAATAAAGCCCGGCATGATGCCTACTTTGGCTTCACCGGCAGTGATCACACCAGGACAATTAGGGCCGATCAGTCTTGTTTTAGTTCCCTGCAGATAGTTCTTCACTTTTACCATGTCCTGCACAGGAATACCTTCCGTGATGCATACAACCAGGGCAATGCCTGCCTCGGTGGCTTCCATGATGGCATCGGCGGCAAAGGCTGGCGGAACAAATATGATGCTCACATTGGCGCCGGTATTTTTTACCGCTTCGGCTACTGTGTTGAAAACGGGTCTGTCGAGGTGGGAACTGCCACCTTTGCCAGGAGTAACGCCACCTACTACATTGGTACCGTATTCGATCATTTGGGTAGCATGAAAAGTACCCTCTGTTCCGGTAAAACCCTGAACAATGATCTTCGACTGTTTATTCACTAATACTGCCATGGGAACTGATTCTGGTGTTTTGAATTGTGGCGCAAAAATAGGAGAAATGGCAGTATGTTGAACCTGGAATTTGAGGAAATAGTTTCATAATCCCGGGCCAATCCCTACTTTTGCGCCTGCCCGAATGGGCTGGTATTAAAAACTAAAACTATGGCAACTACATCCGACATCAGCCGCGGTATGATCCTGAAACTGGACGGCAGCCTTTATTCCGTTGTGGAATTCGGCGAGAATAAAACAGCGCGAGCCGCCGCAAAAGTATGGGCAAAGCTGAAAGGAGTTGATAACAACCGCTCCATTGAAAAAACCTGGAACAGTGGCGAGAACATATTCCCGGTACGTGTAGAGAAAAAAGCGTTCCAGTACCTGTATAAAGATGATTCAGGCTATAACCTGATGAATAATGAAACCTTTGAACAAATTGTGCTGGGCGATGAAATGATCGACGCCCCCCAGTTCCTGAAAGATGGTTCTGAAGTATTTGTATTCATCAATACGGAAACCGAGCTCCCTATTGGCGCAGAACTCCCCGAAAAGATCGTTCTGAAGATCACTTATTGTGAACCGGGACTGAAAGGTGATACTGCCACCCGCGCCCTGAAAGCCGCTACTGTAGAAACCGGAGCTACCGTTATGGTACCCCTGTTCGTGGAAGATGGCGAATTAATACGTGTCAATACCAAGACAGGAGACTACGTGGAAAGGGTGAAAGAATAACCCCGATTTATTATTATTTTTTTTGGAAAGATCAGGTGACAGATAAAATGTCAAAAAGGCCCTTTTTTATCAAAAAAAGGCTATTTTGCCCCTCAATTTGACCAAATCTAGCTGATTTTACCCCTAAAATTGCCCCAATATGGACTTAAAACAGATTCATGAATTGATCAAAATCATCAACAAAAGCAACATTGGTGAGATCAGTATAGAAGACAAGGATGGTAAGGTTACCATCAAACAAAAAGAAGAGCAGGTAGTAACGGTAGCCGCCCCTGCCCATCACCAGGTGATCACAACGGCTCCGGCCCCCGCTGCTCCCCAACCCGCCACTACCCCTGCTCCCGCCGCTTCTCCCGCTCCCGCTAAAACAGACAACCTTATTACCATAAAAAGTCCTATGATAGGAACTTTCTATCGCAGGTCAGCCCCTGATAAGCCTGTACTGGCAGATGTGGGAACAGAAATTACGCCTGGTAAAGTGGTCTGTATCATAGAAGCTATGAAACTTTTCAATGAAATTGAAAGTGAAGTGAGCGGAACCATTGTAAAAGTACTGGTAGATGATGCCAGTCCGGTTGAATACGATCAGCCTCTGTTCCTGGTAGAACCAGCCTAATTTAATTGAGCCATTGAGAAATTAAAAGAAATGTTTAAAAAGGTATTAATTGCTAATCGTGGGGAGATTGCGCTGCGTGTGATCAGGACCTGCCGGGAAATGGGCATCAAAACAGTTGCAGTGTATTCCACGGCAGATAAGGATAGTCTTCATGTACGTTTTGCAGATGAAGCGGTTTGTATTGGCAAGCCACAGAGTGCAGACTCCTACCTGAATATTCCCCATATCATGGCGGCTGCCGAGATCACCAATGCCGATGCAGTGCATCCCGGTTATGGCTTCCTGGCAGAGAATGCAAGATTTTCGCAAATATGTGCCGATCACGGCATCAAATTCATTGGACCTACTCCCGAGATGATCAATAAAATGGGAGATAAGATCACCGCCAAAGACACCATGATCAAAGCCGGCGTACCGGTGGTGCCCGGAGGAGAAGGATTGCTGGAGGGACTGGAACAGGCCAAGTCGCTGGCCAAAGAGGTAGGATACCCGGTTATTTTAAAAGCCACTGCAGGCGGTGGTGGTAAAGGTATGCGTGTGGTATGGGAAGAGCGTGAACTGGAGAAAGCTTATACCACTGCCAAAGTGGAAGCTGCCGCTTCTTTCAAGAACGATGGCATCTATATGGAAAAATTTGTGGAAGAACCACGTCATATAGAAATACAGGTGGCAGGCGATCAGTACGGCACTGTTTGTCACCTCAGCGAACGCGATTGTTCCATCCAGCGCCGCCACCAGAAACTGGTGGAAGAATCACCTTCTCCGTTCATGACACCCGAACTGCGCCAGCGAATGGGAGAAGCTGCAATTAAAGCTGCTTCCGCCATCAATTATGAAAGCGTGGGTACCATTGAATTCCTGGTTGACAAACACCGCAATTTCTATTTCATGGAAATGAATACCCGTATCCAGGTAGAACATTGCGTGACAGAGGAAGTGATCAATTTCGATCTCATCAAGGAACAGATCAAGATTGCCATGGGCGAAAAAATATCCGGCCGCAATTATGAACCCCAGATGCACGCGATTGAATGCCGTATCAATGCAGAAGACCCTTACAATGATTTCAGGCCATCACCGGGCAAGATCACTACTTTACATACACCAGGCGGACATGGTGTTCGTGTAGACAGCCATGTATACACCGGTTATGTGATCCCTCCTTATTACGATTCCATGATCGGAAAACTGATCACCATAGCGCAAACCCGGGAAGAAGCCATCAGCACCATGTACCGCGCGTTGAGCGAATATGTAATTGAAGGAGTGAAAACCACCATACCCTTTCACCTGCAACTCATGCAGAACGAAGATTTCCGCAGCGGCAACTTTACTACGAAGTTCCTCGAATCGTTCAAAATGAAATAATTCAATTGCTCAATGAAGAACAGTTGGCACATACTAAGAAATTAATCCCGAAAGCTGATAATTCCATATCATTGAGCCATTAAAAAGGGGCTGCCCCGGTTAAGGAACAACCCCCGATTGCTCAAGTCAAAAAAACTTATCTTAAAAACAACATCTCGCGGTATTTGGGAAGTGTCCAGGCGTCGTCGTCAACCAGGTGTTCCAGTTTATCAACATGGTAACGGATATCATCAAAGAATGCCGCTTTAACCTGGCTTTCATAAGCGATGGCTTTGGTGCGGGTGTTCTCGATGTTATTGGCAACTTTCCTTGCTTCTACCATCGCATGCACTTTTTCGTGGATCACCTGGATATGTTCGCTTACTTCTTTCAAAGCAGTGAGCTGACTTTTATAAGCGCTTTCAGGTAAACCTGCTGCTTTCAGACCGGTTACGTTGGTGATCAGTTCATTCTGGTATTTGATGGAGGCAGGCAGGATGTGGTTGATGGCCAGGTCGCCCATGATGCGCGCTTCGATCTGTACTTTCTTGATGTATTTCTCCAGTTCAATCTCATGGCGTGCTTCCAGTTCAGAATGTGTATAAACATTGGCTGATTCAAACAGTTTTTTCGCTTTGTCAGTCAGGAAAGCATCCAGTGCAATAGGTGTGGTTTTCAAATTGGGCAAACCGCGGCGTTCTGCCTCGTGGTGCCATTCTTCACTATAACCATCGCCTTCGAACAATACTTTTTTGCTTTCAACAATGTATTTCTGGATCACGTGCATGATAGCGATCTCTTTTTTATCGCCTTTCTCAATCAGTGCATCCACATCAGATTTGAACTTCTTCAGTGTATCGGCAACGATGGTGTTGAGCACGGTCATTGCAATGGCGCAGTTGGCAGAAGAGCCAACGGCACGGAATTCAAATTTATTACCAGTGAAGGCAAAAGGAGAGGTCCTGTTACGATCGGTATTATCCAACATCAGCTCAGGAATGCTCCTGTGCAGGTCCAGTTTGAGAATGGCTTCATCCTGCTCATCGAATTTGGTATTCACCCTGCTTTCGATATCGCCCAATACTTTCGACAGGTACTGGCCTACGAATACAGAGATGATGGCGGGAGGCGCTTCGTTGGCACCCAGGCGGTGATCGTTGGGAGCGGAAGCGATCGCGGCGCGCAGTACATCTGAATAGTCATGCACGGCTTTGATAGTGTTCACAAAGAAAGTGAGGAACATGAGGTTGGTCTTGGGCGTTTTGCCGGGAGCCAGCAAGTTCACGCCGGTATCGGTAGCCATACTCCAGTTATTGTGCTTACCGCTTCCGTTGATGCCTGCAAAAGGTTTCTCGTGCAACAATACCACCAGCTTATGTCGCCTGGCCACACGGCTCATCACGTCCATCAGCAAAGTATTGTGGTCCACTGCAATGTTTACTTCTTCGAAAATGGGAGCGCACTCGAACTGTGCAGGCGCCACTTCATTGTGACGGGTGCGTAAAGGAATACCTAATTTATAAGCTTCCTGTTCGTAGTCACGCATGAAAGCATATACACGCTCAGGGATGGAACCGAAATAATGGTCTTCCAACTGCTGACCTTTTGCAGGAGCAGCGCCGAATACGGTGCGGCCGCATTGAACGAGATCGGGACGGGCATTCACCAATGCTTCGTCGATCACAAAGTACTCCTGTTCCCAACCGAGGGTAGGTGTTACTTTGGTAACATTTTTATCGAAATAGTTACAAACTTCTACAGCCGATTTGTTCAGGGCTTCCAGTGCTTTCAGCAAAGGAGCTTTATAGTCGAGAGATTCACCTGTATAAGAAACGAAGATGGTGGGGATGCACAGCGTTTTACCTTCACCGATCTCAATAATGAATGCGGGGGAAGATGGATCCCAGGCAGTATAACCGCGAGCTTCGAAAGTGGCGCGCAAACCGCCGCTGGGGAAAGAAGAAGCGTCAGGTTCCTGTTGGATCAGGGCAGCGCCATCGAATTCTTCAATGGCAGTACCATCGCTTTTCAGGGTAAAGAATGAGTCATGTTTTTCAGCAGTAGTACCGGTCAGGGGCTGGAACCAGTGCGTGTAGTGGGTAACACCTTTGCTTTCTGCCCATGCACGGATGCCATTGGCAATCTGATTGGCTACGTTGCGGTCGATTTTTTTACCGCCACGGATGCTGGTAACAAGACTTTTATAAGCCTCATCGCTTAAATATTCGCGGGCTGTTTTCAGTGTAAATACATTGGAACCAAAGATTCCGGTGATCTTGGCATTGGATACCGCTGCCCCCGCTGAATCGTTAGTGATGCTGCTGATAGCGTTAAATCTCAAAGACATAGTTGTTTGTTTTATTTGACGGCACAAAATACGTTCAAATAATCTAAAAAATCAACTTGCGACTTATTTTTTGAAGAAAAAAATGAATTTTTATGCGAAAAACAAAACATAGAATTATTAATAATTTATAATAGTCGATAATATTAATGATCGACTTTGAATTGTATATACACCGTATCTGGTTATAAGATATCTCTGGGACATCTATGAAAAAACCGTTGTCCAAACACGTATCAGGGACAGAGCATACAGGAACATGTCTTTCTTTTACTTAAAACCCCCTTGCCTGCAAACAGCACTTCCTTACCTTTGCGGCATCATGGAAATCACCGCTAAGACCGCCCAGCAGCTTCGCCTGACAGAAGAAGAATTTGAGTTGATCAAACAGAAACTGGGCCGAACCCCCAACTTTACCGAATTATGTGCTTTCAGTGGTATGTGGAGTGAACACTGCAGCTATAAAAACTCCATCAAATGGCTGAAAACCCTTCCACGCAGCGGCGGACGCATGCTGGTGGCAGCAGGTGAAGAGAACGCCGGACTAATGGACATGGGCAACGGTTTTGGCGTGGTATTTAAAATTGAAAGCCATAACCACCCCAGCGCTATCGAACCCTTCCAGGGGGCGGCCACAGGGGTAGGCGGTATCCAGCGCGATATTTTTACCATGGGCGCCCGGCCTATTGCATCGCTGAACAGCCTTCGCTTCGGAAAGCTGGAAGATAAAAAAACACAGCGCCTCCTGAGTGGTGTGGTGAGTGGCATTGGCCATTATGGCAACTGCTTCGGTGTTCCTACAGTAGGAGGTGAAGTTTATTTCGAAGAATGTTATCATACCAATCCCCTCGTGAATGCCATGAGCGTAGGTATCATGAAAGCAGGCGATATGATCAGCGCTACGGCAAAAGGCATCGGCAACCCGGTGTTCTTTGTGGGAAGCGCTACCGGTAAAGATGGTATCGGAGGCGCTTCATTTGCATCAGCCGATATCACTGCAGAAAGCGTGGAAGAATTGCCTGCCGTTCAGGTGGGAGACCCTTTCCAGGAAAAAAAATTACTGGAAGCCTGCCTCGAACTCGTCGAAACAAAAGCGGTAGTGGGTATGCAGGATATGGGCGCTGCGGGCATTATCTGCTCCACAGCCGAAATGAGCGCCAAAGGCGGCGTGGGTATGCGTATTGACCTGGAAAAAGTGCCCACGCGCCAACAGAACATGAAAGCATGGGAACTGTTGCTGAGCGAAAGCCAGGAGCGCATGCTCATTGTGGTAGAAAAAGGAAAAGAAGAAGCAGTGCTGAAAGTATTCGAAAAATGGGATCTTTCGGCCAGCAATATCGGGGAGGTCACAGGCGATGGTCTGCTTAAGTTTTACATGCACGGCACACTGGAAGCAGAGATCCCCGCATATGAACTGGTATTGGGCGGCGGCGCACCTCAATATACCAGGGAATACAAAGAACCGAAATACTTCGAAAAAATAAAAGCATTCGATGTCGGCGCCATCAGTGATGTAACAGCTATCAAAGCGGTGGCCGCCCAGCTCATACAAATACCCAATATCGCTTCTAAACGCTGGGTATATACCCAATACGACAGCATGGTAGGTGCTGCCAACAGTTCTACCAATTCACCCAGCGATGCCTCCATTGTATTGGCAAAAGGGACAGGCAAGGCATTGGCTGTAACAGTGGATTGTAACAGCAAATATGTATTTGCCGATCCTTACCAGGGTGGTATGATCGCTGTAGCAGAAGCGGCACGCAATATCGTATGCAGTGGTGGTGAACCCATTGGTGTTACCAACTGCCTCAATTTCGGTAACCCTTACGATCCGGAAGTCTATTACCAGTTCGTAAAGGGAGTGACAGGAATGGGAGATGCCTGCCGCAAATTCAATACCCCTGTAACAGGTGGCAACGTAAGTTTCTATAACCAGAACCCGGAAGGTCCTGTCCATCCTACTCCCACTATTGGTATGGTAGGTATCCTGGATAACCTGGACAACCGCATGACGATGGATTTCAAAGAGGCGGGCGACCTTATCCTGTTGATCGGCGAACCAAAAAACGATATTGCTTCTTCAGAATATTTACACAAGATCAGGCAGGTGGAATTTTCACCCGCACCCCATTTCAACCTGGACGAGGAATTCAAAGTGCAGCAGTTCCTGGCATCAATAATCAAACAGCGCCTGGTAAAGAGTGCGCATGATATCAGTGAAGGGGGATTGGCTATTGCACTGCTGGAAAGCGGCTTCAACCGTGACCTCGGGTTCCAGGTGAATGCACAGACGGACTTGCGCAAAGATGCTTACTGGTTTGGTGAAGCGCAAAGCCGTGCAGTGGTTTCCTGTAATGAATCGCAGGCGGCTGCATTGATGCAGTTGGCAGAAGAAGTTGGCGTAGTGGTAACCATGCTGGGAACGGTGAGCCGGGAGGAAATTGTAGTCAACGGTGAGAGCTGGGGTAGTATTGGCGACTGGAAGCTGCAATACGATACTGCCATTGAAAAACTGCTGAACTAATTTCCCATGTCAGAACAGCCTTATATCATTGTAACAGGCGCGGCCGGTTTCATCGGCTCCTGTATGGTGCAATACCTGAATGAAAAAGGATATACCAACCTGGTACTGGTAGATGATTTTGGCAGGGAAGAGAAACGGAAGAACTGGGAAACCAGGAAGTACGCGCATATTGTGGAGCGTTACAACCTGATGGACTGGCTCAACAGCCACCAGCCGGCTGTTGCCTGCGTAATACACCTGGGAGCCCGCACCGATACCACTGAATTCGATTACAGCATTCATGAAGCGCTCAACGTACAATATTCAAAAGAAGTATGGCAATACTGCACAACGCTGAATATCCCATTGATCTACGCTTCTTCAGCCGCCACTTATGGTGATGGGGCGCTGGGATACAATGACGATCATGAAGTGGTGAAGCAATTGAAGCCGCTGAACCCCTATGGCATCAGCAAAAATGAATTCGATAAATGGGCGCTTGCCCAAAAAGAACAGCCCTCATGCTGGGCCGGACTCAAGTTCTTCAATGTATACGGTCCGAATGAATACCACAAAGGCCGTATGGCCAGCGTGATCTGGCATGCATTCAACCATATCAAAAAAGACGGGGTGGTTAAATTATTCAGGAGTCATAAAGAAGGTTTCAAAGACGGAGAACAGTTGCGCGATTTTGTATATGTCAAGGATGTGGTGAAAGTAATGGGATGGATGATGGAGCGAATGACCCATGGCTCCTGGACGGGAACCAGGAACGGGCTGTACAACCTGGGCACCGGCACAGCACGCGCATTCAACGACCTGGTGAAAGCCAGTTTCGCCGGACTGGACCTGCCACCGAATATCGTTTTCATCGACATGCCGGAAGACATCCGTGATAAATACCAGTACTTCACAGAAGCCAATATGCAGAAACTTCGGCATGCAGGTTATACCGATGATTTTTACTCACTGGAAGATGGTGTGAACGATTATGTACGCCATTATCTCACTACAATGCGATATTTTTAACGGGCAATTATAGCAGTTATGAGCAAGAAAATAGCCATCATTGGTGGCGGCAACCTGGGTATGGCCATGGCCGAAGGATTGGTGAGCAGTGGCTTTATCAAACCCGAGCACCTGGTAGTGACCAAAAGAAACATCGGTACGCTGAAATCGCTGGAAGCGAAAGGAGTACTGGTCAGTAATGACAACAGTGAAGCGATACGTTATGCCGACTGGATCATACTCGCTGTAAAACCTTTCCAGATCAAAGAAGTGCTGATGAGCCTGCAACCACAGCTGGATACGCAAAGGCATGTGCTCATCAGTGTGGTAACGGGCGCCTGGATCAAAGACATACAGGAAATTGTAGGAGACAGGATCGCGATATTCCGCGCCATGCCCAATACCGCAATCGCTATCCGGGAAAGCATGACCTGTATCTGCTCGCACCATGCCAGTAACGATCAGGTGCAATATGCGGCTGCCCTTTTTGACCAGTTGGGACGGTCTGTTTTCATTGAAGAGAAACTCATGGATGCCGCAACTGTACTGGGGGCCTGTGGTACTGCCTATGCCATGCGTTATATCCGCGCCAATATCCAGGGCGGAATAGAAATCGGGTTCAGCGCTGCCACCGCCTCATTGATTGCTGCACAAACCGTCAAAGGCGCCGCCGAACTGCTGCTGCAAAAAAATACCCACCCTGAACAGGAGATAGATAAAGTAACCACCCCCAAAGGATGCACCATCGCCGGCCTCAATGAAATGGAACACCAGGGGTTCAGTTCTTCCCTGATCAAAGGGATTGTAACGAGTTATAAGAAGATTGTCAATGATATGTGAAGCAATTGAGCAATTAAGTAAGATGTTCACGTTAAATTAACAATTTACGTGAGGAGCCGCCACCGGTTTTCCATATCGGTTTTTTTGCTGTACCTTTGTACGACCTCTGGGGTATTTATACCATTCATTTTCCTAGGTCAATTATTGTTTATTCACTTACGCGCAAACAGGGATCCTGTTTTTGAGCTATTTGAATATTTTTTGTGGGTAATAGATAACAGATAACTAATAAAGCAGACCATGGCCAAGCACATTTTTGTTACCGGAGGGGTAACGAGTAGTTTAGGAAAAGGAATCATTGCTGCATCACTGGCGAAGTTGTTGCAGGCAAGAGGATTGAAAGTGACCATCCAGAAATTCGATCCCTATATTAATGTGGATCCGGGAACCCTTAACCCCTATGAACACGGAGAGTGCTACGTTACGGAAGATGGTGCGGAAACAGACCTTGACCTGGGGCACTATGAGCGATTCCTGAACATTTATACGTCGCAGGCCAATAATGTTACTACGGGCCGTATTTATCAAACGGTGATCAATAAAGAAAGGGCAGGTGATTTCCTGGGTAAAACGGTACAGGTAGTGCCCCATATTACCGACGAGATCAAGAGAAGAATGTTGCTGTTGGGAGAAGACGGGAAATACGATATCATCCTCACAGAGATCGGAGGTACAGTAGGTGATATTGAAAGCCTTCCGTTCATTGAAGCGGTTCGCCAGTTGCAGTGGGAACTGCCAGATGAAGATGTGATGGTGGTACACCTTACCCTCATCCCTTACCTGAAAGCCGCCAAAGAACTGAAAACCAAACCCACCCAGCACAGTGTAAAAATGCTGAGTGAAACGGGTGTACATCCCGATATCATCGTATGTCGTACTGAAGAACCACTGAGCAACGACATCAAAAGAAAGATCGCGCTGTTCTGTAATGTAAAACAGGAAGCGGTGATCGAAGCAATGGATGCTCCTACCATTTATGAAGTGCCGTTGCTCATGCTGCGCGAAAAACTCGACCTGATCTGCCTGAAGAAGCTGAACATACAGGGTTATAAAGAGCCCGAACTGGAAAAATGGAAAGGCTTCCTCGATAAGCTGAAATACCCCAAAAGCAAAGTCACCATCGGTCTGATTGGCAAATACATTGAGCTGCAGGATGCGTATAAGTCCATCCTGGAAAGCTTTGTACATGCCGGCGCCATCAATGAAGTGAAGGTACAGGTGGTGAATGTGCACAGCGAGTATATCACATACGATAATGTGGCGGAGAAACTGGACGGACTCGATGGCCTGCTGGTAGCCCCCGGTTTTGGATTGCGTGGTATTGAAGGAAAGATCGTAGCGGTGAAGTATGCCCGTGAAAAAGGATTGCCATTCTTTGGTATTTGCCTGGGTATGCAGATGGCAGTGATTGAATTTGCAAGGAATGTACTCGGACTCACCAATGCACATTCCACTGAAATGGATACTTCTACTACCAATGCAGTGATCAGTATGATGGAAGAACAGAAGAAGATCAAGATGATGGGAGGTACCATGCGATTGGGCGCTTATCCCTGCGAAATCAAAGAAGGATCGCTGGCGCATCGTATTTATGGAGCAACACAGATCAGTGAAAGACACCGCCACCGTTACGAGTTCAACAACGAATACCTGGGGCAGATGGAAGCACATGGTATGAATGCGAGCGGACATAATCCGGAAACCGGACTGGTAGAGATCATTGAAATACCCGACCACCCCTTCTTTATTGGTGTGCAATACCACCCTGAATTGAAAAGTACAGTGGAAAAACCCGCACCTTTATTTGTAAGCTTTGTGGAAGCTGCAAAAAAATACAACGATCGGAAAGAACTCACGAGAAAGCCAAGTCTTGTTGGTGAAAAAAATTAAAAAAAGCCCGGCTGTAACAGCCGGGCTTTTTTATACCTGTTCATTAACCGATCAGGGTTTGGGTTTGGGTGTTTTTGATTTGATATAATCTGTCATTTCATTGGCGCCCGCAGCTTCTTTCTTGCTGAGAATACTACCCAGGATCATACCATTGATATAAGAATCGGTCTGTTCACGCACCTGCGAAGGAATGGCATCCCTGAATGTTACGATCAGGTCAACCCCGCGTCGGAATTTTGACAGGTCGGTCAGCTTGCCAACAAATTCTCCGAAAGAGCCCAGGAAGCTGAATTTTTCCTGGCCAACCGGCATAGCAGAGAATTTTTCTGCAACCGCATCGAAATCATTTTCATTGCCACAGGAAACCATCACGTCCGAAATGGCAACCATCAGTTTGCCCTTGGTTTTTTCTTTTGACAGCCTGATGGCTTCTTTCAGGGCGGCTGTACAATCAATATCGGCCAGGGCTTTCAAAGCGGCACCGGCAACAGAATAAGATGAATCATTGATAGCAGAGAGGAAGAATGTTTTGTATTTGTCTTTTTTGAGCCTGGCCAGTTGCTCAATAGCCTCCGATCTTACCACATGCTTAGTATCTGTTTTTGCGATGGCTTCGATCCTGGCAATGGTAACCGAATCGGGTTTGGTCATGCTAAAACTGCTGAGGGCTTTGGAACGGATGCGATGGAAAGGATCGCTGAGCGCTTCATACACCAGCTGGTAAGCTGCAGGTTCTTTTATTTTCTTACTTGCAAAATCCAATGCTTCCCTTCTGTCGAGATAATTGGCTGCATGCTTGTATTGGAAAATGAATTCTTCCAGGCTTTTGTTGTCTTTTTTATCAGCCAGGATGATCTTGTCGGCATCTACATTCACCAGGTCGGGCCTGGCGCTAACTGCAAACTGAAAACTATCTGTTTTGTTTTGTACCCATACCTGGTGACGGTTTTTTTGATTGCCCTGGTAAATGTCTATGTCAATGGGTAGCTTAAAGACTTTGTCGCCCGACTGTGTTTGTTTGATGGTCACCTGCTGGATCTGTTTTGCGTCATCATAAACATAACTGATATCGAGCTTGGGATGGCCGTTGCCAAAATACCATTGATTGAAAAACCAGTTCAGGTCTTTACCAGTCACTTCTTCAAAAGCAAGTCTCAGTTTGTGTGCATTGCCATTACCGAATTTATAAGTGGTGAGGTATTTGTTCAGCGAAGCAAAGAAAGCGTCATCGCCCACCAGGTGGCGCAGCATGTGCAGGATGCGTCCGCCTTTGTTGTAACTTACCCTGTCAAACATATCTTCTTTATCGCGGTAATAAAAACGAACCAGGTCGCGATTGACATCAGTACTTCTCAGGTATTCCTGCATTTCTTTGAAATTCTCGAAAGCGGCTTCGTCTTTTCCGTATTTGTATTCGAACCAGAGCAGCTGACTGTAATCGGCAAAACTTTCGTTCACGGTAAGGTTGCTCCAGCTTTCGGCAGTAACCAGGTCGCCAAACCACTGGTGAAACAGCTCATGGGCGATCACAGATTCCCAGGCATTGCCATCTATCAGTTCACGGGCATCCTGCTGTGCGCTCTCCTGGTGCAGGGTGGCAGTGGTGTTTTCCATGGCCCCGCTCACATAATCGCGGCCAACGATCTGGCTGTATTTGGGCCAGGGATATTCCACACCCAATTTCTCTGAAAAGAACCTGATCATTTCAGGCGTGTTGCCGAATATCTTACGGGCTACTTTTTCGTATTCCTTCTCTACATAATAACTGACTTCTTTGCCTTTGTAACTGTCTTTTACAATGGCATAATCACCCACGCCAATGAAGAACAGGTAAGGGGCATGCGGTTTGTCCATCACCCAGGTATCGGTACGAGTACCATCGGCATGTTTTACCTGGCTGGTCAGTAAACCGTTGGACAATGAAACATATTTCGAGGGAACGGTCAGGTTGAACAGCTGCGTACTTTTCTGGTTGGGCCGGTCAATCGTAGGCACCCACACAGAAGTCGCTTCAGTTTCACCCTGGGTCCAGATCTGTGTTGGCTTGTCTTTCTCTTCCCCGCTCGGATTGATAAAATAAAGACCTTTTGCATCGGAGATCGCTGCACTGCCCTCGGTTCTGAATTCATTGGGTTTGGCAGTATAGTCGATAAATACCGTATAAGCTTCTTCCTTCTTATAATTGCGGTCAAGCTTAATGCGCAGGAACAGGCTGTCGTAGGTATAATGCAAGGGAACCTGTGTGCCTGTTGCTTTTACCAGCGCTACTTTATAAATATTCATGCCTTTGGCATCCAGTACGAGGGAATCGGTGGGGGAAAAATGCGGACGAAGTGTGAGCCACACTTTACCATTGAGGTATGCTTTTTTGTAATCAAAACGGGCGTCGAGCCTGGTATGAACCAGGTCGTTCACTTTAGTTGCAAAAGAGCGATAGATGGTTTTCCATCCGTCGTTTTTCTTTTCAGCCGGTTGCGATAAGGCCATGACCGACGAAAATAAAGCGATGGCAAGTAATAGTTTTTTCATGAAATAGTTTTAGCTTTTCTGAGCTAAAGATAACAGAGATGTATGTTGAAAAGATCACAATTTGATAAATGGGTTTTCGGCTTGAATGCCGGAATTGGGCAGTAAGTATGGTTTTTAAGTATTTTTGTAGAAACAACCAATGTTCATGAGAGGCAGGAATACTATTTTACGTTTAATGTTTTTATTATTGGGTATGTTGCTTTTTAGCAGGATGGAGGCGCAGCAGCATGCACGGTATATTTATATCCAGTCAGAGAATAACCAGCCTTATTATGTAAGGTTGAATGGTAATACCTACAGTTCCAATGCCAGCGGCTATTTGCTTATACCACAGCTGAACAGCGGCGATTATACCATACAGTTGGGTTTTGCCAGGAGTACTGCAGAATATGCATTCAGTTTTCCGATCGCTCAGGATGACCGCGGTTTTTCGCTGAAACAGGGGGTCGATAATGGATGGAGCCTGTTTGATATGGTGAGCTTCAACATCATCAAGGGTAACCTAGTAACGGTAAAGGAAACGGAAGAGCCAAAGGCAGCCGAACAAAAGCCAGTCGAGACAAAGGTACCGGAACAAAAAGCGGTAGTGCAAAAAGCGGCTGCAGAAGTAAAGACACCCATACCAGCGTCGGTTACCATTGAAAAGAAGACGGTGGTTAATACATCTATCAGGAAGATATATGAGAAAGCCGGGGCCGACGGTATCGACCTGGTATATGTGGTGCCCAACGGCAATAAGGCAGATACGGTGATCCTTTTTGTGCCCCATCTTACAAAATAAGGCGCATGATGGCAAGGTATTTTCTGGAAGTGGCATATATGGGTACGCATTACAGCGGCTTCCAGGTGCAGGACCATCATCGTACGATACAGTCGGAACTGACGAGGGCGCTGGAAGTTTTGTTCAGGCAGCCTTTTTCATTGACGGGTTCTTCGCGCACCGATGCAGGGGTACATGCCCTTCAGAATTTTTTCCATGTAGATACCGATGTGGATATTGACCACAAACATGTATACAACCTCAATGCCATCCTGTTGCCCGATGTAGCGGTAAAGCGCATTTACCGGGTAGCTGATGATGCTCACTGTCGGTTTGATGCCATTGCACGGGCCTACAGTTATCGTATTTACCGGTACAAGGATCCTTTTCTGAAAGACCGGGGCTGGTTGTACCCTTATCCGCTGGATAAGGATTTGCTGGATGAAGCGGCAAAGGCGCTGATGGATTACCAGGATTTTACGAGTTTCTCCAAGCGCAATACCCAGGTTAAGACCTTTCAATGTACGATTGAGCAATCGGCCTGGGAAATGGCAGAGAATGGGCTGATTTACCGGGTGAGGGCCAATCGTTTTTTGAGGGGGATGGTGCGGGGTTTGGTAGGTACGATGCTGAAAGTGGGGAGGGGACAGATTACCATGGATGATTTCAGGAAGATCGTCACATCACGGGATTGCACGCAAGCCGATTTTACCACGCCGCCGCAAGGCTTGTTCCTGGAAGCGGTTATTTACCCGGAAAGATATTTTTCCTAAAAAAATATGCCGCTGAAACGCTTTGTGAATAAGGGTTTCAGAAAATGTGTGTTTTATTTTTCATGATTTATTTGGATAAGAAGTGAAACTGTTTATCTTTGCAACCCGTTTAAAAAAAGGCGGGCTGGTTTTTAGGGGGAGAGGGGGAGGAAAAAAGGGAGTAAAAGTGGAAGATAGATTTGGAGGGTAATTGAGGAAGTGGTAGTTTTGCACCCCGGTTAAAA